>JAICYJ010000030.1 GCA_025934255.1 Thermoleophilia bacterium | reverse complement strand
GTGCTCGCGGGTAGTCGCGAGTCCCTGAACCTACGGGGAATCGCTGCAGCCGGCGTTGGGACAGCCGCCGCCACCTGCTAGGTGGACGGCAGGCACTCGCCGCTACCCAATCCACGCGAAACGCCGTTAGGGGCGCGCCGGATATACCCGGCGCGCCCCAATCATTTAAGCGGCTACATGCCCCAGCGGTCGGGGCCGACCAGCTGCAGCTCGGCCGCAGCGGCGCCCAGCGCCGAGATCTCTCCGTCGCCGCGGTCGTCCACCCGCACCGAGACCGTGCGCGCCAGGGCGTCCTGCACCCAGACGCTGCCCGACTCGCCGGCCAGCTCGGTCTCGGCCTCCTCGCCTTCGCCGCGGCGGGCGGCGACCGTGTAGGTGTGGCCCGGCTCGACGGCGTGGCGCTTCATGTAGTGGAGCATCTCCTCGGCCTCGTTCTCGAGCCGCAGGACAACGATCGTGCTGCCCACCGGTACCGACGGCAGCGGCTCACCGGGCTCGCGCGGGTAGTCGCCGATCGGGTGGCCGTGCGGGCAGGTGTGCACGTCGCCGATCATCTCGAGCATCTTGGCCTCGAGCCGCGGCGAGATCGAGTGCTCCATCGCGTGGGCCTCCTCGTGGACGTCGTCCCAGGGGATGCCCATCACCTTCACGAGGTAGGCCTCGACCAGGCGATGGCGCGCGACGATGCGCTCGGCCACCTCGCGGCCGCGATCGGTGAAGTTGATCAGCTTGGCGTCATCGCGGCTGACCAGGTCGTCATCGACCATCCGGCGCAGCATCTCCGAGACCGACGGCTGTGAGACCTGCAGCGCGCGGGCCAGGTTGGCCTGCGTGCGCTCGATGCCCGACTCGTACAACCAGTAGATGCTCTCGAGGTATTCCTGTGTGGCCTCGGACAGCGACTCCATGACGGCATCCTAGCTGCGCTCAGGTTTCGATCAGGATGTCGCCGTCGCGCACGATCACCGGGAACGTCTCGACCCCGACCGTTGCCGGAAGCGTCAACGCGTCGCCGGTGCGTAGGTCGAAGGTCGCGCCGTGGCGCGGGCACTCGACGGTGAGGCCGTCGCGGTCGCCCTCGCAGAGCGGGCCGTCGTCGTGGCTGCAGCGGTCCTCGATCGCGTAGTAGCGGCCGTCGACCAGGTAGATGCCCACGAACAGGGAACCGGCCTGGATGATCTTGACGCCGCCCTCGGGGATCTCCCCCTCGGCGGCTACGCGGACTTCCACTCGATCCCGTCGGAGGGGTCGTTCCACTCGGGGGGCAGCGGCTCGCCGGTCAGCTCGCTGAGCGCCACCTTGAGCACGCCCACCGAGAGCATGGCGCACTTCAGGCGGATCGGCGAGAGCGGGATGCCCAGCTCCTCGAGCACGTCCTCCTTGCCGATCTGGGCCAGCTGGTCGACCGGCTTGCCCTTGACCACGTCGGAGAGCATCGACGCCGCGGCCTGGCTGATGGCGCAGCCGCGGCCGCTGTAGCGGATGTCGGTGACGACGCCGTCGTGCACCTCGAGCTCGACCGCCAGCTCGTCGCCGCAGAGCGGATTCACGCCCTCGGCGGCCGCCGACGGATGGTCGAGATGCCCGTGGTTGCGCGGGTTGTTGTAGTGGTCGAGGATGTTTTCCCGGTAAAAGTCGTCCATCGCCCTTGGAGTGTACCGGTGCCCGCGAGCCGCCTGTCTACACGGAGAAGGTGCGCTTGACCTTCTCGATGCCGAGCGCCAGCGCATCGATGTCGTCGCGGCCGTTGTAGAGGTAGACGCTGGCGCGGGTGGTGGCCTGCAGGTCGAAGCGGCGCATCAGCGGCTGCGTGCAGTGGTGGCCGGCGCGGACGGCGATGCCCTCCGAGTCGAGCACCTGGGCGACGTCGTGAGGGTGGACCTTGCCGACGTTGAAGCTGAGGATGCCGGCCCGGTTGGGCGGCTTGGGCCCGTACTGGGTGACGCCGCTGATGCCGTCGAGCACGTCGTAGGCGTAGGCGGTGAGGGCGTGCTCGTGCGCCTCGATCGCCTCCATGCCGATGCCCTGCAGGTACTGGGCGGCGGCGCCCAGCGCGATCGACTCGGCGATCGCCGGGGTGCCGGCCTCGAACTTCCAGGGCAGGTCGTTCCAGGTGGTCTTCTCGAGCGAGACCGTGCGGATCATCTCGCCGCCGGTCAGGAACGGCGGCATCTTCTCGAGCAGCTCGGCGCGGCCCCAGAGGATGCCGGCGCCGGGCCCGCACATCTTGTGGCCGGAGAGCGCGTAGAAGTCGCAGCCAAGCGCCTGGACGTCGACCGGGCGGTGGGGAGCGGCCTGCGCGCCGTCGACGACCAGCACGGCGCCGCGCTCGTGGGCCCAGGTGGCCAGCGCCGGGATGTCGTTGATGGTGCCGAGCGAGTTGGACACGTGGGCGACGGCGACCAGCTTGACGTTCTCGATGGCGGCCAGGCGCTGCTGCGAGTCGGGGTCGAGGCTGCCGTCGTCGGTCAGGCGCAGGTAGTGCAGCGTGGCGCCGGTCTGCTGGGCGAGAAACTGCCACGGCACCAGGTTCGAGTGGTGCTCCATCTCGGTGGCGACGATGGCGTCGCCGGGGCCGACGAAGGTGCGGCCGTAGGCATAGGCGACCAGGTTCAGGGCCTCGGTCGCCTCGCGCACGAAGATCACCTCGCGGCGGTCGTTGGCGTTGACGAACCCGGTCATGATGTCGCGCGCGCCCTCGTAGCGCTCGGTGGCGCGGGCGCCGAGGTAGTAGACGCCGCGATGGACGTTGGCGTAGGAGGTCTCGTAGACGTCGACCAGGGTCTCGATCACCTGACGCGGCTTCTGCGAGGACGCCGCGGAATCGAGGAAGACCAGGCGCTTGCCGTGCACCGGCCGGGCCAGGATCGGGAAGTCCGCGCGGATCTTCTCGAGGTCGAGCGGAGTGGTGAACTCGGCGACTGCCATAGCGGGAGTGTAGATGCGCCCGCTCCTCGCCCATCACCTGTCACAGCCTCGCAACGATCCATACCACGCGCAAACCCCCGCGTTTCGCGCCGATCGTCCCCGGCATTGCAACGATCCTGCGACGACCGTCACCGGCCCCCAGGTCGTAGTCAAACACCGATCCGGCGCGCACCTGAGCGTTCAAGCCAAACCGGTGATACGCGCAGATCACGACCTGCTACGGCGTTGTCGCGAAGGTCTGTCGTGGGCCGAGGCGGCCTCTGAGCCCGGGTCGGGTGGCGGACGGCCACGCGGGTGTGACGAGACGGTCACGGCCGCTGTGGCGAAGCCGCGTCAGACGGTCTGTGGCACTTCGGTGGCGGCGATCGCCATCGCCAGCACCAGCGGCGCGCCTGCCTGGCGCGGCGAGTCCGGATGCTCCTCGAGGAACCGCTGCGAGTGCTCGAGCAGCGGCGCGATCCGCTCGAGGGCCGCGCCGGCCGCGCCGGGGTTCGCGTCGCGACAGGCCATCTGCGACAGCCACAGCATGTCCAGCGCCCGCTCTGCGGTGCCGGTGAACATGATCCCCAGCACCAGCATCAGGTTCGCGTGCAGCCGCGCCAGCTTCGCGTCCAGCAGGATCTGCTGCGGCGCCCGCGGCGCCGTCGTGGGGGCCAGCGGCTCCCCCGCCACCATCCGCGTGACGGTGCCGCCCACCACCGCCCGCCGGGTTTCGGTGTCGACCCCCAGGCAGGCCAGCATCCGCAGCACCAGGTACAGGCCCACGAACGTGCGCCCGTAGGGCGGGTCCGAGCCGAACACGATCCGCTCGGCCGGCACCCGCGCGAACAGCGCCATCGTGTCCATCATGTTCATCCACGACGTGTCGAACACCGCGGACGGGTGGTCGCGCAGCCCGTCGGCCAGCACGCCCTGGTCGGCCACGCCCACGTGCGCCATCACCAGCGGCGCACCCGGATGCCGCTGCGCCAGCTCCACCAGCTCGGGGCCGAACGCCAGGGGCAACCCGCGGCCAGCGTGGATCAGGATCGGCACGCCGGCCTGCTCGGCCAGGGAGAAGATCGGCTCGCACAGCCCGTCCAGCGAGAACGCCTGCGCACGCGGATGCAGCTTGATCCCGCGCGCACCCGCCGCCAGGCAGCGCTCCGCCTCGGCCGCCGGCGACTGCTGCGGATCGAGCCGGCAGAAGGGGATGAACCGGCCGCCGCTCTCACGCGCCCACTCGAGCACCCGGTCGTTGGGCAGGCTGTAGGCCGGATCCCGCTCCGGGTCGTGCAGCGGAAACACGACCGCCCGCTCGGCGGCCGCCGCGTCGAGCATCTCCGCCAGCCCGGCCGGGTCGAGCGACATGCCGTCCTCGTCACGGCCGAGATGCGTGTGCACGTCGATCACCTCAGCGCCGCCGGGGCGCAGGTGCATCAGCTCCTGCTCGAGCAGGTCGAACACGGGCTGGTGGGGGTCGCTCACCTGCCCGCTTCGCTCAGGGGAGCTCGTCCGTGGCCATGCGCGCCTCCAGCTCTGCGGCCAGCGACTCGCGCACCTCGTCAGAGCCGATCCGGTCGAGGATCGGCTGGAAGAACCCGCGCACGATCAGCCGCTCGGCCTGCACCCGGCTGAGCCCGCGGCTCATCAGATAGAACAGCTGCAGCTTGTCGATCTGCCCGATCGTGGCGCCGTGCGTGCAGCGCACGTCGTTGGCCTCGATCTCGAGCCCCGGGATCGAGTCGGCGTGGGCCTCGTGCGAGAGCAGCAGGTTGCGGTTCTCCTGGTAGGCGTCGGTCTTCTGCGCGCCCTTGTCGACCCTGATCACGCCGCGCCACACGGCGCGCGAGTGGTCGGCCAGGACGCCCTTGAAGAACAGGTCGGACGTCGTGTTCGGCGCCGCGTGCTCCTGCGTCGTGTCGTAGTCGGCGTGCTCGCGGCCGGTCAGGAAGTACGCACCAGTCACCTTCGCGTTCGCGCCCGGGCCGGCCAGGTAGCTCTCGATCCGCGACTTGGCGCGCGTGCCGCCCAGCCCCAGCACCACCCAGTCGACCTCGCCGTCGCGGTCGATCGTGGCCCGGTGCGTGCCGAACTGCCGCGTCTCCGCGTGGTGCTTCTGCGTGGTCACGTACTCCAGCCGGGCACCCTCGCCGATCACCAGCTCGACCACGGTGTTCACGTAGCCGGGCACGATCGAGCTGTAGTCCTCGGCGAAGGTGGCTCGCGCGCCCCGCTCCAGCACCACCAGCGTGCGGTGGTGGATGGCCGCGCCCTCGGCCGGCACCTCGATTGAGGCTCGCAGCGGCACCGTCAGCTCGACGCCGGCCGGCACCAGCAGGAACGCCCCGTCCGTCCAGCTGGCCGCGTTTCCGGCCGCGAACTTCTCCTCGCCCGACACCACCGAGCCCAGGTAGCGCTCCACCAGCTCCGGCCGCGCCGCGACCATCGCCGCCAGGTTGCCGAACACCACCCCGTCGGGCAGCTCCGCGTCGCTCAGAAGCAGCGCACCCGGCTGCTGCTCGAGCTGGTCAGGATCGAACCCGCGCAGGTTCGTGTACCGCCACGCCTCGTCGCGGTTGGTCGGAACCGGCAGCGACTGATAGCGCTCGAGCGCCGCCGCGCGCCGGCCCGCGAGCCAGGCCGGCTCCGACACCGTCTGCGTCATCCGACCGAGCCCTCCATCTGCAGCTGGATCAGCCGGTTCAGCTCGACCGCGTACTCGAGCGGCAGCTCCTTCGTGATCGGCTCCACGAACCCGGAGACGATCATCGCCGAGGCCTCCTCCTCCGACAGCCCGCGGCTCATCAGATAGAAGAGCTGCTCCTCGCCGATCTTCGAGACCGTCGCCTCGTGCCCGATCTCGACGTCATTCTCGTCGATGTTGATGTACGGGTACGTGTCGGTGCGGCTCTCATCGTCGATGATGAGCGCGTCGCAGACCACCTTCGAGCGGCTGCCCACCGAGCCCTTGTTGACCTGCAGCAGCCCGCGGTAGGAGCTGCGGCCGCCGTCCTTGGAGATCGACTTGGAGGTGATCACCGAGCTGGTGTTGGGCGCGGCGTGCGTGATCTTGCCGCCCGCGTCCTGGTGCTGGCCTTTGCCGGCGAAGGCGATCGACAGCACCTCGCCGTGCGCGCCGTCGCCCTTCAGGATCACGGCCGGGTACTTCATCGTGATCTGCGACCCGAGGTTGCCGTCGACCCACTCCATGGTCGCGTTGCGCTCGGCCACCGCCCGCTTGGTGACCAGGTTGTAGACGTTCGTCGACCAGTTCTGGATGGTCGTGTAGCGGCAGCGCCCGCCCTCGGCGACGTGGATCTCGACGACGGCCGAGTGCAGCGAGTCGGTCGAGTAGATCGGCGCCGTGCAGCCCTCGACGTAGTGCACGTAGGCATCCTTGTCGACGATGATCAGCGTCCGCTCGAACTGGCCCATGTTCTCGGCGTTGATACGGATGTAGGCCTGCAGCGGCAGCTCCACCTTCACGCCCGGCGGCACGTAGATGAACGACCCGCCCGACCACACCGCCGAGTTCAGCGCCGCGAACTTGTTGTCGTTGTAGGGGATGATGGTGCCGAAGTACTGCCGCACCAACTCCTCGTGCTCGCGCAGCCCGGAGTCCATGTCCAGGAAGATCACGCCCTGCTTGGCGAGATCCTCCTGCAGGTTGTGGTAGACGACCTCCGACTCGTACTGCGCGCCCACGCCGGCCAGGTACTTCTTCTCGGCCTCGGGGATGCCCAGCTTGTCCCACGTCTCGCGCATGCCCGGCGGCAGGTCGTCCCAGGACTTGGCCTGCTCCTCGACCGGCTTCAGGTAGTAGTAGATGTTGTCGAAGTCGATCGTGCTGAGGTCGGCGCCCCACTGCGGCATCGGCCGCGACAGGAAGTGCTTGTGGCTCTTCAGCCGGAAGTCGAGCATCCACTCGGGCTCCGACTTGTGCGCCGAGATCTCGCGCACAACGCTCTCGTCCAGGCCGCGCCTGGTGGCGAAGACCGACGTCACCTCGTCGTGGAATCCGTACTTGTAGTCGCCGATGGCGACCGCTTCGCTCTCTTCGCGTGTTAGTTCGGTGTCTGACATCAGACAGCCGCCTCCTCAACGCCATATGGCGTATAGCCGTCGCGTTCCAGCTCGTCGGCCAGCTCCGGGCCGCCCGAGCGCACGACGCGCCCGCCCACAAGCACGTGGATGTGGTCGGGCTTGATGTACTTCAAAAGCCGCGAGTAGTGCGTGATCACGAGCGCGCCCATCTCCGGGCCGACCAGGCTGTTGACGCCGTCGGACACGATCCGCAGGGCGTCGATGTCCAGGCCCGAGTCGGTCTCGTCCAGGATGGCGATCTGCGGCCTCAGCACCGCCATCTGGAGCATCTCCATGCGCTTCTTCTCGCCGCCCGAGAACCCGTCGTTGAGATAGCGGCTGGTCATCGTGCGATCGATCTTGAGCTGCTCCATGTTCTCCTGCAGCAGCTTGCGGAACTCGGGGATGCGGATCGGGTTGTCCTCCCCGTCCGGCGTGCGCCGGTGCGCGTTCACGGCCATCCGCAGGAAGTTCGCGACCGTCACGCCGGGGACGGCCGACGGGTACTGGAAGGCGAGGAACAGGCCCAGGCGGGAGCGCTCGTCCGGATCCAGCTCCAGCACCTGCTCGCCCATGAACTCGACCTCACCCTCGGTCACCTCGTAGGAGGGATGGCCCATCAGCACGTGCGCCAGCGTCGACTTGCCGGAGCCGTTCGGCCCCATGATCGCGTGCACCTCTCCCCTGGAGAGCTCGAGGTCGACGCCGCGCAGGATCTCGGCGCCGTCGATCGAGGCGTGCAGGTTACGGATGATCAGGTCTGGCATGGAATCCTCTCAGGGAGGTGAAAGTCGGTGCATGTGCGGGCCCGGACGTGCCGTTCCCGTGGTTCAAGTGTAGCTCCCACCCCGTATTCGCTCGCCGAACCCGTGGTACTCTGAACCCATGCCCGACGTATCTCCGATCCAGCTCATCATCGTCCTCATCATCGCGTTGGTCGTGCTCGGCCCCAAGCGGCTGCCCGAAGTGGGCCGATCGCTGGGCAAGGGAATCCGGGAGTTCAAGGACTCCGTCAGCGGCCACGACGACAAGGACGAGGCGCCGCCGCAGCCGGCCGCCTCGCTCGAGCCGCCCGCGACGGCGTCCTACACGGCTCCCACCACCGAGCAGGGCCCGGTCCACCACACCAAGGACTAGCCCGTGGCCCGCGCCAGGCGCGTCAAGCCCGATGAGCAGCTGACGCTCGTCGAGCATCTCGACGAGTTGCGCTCGCGGATCATCGTCGTGCTCGTGGTGCTGACCGTCGGGATCGCCGTCTGCTTCTACAAGTCGGAGGCGATCCTGAACTTCTTGTCGTCTCCGCTGCCGTCGAACACGCCCGGCCACCCCGATGCGGCCTACAGGTTCCTGGCCACCAGCCCGCTGGACGGCATTCTGACCTCGATCTCGATCGCGATCTACAGCGCGCTGCTGCTGACCATGCCGATCGCGACCTACCAGCTGTACGCGTTCGTGATCCCGGCCTTCGCCGAGCAGCACCACAAGCACCTGAAGCCGCTGGTGATGATGATCCCGGCCCTGTTCGTGTGCGGGGTGATCTTCGGCTGGTACCTGGTGGTGCCTCCGGCCATCACCTTCCTGGTCACCTTCAACCAGCAGGCCTTCGACTACAACCTGCGCGCGAAGGACTACATCCAGTTCGTGCTGCTGACGCTGCTGGCGATGGGCATCGTGTTCGAGATGCCGGCCGTGATGCTGGTGCTGGCGCGCCTGCGGATCATGAGCTCCGCGCTGATGCGGCGCCACTGGCGGATCTCGATCGTGGTGCTGGCCGTGGTGGCGATGCTGCTGCCCGGCGTCGACCCAATCTCGTTCATCGTCGAGTTCATCCCGCTGCTGGTGCTGTACGGGCTTTCCTACTTCATCGTGGTGGCCGTGGAGCGGACCCGGGGCGCCGACGAGCCCGATCCTGAGCCGTTGACGTGATCCTCGGCGCCGACTGGGTGCTGCCCATGGATGGGCCGCCCGTGCGCGATGGCGCGGTGCGCATCGAGGGCGGCGTGGTCGCCGAGGTATCCGACCGGCTGCAGCCCGACCGCCACTTCGCCGACGCGGTGATCCTGCCCGGCCTGGTCAACGCCCACACCCACCTCGAGTACGGCTCGATGAGCGCGATGGGCGACGGACTGCCGTTCTCGCCCTGGATCGAGCAGCTGATCCTGCGCAAGAGCGGCCTCGTCCGCGACGACTACCTGGCGCAGTCGCACGCCGGCGTGCACGCCTGCCTGGCCGGCGGCGTCACCACCATCGCCGACTGCTCCTACGCGGACACCGTCGCCGAGGCCGCGATCGCCCAGGGCCTGCGGGCGATCGTCTACCTGGAGGCGTTCAGCGATCAGGGCGACCCGGCCGGGCTGATGGCCGGCCGGCTGGATGCGCTGCCGTCCCACCCCCTGATCACACCCGGCATCTCGCCGCACGCGCCCTACACGGTCACGACCGAGCACTACCAGCAGCTGGTGGCGCTGGCACGCGCGCGCGGCATCCCGGTCGCCACCCACCTGCTCGAGTCGGAGCGCGACATCCAGCCGCTGGCCGACCTGGCCGGCGTGCTCGGGCCCGACACGGTCGCGATCCACCTCGTGCGCGCCGACTCGGACGCGATCTCGCTGCTGGCCGGCCTGGGCGTGCCGGCCGTCCACTGCCCGCGCTCGAATGCGCTGCTCGGCTGCGGGACGGCACCGGTGCCGGAGCTGCTGGACGCCGGCCTGGCGCTGGGCCTGGGCACCGACTCCCCCGCCTCGGCGCTCACCTTCGACATGTGGGACGAGATGCGGGCCGCGATCCTGCTGGCCCGAGCGCGGGCGCAGCGGCCCGACGCGCTCAGCGCCGAGCGGGTGCTGAGGATGGCCACGGTCGACGGTGCCCGCGCGATCGGCCTGGGTGACTCGATCGGATCATTGGCGCCGCATAAGCGCGCCGACCTGACCGTGCTCGACCTGTCGGCTACGCCGTTTCTGCCCTGGGAAGACCCGATCACGGCCGCCGTGTACGGCGGCACGCCCGATCGCGTGCTGCTCACGATCGTTGACGGCCAGATACGCTTCAACCGGGACGGCGGCGCTGCCGATACCGAACCGGCGCGACGCGTGCGCGCAAAGATGCTCGACCGCTGATCCCCCGGCCGAGGAACGCTCACACCCATGCTGTTCGAAAAGATCCGACGCACCCAGAAGCCCGTCTTCATCTTCCTGGGACTGGTATTCGCACTCAGCTTCGTCTTCCTG
The DNA here is from genome assembly GCA_025934255.1 of Thermoleophilia bacterium. Taxonomy (GTDB): domain Bacteria; phylum Actinomycetota; class Thermoleophilia; order Gaiellales; family JAICJC01; genus JAICYJ01. Next base: position 24,273 of record JAICYJ010000030.1, on the reverse strand, counting down.
GGCGTCGGCTCCGGTGCGGGCGGGATCAGCCTCGGCAACCTGCTCGGCCAGTCCAGCGGCAGCAGCACCACCAGCGTCAGCGACCTGCTGAACAAGGTGCACGCCGACCCCAAGGACGCCACCGCCTGGCGCCAGCTGGGCGACGCCTACCAGACCAGCGGGCAGACGACGCTGGCGCTGGGCGCCTACGCGCAGTACATGGACCTGCGCCCCAAGGACGCGAACACGATCACGCAGGTGGCCACGCTGTATGAGACGGAGGCCCAGAAGCAGGCCCAGCGCGCCGCCTACTGGCAGTCGCTGGCCAGCCAGTACGGAAGCACCTCCAGCCCGCTCCCGGCCGGCGGCGAGAAGCTCGGCACCAGCATCGGCGACCCGCTCGTCTCGACCGCCCAGCAGCCGCTGACGCAGCGCGCCCAGACCTACCAGCAGCAGGCCCAGCAGTCGGTGCTGCAGGCGATCGCGCTGTGGAAGAAGGCGATCGTGCTGCAGCCCGACAACTCCACCTACGAGCGCGCCATAGCCCGCGACGCGCTTTCAGTCCAGGACTACAAGACCGCTTACCAGGCGGTGCAGCGCGTGCTGGTGCTGGAGCCGACCGCGCCCGACAAGAAGCAGCTGACGACCCTGCTCAAGCAGCTGAAGCCGCTGATCAGCATCTCCACCACGGACGGCAGCACCGGCCCCTAGCTTTTTTTAGCGTGGCAAACACCCTGCAAGGGGTGTGGCAAACCGTATCGTCCGCATGTCACCGGTGTGGCACGATGATCACGATGACGCCATCGATCCTGATCGTCGACGATCACCCCAGCTTCCGGGCGATGGCCCGGGCCCTGCTCCAGTCGGAGGGCTACACGATCGTCGGCGAGGCGGTGGACGGCGCGTCGGCGCTGACCGCCGTGCGCGACCTGCACCCCGAGGTGGTGCTGCTGGACGTGCAGCTGCCCGACACGGACGGGTTCGCCGTCGCCAGCGAGCTGACCCGCGGCAGCGACCCGCCCGCGATCGTGCTCACCTCCAGCCGCGATGCCAGCGACTTCGGGCCGCTGATCGCGGAGAGCGGTGCGCGCGGCTTCGTCCCCAAGGGTGAGCTGTGCGGACGCACGCTCGCCGAAGCCCTGGAATGACGTCGCGCCGCCTGCGGATCGCGGCGCTGGTCGTCGGCCTGGTGCTGAGCGCCCTGATCGCGGTCGGCGAGAGCAGGACGCACGTCCACCACAACACCGCCGCATACCTGATCCTGGGCCTGCTGGTGGGCTGGTCGTTCATGATCGCCGGCCAGGTGGCGTGGCTGCGGCGGCCCACCAACCTGATCGGGCCGCTGATGTGCGCGACGGCGCTGTCGTGGCTCTGCAACGGGCTCACGGACTGGCCGACCGACGCCGTGTTCACGGTGGGAGAGGTGTTCGCCAGCCTCTGGCTGGGGCTGCTCGTCCACACCATCCTGGCCTACCCCAGCGGCCGGCTGCGCACGCTGGATGCGCGGATCGTGACGGTGCTCGTCTACCTGGACACCTGGGTGCTGAGCCTGCTGGTGCTGCCGTTCACGGAGCCGCGGCTGGACGGCGCCGACCGCCACAGCGCCCACAACCTGCTGCTCGTCGACCACCACCACGACCTGGTCAGGGCCGCCGACGCCGTCTCCCTGCTGTTCGGCATCTGCCTGATCATCGCGATGCTGGTGATCCTGGCCCGGCGCTGGCAGGCCGCGGGCGTCGCCGCCCGCGAGGTGCTGGCGCCGGTGTACCTGACCGGCGCGGTCTGCATGTTCGTGATCGGGGCGGTGGCGATCTACTCCGGGCTCGTCGAGCAGACCGGCGACATCCCGTTCTACGTGTTCAGCCTGTCCCTCGCGGCGATCCCGCAGGGGTTCCTCTACGGCCTGCTGCGCACGCAGATCGGCCGCTCGGGCGCGGTGCGCGGCCTGATCGCCGAGATCGAGGCCAGCGACGAGCCGCAGCGGCTGCGCGCGGCACTGCGGAGGGCACTCGGCGATCCCACGCTGGAGCTGGTCTACTGGCTGCCGGAGGACGACACCTACGTCGATATCGAGGGCGATCTGGTCGCGCGACCCGACGACGGCGAGGGACGCGCGGTGACCACCATCGAGCGGCGTGACCGCCGCGTGCTGCAGATGGCACACGACGCGTCGCTGCTGGATGACCCGGCCCTGCTGGGGGCGGCCACGGCCGCAGCATCGCTGGCGCTGCGCAACCAGACGCTGGCGGGCGAGCTGCGCTCCCAGCTGCGCGAGGTGGCCGCGTCCGAGCAGCGGCTGAGCGACCTGCTGGAGGGCGTCCGGCTGATCGCCGTCAGCCTCGACACGGCCGGCCTGATCACCTATGCCAATCCCTTCCTGTGCGAGCTGACCGGCTGGTCCCGTGAGGAGCTGATGGGGCGCGACTGGCTGGAGGTGTTCAACGGCACCGAGGTGCAGTTCCTGGAACGGATGGCGAACGACGACGTGCTGGCCTACGAGGAGAACTGGATCCGCACCCGCGGCGGTGAGATCCTCGACATCGCCTGGAACAACACCGTGATCCGCGACCGTGACGGGCGCATCATCGGAGCGACCAGCATCGGCGAGGACATCACCACCCGCCGGCGCAACGAGCGGCGGCTGGGGTTCCAGCTGTCGCTGGCGCGAGCGGTGGCCAGGGCGGAGCGGCTGGAGGACGTGGCCGAGCCGATGGTGGAGGCGCTCGGCACCACCTTCGACTGCTGGGCCTGCGTGTACTGGAAGGCAGAGCCGGAGGAGCTGGTGCCGGTCGCGGTGTGGTCGAACGCCGCCGCGGTGGCGGACGACTTCAGCGAGCGGGTGATGGCCAGCCGGCCGGCCGGCGACTCAGGCCTTGCCACCTACGTGCGAGGAACGGCCGAGCCGCGCTGGGACGTCGATCTCGACGACGACCCGGTGGTGATGGCGAACCCGCGGGCCGGCCACCGGCGCGGGTCGTTCGCGTTCCCGATCATCGCCGCCGGGCAGGTGGACGCGGTCGTGCAGCTGTGCTCGGACGACGTGCGCGGGCCCGACGACGAGATGCTGGCGCTGCTGGAGACGGTGGCGGACCGGGTCGGCCAGCTGATCGAGCGGCGGCGGGCCGAGGCGGCGGTGGCCGAGAGCGAGGCGCGCAAGTCGGCGGTGCTGTCCTCCGCGCTCGACTGCATCATCACGATCGACTCGGAGAACCGGATCCTGGAGTTCAACCCGGCGGCCGAGCGCACGTTCGGCTACCGGGCCGACGACGTGCTCGGCAAGGACATGGCCGACCTGCTGATCCCACCGCAGCTGCGCGAGGATCACCGCCGCGGCCTGCGACGGCACCTCGAGCAGCACGGCGGCGGCCGGGTGGTGGGCGCCCAGGTGGAGCTGACCGGCATCCGCGCGAGCGGTGAGGTGTTCCCGATCGAGCTGGCGGTGACGCGCATCGACACCGACGAGCTGCCGCTGTTCACCGCCTTCGTGCGGGACATCACGGGGCGCAAGCGCACCGAGGAGGAGCTGCGCCGCTCCCGCGCCCGCATCGTCACCGCCGGCGACGAGGCCCGCCGCCGGCTGGAGCGCAACCTGCACGACGGCGCCCAGCAGCGGCTGGTGTCGCTGTCCCTGTCGCTGCGGCTGGCCCGGTCGCTGGCACAGCGCGACCCGGTGGCGGCCGACGAGATCCTGAAGTCGGCCGGTGAGGAGCTGTCACAGGCGCTGGAGGAGCTGCGCGAGCTGGCGCGCGGCATCCACCCCGCGATCCTGACCGACCGCGGCCTGCGCCCGGCCCTGGAGGCGCTTGCGACGCGTGCGCCGCTGCCGGTGGAGCTGGCCGACGTGCCCGACCAGCCGCTGCCCGCGCCGATCGAGGCAGCCGCCTACTACGTCGTTGCGGAGGCGCTCACGAACGTTGCCAAGTACGCCAACGCCAAACACGCTACGGTCCGCATCATGCGCGTCGACGGGCAGGCAACGATCGAGGTCTCCGACGACGGGGTGGGCGGCGCCGACCCGCTGGGCGGCACCGGCCTGCGCGGGCTGGCCGACCGGGTCGAGGCGCTGGACGGAACGCTGGCCGTGGAGAGCAACGGCTCCGGCACGTGCGTGTCGGCGGTGATCCCGTGCGAGTAGTTCTTGCGGATGATTCGGTGTTGTTGCGGGAGGGTGTGGCGCGGTTGTTGGTGGATGCGGGGTTTGAGGTGGTTGGGCAGGTGGACAATGCGGAGGATCTGGTGCGGCGGGTGGGGTTTGCGAAGCCGGATGTGGCGATCGTGGATATCCGGATGCCGCCGACGCATACGGATGAGGGGTTGCGTGCGGCGAAGCGGATCCGGGAGCGGTATCCGCAGGTGGGGGTGCTGGTGTTGAGCCAGTACGTGGAGGCGGGGTATGCGATGGAGTTGTTGGCGGAGTCGAGTGAGGGTGTCGGCTACCTGTTGAAGGATCGCGTGTCGGATATGGACGAGTTCGCGTCTGCGGTGCGGCGGGTGGGGCAGGGTGGTAGCGCGTTGGATCCGGCGGTGGTCAGCCAGCTGGTGGGTCGCCACCGGCGGGATGATCCGCTTGCCGAGCTGACGCCGCGTGAGCGTGAGGTGCTGGAGCTGATGGCGGAGGGCCGCTCCAATACCGGCATCGCGGAGCGGATGGTGGTGACCGAACGCGCCGTCGAAAAGCACGTCACCAGCATCTTCCAGAAGCTGGGACTACCCCAGGCATCCGAAGACCACCGCCGCGTCCTGGCCGTACTCACCTACCTGCGATGAGCTCGGGCTAGCCGGTTCGCCGCGTAGAGTGGCGGCCGTGATCAAGTACCTCGGCTCAAAGCGGCTGCTGGCGCCGTCGCTGGCCGAGATCGCCCGCAGGGCCGGCGTCGCCTCCGCGGCCGATCTGTTCGCCGGCACCACCCGCGTTGGCCAGGCCCTCCGCGCGGCAGGCATCCGGGTGCTCTCGAACGACACCGCCGCCTACTCCCAGGCGCTCGGGCGCGCCTACATCGAGGCGGATGGCTCCGTCGACCGAGCCCGCCTGAGCACGCTGCTCGACCACCTGAACGCGTTGCCGGGCGAGCCCGGGTACGTGACCGAGACGTTCTGCGAGCGGGCCCGCTACTTCATGCCGGAGAACGGCATGCGCATCGACGCGATCCGGGCCGAGATCGACCGGATCCCCCTCGATGCGGTCGAGCGGGGCCTGCTCCTGACCAGCCTGCTGGAGGCGGCCGACCGCGTCGACAGCACCGTCGGCGTGCAGATGGCCTACCTGAAGCGCTGGGCGCCACGCGCCTCCAACCCGCTGCAGCTGCGCGAGCCGTTCGCGGTGCCGGGCCCGGCGGGAACCCCGCGGATGGGCGACGCCAACCGGCTGGCGGCCGAGCTGGGCGATGTCGAGCTGGCCTACCTCGACCCACCCTACAACCAGCACAGCTATGCCGGGAACTACCACGTGTGGGAGACGATCGTCCGAAACGACGCACCCGACCACTACGGCGTGGCCTGCAAGCGTCTGGACGTGCGCGAGCGTCGCAGCCCCTACAACTCGAAGACGCTGGCCTGGGACGCCCTCGCGGATCTGGTGTCCAGCCTGACGACGCCCTGGCTGGTGGTGTCGTTCTCGAACGAGGGCTTCCACGCGCCGGCCGACGTGCAGGCGCTGCTCGAACAGCGGCGCCACGTGGCCGCCGTCGAGATCGACGCACCCCGCTACGTCGGCGCGCGGATCGGCATCCACAACCCCTCCGGTGAGCGGGTCGGGCGCGTCTCGCACCTGCGCAACACCGAGCTCGTGTTCGTGTGCGGGCCGGATCGGGCGGCCGTCGAGGAGTGCGTGGCGGGCGTGCTGCCTGTGGCGGTGTAGGCGGAAACAGCGCGGGCGGGAACCGTACGCACCGATCGCCGGTCTGATTGCCGACGATCGGAGGACACGATGCGGTTCAGCACGGTGGCGGCGATCACGGTAGTCCTGGTGGCGGCGTCCGGCGTGGCCGGGTGCAGCGGTTCCAGCAGCGGTTCAAGCAGCGGGACGGCGACGACGGCGCCCGAGAAGCTGGCCAACGGCGGCGGCGGTGCGGTCCTCGGTGACGTCTCGGGCTCCGCGGCCCCGGTCGCGGGGCCGGGACAGACCGCGCAGCACGCGTCACTGCGTTCGCACCACGGGCTGCCGCAGATGCCGTCGACGGTGATCAAGACGGGCCGCCTGTCGATCCGGCTGGGCCACGACGGCCTGGCCAAGTCGATCGACCGCGCGCAGCAGGTCGTGGACAGCTACGGCGGATTCATCAGCTCCAGCAACATCTCGTCCGGCAAGCACGAGACCTCGACGATCGTGCTGCGGGTGCCGGCGGGACGGTTCGACGCGGCCATGCGCCAGCTGCGAGCGCCGGGACTGGGCGCGGTGCGCTCGGAACAGGTCAGCGGCGAGGACGTCGGCCAGCAGCTGGTCGACCTGTCGGCACGCGCGCGCAACCTGCGCGCCCAGTCACGGGCGCTGATCCGGCTCATGAACCAGGCCGTCACGGTCAGCGACACGATCAAGATCCAGAACGAGCTGTTCGACATCCAGGGCCAGATCGAGGAGCTCGACGGCCGGCTGCGCTACCTGCACGACCAGGCGGACATGTCAACCATCACCATGCTCCTGGACCAGCCGGCCGCCGCGCACCACGGCGCCGGACACGCCACCGCGATCGGGGCCGCGCTTCGCCGCAGCTGGCAGCGCGCCACCGACGTCGTCACCGCGGTGATCGTCGGCGCCGGCGTGGTGATCCCGGTCGCGCTGCTGGCGCTGGTCGCGCTGCTGGCCGGCAGCTGGCTGCTGCCGGTCGTGCGCCGGCGGACGTCGCACGCGATCGAGACGACCGCTGCGGAGTAGTTCGGTGAAAGGGCCGGGCAAAGCGCCCGGCCCTTTCCCGAACTCAGAACACGGTCATGATCAGCTTCGATCCGACGCAACCGGTCTTGGTCGCGTTGAACGTCAGCTTGCCCGACCTCGTCGCCTTCAGCTTGAACGTCACCCTGCCGCGCGACGAGAGCTTGGACGTCTTCGTGACGCCCGCGCCGGAAGCGGTCACCTTCACGCCGTTCACCGAGTGCCCGTAGGCGTCCTTGGTGTAGATCGTGATCGATACCGCCTTGCCCTTCATCGGGAAGCCCGACGACGTCAGCACCAGCTTGGTCGGCAGCGTCAGGGTCTGCGCCGGCGTCTTGCCACCGGCGTTGTTATCGGCGTCGGTGGCGAACACGTGCCAGTAGATGACTCCGCCGTTGTCGTAAGCGGAGCTCTCCAGCCGCGGTGCCACCGCGGTGTTGTCGGTCGTCAGCGTCTCGATGTTGCTCGAGAACGAGTTGGTGGTCGACAGCTCCACGGTGTACTGCTTCGCCCCCGGCAGCGCATCCCAGGACAGCAGCACCTTGTGCGCGCTGTAGCTGGTGACCGGGTTGCTCGGCGCCGGGATGGTGCGAGCGAAGGTCTGCGGCGCCGACCACGGGCTCGTGATCGTGCCGAACGAGCTGGTCGGGTAGAGCGCCCGCACCTTCCAGGTGAAGATGCCCGTGCCGGTCATGCTGGTGGCCGTGAAGGCCGTGGTGTCCATGTTGCTGAAGTCCCGAGGCGACCCATCCGGCAGGTCGACGTGGACGTCATACCCGACGGCGCCGGGCATCGCATCCCACTGCCACGCCGGGATCCGCGACCCGGACGTCGAGTTGGAGACGGTCAGGAACGTCGGCGCCGCATTGGTCTTCTGGAAGGTATGCGTGGCCGACCAGGCCAGGCCGGTCTGCCTCGCATCCTCCGCGCGCACCCGCCAGTAGAGCGTGGTGTCGGCCGGGTACGTGGTGTCGCTGGTGTACGCGGTCTCGTCGGTGTAGACGGCGCTGTTCCCGACCAGGGTGCCGAAGCTCGGGTCCTGCGACACCTCTAGCCGGTAGCGCAGCGCACCCTCGACCGGCGACCACTGGAACGTCGGCTGGGTGGTGACCACCTGGCCGTCGCTGGGGGCATCGAGGGTCGGTGCGCTCGAGTGCTTCTGGAAGTCCTGCGGGTAGTTGAGACCACCGTCCAGGGGCCCTGTCGGGTCACCAACGGCACCGGTGCCGTCGGCCGCCGAAGCCGGCAGCACGGCCCAGTAGTAGCTGGTGTTGGAGTCGGGATAGGTGGTGACCTGGAAGCTCTGACGCGGCGCGTAGGCAGGCACCTGGGTGAACGCGTAGTCGACCACGTTCTGAAAGGTGCGGTCGGTCGCGACCACGACGTAGTAGCTATGATCGCCGGCCAGCGGGTTCCAGGTGAACAGCGGGTTTCGCACCGTCGAGGTGCCGGTGATCGGCGACAGGTAGTCACCCGCGCCCGGGTAGTTTGCATTGCACGGTGCCGTGCACGCGCCGCCGGTCGGATAGCCGGTGAACTGGAACGACGCCTGGTCGTTGCAGTTGCCGAGGCACGAGTAGTTGCCGAACACGGTGTGGTTGCCGGTATCCGTGTTCCGCTCGGCCCGCACGCGGACGCAGTAGTTGCCGTTCAGCTGCAGGGAGGGGCTGTCGGATGCCACGTTTGCCTGAGTGTTGTACGGCTTCGCACCGGAATAGCCCGAGCCCAGCGGCGTCCACGACGTCGAGGCGGTCTCGGACTTCCACTGCGAGCTGGCGCTGGCGCCCCAGTCGCAGATCCCGCCGGTGAACGGGGTCACGTTGACCTGATACTGGGCCGCTCCCGGCACCGGGTCCCAGGTGACGATCGGGACCTGCGTCGTGTATCCGGGCGACCAGGCGCCCGGGTCGGACAGGTTGTCACGCATGTGCAGGTTCGTGATGGCGCCCGTACCGGTGTCGAACGCGATCGTGAACGTGTCTGGCGTCCCGCCGCCGTAGACGTTCCAGTCGCCGGCGTGGCCGCTCGAGTCGATCGCCCGCACGCGCCAGTAGTAGGTGTCGGCGGGGAGCAGGGTGGACGGGGTGAACGACGTCGAGATGGTCGTGTTCGAGCAGCAGACCTTGCCGCCCGAGGCGAAGCCCTCGTCGGAGTTGATCTCGATCTCGTACTTGGCGGCTCCTGCCACCGGATCCCATGAGAACTGCGGGTCGTAAACCTGCGTGCTGGGATCGAGATCCGTCACGGTCAGGCTCGTGTCGGTCGGCCAGTTCCAGGTGAAGTGCCAGATCGGCGACTGGGCACCGGCGCGGCCTTCGGCATCGATCGGCTGGACGGCCCAGTAGTACGTGCCGTTGGCCAGCCGGGCGGACGGCGAGAACGACGTGGCGGACGTGTCGACCGGATAGCCGCTCAGCGCCGATCCCAGCGCCGGGTCGGTGGCAACCGTCAGCCGGTACTTCTGTGCGCCGGCGACGGTCGACCAGTTCAGCAGCAGCGGCTGCGGATAGACCAGCGACGCGCCGTTGGTCGGCGATGTCGGTGTGGGCGTCGACGACCAGGCCATCGTGAACGATTGCGTGTCCGACCACGCGGACTGCGAGCTGCCGGTCAGGCTCTGCGCGCGCACCCGCCAGTAGTACGTGCCGTTGGGCAGCGTCTTTGCGACGGTCGCAGTCGTGTTCTTGGTGATGAAGTCGTCCTGCCCGAAGCCGAGCACCGAGCTCGTGAACGCCGCGTCGGCCGCGATCTGGAACTCGTAGTGATCGGCGCCGGCGACCGGGTTCCACGAGAAGTGCGGGAGCGTGTTGTAGCTCGCGCCGCTGGCGGGTGCGGTCACGGTGGGCTTGGCGAGCGCTCCATAGCCGGGCGCGGCGAAGGCCAGCATCGCGACCATGGTGATGAACAGAGGAAGGGTGCGAGCATGACGCTTCATTAACCGGAGGCTCCTGGTGTTGCGGGTGCAAGGGACCGATCCGGCTAATTGCGCCGGTCTGCCCTCATGGTCGGCGCAAACGCGTCAATCGCCCTCCCCCGCCGGGGTGATACCGACGTACCGCGACGGTCGCGGCTGCATAGTGTGAGACTCTGCAGAGAAGCGTAAGAATCTCCTTTCCAAATGCATCGCAATTCCGCATACTCACACGAGCAACCGAGGAGGGCTTGATGATCCGCAGCGGAGACGACTACCGAGCATCGATCCGGGACGGCCGCGAGGTCTGGATGAACGGCGAGCGGATCACCGACGTGACGGCCCATCCGGCCTTCAGGCCGCTGGTCGACGCCCGCGCGCGCATCTACGACATGGCCCACGACCCGGCCACCAGCGAGCTGATGAGCTACCACGACGCCGACAGCGGCGAGCGCAACGCGGTCGGGCTGAAGCTGCCGCACACACGCGAGGACTGGGAGCAGAAGCGCCGCGCCGTCGACGCCGTGATGGACGACCTGGGCGGGGTCGTGATCCGCGTCGGCGACGAGACGGTGGGCGAGATGTGGTCGCTGTACGACGGCCAGGACGTGCTGAACGAGGTCGACCCGCAGTTCTCGGCCAACATCGAGCGCCACATCCAGCGGGTGCTGCACGGCGACCCCTTCCACGTCTCCGCCAACACCGATCCCAAGGGCGACCGCTCCAAGCGCCCCCAGGACCAGGACCCCGACATGCTGCTGCACCTCGTCCGCGAGACCGACAACGGCATCGTCGTGCGGGGAGCCAAGTACGAGACCGCGGCGGCCTACGCCAACCAGGCCTTCGTCAAGCCGACCATCGCCAACTGGGGCGACAGCGAGTTGTCCGACTACGCGCTCGGCTTCATCTGCGAGATGGGCGCGCCCGGCGTCAAGCACATCTGCCGCACCGGGTTCGCCGGCCGCGCGCCGGCCGCGGACTACCCGCTGTCCAACCGCTTCGACGAGGTGGACACGCTCGTCATCTTCGACGACGTCGAGATCCCGTGGGAGAACGTGCTGTTCTACCGGCACACGCGCGCGGCCGCCTTCATCCGCGCGACGCTGCACCGCTACAGCGCCTTCCCGTTCGTGCAGCGGATCCAGCGGATCGCGGACATGTTGATCGGCGCCGCCCTGTTCAACGTGCGCCAGACCGGCCTCGAGCGGCAGCAGGCAGTGCAGGAGAAGCTGGCCGCGCTGGCCTGCTACCGGGAGGGCATCAACGCGCATCTGACCGCCGCCATCGCCTCCGCGCAGCCGTCGCCGGGCGGCCTGCTGATGCCCAACCAGTCGCTGCTGATGGCGGGCCGCGTCTACGCCTGCACGCAGCTGCCGGCCATGATGCACATCGCCCGCGAGCTGGTCGGCGGCCAGATCTGCGTGACGCCCGACGCGGCCGCCTTCCAGAGCCCCGACACCGGGCCGTGGATGGAGAAGTTCTACTCCATCAACGAGCGCTGGCAGGCGGAGGACCGCCGGCGGCTGCTGGCCTTCGCCCGCGACCTGCTGAACTCCGACTACGCCGGGCACCGGCTGACGTTCCAGCTGTTCGCTCAGTCGCCGCCGTTCGCCCACCTGGCCGCCGTCTACCGGGCGTTCGACTTCGACGGGCCGCTCGAGTTCGTGCAGCGCTCGGCCGGGCTGTCCGAGCGGGTGCTGGCCGAGCAGGTGGGGGGCGCGGCATGAAGCACACACGGATCCGGCCGTTCAACGCCCGTGACACCTACCCCGAGCAGAACCTGGACAACGATCTCTGCCAGGCCGTCCGCGCCGGCGACACCATCTACCTGCGCGGCCAGATCGGCCAGGATCTGGACACGCGCGAGTCGGTCGGGATCGGCGACGTCGAGGCCCAGGCCGAGCGGGCGATGGCCAACATCGCGATGCTCCTGGACGAGGCCGGCGGCGAGCTCGCGGACATCGTCAAGGTGGTCGTCTACCTGACCGACGTGCGCTACCGCGAGCCGGTCTACCGCGTGATGGGACGCTGGCTGAAGGGCGTCTTCCCGGTCTCGACCGGCCTCGTGGTGACCGCCCTGGCCCGTCCCGAATGGGTGGTCGAGATCGACGCCACGGCCGTCGTCTCCGGAGCCGCCGAGTGACCTTCTCGCTGGCCGGTCGCTGCGAGCGCACCGGCATGGTTGGCATTGTCGTGTCCTCGTCCAGCCCGGCCGTCGCCGCCCGCTGCGCACACGCCCGCGCGGGCGTCGGCGCCGCCGCCTCACAGAACATCACCGACCCGCGGCTGGGCACGGAGCTGCTCGACCTGATCGAGGCGGGCACGCCGGCCGACAAGGCGGTGGCACGGGTGGCCGCGACCGCCCCGCATGCGAGCTACCGCCAGCTGACGGCGGTCGATCGAAACGGCGCCACCGGCGCCTACTCGGGAGAGCACACGCTGGGCCGCCACGCGACGGCGCAGGATCCGTGCGCCGTGGCGGCAGGCAACCTGCTGGCCGCTGACGAGGTGCCGGCGGCGATGCTGGCGGCGTTCGCGACCGACACCGCGGCGCACATCGGCGACCGGCTGATGGCGGGCCTCGCGGCCGGGCTGCGGGCGGGCGGCGAGGAGGGCCCGGTGCGGTCGGCAGGCATGCTGATCTGCGACGCCCAGGCCTGGCCGGTGACCGACCTGCGGGTCGACTGGGACGACCTGCCGATCGACCGGTTGTACGACCTCTGGCTGGTCTGGAAACCGCAGGCCGACGCCTACGTGATGCGGGCGCTGGATCCGGGCACGGCACCGAGCTACGGGGTGCCCGGGGATCCCGGCCGATGAGGTTCTCGTTCCGCCAGCTCGAGTACTTCGTGGCGGCCGGCGAGAGCGGCAGCGTCACCCGGGCGGCCCAGGGCTCGCACAGCTCGCAGCCGACGGTCTCGGCCGCGATCGCCAAGCTGGAGGCGTCGTTAGGGGTGCAGCTGTTCGTACGCCACCACGCCCAGGGGCTGTCGCTGACACCGGAGGGACGCCGCTTCCTGGGCGAGGCCAAGGCGCTGCTGCGCCACGCCTCCGACGTGGAGCGGTTCGCGACCGCGCTTACCGATGAAGTGGGCGGCACGCTCGACCTGGGCTGCCTGGTGACGCTGGCGCCGCTGGTCGCGCCCAGCCTGGTGCGCGGGTTCCAGTCGGCGAACCCGCGTGTGCAGGTGGAGCTGGTCGAGTGGCACCAGGACGGCCTCCTGGAGCGGCTGCGCACGGGGCTCTCGAGCGTGGCGCTGACCTACGACCTGCAGCTGCCGGCTGATGTCGACTTCGAGCCGATGACGCAGCTGCCGCCCCACGCGCTGCTGGCCGCCGGCCACCGGCTGGCGCTGCGCAAGAGCATCGCCCTGTCGGAGCTCGCGCGCGAGCCGCACATCCTGCTCGACCTGCCGCTCAGCCGCGAGTACTTCATGCAGCTGTTCGGCGACGCCGGCCTGGAGCCGGACGTGGCGATGCGATCGGAGCACCCCGAGACGATCCGCACGCTGGTGGCAAACGGCTTCGGCTACGCGATCGTGAACGCGCTGCCGCGCACCGACACGGCCCTGGACGGCAGCCCGGTGGTGGCGGTGCCTCTGCGCGGCGACCCGCGCCCGATGCGCCTTGGGCTGGCAGCGATGCGGGGGATCCGCGAGACTCGCACCGTGCACGCCTTCAAACAGCACTGCCGCGACTCGATCACGCCGGCCGGCGTGCCCGGGATGCCGCAGCCCCAGGAGTGACGCCGATCGACCACACAGCCACCAGCACGCATCCGCTCGACCCGCTCAGCCCCGACGAGCTGGAGCGCTCGGTGGTCGCGCTGCGCCGCGCCGGCCTGGCCGAGCTGGGGTCGCGGGTGATCAGCGTCGACCTGCTGGAGCCGGACAAGGCCGCGCTGCGCGCCTGGCGCGAGGGCGGCGCGGTGCCGGAGCGGGAGGCGCTGGCGGTGGTGCTCGACATCAGCGGCGAGGCCCGGGAGTGCACGATCGGCCTCGCCGGCGACACGATCACGGATACCCGCTCGCTCGCCGGCATGCAACCCGCGGTCAGCATGGACGAGTACTTCGAGGCCGGCGCGGCCTGCCGGCGCGATGCCGGCTACCAGGAGGCGCTGGCCCGGCGCGGGATCGAGGGCGATCAGGTCGAGCTGGTGCACATCGAGCCGTGGACGGTGGGCAGCTTCGAGCAGGGCCCGCGACGGATGGCGCGCTGTCTGTCATGGCTGCGCTCCTCGCTCGACGACGTCAACCCCTACGGCCGGCCGCTGGGCGGCCTGGTGGCGCTGGTCGACCTGACCGAGATGCAGGTGGTGCGGATCGACGACCACGGGACGCTGCCGGTGCCCGACGGCGACTGGAACTACCGCGACGGCGGCGGCGACGGCTACCGCGACGACCAGCGCCCGATCGAGATCACGCAGCCCGAGGGCCCCAGCTTCACGCTGCACGGCCGCGAGCTGCGCTGGCAGAAGTGGCGGCTGCGGGTCGGCTTCTCGCACCGCGAGAGCCTCGTGCTGCACGAGATCTGCTACGAGCAGGACGGCGAGGTGCGGCCGATCTGCCACCGCGCGTCGATCGCGGAGCTGGTCATCCCCTACGGCGACCCCAACCCGACCGTGCACTTCAAGAACGTGTTCGACATCGGCGAGTACGGCGTCGGCCCGCTGGTGAACGCGCTCGAGCTGGGCTGCGACTGCGTCGGCGACATCACCTACCTGGACGCCGCCTGCGTCAACAGCCGCGGCGAGGTGGACGTGCTGCCAAACGCGATCTGCATCCACGAGGAGGACTACGGGATCCTCTGGAAGCACCACGACGACAACACCGGCCGCACAGACGTGGCGCGATCGCGGCGGCTGGTGATCTCGTGCATCACCACCGTCGGCAACTACGAGTACGGGTTCTTCTGGTACCTCTACCAGGACGGCGGCATCCAGTTCGAGGGCAAGCTGACCGGGATCGTGCTGACGGCCGGGGTGCCGGCAGGCGAGCCGCAGCGGCACGCGACCGAGGTCGCGCCGGGGGTCGCTGCGGGCTATCACCAGCACTTCTTCACCGCCCGGCTTGACATGGACGTGGACGGCGAGCGCAACGTCGTCTTCGAGGTCGACTCCGCGCCCGAGCCGGCCGGCCCCGACAACCCGGAGGGATCTGCCTTCACCACGCACCGCCGCACGTTCCAGCGCGAGTCGCAGGCGAAGCGCGACGTGGCGCCGCTGCAGGCCCGCCGCTGGCGGGTCGAGAACCCGGCCCGCACCAACCGCATGGGCGAGGCCGTCGCCTACGAGCTGGTGCCGGGCGACAACGTGGCGCCGATGGCGCTGCCCGGCTCGCAGTTCCGGCGGCGGGCCGGCTTCCTCGACCACCACCTGTGGGTGACGCCCTACCGCCGTGACGAGCGGTTCCCGGCCGGCGAGTACCCCAACCAGCACGAGGGCGGGGACGGGCTGCCGCGCTGGACGGCGGCCGACCGCGCGCTCGAGAACGAGGACGTGGTGCTGTGGTACTCGTTCGGCGCACACCACATCCCGCGGCTGGAGGACTGGCCGGTGATGCCCGTGGCCTACTGCGGGTTCCACCTGCGGCCGGTCGGGTTCTTCGACCGCAGCCCGGCCCTGGACGTGCCGCCCCCGCACGGCGCGGACTGCAACCACCGTTGACCGAAGCGCACGAGCTGCTGGAGCAGCTGGTCGCCTTCCCGAGCGTGGCCGGGCAGCCGAACGACGAGATCGCCGGATTCGTGGCCGGCTGGCTGCGCGGGCACGGCGTCGAGTGCACCGCGGTGCCGGGCGACGGCGGCCGCGTGAACCTGCTGGCGTCGATCGGCCCCGCCGCTGGCGGCGTGCTGCTGGCGGCGCACATGGACGTGGTCGAGGTCGAGGGCCAGCCGTGGAGCGGCGACCCCTGGCGCCTGCGCCGCGACGGCGACCGCCTGGTGGGACGCGGCAGCGCCGACATGAAGGGCTTCCTCGCCTGCGCGATGCGGGCGATGGCGGACGCGACGGCGCTCGAGCTGCGAGAGCCGCTGCGGCTGGCGATGTCCACCGACGAGGAGATCGGCTGCGTGGGGGTACGCGACCTGCTGCCGGCGGTCGCGGCGCTGCCACAGCGGCCACGCGCCTGCCTGGTGGGCGAGCCGACCGTGATGCGGCTGGTGACGGCGCACAAGGGCAAGCTGGCGCTGCGCGCGACCCTGCACGGCAGCGCCCGCCACTCGAGCGAGGCGCCGCTTGCGGACAACGCGGTCGAGCGCGCCGCCGAGCTGGTGCTGGCACTGCGCGACCGTGGCCGCGAGCTGGCGGACGGCCGCCGCGACCAGCGCTTCGCAATCCCCCACTCCACCATCTCGGTCGGCCCCATCCACGGCGGCCGCGCGCTGAACGTGGTGCCCGACCACTGCACGGTCGAGTTCGAGGTGCGAAACCTGCCCGGAGAGGACCCAGCCTCGCTGCTACCCGGCACCGGCAACGCCGAGATCGAACAGCTGGCCGCCTACCCGGCCCTGGACGGCGAGGCCAGCGCTCTGGGCGACCTGCTCGGCGTGGCCGCGGGAGATGCGATCGATTTCGGCACGGAGGCCGGGCTGTACGCGCAGCTGGGCATCGCCACCGCCGTCTGCGGGCCGGGCGACATCGGCGACGCGCACCGCGCCGACGAGTCGGTCGCGATCGAGCAGCTGGACGCCTGCTCCGCAGCTCTGGGCCGTTTGCTGGCGCGTATGACATAGGGATCTCCCCGACGCCGGCGTGGCCGCCCGCGGCACATGATCGGGGCGGCGGCCGCCGGCCGTCGCGACCTGGAGGAGGTCTCAGATGAGCCAGAGATGGGTGCGGACGGCGCTGGTCGCCGCCTGTGCGCTCGCCTACCTCGTGGTGTGGGCGGGAACGGCCGAGGCGGCGACGCCCCGGCAGCTGTTGCATCGCTACCAGCCGGTGACGGTGCTCGATCCGCTGGAGCAGTTCGCGCCGACGGAGGTGAACGGGTTCGTGAACGACTCGGTGCTGGAGATCCAGACGGCACCGAAAGCATGGAGCGTGGCACAGGCGAACCCGACGTTGGCGACGCTGCCAACACAGCCGGCACAGAGCTGCATCGATGCCGGTTTGGGCGGCGACTGCTACCGCCTGAACCAGGCGGCCTGCTCACCGACAGACGGCACCGCCGGTGTTGCCTGCTACAGCAACGCGGAGCAGGCGGGTGGTCCACGCAGCGTCGTCTACACGCGGGTCGCCCGCAGGCCGCACAGGACCGTGCTCGAGTACTGGTACTTCTACTACGACGACTTCTACTCGTACGACTACCCGCCAGACGACCTGTTCTGGCAGGCGCACGAGGCTGACTGGGAGGTCGTCAGCGTGGTGCTCGACCGCCGCACGCAGCATCCGCTCTACGCGGCGTACAGCCAGCACTGCACGGGCGAGCGGCGAGCCTGGGACGACGTCGAGCGGTCGGGCAGCCACCCGGTCGATCACGTCGCGATCGGGTCACACGCGAACCTGTTCGAGGCCGGTAGCCATCCGGTTGCCACCCAGTGCATCCCGCCGGCCGCGCTGCAGATCCTTGCGGCGAACGGTCTGCCGGCACCCGTCGACCGCTCCGGCGCGGGACAATCGTTCGGCCCCGGGTCTGTCGCCGGGGTGGATGCCACCGCGATCCGCAGGGTCGGCTCCAGGCGGCCCGCCTGGATCCGGTTCGCGGGCACCTGGGGCGAGGATCAGGTGTTCCACGCTCCGCCTCCGATCGGCACACAGGCGTTCCAAACCTCGCCGATGTCGCCTCCCTACCAGCAGGTGTGGAGGCTGCCGCTGACGACGTTCTCGCAGTGGCCGGCTGGATGAGGTAGGCACCGTGCGGGTGTCCGGTCAACCACGGGCCGGGCACCCGCACATGGTAGGCTGCGGCGCTTCCGCGGCCACGTTTTCGAGAGGTGCACGACATGATCAACAAGCTCCTGGCAGTCGCCTTCGTCGCCCTCGCAGTGGCCGCCTCCGGGTGCGGCAGCTCGAGCTCGTCGTCCAGCTCGGCGCCGCCGGCCAGCTCCGGCGGAGCGGCCGACTGCTCGCCGGCCAGCCTGCAGACCCTGACCTCCGGGAAGCTCACGATCGGCACCGACAACCCCGCCTACTCGCCCTACTACACGGGCGGGCCCGGCCACTCGTGGTCGGGCAAGTACAACAACGACCCCTACACGGGCAAGGGCTTCGAGGCCGCGGTCGCCTACGCCGTCGCCGAGAAGATGGGCTTCACGAAGGATCAGGTGACCTGGGCCGTCACCCACTTCGACCAGAGCTTCGCGCCCGGGCCGAAGAACTTCGACTTCTACCTGGCGCAGGTCTCGATCCGGCCCAAGCGTGCCGAGAACGTCGACTTCAGCCTGCCCTACTACCGTGCCAACCAGGCCGTGGTGGCGCTGAAGAGCAACCCGATCACCTCGGCCACGACGCTGGCCGACCTCAAGAAGTACAAGCTGGGCACGCAGGTGGGCACCACCAGCTACGACTTCATCACCGGCACGATCCAGCCCAGCCAGCAGCCGTCGGCGTTCAACACCACCAACGACGCGATCCACGCGCTGCAGGCCGGACAGATCGACGGCATCGTGGTCGATCTGCCCACCGCCTTCTACATGACGGCGGTGCAGATCCCCAAGAGCACGGTGGTCGGGCAGTTCCCGACATCGCCGGGCGGCGACCAGTGGGGCCTGGTGATGACGAAGGACAGCCCGCTGAAGGCGTGCGTCGACAAGGCCGTGTCCGCGCTCACGGCCGATGGGACGCTCGCGAAGCTGCAGCAGACCTGGCTGTCCGACAAGGTCAGCACCCCGGTTCTCCAGTAGCGGATGCTGCGGGGCAGCGACCGAGCCCGACGCGGTTCACTGCTGCTGCCGGCGTCGACCGGCAACGTGTGGGTGGCCCTGGGCAGCACGGTGGTGGTGTTCGCCGGGCTGGCGCTGATCGTCGTCAACTCACCGGGGTGGCCGAAGGTCAAGCACGGGTTCTTCGACCCGGCCGAGTTCCGGGCCTACTTCGGCACCATCGGCCACGCGTTCGTGCTGAACATCAAGATCTTTCTGGTGGCCGAGGTGCTGATCCTGACCCTGGCGCTGGTGCTGGCGGTGCTGCGCCAGCTGCCGGGGCCGGTGTTCTTCCCGATCCGGCTGCTGGCGATCGGCTATACCGACCTGTTCCGCGGCATCCCCACGATCCTGCTGGTGTACCTGTTCGGGTTCGGAATCCCGACGCTCCAGCTGGCCCATGTCACCAACAACCCGGTCTACCTGGGCGCGGCTGCGCTGGTGGTCGTGTACACGGCGTACGTGTCGGAGGTGTATCGGGCCGGCATCGAATCGGTGCATCCCAGCCAGGAGGCGGCGGCCAGGTCGCTGGGGCTGACCCGCGGCCAGACGATGCAGACGGTGATCCTGCCCCAGGCGGTGCGGCGCGTGATCCCGCCGCTTCTGAACGACTTCATCGGGCTGCAGAAGGACACGGCGCTGATCTCGGTGCTGGGACCGGTCGAGGCTTTGCAGCGGGCGACGCTGGGTGCCAGCAGCGAGTTCAACTACACGCCCTACGTGGTGGCGGCGTTCTTCTTCGTGCTGATCACGGTGCCGCAGGCGCGGCTGACCGACTGGTTGATCGAGCGTGACCGCAAGCGGCAGATGGCGGGCGGGCGGGTGTGAGCACCGCAACCCCGGCGCTCGTCTGCAGAGACGTGCACAAGTCGTTCGGCAAGCTGGAGGTGCTGAAGGGCATCGACCTGTCGGTGGACGAGCACGAGGTGATCTGCCTGATCGGAGCCTCCGGGTCGGGGAAGTCGACGCTGCTTCGCTGCATCAACCTGCTGGAGCAGATCAACAGCGGCAGCATCGAGGTGGGCGGGCAGGAGATCACCGGGCCGGGGGTGGACGTGAACCAGGTGCGGCGCGGGATCGGGATCGTGTTCCAGGCGTTCAACCTGTTCCCGCACATGTCGGTGATGGGCAACGTGACGCTGGCGCCGCGGAAGGTGATGGGGCTGTCGCGGTCGCAGGCCGAGGCGGAGGCGGCGGAGCTGCTCGACCGGTTCGGGCTTGCAGACAAACGCGACGAGTACCCGGACCGGCTGTCGGGTGGGCAGCAGCAGCGGGTGGCGATCGTCCGTGCGCTGGCGACGCATCCGCAGCTGATGCTGCTGGACGAGGTCACGAGTGCGCTTGACCCGGAGCTGGTGGCGGAGGTGCTGAACGTGATCCGGGAGCTGGCGGAGGGTGGGATGACGATGCTGATCGCGACCCACGAGATGGGCTTCGCGCGCGATATCGCGCGCCGCGTCTGCTTCCTGGACGAGGGCGTGCTGCTCGAACAGGGGCCGCCCGAGCAGATCTTCAGCTCGCCCCGCGAGGAGCGCACCCAGCAGTTCCTGCAGCGCATCATCGAGGCCGGCCGCATGTGAGAAGCCGGGCAATGGGCCGTTGGTAGACTGCGCCGCCGGGGCCGTTAGCTCAGCTGGTAGAGCAGGGGACTCTTAATCCCAAGGTCGTAGGTTCGATCCCTACACGGCCCATCCGACTCTCACCTGGCTCGACACCACCCGCGGGCGGGGTGTCACCGCTCCGGACGCACTGCTCCGACCGCGGCCAGCGCCCGGTCGATCCCCTGGTCGAGCCGAATCCGGCGCCCCTCGGCCAGGCCGTCCGCCCACGTGGCGGGGTCAGATTCGGCAACAGGGGCAAGGAGCTGCTCATCGACCAGCACATCCGATCCGCTCAACTCCAGCCCGCGCTCGGCGCTGGCAAGCGTCACGACGCCACGCAACACCGCCGCGGAGGCCAGGTCGCCACGTGCCGCCAGCAGGCCGGCGGCGCACGACATGGCCCCGATCACGGTCGCGATGTCCCCGACGGCGCGGCCTCCGATCAGCGCCGTCGAGACGTGCTCGGCCGCCGAGTCGAGCGATTCCTCGAACAACTCGGCGACGGCGATACCCAGGTGGTAGGACGGCTCACGGCCGCGGTCGCCCAGCTCCCCGGACAGGGCCAGGGCCGACTCGTAGCGGCCCCGCGCGATGGCATAATCGCCGGCGATCAGCGCCGCCTCGGCGAGGTTGGCTTCGAGGATCGCCAGGTCGCGGCGGTCGCCGACCGCGCGGAGCAGCCGGGCGGCCCCCTTGAACAGCCGCTCGCCGGCATCCTGATCGCCCAGCTCGTAGCGCCCCACCGCAAGCAGGTTCAACGCGAACGCACGCATGATGTCGTCACCGGCCGCCTCCGCCACCGCGGCCGCGGGTTCCGCCAACGCCACGGTGCGCGCGAAGTCACCTCGCAGCATGGCGAGTGCCGCCATCTGGATCAGCCCTCGCGTGTGCACGCGGTCGCTGTCGGCCGACCGGCTGATCTCGAGGCTCTGCTCGGTGAGTGACTCCGCCTCCTCGACATCGGCGCTGTTGAACGCCGCCAGCGCGGCCGCCAGAAGCGACCTCGCGCGGAGCCGGTCGTCCGTCCCGTCGTACGCCGCCAGCCCTCGATGCAGCCAGCCGCGGGCCTCGTCGTAGCTGCCCCGCGCATCCCAGAAGTCGACCAGCGCGGCCGAAATGCGAAGGGCGGTCTCGGCGTCGCCGGCGGCCAGTGACGTACCGACGGCGGCGCGGATGTTGGCGAACTCCTCGTCCAGTCGGCCCATCCACCGCACCTGCTCCTGACCCAGCAGGTGCGGCTCGGCCTCCTCGGCAAGCGTGCACACCCAGGCCGCATGGCTTCGCTGGACGGCTCCCGGGTCGCGTGCCTCGAGCTGATCATCCGCGAACTCGCGCACGGTCGCCAGCATCAAGAACCGGGCATTCCCCTCGACGTCCCGCCGCTGAAGCACGAGGTTCTTCTGCACCAGCGCCTCCAGCACATCGGGATCGGCGGAACACACGGTCTCCGCCGCATCCAGCGAGCACCCGCCCGCAAACACAGCCAGGTTTCGAAACAGCTCCTGCTCGACGGGTGACAGCAGGCCATAGCTCCAGTCGATCGTGGCCTCGAGCGTCCGCTGCCTGGCGGGGATATCGCGGGCGCTCGAGCGCAGCAACGGCAGGCGCCGTTCGAGTCGCTCCAGCATGGTCGACGGCGGCAACAGCCGGACCCGTGCGGCGGCCAGCTCGATGGCGAGGGGCAGCCCGTCCAGCCGCTCGCAGATCTCTGCAGTCGGGCCATCAGCCTCGAAATCGGGATCGACCAGCGTGGCCCTGTCGCTGAAGAGCTCGATCGCGTCGGTGGCCTCGAGCGGCGCCAGTGGGAACTCCTGCTCGGCATCGATACGCAGCGGCTCGCGGCTGGTCGCCAGGACCGTGAGTCCGCCGGACCGGCTGACCAGCGCGGCGACGTCGGCGGCGGCATCCACGACGTGCTCGAGGTTGTCGAGGATGAGCAGCAGCCGTCGCATCTCCAAGTGCGCCGCAAGCGTGTCCAGCAGCGGCTCACCGGGGCTCTCCCTCACACCCACCGTCTGCGCGATCGCCGGAATCACAAGCCTGGCATCGGTGAGCGGCGCGAGCCCCACGAACAGCACGCCGTTGGGGAAGTGCTCGACCAGCTCCAATCCCGCCTGCACGGCCAGCCTCGTCTTGCCGGTGCCTCCCGCGCCGGTCAGTGTGACCACGCGTCGGCCCGACCGGATCGCGCTCGCCAACTCGCTCAGCTCGCGCTCGCGGCCCACCAGCCGCCGCCCTGGTATGGGCAGGTTGGTGTTGCTGAGGCTGCGCAGCGGCGGGAAGTCGAGCGTCAGCCCGTGCCCCCGAACCTGGAAGATCCACTCGGGTTCCGGAAGGTCCTTGAGCCGGTGCTCGCCCAGATCGCGAAGCTCGAACGGAACGTCGGCGGCATCGGCCGACGGCCGCGAGAGCAGCACCTGGCCGCCGTGCCCGGCCGCCGCGATGCGGGCGGCGCGGTGCACGTGCATGCCCGCGTACCCCTCGGCCGTGCGCAGGGGCGTCCCGGTGTGCAGCCCCATGCGCACGCGCACCGGGCCGTCCGCCAGCCCCCGCTGCGCCTCCACGGCCGCCGACACCGCATCGCCGGCCCGTGGGAAGACGACGAAGAAGGCATCGCCCTGGGTGTCCACCTCGATGCCGCCGTGGCGCGCGAACGCCTGTCTGAGCACACCGCGGTGTTCGGCCAGCACGTCCGGATAGCGATCGCCGTACTTCTGCACCAGCCGGGTCGAGCCGTCGATGTCGGTGAACAGCAGGGTCAACTCACCGTCAGGCAGAGTCCGCACGCCTGAAGGATCTCGCGCGCCGGCATCGTGCGCAACAAGTGATACATTCGGCCGGGTACAAACGGCCGGGAGGCCGGCCGGGAAACGGGGGAATCCATGCGCAAGCTCGCAATCTCCGGGCTGGTCGTCGTCGCAGCGGTGGCCGCTGTCGCGATCTCCGTCGCCACCAGCCAGGCCAAATGGCACATCCTCAGCGAGACCGCGATCAACACTCAAAAGCTGTGCCGCGACGGACTCACCTACACCTGGGCGAGCGGCCAGACCGACGTCCAGCCGCCGGCTCCGCGACCGGTCGGCCAGCCGCGCTGGGTCGGCCCGATCGACCTGCTCATCCAGTCCGGGCCGTCCACCCTCCCGCAGGACGAGTCAGACTGGGAGAACCAGCCGATGGAGGGCGGAAATGTCTTCACCGCGGGGTACGCGCCGGTCAAGAACCCGACCACGTCGCCCGCCTCGTGGTACCCGTACAGCCATGCCGGCACCGTGCCGTTCCGAACCCCGCTGACGCCGGGCAGCGATGTCGTTCGGATCGACACCCAGCCCAACGGCAACGACGCCACCGAGCTGTACCTGCCAGTCAACAGCTGCTACCTGTTCGGGCCGATCGACGTGGCGCCGGGCGATCCGACCAACACCGTCGACCTCGCCCCGGGCGCCAAGGTCACCGTGGGGCTGCTCTCCACACCGACGTTCAACGCGACCCACGTCGCCGTCAGCTCGGTGCTGTTCGGTGTCACCGGCACCGAGGCCGCGCCGACCGCCTCGACACAAACTGACCTTAACCACGACGGCCGGAAGGACCTCAGGCTGACCTTCTCGACCGGCCAGACCGGGATCGATGGCACGACCACGCTCGCCATGCTGAGTGCGACCGATCCCAGCACCAGGACGACGTTTTATGAGTCCGGCAGCGTGACGCCGATCAACGGCTGAGCCGCGACCCGGAAACGGTGTCAGGCAGAGACCTCCGCGCCCTCTCGGACATCCACACAGCCCGCCGTGCCGTGGGACGTCCTGCAGCGGGTCAGATTCGACGGTTCGGGGAAACGAGGGTACAGTTGTCCATGGTTCCAGAGTAAGAGGCGGGGGCAGATGGAGGGTCGAATGCCGGTTGTGGGCAGGCGCGTGGTCGTGGTCGGCTTTGCCATGCTCGCGGCCAGTCTGTGGGTGACGAGCGCGCTGGGCGCGTCGACGAACCTGTCCGGAACCGTGACGGCCGGCGGCACGCCCTACATGAAGAGCATCCCCGTCTCCCAGGCCGGCCAGATC
>JAICYJ010000043.1 GCA_025934255.1 Thermoleophilia bacterium | reverse complement strand
CCCGAGGCATTGCTTGAGATCGATACCGCGTTCGCCGACGCCTTGCATCGCCTCGAGCCGGGCGACGAGCTGATCGTCCTGACCTGGCTGCATCGGGCCGACCGGGACGTCCTGCAGACGCACCCGAGGGGAGACGAACGGATCCCCCTGACCGGCGTCTTTCGCACGCGCTCCCCCGGCCGGCCAAATCCGATTGGGCTCCACCGCGTGATCGTCACCGCACGGGAGGGCGCAACCACGCTGCGGGTGGGGGCACTGGAGGCGATCGACGGTACGCCGATACTCGACCTCAAGATCGCGATGAGCCGCCGTGCATGACCTCGTCCAGCGGGCCGAGCGGGCCGGCACCCGCATCATCCGCTTCCAGTTCTGTGACTACGCCGGCATCGTCCACGCCAAGGCGGTGCACGTCTCGATCCTGGAACAGAAGCTGCGCGAAGGCGTCGGTAGCACGCTCGCCCAGACCGCCCTCAACGTGCGTGATGAACTGGTCGACATCCCCGAGATGCCGCCCGTGGGCGAGGTGCGGATCGTCCCCGATCCGGCGACCTACAGCGAGCTGTCCTGGGCACCGGGGGTGGCCTCGGTGATGTGCGATCTGATCGACCGCGACCAGGTGCCGTGGTTTGCCTGTGCGCGCTCGTTTCTGCGCCGTCAGGTGGAGGCTGCAGCGAACCTCGGGATCGACGTCAGCGCCACCTTCGAGCTCGAGTTCTACCTGTGCCGGCCGACGCCCGACGGCGGCCTGGAGGCGCTGCCGCGGCGGCCGGTGTACAGCACGATCGGGCTGGACGATACGCAGCCCGCGATGTCGGCCATCGTCGACGCGCTGGTCGACAGGGGGATCGCTGTGGAGGGCATCCTGAACGAGTACGGCGCCGGCCAGCACGAGCTGTCGGTCGCACCGGCGGATCCGCTCACGGCGGCCGACACCGAGATCGCGCTGCGCGACACCGTGCGCGGCACGGCGCTGATCCACGGCTACCGGGCGAGCTTTGCGCCCAAGCCGTTCCTCGACCAGATCGGGAGCGGCGCCCACCTGCACCTGTCGCTGTGGCGGGACAGCCGCAACCTGCTGCACGATCCCTCCCAGCCGGGAGGGCTGAGCGGCGCCGGCCGCCACTTCGTGGGCGGGCTGATCGAGCACCTACCGGCGCTGCTGGCGGTGACATGCCCCAGCGTCAGCTCCTACCAGCGGCTGCTGCCCGACTCCTGGACGGGCGTCTACCGCTGCTGGGGATTCGACAACCGGGAGGCGCCGGTGCGCGTGGTCTCGCCCTACTGGGGGAGGGAGGAGCAGACCATCAACCTCGAACTGAAGGCCGTCGACGCAAGCTGCAACCCGCACCTGGCCCTGGGTGTGGTGTTGTCGGCGGGGCTGGACGGCATCGCCCGCGGGCTCGATCCAGGCGACCCGGTGGACGTCAACCCGGCCCGGCAGGAGCTGCCTCCGCCATTGCTCCCGCAGTCGCTTGACGCGGCGCTCGACCTGCTGGCCGACGACCCGGTGCTGGCCGGCGCCATGGGTCGGCCGATGCACTCCACCTACCTCGCGCTGAAGCGGTCGGAAGCGTGCGCCTATGCCGCGGTCGACCCGCAGACGACCGCCACCGAGTACCGCTACAAGTTCTGAACCGATGCTCGACCTGAGTCACATCCCGCTGGTGGACAATCACTGCCACGGGCTGTTCGCGGACGGCTCGAACCTGGACGCGGCCGCCTACCGGCATCGCTTCTCGGAGTGCAGCGGAGACCCGTTCCCGCCAGACCACACCACCACCGCCGCGCACTACCTGTGGGCGCTTCGCCAGATCGCGGGCGCGCTGGGATGCGAAGCGGATGAGGATGCGGTGATCGAGGCTCGCCGCGCCCGCACGCAGGGCGAGCTCGACCGCCTGTTCCTGGGCACTGCCAGCATCGACTGGCTGCTGGTGGACGACGGCTACCCGGCCCCCGACCAGGTCAGTGACCGCGACGAGCTGGCGGCGCGGTCGGGAATCCGCGTCGGCTGGCTGGAGCGGGCCGAAACGGTGGCCGTGCGGCTGGCCGGCGATACGCGACGGTTCGAGGAGTGGGACGAAGCCTTGACCGCCCATCTCGGATCGGCCCGGCGCCGAGGCGTATGCGGGCTGAAGTCGGTGGCGGCCTACAGAAGCGGGCTGATGATCGGAGAGCCCGACCTCGACGACGTGCGGGCCGCCCACGGGCGGATGGCGCGGATGGCCGTTCCGCGCGTCCAGGAGAAACCGCTGGTCGACCACGTCGTCGGCCGGGTGATGGAGGCCGCCGCTGCGCAGGAGCTGCCGGTCCAGTTCCACACCGGATACGGCGACGCGGACGCGGACCTGCGGCTGGCCGACCCGCTGCACCTGGCGCCGCTGATGCGCCGCTTCCCGGAGGTGGCGGTGGTGATGCTGCACGGCGCGTACCCGTGGACGCGCAGCCTGGCGGTGCTCGCCGCCACCTACGCCAACGCGTACGTTGACGTCTCCTACGCGATCCCGTTTCTGACCGCACATGAACAGCACGCGGTCACCCATCAAGCGCTCGGCGCCGCGCCCGCATCGCGCATCCTCTACAGCTCCGACGCCGTCGGCATCCCCGAGCAGCACTGGCTGGGCGCGGTCCGCGGCCGCCGCGCTGTGGGCGCCGCCCTCGGTGAGATGGTGGATGCGGGCGATCTCTCCGGGGCCGACGCCGAACGGCTGGCCGCGCTGATCATGCACGGGAACGCCAGGCGGATCTACGGGTTGTAGCCGCCGCTGTTGCTATTCGCCTGGGTGGCTGGCGTCGGTGAACTCGCGGAACTCGCCCGAGACCAGGTAGGCCACGCGCTCGCCGATATCGACCGCGTTGTCGCCGATTCGCTCCAAACAGCGGGAGATGATGATGGCGTGCAGACCGGCCTCGCGGGTTTGCTCGTCTGCGCCCAACGCCATGATCCGTCGCGAAAGGTTGCGGTTCTCGGAGTTGATCACCGAGTCCATCGTCACCAGGCGTTCGCCGCGTTCGGCGTTCCGCTCGGCGAACGCCGTCATCGCTTCTTCGGTCATCGCCTCCGCCTGTTCGCCCATCCTCTGGAACGACTCGAGCAGCTCGGATGCGATCGTCAGGTCGAGCGTCAGCTTCGTCAGCTTGGCGACGTTGACGCACTGGTCGCCCATCCGCTCCAGGTGCAGGTTGATGTGCAGCATGGCGAGGATCAGCCGCAGGTCGGTCGCTAGCGGCGTCTGCAGTGCCAGCAGCCGAACCACACCATCCTCGATGCGCGCATATGCCGCGTCGTTCTCGTCATCCTCGGCGATCACCATGTCGGCCAGCTGCGCATCGCCGGAGAGCAGCGCCTGCATCGCCCGATCGAGCGCGCGCATGACCAGCCGACCGTGGTTCTGCAGCTCCTCCTCGACCGCGTCGAGCTGCTGCTGGAAGGTCTGTCGAGTGGGCGGCGGCACCGCTGTGCAGTCTCGCAGACCCCGCCCCGGTGCCGTGCCGGACGCAGACGAGACACGTGCTGCCGTATCGGACCGACAGCAGACCTCGCCGGCGGGGCGAATCCTTATCTCGGTCAAGGATGGTGTTTCGGCCCGGTCAATGGTAGAACTGCCGTGTGCTGGCGCTGGTGATCCTGACCGTCGCGACCGCGCTGGTGTTCAACTTCACCAACGGGTTTCACGACACCGCCAACGCGATGGCCACAACCATCGCAACGCAGGCGATGTCCCCGCGAGCCGCCGTGGCGCTCGCCGCCGTCCTGAACCTGATCGGCGCCTTCCTCTCGGTCGCCGTGGCCGCGACGATCGCCAGCGGCATCGTCGACCAGACCAAGATCACGGTGCCGGTCATCTTTGCCGGCCTGGTCGGGGCGATCATCTGGAACGTGATCACCTGGTACAAGGGAATACCCTCGTCGTCCTCCCACGCCCTGGTGGGCGGCGTGCTCGGTTCGGTGCTCGTTGCCGAAGGCAGCTCGGGTGTCCTGTGGGGTGGCCTTGGTTCGAAGGTCGCGGCGCCGGCGTTGGTGGCTCCGTTCGTTTGCGGCGCGGCCGCGATCGTGGCAACGCGGGTCGCACTTCGGCTCACCCGCTCGCGGCGGGCGGACAGCACCGCCACCGGCTTCCGGCTCAGCCAGGTGCTCTCCAGCTCGCTGGTTGCGCTGGCGCACGGCACGAACGATGCCCAGAAGACGATGGGCGTGATCGTCCTGACGCTGGTGGCCGGCGATCGGCTCGCTCCGGGCGCGGGCGTGCCCAACTGGGTGAAGGTGAGTTGTGCGGTCGCGGTTGCGCTTGGCACGTTCTCCGGTGGCTGGAGGGTGATCCGCACCCTTGGCACGCAGGTCACCACGGTCGAGCCGGCGCAGGGTTTCTCCGCCGAAACCGCGAGCGCGACCACGATCCTGGCATCCACCTTCTTTGGCTTCTCGCTGTCGACAACTCAGGTTGTGTCAGGCGGTGTCGTGGGCACCGGCGTCGCACGCGCCGGCGAGGTCGTGCACTGGTCGGTCGTGCGCCGGATGGTGAGTGCATGGGTGCTGACGGTGCCCGCGGCGGGATTGGTCGGCGCGGTCGCTGAGGAGACCGTCAGTGCGTTCGCAAGCGCCACGCTTGGCGTCATCGTCGTCGCGGCGGTCACCGCCTGCATCCTCGCCGTCCTGTTTGCGTTGGCTCGGCGCACCAACGTCACGGCCGACAATGTCCTCGATGGGATCGCTCCAGCGGCGCCCGTGATCGACGAGCCGGTGGTGCCGATCTTGGCGGCGAGATGACGACGCTCGCCATTTCAACCTACCTCCCGGCCGGCGACCTCGCGAAGATCATCGCGGCGGTGTTGATCGTCGCCGTGATCGCGCCGTCGGCCGTTTCGATCGCCGTGGTCGGATTGGATCGCCGGGCCGAAGGGTCGCCCCAGGTGGGCGCCGGGCTGGTTGCGCTGGGCGTCGGAGTGCTGGCGGCGCTCGTAGCCGTGGGGCTCTACGCCCTCGTCAACCGGTAAGCCGGACAGCTTCTGACCCATCCCGGCTGACCGATCAGCCCCCGTCACGTCCCGCCGCAGGAAGGTCAGGTACGCGATCATCAGGGCCGGCAGGCCGTAGGCGGCGCTCACCCACAGGCCGCGCACGATCGGCAGCCAGTCGGTCGGGACGCGGAAGAAGCCCTGCCACGCCGAGAGCTGGGTCGAGAGCAGGTACGGCTGCGTGCCCGACAGGCCGGGCAGGATGCCGATCAGCTGCATCAAGGGCGCGAACATCAGCGTGCCCACCACCGCCGCGCTGTTTCGGGTCAGCGCCGAGAGGCAGAGGCCAAAGCAGGCGATGGCCAGGATCGGCACCAGGTAGACGAGGAAGCTGGCCGCCACCAGCACCAGCGACCGCCGCGCCGAGACCGGCTGGCCGCCCGTTCGGGCCCAGGTAGCCATACACGTCACCGGCCTGCACGGTCAGGTCGACCGCGCCCACCGCCAGCCGCTCGCCGTAGCGCTTCGACAGGGCGCGCATCTCGACTGGCGGTGCCCCTTCGCTCACGAGACGGCTCGCGCGGCGGCCTCGGCGACAACCGCGGGGACGGATCCGATCAACGTGTAGGTCACGCCGCCGCGCGAGACCTGGATCGCGGTGCCGAGCGCGGTGGCGAGCTCATGGCCACGAGCGCCGTTGATCGAGATCGCCGGCAGCGCGGCCAGCGGGCTGCTGTTGGCGGCCGTGCCGGTCGCGACCTGATGCTCGATCACCGCGATCGTGCCCAGGCCCTGGCCGTACAGCACCACGGCGGCCTTGCTGTCGCCGGTCTGGATCAGGCGCACGGCCTTGCGCGGCAGCCCGACCGGCGAGCCGGGAGCGGACAGCCGAAACGGCAGTGCGGCGGCCACGGCGGCCGTGCCTGTGGCGGCGCTGCCGGAGTGGGCCTTGATGCCCTTGACGGAGCTGCTGGTGGGCAGCTTGACGTTGACCGGCTTGATCGAGGCAGGAGCGTGCACCGTCAGGTCGCTGCTGGAGATGGCCCCGTAGTGGACGTCTCGCGGCCGGTGAGGGCGATGCTGGTGCCGGCTCGGGAGGCGGTGCGGGTGGCGGGGTCGACGGTCAGGTCGCCGTGGCTGACCGGGCGGCTCTGGGGCGGGTTGCCTCTGCGCAGCAGTGCCCGCAGCCGGGCGGCAGCTCGTCGGGCGAACGGCTTGACCAGGTAGTCGTCGGCGCCGGCGTCGAGGCCGGCCACGCGATCGCTGACCTCGTCGCGTGCCGTCAGCAGCAGGATCGGCACGGCGTCTCCCTTGTTGCGCAGCCGGCGGGCGACGGCGTGGCCGTCGACGCCGGGCATGACGACGTCAAGCACGATCGCGTGGGGCGGCCACGACTCGGCGGTAGCCAGCGCGGCGCCGCCGTCCGCCGCCGTGCGGGTGTCGTAGCCCTCGGCTTGGAGCGTGCGCTCGAGCATGCGCCGGATCGAGGGATCGTCGTCGACGACCAGGATGCGGCGGGTGGCGGAGGCGGGGACGGCCGTGGCTGGAGGATAGGCTCAGCGGTAGGGGCGCACGAGCGCCACGAGGGTCTGGCCGCAGATTCAGGCGTCGGCTTGTGCGCGGCTCGCCGGGGTGACAGCATGTCGCCACGACACCGGGGAGGTGCGATGCCCTACAGCGGGCCAGCAGTGGATCGACCGGTAACGCTCAGCGATCTGCTCGAGGCGGGACTTTCCCGCGATGCGGACGCGGATGCCCTGATCTGCGCGGAGTTCACGTGGTCATGGCAGACGCTCGACCGCGTGACGCGGCGGTTGGCGCAGAGCTATCTCGAGCTGGGGCTGCGCCCGGGTGACCGGGTCGCCTCGCTGATGCCGAACCGGCCGCGGCTGATCGCTCATTACATCGCCTGCTTCCGAGCCGGGCTGGTGGCGACGCCGCTCAACTACCGCTACACCGCCACCGAGATCGACCATGCCCTCGACGTCAGCGGCGCCCGCGCGCTGCTGGTGCATGCCGAGCGGGAGCCCGACCTTGACGAGAGCCGGGCGGCCCAGCGCCTGCCGCTGGGGAGGATCGGCTATCCGCGACCGAGCCGCGACGGTGTCTCCTTCGACGACCTGATCGACGGTGAGCCGACGGCGCCGCCGCCACCGCCGCCGGATCCTTCGGAGCCCGCGGTCATCTTTTTCACATCCGGCAGCACCGGCCCTCCCAAGGGTGTCACCCACACAAATCAGACGGTCGGCTGGATGCTCGCGATCGCGGCCGCGGGCCTGGAGCTGAGCGCCGACGACCGGCTGCTGGCCGGCTCGTCGTTGTCGCACGTGGGCGCGTTCTACGTGTCGTTCGCCGCCATCAGCGTCGGCGCGGGTCTGCTCGTCGCCCGCAGCTTCGACGGCGATGAGCTGCTGCCGTTGCTGCGCGACGATAGGCCGACGGTGTTGTCGATGCTGCCCTCAGCGCTGTTCGCCCTCACCCGCGATCACGGCGCCCACGGCGAGGACTTTGCCTCGCTGCGGCTGTGCCGCGCCGCCGGCGACTGCGTCTCGGCCGAGCTCGAGCGCGAGTTCACCGGCCTGACGGGGATCGTCATCGACGAGGCCTACGGACTCACCGAGGTTGGCCTCGCGGCCGTCAGCCCGCCCTCCCAGGAGATCCGGGTCGGCTCGGTGGGCAAGCCCGTGCCCGGCGTCACGGTCGAGATCCGCGGCGACCACGGCGGCGAGGTGGACGCCGGCGGGCAGGGCCGGCTGTGGATCCGCGCGCCGTCCGCGACTGTTGGCTACTGGGACAACGATGAGGCGACCGCGGAGCTATTCCACGATGGCTGGCTCGACTCCGGTGACGTCATGCGCGCCGACCAGGACGGCTACCTGTATTTCTGCGGTCGCCGCACGCAGATCATCGTCCACGACGGGTCGAACATCACGCCGCAGGTGGTCGAAGGTGCGCTGCTCGAGCACCCCTGCGTCGGCAGCGCCGGCGTCGTCGGCATTCACGACCTCGTCCATGGCGAGAACGTCAGGGCGTACGTGACGCTCCGCGATGGCGCCGAGCGTCCCGCCGCGCAGGAAGTGATCCGCTTCGCGCGTGAGCGGGTCGGGTACAAGGCGCCGGAGGAGATCGTGTTTCTCGAAGGGATGCCGCGCACCGCAAGCGGCAAGGTCGACCGCTCGCAGCTCAAGCGCATGGCCGAGCCTCGGCAGCCGACCGCCGGCGCCTGACACCAGGACTCACTCACGCTCGGCACCTCCTGAGGCGGCGTGCCACCCCAGGAGGTGTTTGCGTACCCGGCGGGTCAGGCTCCGCAGTGGCTGGTGGGAGTGATCTTGCTCATCAGCGTGCCGAAGAAGTAGCCCGATGGGTGGCCGTACTGCTTGGCACCGCCGAAGCTATTGCCGTTGTGCATGTTCCCGAACTCCCACACGCATTGGCCGCCGACACGTGCCTGTGTCCAGAAGGGGTAGAAGTGGCCGGGTCCCGTCGGCAGGGGCACCCTGCAGCCCGGGCCGGGCGCGGGGCAGTCGATCGTGTCGCTGGCCGGCGCGTTGGTCTGGAACTGCATGTTGGGATACGGCCGTCCCTGGGTCGTGGGCGACAGCTGGCGGAAGGGCGCCGGGAACGGCCCGGGCGCCACCTTGTTCGGCCAGTCCGGGTAGTACGACGTCCCGTCGTAGTCGAGGTCGCCGTTCTGGAACAGCCCGGCGAGACAGCCTGTGACGAGATCCGGGGAGCCGCCGCTGGAGTCCCCCTTGGGGAAGCACGGTGCGTCGGACGTCTCGGGGTTCGTGCCGCCGTCGGGCAGGTCGATTCGCTCGTATGGGCCCTTGCACGTCTGCCAGAACGCCGGTGGCGAACCGAACGGATCGGTCACCCTGGTGCATGGCTCGAAGTGGCCGATCTCGAACTGCGTCGAGATGTTGTCAGCGAGCAGCGCCCAGGGTGTGATGTTCTGTGGCAGGGCGCGGTTGTACTCCGGCTGGAAGTTGTGAGGGTGTCCCGCGCAGCTCTTCAGCTCGGTGTTCTTGAACCCGTTCCTGGCAGAGGCGATCATGAAGCCCGATTGGCCCGTCGTCAGATCCGTCTCGCGCACCTCGAAGGCGTGACCGCCGCCGCGAAGCGGCGCATCCCACATGTGGATCCTGATCGTGTCTCCGGGGTTCATCAGCAGCGTGTGAGCGTTTGGCGAGAAGGTCGCACCGTTCGACAGCTGCGGGCTGGGCGGGCCGGCCGGAACACCGTTGTCCGCGATGTACGCGAAGTTGACCGGCTCGGTGCAGTTGGGGTTGCAGGTGAAGTTCCGCGTGCACTCGAGACTGTCGATGTTGAGGGCGCTGCACCAGTGGCCGTTGTCGCATGAGATCGCAGACGAGAATCC
Source organism: Thermoleophilia bacterium (assembly GCA_025934255.1). Taxonomy (GTDB): domain Bacteria; phylum Actinomycetota; class Thermoleophilia; order Gaiellales; family JAICJC01; genus JAICYJ01. Next base: position 19,590 of record JAICYJ010000043.1, on the reverse strand, counting down.
CGGCGGGTAGAACTGCAGCTCCATGAACGCGCTTCCTCCGCCACCCCGGTCGAAGGTGGGCGGATGCGTGGGTGCGTTTGCGTCGCTGCGTGGTGTGCAACGCGTGTGCGGCCACGAGCGGCCGTCGCACATGGACATGCTGAACCACGGTGCGCCCGACAGCTCGAACCAGTGAGTCACGTCGTGGCCCGGTCGCTGCACGGTTGGTAGCTGCGCCGGGTCTTTCGGCAGCGTCTCCGTCCAGGTCACGTCGTTGCCGGAATTGGGCTGGCTCGAGATGAACTTGATGATCGGCTCGTCATGGCCGACGTACGTTCCGTTGTCCTCAAACCGCGCCGGACGGCCGTCTTCGAACATGCGCGGATCGGCGCACGCCACACCGGGCGCGTAGACACGAGCCTGGCTCTTGCTAAGACCGTTGCAATCGAGCATGCCAACCGCGTTTGGCGTGACGCCATTGCCGCGAGTGGCGGCGGCATGTCCGTGCGCTCCGGCGGCCGAGGGCAGCACCATCACGGCTGCCGCGGCAAGCAACAACACCGTGGTGATGGCTCCTCCGCGTCGCACGTGCCCGCTTCGATGGGTACGGATTCGCTTCAAGTATCTCCCCCTCGCATGGCGACCGTCAGCCGAACCACGGCAGCATAAACGGGCATCTTGCGGTTGCGCACGCCCGCGGTGAAAGTGTGTCCCCCGCCACAAAGGCGGCCGGACGCTCGCCTCCCTCAGTCGTCCCTCAGCGCATGGTGGGTCTCACCGGTGCCGATCGCGCCAAACGCGCCGGTGCTGCTCGCGATGTGCGTTGCCTGCGCCGCGCTTGCGACCGCCAGGCGCCCCGGGGAGTACATGGCCTCGTTGAACGCGGCTCTGGTCGCGTCGCGGCCGACCGGGAACAGGGTCGTGGCCATGCCGCCCGAGAACGAGGTCGAGATGTAGTCGCCGGTCATCGGGCCCTGCGAGGTGTTCGCGATCTGGCTCAGCCCCATCGGTCCGGCCAGCTGCCTCGCGTCGCCCCAGTGGGCGCCACCGTCCGGAGACGAGATGTAGCCGACGTCGAGCCGGCACGCGCCGCCGCAGCTGGCGTTGGGATAGAAGTAGTACGTGAGAGCCAGGTGCGTGCCCGCGCCGGAGGTCGCCGGGTCGACGGCCAGGCCGGGGATGAAGTGGTCGGCGCTGCTCGTCACCGGGTCGATCGGCACGCGCGCCGGGTCGGTCCAGGTGACTCCGTCGGACGACTTCGAGAACACGATGTCGTTGGCCGGGCACTTCTTCCGGAACCGGCAGTCCTCCCAGGCCACGTAGATCGTGCCGTCGCCGGCGATCTCGGCGGTCGGAAGCGGACTCGTGCGCAGGCCACCGGCGACGCCGTGGAAGCTGATCCCGGAGACCTTGAACCCGCGGCTCCAGGAGGCCCCGCCGTTGTCGGAGTGGAAGGCCGAGATCGTGCCGTTCAGGCTCTCGAACGGGACGACCACGCGGCCGCTGGGCTGCACCACCGGCTGGCCGCCGAGGCCCTTGTCGTTTCCGTCCGTGCGAATCGGCACGCTCCACGTGCGCCCGCCGTCGGTCGAAGTCGACATCAACTCCAGATCGCCGACGCCGAAGTTGTCGAGCTCGGTGTAGCAGTGGCCGTAGAACCGGCTGGACGGATGGTTGTCGCAGGTCGTCCAGTTCTTGTCGAGGCTGATCGCGTTCGAGACGGGCGGCGGCATGCTGATCGCAGGCCCCCAGGTGCGGCCGTCGTCAGTCGAGCGGTTGAACAGGACGGTCGGCACCACCCCGTTGGGCAGGATCGGGATCGACGAGACGATCCAGACGCCGTGCGCGCGATCGTAGGCGACGCTCGCGTCGCTGACGCGCTCGTACGGGCTGGACGCGTCGCCGGAGTTGAACGTGTCGTGGAGGAAGCCGGGCGCGTCCCAGGTGGCACCGCCGTCGCCGGAACGGACGACGCCGATGTCGCTCGCCCCGCCGTCGAAGAAGCGGCCGACCTGGAATGCCGAGACGACGGTGCCGTGGTGGGCAAACGTGTCGGGCTCGAGCTCGGTTGCATGCTGGCTGGTCGGATTCGTGTAGGGGTCGGTGCTCACCCGTGTCAGCGGTGCGTTCGCCTCGGCCGTCCCGGCCGCGACGATCAGACCGACGGCCGCGAGCACGATGGCTCGACGCCACGCTTGAAACTCACCTCTCATGGGAACCCTCCTCGGAGCCGCAGGCAGGTGCAGGGTGTACCGCGATGCGAGCGAGAAGTCAATATCGGGCCCGTATTCAGATCGTTGTCGAGATCCCGAGCTGGTGCCGTGGCACACTGCCGGACGGAGCCGCGGGACGCGCCGGCGGCATCGAAACGAGGAGCCTTTAGATGACACGGCCCGCGGACACGAAGCATGCACCGCTCCTGACCCTGAACACCGGAGCCAGATTCCCGCCATCGGCTTCGGCGTCTTCCAGACACCGCCCGACGACACCGCGCGCGCGGTCGAGGTCGCGCTTGCCACTGGCTACCGCCACATCGATACCGCGGCTTCGTACCTCAACGAGCGCGAGGTCGGCGAGGCGATTCGCCGATCCGGCGTCGACCGGAACGCGTGGAGGCATCACCTCCTACCGCGCGAGTGGCTCGAAGAGCACCTTCACCGACCCTGTGATCCTGGCCATCGCCGACACCCACGGCAAATCAGCTGCCCAGGTGATGCTGCGCTGGCACCTGCAGCAGGGGCGATCCGCGATCCCCAAGTCGGTTCGGCCGGAACGCATCGCCGAGAACTTCGACGTCTTCGACTTCGAGCTCACACCCGAGGAGCTCGCGTCTATCGACGCCCTCGACACGGGCCTGCGCGGCGGCCCCGAGCCCGCGGACGTCACCCTCGAGGCCTACGGCAGGCCGATCCCTGAGGCATGAGCCTTCCGGCGTCAGTCCGGATACTCATCCTTCCGGAACGACCGCGGTTCGTCCGGTCCCTTCTTCGGCGTCCGCTCCGCCAGGAAGCTGAAGTACGGCGCCACGAACGGGTCGGGGGCCGACACCGTGTAGGTGTGGTACACGGTGCCGTTCTCGCGTGCGAAGGCGATCCAGCTCGGATTCTCACGCAGCCCGTCCTTCAGGTCGGCCCCGACCTGGCCCGCCCACTCCTCGAGCCAGTCGGGCGGGTGCTCGGTCATCTCCCTGACCTCCGGGATGCCCTGGGCCTGCTCCTCGGTCAGCGCGAGGCCGAAGTCGAATGCGAAGTCGGTGTTGTGGGTGGAGACGTACGGGAACTCCCAGCCCATCCGCTGCTTGTAGGCCGCCAATCGATCGATCGGCGCCCGCGAGAAGCAGATCAGCGTTATGTCGTTGTGGTTGAGGTGCACCAGCGTGCCGTCGAGCCCGTCGGCCAGGCTGGTGCAGCCCGGGCAGGCGCCGAGCGTGTAGTCGGGTCCGAACATGACGTTGTAGGCGAGCAGCTGCGAGCGTCCGTCGAACAGCTCGGCCAGCGTCTTCTTGCCGTCCTCGGTGTCGAACTCGTACTGCTTTTCGACCGGCACCCAGGGCAGCGCCAGCCGTTTCTCGTGGACGTCCCGGTTTCGCTCCGCCTGCTCGGCCTCGAGCTTCGCCAGCTCGGTTCGGGCCACCTGCCATTCCTCGCGGGTTCCGATCGTGTGCTCGGGCATCTCATCTACCTCCTGTTGAAACTGCCGACAGCAGTGATACCCCAAAACCGATCAGACCGCCGCCACGCTCGCTGCGTACTCGTCGTGGCGGCGCAGCCAGGGCGGCGTGCCGGGGTGCTCGTCGCGACCCTTCGGCGTGCGGTCGAGCAGGCTGTAGTAGGGCATCGCGAGCTCGAGGCCGCGCGCGGTGCTGACATACGTCCGGTAGACGACCCCGTCCGCGAGCGTGTACACGCTCAGACCCGGCCCCTCCGCGACGTAGCCGCCGGGGGTCGTGCCGCACATCTCGGCGTTCTGGACGACCGTGACCGGGATCTCGCCGGCCAGGAACGGCTGCAACTCGTCCTCCGTGTGCATGAAGCCGATGTCGCGGTTGAAGTCGCTGCCTTCGCTCGACACCCAGCCGATGTCCCAGCCCATCCGCTTCCTGAAGGCGATCAGCTTCGCGAGCGGCCCGCGGGACGCCAGGATCAGGGTGGTGTCCCTGGCCTTGAGGTGCGGCACCTGAGGGGCGAGCGTGTCTGCGATCGAGCTGCAGACCGGGCATCCCGCCTCGTAGGGGGGCCCGAACATGAAGTGGTAGACCATGAGCTGGCTGCGGCCGTCGAACAGGTCGGCGAGGCTCTGCGTTCCCCGCTCGGTCTCGAACCGGTAGTCCTTCTCCACCGCCACCCACGGCAGCCGGCTGCGCTGCTCGGCCAGCTCGTCGCTGCGGCGGGTGAGCTCCTTCTCCTGCTTCAGCAGCTCGTCGCGCTGCGCTTGCCATTGCTCCTGGGTTCCGATCCTCTGCTCTGTCATGTCGTCCTCCTGTCGTGTGCGTGTTGGCTCATGGATGGCCGGACGGTAGACCCGCCTCGCGCAGGGCGCGGGTGGCCCTCACGTAGCCGCTCTGGAGCTTGGTCAGCGGCCGCACCTGTGGCTGTGCATCCAGCTCCTGGAAGCGCCGTTCCGAGAAGCCGCTTCGCCAGCTGACGACCTGCGCCGCGGCGGCATCGTGCGACGCGACGTCGGCGCGGACGGTATCGCGGCTGAGCAGGCCGCCGAGGTGGTGGGCGGCCGTGACCCGTGCGCCCATGTCGGGTATGCGGTCACCTTCGCGGCAGAAGCGCAGCAGGATCGTCTTGATGATCGAGGTGTGATCGAACACCGGCTCCCGTGGGGCGACCGATCCGGCCTCGACGAACGGCGAGACGACCAGCGCCGGGACGCGCACGCCGTAGCGCCGGAACTCAGGCGCGTCGTCCGGCGCCGGCGGCGGCGGGACGTGGTCGTAGATCCCGCCGTGCTCGTCGTAGGTGACGATCAGCAGGCTCCGCTGCCACTTGGGGCTGTTGCGGAGCGCGTGGTAGACGTCGAGCACGAGTGCCTGTCCGGCGAGCACGTCGGACGGGGGATGGTCGTCGTTGGAGTCGGGCCCGAACACGCGGATGTCCTTGAAGTGCGGATCGATCCAGCAAACGGCCGGCAGCGCCCCGGAAGCGGCGTCGTCCAGAAAGCTGCGCTCCTCGTCCAGCAGCTCACCGGCGGCGCGCTCCTGGCTGGTCAGCTTGCGGCGGTCGACGTAGGCGAAGTTGTGGTGGTGGCTGAGGCGGTACTCGGCGTCGACGAGCCGCAGCGTCGCCGGGTCGAACGAGTAGAAGCGCCAGTCGATCCTGCGCTGGTCGAGGAAGCGGAACATGGTGGGCACGTTGTAGAGCGGTGGGTCCGCGTCTTCCCGGTCACCGTCGGCGCGCCCGGCGAGGGAGTAGAGCCGGTTCGGCCAGGTCGCGCCCGGCACCGAGCTGAACCAGCGGTCACAGACGCAGAACTCACGGGCCAGGTGATCGTAGACCGGCAGGTCCTCGGCGTTGTAGTAGCCCATCACCAGGCCCGGGTCGGCGCCCGGGGCCGGGCCGTGCGCCTTCTGGTAGTCGGCCAGGTAGTCGGCGTAGCTCGCGACGAATCCGGCGTTCTGGTGCTTGAGCTGCTGGTCGATGCACTTCGGGCCGTGGCAGGGATCCTCGAGCTCTCCGTTCCACGCCGTCCGGTCGAGGTGATGCACCGGGTAGGAGGTGCCCTGGTAGCTGTTTGACTCGGTCCCGGTCAGCCCGTCGATGTCGCCGCGGCCACCCTCGAGCGTGAGGTAGCCGAGCATGTGGTCGAACGACCGGTTCTCGAGCATCAGCACGACGATGTGATCGACCTTGCCGAGATTCGCGATCGTCTGGTCGGGGGCGACGGCCACGGTCCCGGTCGGTGTGGGAGCGGGAGCCGTCGCGATCAGGTCGGCTGCGCGGCGCAGGTTCGCCGGCAGGAAGCGCCCCACGAGGCGCAGTACGAAGCGCGCTAGGCCCCCGATCGCGGTGTCCACGATTCCTCCGATCGTCGTGGCGCCAAGCCTGCCCGGGTCATCGGCGCCCACACCACGATACCGCGGGGGCGGCCCGCCTGTGACGTCCCTTTTGCTCCCGTTGCCTGCGCTGGCACGCGTCGCTCGACTACACGGCAAGCGGTGACTCGATCGACGCGTGGGTTGTAGGCATCCCGGGTGGCACGTGTGGCCTCCCCGGCGTCGCAGCGATCGCACCGCACGTGAAGGCGGCCGCTCCGGCGCCGTTCTTCAGGTTCTACCGGCCGTGACACGAATGGCCCGCCGCCCTCGACTGTGGGGGCGGCGGGCCACCACCGAGACGAGAGATCGCGGCCCCAGCCGCGCCCGGTTTGGGTGAGGCTCTGGCGCTAGATCCGCCGGTAGCGGGCGTCCGCGATCGAGTACAGACCGAACGCGATCAGACCGGCCGCCACCAGGATCAGCATGAACGGGCCGTACGACTGGCGCGCGAGCCGGGCAAGCGCACCGTCCAGGCCCACGGCCTTGGAGGGGTTGTAGTCGATGGCCGCCTTCAGCACGAACCCGCCGATCAGCCCGAAGGCGACCATCCGGGCGAGGTGGCCGATCACGCCGATGATCGTGATCCAGTGCTTTGTCGCGGTGCCCATCGTCTCGGTCTTGTCCTCGTCCAGGAACTTCCTGGTGACGCCCTTGTAGCCCTGGTAGAGGGCGATCGCGATCAGGAGCACGCCAACCGCTCCCACGATCAGCTGCCCGCCCGGCCACCCCAGCACTCCTGCAGCCTGCTTGTGCGGACTGCTCGAGCTCTGGCTCGATGAGCCCAGCAGGATCGAGACCGCCAGCAGGCACAGGACGGTGTAGGCGACGCCGCTGCCGGCAGCGGCCACGCGGCCGAACGCGGAGTGGTCGCCGCCTCCCTCGGGGCCGTATCCGACGAACGCCTGCACGAACCGCCAGCACGCGTAGGCACCCAGGCCGACGGCGACCGCGATCAGCAGCCAGTGCCCGAACGGCTGGTTCTGGATCGTCTCCATGGCGCCGCGCTGATCCGTCGACTGCCTGGTCGCATGCATCGCGACCTGGATCGCGAGCAGGCCGATGGTCGCGTACACGACGCCGCGCGCGATGAATCCGAGCCTGGTCACTGCCTCGAACGCCGTGCTGTGGGTCACCTGACGACCGGTGGTTCTGGCCCGTGCCTCGACGCTGCTCATGTCGGTTCGCCTCCATTGGGATGGGCCGGCACGCACACAGTGACCGCAGCCGGTTCGACCTCGAGTATGTAGTCCTTTGCCTTCGTGCGAGCGCCGCCGTCCATCTCGTAGCGCACCTTCCGGTCGAGCTTGACGCGGATGCGGTGGGCCTTCGTGGAGCGGAAGTACGGTGACCGGTCGGGAGTGCCGGTGATCGTGCGGCCCACCGTGCGCGCCCACTGCGCGACGCCGTCGGCCGTGATCACGGCCAGATCGAAGACGCCGTCATCCGGCTCGGCGTCATCGAAGACCCGCACACCCCCGAACAGCGCACCCACGTTTCCGGCCAGGATGCAGCTGGCTCGTCCGCTGAACCAGGGACTTCCGTCGACCTCGATCTTGGCCTTGAACGGCGGTGTGCGAAAGCTCTTGGTGCCGGTCCAGACATAGGCGGCTCGGCCCAGCTTGTCCTTCAGCCCGCCGTCTGCGCTTCGGATCATGTTGGCGTCAAAGCCGGTGCCGGCCATCACGGCGAACCGCTCACCGTTCAGGTTGACCACGTCGATCTGGCGCGGCCGCCCCGACAGCCCGTTCGCAACCGCGCCGTCGATGGTGGTGGGAAGCCCGAGGTTGGAGGCAAGCAGGTTCGCGGTGCCGGCCGGGATGATCGCGACGGTCGCCCCGCTGCCGGCCAGCGTGTCGATGCACCGCTGCGCCATGCCGTCGCCGCCCCACACGAAGAAGTGCTCGGCGCCCTCCTTGAGAAACCGCTTCACCTGCTTGGGCGCCTCGCGGCTCTTTGGCACCTCCGCCCACATCGGATCCTCCACACCGTGCTCGGCGAGGCTGCGGCGAAGCTGCGGCAAGCCGCCCTCGAGCGTCTTGCCGGCGTGGGCGACCACTGCGATCTTCTGCGTCACGACGAACGCTCCCCGGCCAGTTCGGCGGCCTTCGCGGCGCGAGCGGCGGCGAGTGCCACCAGCAGGGTTCCGATGCCGACCAGCAGGGCCGCGCCCACATCGGTCGGATGGTGCATCCCGCGATACATCCGCGAAAGGGCCACCAGCAGCGGGATGGCGATGGCGATCACCCAGCAGGCGATCCGCAGGCCTGTGCTTCGGATGCGTGAGGTGATCAGCAGGGCCAGGCCGCAGTACACGGCCACCGACGCCGCGGTGTGGCCGGAGTAGTAGCTGGCGTTTACGGGAAGCTGGTCGAGGCGGTGCACCTGCGGCCGTTGCCGATGGATCAGCAGGGTCGCGACGCGGTAGGTGGCAGCCTCGATGGCGATGGCGGCCACGATGAAGGCCGCGATCCGCCACTTGCGCATCACCATCGCGCCCAGCGCGGTCACGATCACCAGCGCCGGGATGGCGAACACGTCGCCGATGCCGGACAGCCAGAACGAGACATCGTTCCACGTGGCAGTACGCCGCGCCGCCAGCCAGACGTTGACGTGCTCGTCGGCGTGACCGATGCCGTGGTCGGGCAGCACGTAGGTCTTCAACAGCCAGCCTGCGAGCACCGTCAGCGCCGCGAGCAGCGCGAATCCGGCAACCGCGACGACAACGAAGGCGATGACCGGGTGGCCGGCCATCCGCTTGCCGGCACGCGTGGCGATCCCGCTCGGGCGGGGGGACAGGATCGCTAAGCCGTCGTCCGGCCTCTCGCGGGACGGCTGAAGCGTGCCGTCAGCGCTGCTCGGCCGTGTCGCGGTGGGCTGGCCCACCCGTGGGTATTCGCCGATGCCCATCGTGAGGGCATGTTTCCCAAATCAGCGTGCGGGCAAACACCTGGGATGAGGAGATCGCCGTTCTGCCGGTAGCCGCGCTGCTGATCATCTCGATCGTGGCGGGCCTGATCGCGTGGGCGATCTCACGCCCGCTGTTGCGCCGACCGGCGGGACGGCAGCCCACGCGTGCGGTCGCCGATGAGCTGCGAGCCCACACCGGGATCAGGCGATTCGTACACAGCCGCCTCGACACTGAGGTGCTGACCGGCCTGGCCCTGACGCTGGCGGTGTGCATGCTGTGCCTGGCCGGCGTGGTGATCTCGCTGTTGGTGGTGCTGATACACCACAGCGAGCCGCTTTCGGATCTGGACGCGGGAGCTGCCCGCTGGGCGCACCACCACACCGGCGAGGCCACTCGCCGCTTCCTGGACGCGGTGACCACCCTGGCATCGACGCGCGGGGTGATCGTGATCGCGGTGATCGTCGGCATCGTCGAGTGGATCCGCGTACCGAACCGCTGGATCCCCGTGTTCCTGCTGGCGGTGACGCTCGGCGACTCGTTCGTCACCAACACCATCAAGGGCATCGTCGACCGATCGCGCCCGACCATCGATCCGCTCGCGGCCCACCTCGGCCCCTCGTTCCCGAGCGGGCATTCGTCGACGGCGGCCGCGCTGTTCGCGGCGCTGGCGCTGCTTGCCGGCCGGCGACGGTCGCCCCGCGCGCGTGCCGTCCTGGTCGGAGCCGCGGTCGGGCTGGCCGTCGCGGTCGCCTGCAGCCGCGTGCTGCTCGACCTGCACTGGGTATCCGACGTGGTTGCCGGGCTGGCGCTCGGATGGGCCTGGTTCGCGCTCTGCGCGATCGCGTTTGGTGGCTGGGCACTGCGCCTGGGGGCGGTGGTCGAGCAGGCAAGCCGCCCGCGAGGCGCGAAACCGCCTCAGCGGGAAGCCGGTTCCGCGCGCTCCTGAGCGGTCGCGCGCGGGCCATCGACGAGCACCCGGGTGTGCAGCGGCTGCAACCGGCCGTCCGGCCCGGGCTCGGCTCGGAAGATCGTCACGCCCGCCCACCGCCCGTCCAGCTCGATCACCCCGATCGAGTTGTCGAACGTCGGGCCCGCCCGGTAGCGCCATCGCGCGGAGGGCCGGGGTACCCCGGCAAGCCGCGCGAGCCCGCCCATGACCACGGCGGCGGCCCTGGTCTTGGTGACGGCGACCACGCGCCGCTCCGCCGGACCGAGCGGGTTTCGGAAGGGGGAGCAGACCACCTGGTGGACGCGGCTGCGGCGACCCTCGATCCGTCCCAGCGACACCTCGGCCACGTACGCGTTGTGCACATCGCCGCCGACCACGGTGATCGAAGCCGGGGGGTCGTGCCCGTCGCTGCCATCCGCTGCGTCTCGGAGCAACTGCATCATTCGCTCGAACGACCGCTGGAAGGCGGGCCAGTGCTCGAGGTCGAGCGCGCGACGCAGCTTCTCGCCCAGACGCGCGGCCGGCCCGCCCCACTCCCCGGCGCACGCGGCCTCGCTCCACGCCTCCAGATAGTGCACCCCAGGCGAGAGGAACACCGGCATCGAGCTGACGATCACGAGGTGATCGAACGCACCGCGGCTGTGCTCGATGATCCACTCCCACTCGTCGTCGTCCACCATGTCGCGGCGCCCGTCGGCGAGCACCCGTGCGGCGCGGGAGTCGACGACGAGCACCCGCGAGCGCCCGAAGTCGCGGAAGTAGGCCCACCGCGAGGCGGCCGACTCACGGTCGGCGTGCTCGGCGAACCGCTGCAGCGGCTCGCCGATGTCGGCGCCGGCGGAGGCGAGCCCGTACAGCGGCTCCTCGGCCAGCTCCGGCGGTGCCAGATTCCCGAGGTGCTGATAGATCCAGTAGGACATGAACGCGCCGGTGATGCGGTCGTTCCACCACCCCTGTGAACGGACATCCGCGACCCAGTCCCACGAGATGTTCCAGTCGTCGATCACGTCGTGGTCGTCGAAGATCATCGCGCTCGGCACGGTGGAAAGCAGCCAGCGGATGTCGGGGTCGCTCCATGCCTCGCGGTAGAGACGGGCGTACTCCTCGAAGTCGGCGACCTCCTCGCCGGGCGGCTCTGACACGTCCCGGCGCGAGCGGATGAACTCGACCGTGGCGGGGCTCACCTCGTCGGCGTACACCTGGTCGCCGATCAGGAGCAGCCCATCCGGCCAGGGTTCCGATCCGCCGCTCAGCCGTCGCGCGTACGCCCACAGCGCGTCCACCCCGAACCCCTGCTCGTGCTCGGTGGGCGAGAGGGTGTACGGCTCGCGTTCGGGCGCCCCGACGCGGCAGGAGCCGAACACCAGCCGCGCCTCACGCTCGCCTTCACGGGTGTGAATCGTGCTGGGCGGATGGCCAGAGCCGGCGAGCGGCCAGACCCGCTCACCGTCGAGCTCGACCCGGTACTCGATCACGGCACCCTGCTCGAGGCCCGTCAACACCACGAGCGCGAAGTGGTGCCCGAAGGCCTCGAACGTCTCGGCCGTCCGGCCGAGCACATCGACGGTGCATTTCCGATCCGTCTCGACCCAGACCGTGGCCTCCGACCGGCCGACGTATCGAAGCAGCGGGCCGAGGAGGAGCGATGCCATCGCCCGCGATTCTACGCAGGGCGGTTGAGCCGCGTCGAATCCGCGCCGAATCGAGCGGCTGCGGTTCGTGCGAGCTGCCGCCTGGGCGCGGCGTCACGCCCCGGTTACTACCATGGCTGGCGATGACCGCAGGCACTTCTCGCGAGAGTTCGATGGATCGCGTAGCCGGCGAGAGCGTCGACCTGCTCGTGATCGGAGCCGGGATCCTGGGTGCCTCGACAGCGCTGGCCGCGGCGAGCGCAGGCGCTCGCGTGGCGGTGGTTGATCGAGGCGACCTGGCCGGCGCAACCTCGAGCGCATCGTCCAAGCTCCTGCACGGCGGGCTGCGCTACCTCGAGATGGGCGATGTCGGCCAGGTGCTTCGCTCCCACTCCGAGCGGTGGGCCACAGCGCGCGTGATGGCACCGCAGCTGGCCGCACCGACCCGGTTCCTGGTTCCGGTCTTCGAGGACGGCCCGGTGCCGCTCTGGAAGGCGCGGTCCGGAGTCGCGGCGTACGCGGCGCTGGCGCGATGGATGGATGGACGCGGCGGGCGCATCTCCCTATCCGAGGCTGGGCGGTTGGTGCCTGATCTTGCGGTCGGTCGCGCCCGGGGCGTGGTCGTCTACCACGATCACGTAACCCATGACGCTCGTCTCACGCTGGCCGTGCTGCAGGGCGCCGCCGAGCGGGGCGCGCATGTGCTGACCCACGCCGACGTGGTGGGTCTGCGGTTCAGCGCCGGGAGGCTGGTTGGTGCCGACCTGGTCGACCGGCTTGGCGGAGCGTCATTCATGGTCTCGGCCACGGCGGTGGTGAATGCCGCCGGGCCCTGGGTGGACGAGGTGCGCAGGCTGGAATCGCCGAGTGCGGGCACGAGCGTCCGGCTGTCGAAGGGTGTGCACCTGCTCCTGCGCGGAGGTGAAGGCTGGAGCGCCGCGGTTACCACACCGCTGTCCGACGGCCGCGTCTCGTTCGCGGTGCCGTGGCAGGGATTGCTGCTGCTTGGAACGACCGACGACGAGTTCGCCGGCGACCCCAGCTCGGTGGCCGCCACTGACCAGGACGCCGCGAGGATCCTGGCCGAGGCGGCGGTCGCGCTCGATCGCGATGCGCTTGATCCGAGTCTCGTGGTGTCCCGTATGGCAGGGCTCCGGGTGCTGCCGATGTCGACCGGTGTCACGAGCCGGATCCGCCGGGGGACGGTTGTCAGCCGCGGCCCGGCGGGAATGATCTCGGTGGCCGGTGGGAAGCTGACGATGTGGCGAGCGATCGGCTGTGACGCGGCCCGTCTCGCGCTCGGTCGATTGGGGACGGGGAGGCGCGTCGAGATGCCGGTGCGGCCACTGCCCGGAGCTACGCCTCAGGCGTTGGTCGAACGGTCGATCGGGCGGCGGTACCCGGCACTGCGCGATGACGTCGCCGCGAACCTGGCCCGCAACTACGGAACATCGGCGCTCGAGCTGCTCGACCGGGCGGGCGGTCGGGACATGGGCCGCATCCACGCGGACGGCCCGGATATCTGGGCGCAGGTGCCGTACGCGGTCAGCAATGAATGGGCGGCCACCGTCGAGGACGTGCTGCTGCGGCGCATGACGGTCGGTCTTCGCGGCCATGCTGACCAGGAGATCCGTGAACGTGTGGCCGCGGCGATCACCTCGCCCGGGCCGTCGCAGTGACCACCGCGACACCCCTGATCTGTGCGCATCGGGCGCTAGCGCACAGCTTCCGGACAACTCGCTGGCCGCGTTCGAGGCGGTGATTGCGCTCGGAGCCGACATGATCGAGGCTGACGTACGCCTGGCCGGCAACACGCTGGTCCTGGTGCGCCTGGCCGCCGGACGGATCGCGCTTGATCTGGAGTTGAAGGAGGCGGGCTACGAGGAGCGGGTGCTGCACGCGGTTGACCCGCGACCGGCTGGACTGATCCTGACATCGTTCCTTCCGGACGCCCTCGCCAGGTTGCGTGAGCTCGATCCGGCGATCACGACCGGTCTCCTGATCGGCCCGCATGACCACGGGCGCGACCTGCGGGGCCGGGGGGCTGCGTGCGGGGCGCAACTGCTCTGCCCGCACGTGTCACAGGTCACCGACGCGTTACGGTCAACGGCAGCCAGATCAGGGCCGCTGGTGGTGTTGGTGTGGACGGTGAACGAGTCCCGTCTGCTGGCCGGCATGCTGCGCGACGCCGCGGTCGGCTGCGTGATCACCGACGTTCCCGAGGTCGCGCTCGCCATCCGCGATGCCGGCCTATCCGGGCAGCCCCCACGCGGGCGTAGCTGCTCCGGTCGCTGGTGCGCCGACGCCTCGCCGCGCACGTATTCGAGGGATGGATCGCGCTGCGGCCGATAATCCCACGGGGTGTACGCGCCGGTGGCGAGCGCGCGCCGCCGCCCGTCACCGCCAGCCGGAAGTTCCCGCCGCGCTTGGGGTGCCGGATGCCCCGCCTGTCGACGAAGAGCCCAAGGAGGAGCTGCCGCACGCCGCCAGCGATCCGGCCCAGCACCACCGCGCCCGCGCCCACCAGCAACTCGCGCAGGGAGAGCGAGAAGGAGTCCAGGTTCTCGGGCAGTTCCCTTGGCGTATCGACCATGGAGGGGCTCCTTTCGCGTTCGCCATGCGAACGGTTGTCGTTCACGGCAATCGTGAGGCAGCCGATACTAGAACGCGCGGAGCGGCTCGCCAACCCGCCCTTCCCTTGGGTGCGTAGGCCGAACCCAGCGCGTATAGTGACCCCGCATTCGTTCCCTTCTGGCAGGAGCATGTTCACGATGAACACGGAGCGTTCGCATGGTGAGCACACGCGACCGGCGGCCGCCGGCGAGGCCGTCCAGTCCGTCGACCGTGCCGTGCGGCTCTTGAAGGCAGTCTCCTCCAGCGCGGAGCCCGTCACCATCTGGGAGCTGGCCCGCCGCTGCAACCTGAACCGCACCACCGTATGGCGGCTACTCTCGACGCTCGAGTTGCACGGACTCGTCGAGCGCAACCCGGACACCCAGCGCTACCACGTCGGCTACGAGGCGATTCAGATCGCAGCGGCCGCCGACTACGACGGCCTGGCACGACGGGTGCGCCCGATGCTGGAACGGACAGCGGCAGCGACCGGGGAGAGCGTGACGCTGGCCGCCGCCCACCGGTTCAGCCTGGTGTACGTCGACCAGGCCGATCCTCCCAGCGTCCCTGCGCCGAACTGGATCGGGCGCTCCCTACCCCTCCATGCCACGTCCTCCGGCAAGGTGTTCCTGGCGTGGCTGCCGGAGGCCGAGCGGGATGCCGTGCTGCCGCCGCACCTGGAGGCCTACACCGACCGCACCATCACTGACCGTGCGCTGCTCGATCAGGAGCTTGCGGAGATCCGGGTGCGGGGCTACAGCACCTGTCTGGGAGAGCTCGAGGACCACTCCAACGGCGTGTCCGCGGCCGTGCTGAACCGGATGAAGCGGCCGGTCGTGGTGGTCAACGTGTGGGGTCCGGCAGGACGCGTTACCCGCGCGCGGATACCCACCCTCGGGCGAACCGCGCTCAGCCTCGCCCACGAGATCTCGCTGGCGCACGAATGAACTGGGAAGCCTTCATCACGTGTGCGGTTACCGGAGCCGGTGACACCACCGGCCGCAGCGACAGGGTTCCGGTAACCCCGGCTCGGATCGCCGACAGCGCGATCGAGGCGGCGGCGGCCGGTGCCTCGATCGTGCACATCCACGTGCGTGACCCCGCGACCGGACGCGGCTCACGTGACCCGGCGTTGTACCGGGAGACGGTCGAGCGGATCCGGTCGAGCGGGGACGACGTGGTGCTCAATCTGACCGCGGGAATGGGCGGCGATCTGGTGCTGGGCGGCGACGAGTCCCCGTTGCCGCTGGATGCTTCCGGCACGGACATGGTGGGCGCCACCGAACGGCTGGCCCACGTGGAGGAGCTGCTGCCGGAGATCTGCACGCTCGACTGCGGCAGCATGAACTTCGCCGCCGGCGGCGACTATGTGATGGTGAACACGCCTGGGGTGCTGCGGGCGATGGCTGCGCGGGTGCAGCGGCTCGGCGTCCGGCCGGAACTGGAGGTGTTTGACACCGGCGGGCTGGTGATGGTGGAGGAGCTGCTGCGCGACGGCTTGATCGACGATCCGCCGATGATCCAGCTCTGCACGGGCATTCCATATGGTGCTCCCGATGATCCCGGCACGCTGCTGGCGATGGTCAACCGGCTCCCCGCGAACGCCGTCTTCTCGGCCTTTGCGATCGGGCGGATGCAGATCCCGTTCGCCGCGCTCGCGGTGCTCCTGGGCGGGAACGTGCGGGTCGGGCTGGAGGACAATCTCTACCTCAGCCGGGGCGTGCTCGCGACGAACGGCCAGCTCGTCGAGCGGGCGGTGGGTCTGCTGGAGTCGATGAACGTGCGGGTGCTGGGCCCGGAAGAGGTGCGAGACAGGCTGAACCTGGTGCGGCGTGCCTGATCCGGTGGCGACGGTGGGACGGGTCGGCCTGCTGGGTGCCGGAGTGATCGGCGGAGGTTGGGCGGCGCGCTTCCTGCTGTCCGGGATCGACGTCCGGCTCCACGACCCCGACCCCGATGCCGAACGCAACGTGGTCGAGATGCTCGCAAACGCCGCCTGGCCTGGAGCCGGCTGACGATGGCGCCGCTGCCCGAGCCGGGCCGCCTGACGGTGGTCGAAGAGGTCGAAGACGCGGTGTCCGAGGTCGACTTCGTACAGGAGAGCGCTCCCGAGCAGGAGGGGCTGAAGCGTGAGCTGCTGGCTCGCGCCAGCAGTGCGGCGGCGCCGGAGACGGTGATTGCGTCGTCCAACTCAGGCCTGCTGCCCTCCCGGCTCCAGATCGACATGACCCATCCGGAGCGGTTGATCGTTGCCGCCCGCACCGTCCCGTCGCCGGCTATCAGGAAGCAGCTTCGGACGGGACTGTCGGCCAGGCCGTCGAACTCCTGGCTGACGCCGAATCCGCGGACGGCATCTCCCGACCAGTCGGTCAGGAGCGAAAAGTTCAGCCGCTGCTGCCGTGCGTACGCCCTGTGCGAGTAGGGGCTGTCACGCGAGACCCCGAACACCCGCACCCCGAGCGCCTCGAACTCCTC
Organism: Thermoleophilia bacterium; assembly: GCA_025934255.1. Taxonomy (GTDB): domain Bacteria; phylum Actinomycetota; class Thermoleophilia; order Gaiellales; family JAICJC01; genus JAICYJ01. Next base: position 2,992 of record JAICYJ010000043.1, on the reverse strand, counting down.
GTGGCGGTCGCGCAGCGTGCGCAGCTGGCTGCGGCAGGTATCCGTCCAGTCGTACAGGTAGAAGCTGAGCAGAATCGGACCGCCGGCGGCCAGTTCGCCGGGCGTGACCGGAGTCATATCCTGTTACAGCAGCGACGCATCTGGTGCCGGAGCCCCAAGCTCGAGCATGAACAAAGGCTACCGGATCGGAGTGGATGCGAGACGCCAACGGTCGTGAGCCAATGATTCGAGTTCGTTAGAAGGCTCTAACGCGCGGTGGCTAGGGTCGGGTGATGGGGTCGACTGGCCCGGTCACAAGGGCGGCCCGTCCGGAGCGCCAAGGGCGTCGCCGGCGTCGCACAGGTCTGCCGGTGGCGCTGGCCTTCCTGCTGCTGCTCGCCCCGGCCGCCTATTCGTACACGACCACGATGATGCAGCCGTCGAGCCTGCCGCTCTGGCCACGCAGCGTCGAGTGGTTGCGCGCGCATCATGGCAACTGGCTGGTCGACGAGGTCGAGCACTACTACTACAGCTGGAAGGCGCCCGCGAAGGGCGGTCCCCAGCTGACCAGCCTGCCGACGGCCGGACTCACCGACGCCGCGACGGAGCGGGCCGAGGCGCGGCGACGGGCCGGGTACGTGCCCCCGCCGATCAGCCCCGTCTTCGCGCACCCGCTGCCCGGCGAAGGCGTGTGGAGGGGCACCGGGCCCACCGTGAGCGGGCGCTCGCCGGTGCTGCTCACGACCTTCCGGACGGAGGTCGACTATCCGCGAATCGTCGCGTACGTGGCCTGGTTCGACCACACGCGCAGCTCGGTCGCGTGGTACCCGGGCCGCTACGAGCCCCCGAGCGCGCCCGTCCGGGGGCCGATGTCGGTGCCTCCCGGCCAGCGCTGGCGTCTGCTGGCCACGTTCAACGGCGGCTTCATCTACAACGACGGCAGCAACGGATCGTCGATCGGCGGGAGGCAGTACGAGCCGCTCAAGGCCGGCCTGGCGACCCTCCTCGCCTATCGGAACGGCCGCGTGGATGTGAACACCTGGCACGGCGGCCCGGTCGCCGGCCCGCAGGTGGCGTTCGCCCGCCAGAGCCTGCCGCTGATCATCGATCACGGGCGCCTCAACCCGGCCCTGAACGACGGCTCCCAGTGGGGCTTCACGCTCGGCAACGCCGTCCGTGTGTGGCGCACCGGCGCGGGCATCGACCGGCACGGCAACCTGATCTACGCCGCGGCCGACTATCAGACGGCGGTCACGCTGGCGCGGATCCTGCAGCGTGCCGGCGCGGTGCGCGCGATGCAGCTCGACATCAATCCGGAGTGGCCGACGTTGATCACCTACAGCCACCGCGGCGGCCTGGATCCGGTGCGGGTGGTGCCGAACTACCAGCAGCCGGCAACGCGCTACCTGGTGCCGGATGACCGGGACTTCTTTGCCGTGTACCGGCGCGTGCCCGGCCCGGTCACCGTCCCGTTCAGGTAGGCGGCCGAACGCCGCCCGTCAGCGCAGGATGCCGGTGTGGCCGAGCGAGTAGCGGCCGGGCTGTGGCCACACGCAGAGGCCGTGCGGGCTCGCGCCGACCGGGATCCTGGCCAGCAGCCGACCGTTGCGGGTGCTGATGGCGTAGACCACGTCGTTGTAGCGCCCCGAGACCCACAGCACCCGGCCGTTCGCCGACACGCCGCCCATGTCGGGGCTGCCGCCGCCGGGAATCCACCACTTCTTGACGACCCGGCCGGTGCGGAAGCTGATCACCGAGATCGAGCCCTCGCCCCGGTTGGTGGCGTAGAGATACCGGGCGTTACGGCTGGGATAGAGCCCGTGCACGCCGGCTCCGGTGTGGATGAGCCCGGTCACCTTGAACCGCCGGCCGTCGATCTTCCAGAGGCCGTTCGCCATCATGTCGGCCACGTAGAACACCTTCCCGTCGGGGGCGAGCTTGATGTCCTGGGGCATTCCGCCGGCGCCGTCGGGCAGCTGCAGCGTGCCGATCACGCGTTCGCGCTTGACGTCCACCTTCAGGATCTGTCCGGAGAACTCACAGGTGGCGAGCAGGTAGCGGCCGCCGGCCGAGAAGTCCATGTGATCCACGCCCGCGCATGGCACATGCAGCGAGTGGATCAGCCGGAACGTGTGCGGGTTGCGGAAGTCGAGCCGGTCGAGCCGCTCGGCGACGACGATCGCCCGGGTGCCGTCGGGCGTGAAGTAGAGGTTGTACGGATCCGCGACTGCGATCGGCCGGCCCGGGCGCCCCGTCACCGGGTTGATGGGCGTCAGCGTGTTGCTCTGGTCGTTCGTCACGTACAGCCGTTTCAGGTCCCACGACGGCACCACGTGCTGGGGCTCCAGGCCGACCGGAAACTGCCGGATCACCCGCCGCGTGGCCGGGTTGATCACATCCACCGTGTTGCTGCCGGAGTTGGGCACGTAGATCAGCGGGCGCGCCCGGCGCGCGGCGCCGGTCAGCATGTTGGCGCCGTCGCGGGCGTAGACGTTGACGTGGTGCGACGAGGCGCGTCCCGCCGCTGCGCCGAGCGAGCCGCCGGCGGCGATCCGCTCATCCGCCGCGACCGCCCGCGGATGCGGGGGCGCGGTTGCGGGCGCCATCCGATCGTCGCGCTGTGCCAGTGCCAGCAGCAATACCGCGGTGGCCATTGCGATCGTGATCACCGGCCAGAGCACTCGCGATCCCCTCGGTGGCTGCCTCCGGCGGTCGTGGCGTCCGCGTGAGGTCACCATCGCAGCCAAACCGTAGCGCCCTGCACCGCGCGGTTTGTTGCGCGGTGGTTAACCCCTGCGTCTGCAGGCTCGTTGAACGGCGCCGATAGACCAGGAGATGCACCATGCAACGGTGACCCGCCGCGCGTCATCGGGACGATCCTGGTGTTCTGCCTGCTGGGGATGACCGCGGCCCAGCCGAACGCAGCGACGCCCGGCCTGGTCGCGCGCGGCCGCTTCAGTCACTACGACCTGCTGCGGACGATCGAACACACGCTCGGATACGCCCCGCTGGG
>JAICYJ010000072.1 GCA_025934255.1 Thermoleophilia bacterium | reverse complement strand
TGTCATGACGCGGCGTGTGGTTCGGGCTCTGGTGGTGGTGGCGGCGGCCATGGTGTTGGTGGTGGTGCCGGCCGCAGGCGCGTCATCCGCGCCCCAGCGGCTGGGCTACTGCGGTGGCGACGACTGGGAGCCGGCCACCGCCGTGCAGGGCGCCAACGTCTACGTGACGATCACCCACTACCTCGGCGACACCAGCTGCGATCCGGCGTCGGGCAGCCCCGCCGCCATCTACCTGCAGACCTCCACCAACCGGGGACGAACGTTCGGCGCGCCGCACGCCGTCTGGACGCAGCCGGTGGGCGGCACCAGCTACCCCTCGCAGGCCGACCCCAGCGTCGCGGTTGACGCAGCCGGCAACGTCTACGTCTCGTTCCTGGGCCTCGGCGCAAACGGCGGCCACACCGACGTGGTCGTGGCCAAGTCCACCGACCACGGCGCCAGCTTCGGCTCCGCCGTCAAGGCCAACGCCAAGGACTGCAAGAACTGCGACCACCCCAAGCTGGTCGCCGACGGCGCCGACCTCTACATCGCCTACTCGCAGGCCCAGTACCACTTCATCGGGCTCTCCCGCGACGCGGGCGCGACCTGGACGCAGGCCACGGTCGACGCCACCGACGTGGTCGGCTTCGCCGAGGGCGGCGTGATCGACTCGGCCGGCAACGTCTACTACGCCTGGGCGGATTGCCAGTCGTCCAGCTGCGGCGGCGTGCCGGCCGCCGACTACCGCGTGTCGAAGACGACCGCGGGCACGCTGCAGACGACGTTCACCAACGTGGCAACGGGCGTGCAGGGGCCGGACTGCCCGTTCTCGCAGTGCGGCTTCTCGTTCTTCGGGCCGCAGGACGACATCGCCATCGATGCCGCCGGCAACCTGTACCTGGCCTGGCAACAGGGACAGGTGTCGACCACCCGCAAGAGCCCGCCGATCGTGAACCTGTCGCGCTCCACCGACGGCGGCGCCAGCTGGACGTTCATGGGCCGCGCCGACGACAAGACCGCGAGCGGCTGCGCGGCGTCAGCCTGCTACGCGCTGTTCCCGACGATCGTCGGCGGCGCCGCGAACACGATCTACCTGGCGTGGATGGACGACCGCAACGGCAGCCCGATCAACCACACCAACGGCTGGAACGTCTGGCTTCGCACCTCCACCAGCGGCGGCGCCGGCTGGACCGGCCCGTCCCAGCAGCTGTCGGCGTATGACCCCAGCCAGTCCCAGTCGCAGCCGAACGGGTTCGGCTTCCCCTACGGCGACTACATGGGGCTTGAGATGAACAGCTGCGGCGCACCCCTGATCACGTGGGGTGAGGGCCACAACTGGATCGGCGGGCCGTCGGCGCCGGGCCATATCGAGTTCCGCAGCCTCTGCTGAGGGCGCGGCCGCAGGTGTGACGGGGGCGGGTGCTAGTCGGGCCTGCCCCCCACCGCCTGCCGGATCTTCTCCACCTCGGCGGCCTCGGCCTGCTCGCCGCCCTTAGCGGCGGCCGCCACCGACTCGGCCACGTCCATCACCAGAATCCGGTAGTCGTCGAGGTCATCCGGCGCCTTCGTCTGCAGCAGCGTCACCGCCGAGCGCAGGTAGTCCAGCGTCTTTGACTCGATCTCGTCGGGGTGGCTGCGCACCGAGAAGCCGGTGCCGTGCTCGGCCGCCAGGTCGCGCACCAGCAGGCTGTCGCTGTGCTGCCGCGCGTCGTTCAGGTGCTTGGCGATCGCCCGCGCCTCCTTGAAGTTGTCAAAGAAGCTGCGGTCCGACAGCGACACCAACAGCCCCGCGCCGGTCACGCCGTTGTGCAGCCCCTCCCACTCGCTTTCTGTGAAATCCGCCTTGGTTGCCATGTCCGCTCCTCCTGGTCGCCGTGCCTTAGAGCTCGCCGCTGGCCATCTTCACCAGCCGGTCGAATACCCGCTTTCCGTCCATGTATGCACCATCGTGCTCATACTCGTTGGTGACCCACGCCCGCAGCCCCTTCACCGCCGCCGCCGTCTCCAGCGACCCGGCCGCGTCCACGTACATGTCGTCGTGGTAGACCACCGCCGCCACCTTGGCCTGACATTCCCCCAACCGCGTGGCGTCATACAGCGGCGGCCAGTCAGACCGCGCCGCCACCAGCTCCGCCGCCGCCTGCAGCGGCTGCAGGCAGAACTGCTGCTCGAACATCCACGGGTAGATCATCTCGCCCGTGAACACGAACTCCGCGCTGGTCGGGTCGAACTGCGGGAACTCGTCCCGCACCCGCTGCGCGGCCCAGTTGGAGGCCGTGCCCTGGCAGTAGATCGGCTCGTGCAGCGCCGCGAACAGCGGCTCTCCGTGGAAGCTCGTGACCGCCTCCACCCCGTGCAGGAACCGCTCGGAGAACACCGGCCGGTCGGCGTCCTCGAAAAACGCCTCCTCGACCAGGTAGTGCACCCGCTCGAAGCCCTCGGCCATCCCGAACTCGATGCCCACCACCTGCAGCCGCTCCGGCGTCAGCCGGTCGCCGCCGGGCAGCCGCACCTTGGTCGTGGCCAGCTGCTCCACGATCTTGACCAGCCGCTCGCGGTCGCCGGGGTAGCGCTCGAAGTAGCGCCGGTTCTTGTCCAGCACCCGCGGATAGGTGGCGCGGTAGACCTCATCCGGCGTCCGCGAGATCGGCGGCAACCCGCCGGTCACGAACGCCTGGCGCACGCCCTCCGGCGCGATCGAGAGGTAGGTGGTGATGCAGAAGCCGCCATAGCTCTGCCCGACCAGGTCCCACTGCTCGTCTGGGCCCACCAGCTGCTTGCGGATCAGCTCCGCGTCGCGCATGATGCTGTCGGCCCGAAAGTGGCCGAGGTACTCGGCCTGCGCCTCGGCCGAGTCGATCGCCGCCAGCGTGCGGCCGTTGATCGGCGAGGAGCGGGCGGTGCCGCGCTGGTCGAGCAGCAGCACCCGCCAGTCGGCGAGCGCCCGCTCCATCCACGAGCCGCCCCGCCCCGTCGGCCGCGGCGCCCCGAACCCGGGGCCGCCCTGGAAGAACACCATCCAGGGCAGCTCGTCCCGCTCCCGTGTCGGCGTCACCAGCTCGCGCGCGAACAGCTCGATGGTGGCGCCGCCCGGCGCGTCGTGGTCGACCGGCACCGTGAACATGTGGTCGGTGACGACAAGTCCCGGTGGGCGGTGGGTGGCCAGGCGCATGCGGCGGAGCCTACAAGGGCCGGCGAGCCGCGGTCGGGCAGGCCGGTAGCAACAAAATCTTCAAACTTCGTGGCAGGCGGCGCTATATCGTTCGGGGATGTTGTCGGTCGTGGAGATAGTCGGCGTGATTGTCGCGGTCTGCCTGATCGTCGTCGGACTGTGGCCGGGACCGTGGCGACTGAACACCGGTGCAGCGCCCGGCGACGACGACCGGATCAGCGCGATCAGGGAAGCGATCGACATCCTCCAGCAGGAGCTGGCCGACCTCGAGGCGATCGAGCACGAGGCACGGATGGAACGACTGGTGCCCGCCTTGACGACGCCCTGAGCCGCTACGTAAACGCGTTCACGGCCCGCGCGACCACCAGCGCCACCACCGTCAGCGACAGCAGCGACTGCGCCGACATCGCCAGCTTCGCCCAGCGCGCCATCGGCATCACGTCGGTGGGGCTGAAGGCCGCACTCGTGTTCAGCCCCAGCACCATGTAGTCGACGTACATCGGCCGCCAGCCCGGCGGCGCCAGCTCGGGGCTCATCTGCTGGGAGAAGGCGAAGTCCGGGTACGGGCGCGTGCCCTGGTAGCGCACCCACGGCCCGCCGGTGTCGAAGATCCAGTAGGTGAGGCTGAACACGAGCGCGTTTCCGAGCCAGATCAGCGCACCCGACGCCAGCAGCGAGCTGGCCGACTGCGTCACCTGGCTGCCGCTGATCAGGCCGTTAACCAACACCGTGGTCGACCACAACGCCGCCGCTCCCAGCGCGAAGATCAGCCCGATCGCGACCCGTCGCAGCCACCTGCGCCGCTCCTGGATGTGGGCCGGGTTGGCCGCCAGCAGCGCCAGCAGCATCGCGATCTCGAGCGTCGGCACCAGCCAGGCCGGGCCCACCGACTCGCGCTTGGGCTGCAGCACCCGCAGCGTGATCGTGATCGCGATGAAGCACAGGATCGTCAGCGCGATCGGCCAGCGCGGCTCGAGCGAGGCAGGCTGCTCGTCATGCTGAGACATGCCTCTCAGGTTCGCGGTGCCGCGCGTCCGCCCTGCTACCCGGAACCTGCCAGGCGCTTGTCCCAGGTCAGCAGGGTGTCGTCCACTTCGAGCGGCCCGGTGCGGATCATCACCGTCCCCAGCACCCGTCGCGGGGGCACTCCGGCATCACGGTACCCAAGCGTGCGGTAGAGCGCCTGGGCGGCCGCGTTGTCGACGCTGACCGTGACCCTGAGCCGGTCGAACCCGCGCTTCCGCGCCTCCGCCTCGGCGGCAGCCGTCAGCGCCGAGCCCACACCCCGGCGCCGGTACTGCGCCAACACCTCGACGTCCTGCAGCTCGGGCGGATCGGTCAGCGCCAGGTGGGCGTGTCCGGCCGGCTGGTCGCCGTCCCAGGCGACCAGGTAGAAGCCGTCGCCCTGACCCAGCCGCGCCAACCCCAGCACCGCCGCCACCCGGTCAGCCTGCTCCGACGCAAGCGGCCTTATGTCCCACTCGACACCGGTCAGGCGTGATTCCACTTGACCGAGAACGCGGTGCCACCCGAGAGTGCCGACGTGGTCGCCTTGGTGGTGGTGCCCGACACCATGTCGATCCGGTCGGGGTTGAAGCTGCCGATCGGCTGGCCGTTCACGGTCGCCGCGCTGAATCCGACGCTGCCGAAGTTGGCCAGCGGCAGCACGCCTCCCGAGCTGGGCGCCTCCGCGATCACCTCGGCCGAACCCAGCTTGGCGCGCCTCAGCTTCTGGGTCGTGGTGAACGAGCCACCGGTGGTCGTGTCCTTGATCGTCAGCGTGAAGTTGCCGTTGCCGTTGGTCGTGACCTTGGCCGACACCGTGTCACCGGGGTTGATCGTGAGCGACAGGTTGACCGGGAACTTGGGGTACATCTCATACCACGCGTAGTAGACCGGCTTGCCGCCGCTGCAGTCAGCGTCGGTGCCGATTTGCTCCACGGTGTTGGTGCCGTCGCCGTCCAGTCCCACCCAGAAGCTCGAGTAGGCGGTCGCCGACGTGCACGTCGCCGCCGGCTGCTTCCAGGTCGCCGACACGCTCGTGAACGTCCCGCCGGTGGCGCTGTACCCGGCCCAGTTCGTGCTCGTGCTGCGGGTGATGCGGTGGTTCGGCGCACCGTGGCGAACGATCGAGTGCGCTCCGGCGCCGGCCGGGAAGGCGAAAGCGAACACCAGGAACAGGGCCAGAGCTGCGATACGGCGGGGCATGGGCGTCCTCCCAGATCTCGGGTACATCGGCAGTGTGCCCCGAAACGCCGGTCTGTCAAGGGGCCGGGACGCTTGCAACCGACAGCACAATCGAGGATCATCGCCCGATCCACTCACGGGGGGTAAACCATGCCGCGCGGAAAAGCCAGATTCTCGACGACGAACCCGCCAAACGACCCGGCCTGGCCGAAGGATCCCGAGCAGGCGATGCGCAACATCGCGCAGAGAAACCAGGCAACGTACATCGAGGGGACGCTGCAGATGACCCCGGGCGGCAAGCACGCGGAGGCGCAGTTCCAGACGGTCGAGCCCGAGGAGGGCAGCCCCGCCACGAAGCTGCACCGGCTGGGGGTCGACCTCGATGCGTCGGTGATATCGCTCTACATCGACCCGAAGCTCTGGGCCGAGTTGTACCCGGGGCTGGCCGAGCGCTGATCAGGCCGGGATCGCCATCAGCGCTTCCGCCTCTCTGAGGTAGCGGGTCGCGGCCAGCCGCCGGAACGCCTCCAGCGCCAGGCGCAGCTGCGCCTCGGCGGCCGCGCGTCCCCCGGCCTCGAGGGCGGCCCGCGCCGCGAACAGCCGCGCCGTCGCCTCGTCCGGCAGGCAGCCGATCTCGGCGTACTTCTCGGCCGCGCCGGCCGCGTCGCCGGCGGCCAGCGCCAGGCCGGCATCCAGCCAGCGGCTGGCCGCGGGCGCCGATCGCGCGGCCGTGGCCAGCGCGTCCGGCCGGTCGACCTGCCGCAGCGTGAACGCCAGGTCCGACACCCAGTAGGAGGTCGGGCAGCGGTCGGGCCAGATGCCCAGCAGCTCGTCGGCCAGCTGCGACGCCTCCGCCCCGCGCCCGGCCGCCTCCAGCACCCGCGCCTGTAGCGCCAGCGACGGCACCAGCATCTCCGGGTACCCGGCGTGGCGCCCCAGGTCGAGCGCCCGGGCCGAGTCGTCCAGCGCCGCCGGCTCCTGTCCGCGGCCCAGCCTGATCCGGGCCCGCACCAGCCGCGCGTCGTGCTCCGAGGCCGAGGGCGAACCGGCGTCCACCTGCAACACGATCTCGTCGGCCAGCCGCTGCGCCTCATCCCAGAGCCCGCGCCAGTAGCACTCGTACATCCGCTCCACCTCGAACCAGAGGATGCGGTCGACGTCGCCGAACCGCTGCGCGGCGTCGCGCCCCTGCTGGTAGACGTCGAACGCCCGCGCCAGGTCGCCGTACTCGACCATCGCGTTGCCCAGGTTGGCATAGCCGCGCACGCTCTCCAGCGAGTTGTGCGCGACCGCCAGCGCGATGCTCTGCTCGAGGTCGGCGATGCCGCGCTCGTCGCCGATGCGGGCGCGTGAGATGCCGATGCTGTCCAGCGCGTGCGCGCGCAGCTCGTCCAGGCCCATCTGCTCGGCCATCGCCAGTGCCTCCTGGCCGATCTCGATCGACCGCAGGTTCTCGTCGGCGATCATGTGGAAGCGCGACAGGCTGCTCAGCACGTAGGCCTTCGAGTAGGACGCCGGCGTGTCGCGCAGCAGCGCACCCGCCTCGTCGAGGTGCCGGAAGGCGTCCGGGTCGCCGCGCATCCACAGCAGCTCGCCGATCAGCACCATCGCTTCGGCCGCCTTTCCCGGCTGGCCCTCGGCGATGAAGGCATCGCGGGCCTGCTCCAGCGGCAGGTCTCCCCCGCTCTCGGCGTGCACCCGTGCCCGGCCCAGCCGGAAGGCGACGTCGGCGCGGCCGGGCACGTCCTCGGGCCACAGCTGCAGCGCCTCGGCGAAGAAGTGCGCCGCCTCGGCGAACGCGTTCAGCGACATCGACCGGTCGCCGGCGTCGCAGAGCGCGCTGCGCGCCGCCTGCAGCAGCTGCGGGCTGACCGTCTCGCCCTGCGGCAGGTAGCGCAGAGCGCGCATGTAGTGGTGGGACAGCATCTCGGCGCGGTCCTCGGTGCGCTCGGGCGACAGCGACTCGATCCAGCCGGCCGTGCGCCAGTGCTTGCGCGAGCGCCGCGCGCGCGGGATCTGCTCGTAGGCGACGTCGCGCACCAGCGCGTGGGAGAAGGCGTACTGCGGCTCGGTCAGCACGATCGAGTCGCGCTCGCGGCGCAGCAGCTGCTTTCGCTCCAGCTCGTGCAGCATGTGCTCCACCGACCAGCGCTGGCGCTCCCCCACCTCGGCCAGCGCGCCCAGCCAGAACGCGCGTCCGACCACGGCGGCGTCCTGCAGCAGCAGCTTCTCGTCGGACGGCAGCGCGTCCAGGCGGGCGGCGATGATCGACTGCACCGACTCCGGCAGCGGCAGGTCGGAGCCGGTCAGCTCCGGCCCCGAGCCCTCGCTGCGCAGCAGCCCGCGGTCGAGCAGCATCCGCACGTACTCCTCGGCGAAGAGCGGGTTGCCGCCGGCCCGCGCCAGCAGCGCCGAGCGCAGCTCCGGCGGCAGCTCCGCCGCGTCCAGCAGGTTGGTGACTACGTCGGCCGTCTCCTGATCCGACAACGGCTGCAGCTCGAGCATCGTGCTGCGCCCCGCCGCGGCCCACTGCGGCCGCCGGTCGAGCAGCTCCGGCCGGCTGGTGGCCACCACCAGCAGCGGGCCGGTGAAGCGGTCGCCGAGGTGGTCGGTGATGAACTCCAGCAGGCCGTCGTCCGCCCAGTGGATGTCCTCGAACACCAGCACCAGCGGGCTGCGCTCCGCGATCAGCTCCAGGAACCGGCGCCAGGCCGCGAACGCCTCGGTGCGGCGGTCGCCGCGCAGCTCGCGCGCGGAGGTGAGCCCCGCCAGCGGCGCCAGGTGCCCCTCGATCCAGCGCGCCTCGTTTGCGTCGGTGACAACGTACTCGACGGCGATGCGGAGCTTCTCCTCGACTGTGGCGGCGGGGTCGGTGGCGAGGATGCCGGCGTTGGCCTTCACGATCTCGCCCAGCGCCCAGAAGGTGACGCCCTCGCCGTAGGGCAGCGAGCGGCCCTGCCGCCAGAACACCATGTCGGTCTCGCCCTCCAGCTGCCGGGCCAGCTGCCAGACCTGGCGCGACTTGCCGATCCCCGGCGGCCCCACCAGCGTCACGATCTGCGGCTCGCCGCCGGCCACCGCCCGGCCGAGCGCGTCGATCAGCACCTGCGTCTCGTGCTCGCGGCCGACCAGCGGGCGCTGCAGCCGGGCCGGGTCGGCGCCGGTGCGCGCACGCGGCTGCACCACCGACCACACCGGCACCGGCTCGGCCTTGCCCTTCGCCAGCAGCAGCGGCTCCTGCCGGAAGTCGATCTGGAAGCGGGTCGCCCGGTAGGTGCGCTCGTCCACCAGGATGCCGTCGGCGGGCGCGCCCGTCTGCAGCCGCGAGGCGGTGTTGACGACGTCGCCGTGGGCGGTGGCATCGCCCTCCTGCGGCCGCGCGTGCACGTCCACCACCGCCTCGCCGGTGGCGATCCCGATCCGCACCCGCAGCGCACCGGCGGTGACGTCGGCCGGCAGCCGCCGCACCGCCTGCAGCACCGCGTAGCCGGCCCGCACCGCCCGCTCCGCATCGTCCTCGTGGGCGACCGGCGCGCCGAACAGCGCCATCACCGCGTCGCCGATGAACTTCTCGACGGTGCCGCCGTAGCCCTCCAGCTCGTCGCGCACACGCTGGTAGTAGGGACCCAGCAGGCGCCGCACCTCCTCCGGATCAAGCGCCTCCGACATGGCGGTGAAGCCGACCAGGTCGACGAACACGACGCTCACGATCTTGCGCTCCAGCAGCACGCCCGGCCGCGCCAGCTCGGTGCCACAGGCGGTGCAGAAGGCGATACCGGCGGGCAGCGGCCCGGCGCCGCAGGACGGGCAGATGATCCCCAGCGCCACGCCGCAGCCTCCGCAGAATGCCGCCTCTCGGTCGTTCAGGACGCCGCATGCTGGACAGTGCACGCTCAAACCGGTCCCCCTTGCCGGTCCGACCCTACCAGGTGCGAGAACGCCACCCGGATCGCCGGCAGAACCCGATTCTTCTAGGCCTGAGGGAGCTTCTTCGCGCCGCGCTTGGTGACCGGGTTCGACGGTGGCGGCACCATCGGCCCGATGTCGCCGTCCGGCGCCTCGTCCAGGTCGACGATCACCGGCGCGTGGTCGCTCGGCCCCTTGCCCTTGCGCGCCTGCCGGTCGATCCAGGCCGCCTGCACGCGCGCGGCCACGGGATCGCCGGCCAGGATCAGGTCGATGCGCATGCCCAGGTCCTGGTGGAACATGCCGGCCCGGTAGTCCCAGTAGCTGAACACGCGCCGGCCGGGCCAGCGGTCGCGCACCACGTCGTGCAGCCCCACCGCCTGCAGCTCCGCCAGCGCCGCGCGCTCGCGGGGTGTGACGTGCGTCTGGCCGACGTAGGCGTCGGGGTCGAAGACGTCGTCGTCGGTGGGGGCGATGTTGACGTCGCCGCAGACGACGGCCGCCGCCGGCCCGGCCGCGACCACGTCGCGCAGCGCCGCCAGCCAGGCCAGCTTGTACCGGTAGTGGTCGGAGTCCGGCACGCGCCCGTTCGGCACGTACACCGAGTGCACGCGGATGCCGCCGCAGGTGGCGGCCACCGCCCGCGCCTCGGGATGCGGGAAGCCGGGCGCGCCGGGCAGGCCCGCCACCACCTCGTCCAAGCCGACCCGCGAGAGGATCGCCACCCCGTTCCAGGCCACCTCGCCGTGGGCCGCCAGCTGGTAGCCGCGCCCGGCCAGCTCGTCACCGAGCAGCTCGGCCAGCGCATCGTCGGGGAGCTTGGTCTCCTGCAGGCAGACCACGTCTGGCCGCCGCTCGTCCAGCCAGGGCAGGAACCGCGGCAGCCGCTGCTTCAGCGAGTTGACGTTCCAGGTGGCGATGCGCACCGAACCACGGTACCCGAGACCACGCCCCGTGAAGTACAGTTTTCGGCATGACGCTCGCCGATCAGCCCCGGGTCGACCACGACCTGCTGCGGCAGGCCAGGATCGACCTGGCAGCGGCGCTCCGCGCGGCCGCGCTGTACGGCTACAACGAGGGCATCGACAACCACTTCAGCTACGCCGTGCCCGGCAGCGACGACCTGTTCCTGCTGAACCCCTACGGGCCGGAGTGGTCGGAGCTGACCGCGTCCGACCTGCTGGTCGTCGACGGGGACGGCACCGTCGTCGAGGGCGAGGGCGAGTGGGAGACGACGGCGTTCATGATCCACCGCGGCGCCCACCGCGCCCGCGCCTCGGCGCGCTGTGTGTTCCACACCCACATGCCGTTTGCGACCGCCGTCTCGACGACCAGGGGCGGCTTCGACACGACCCTCAGCCAGGCCGCGATGAGCTTCCACGGACGCGTGTCCACGCTCGCCTACGGCGGGCTCGCCCACGCCGCCGACGAGGGCGACCGGATCGGATCGGCCGTCGACGAGCAGACCAGCGTGGTGATGCTCGAGAACCACGGCGTGATCGTGATCGGAAACGACGCCGCCGAGGCCTGGTCGCGGCTGTACTTCCTGGAGCGCGCCTGTGAGGTGCAGATCCTGGCCCAATCGACGGGACAGGAGCTGATCGCTGTGCCCGACGACATCGTGCAGCGCACCGCCGAGCAGTCCACGCACGACAGCGTCGGGCCGGGCAAGCTGTTCGACGCCGTCAAGCGGCGACTCGACCGCGAGAACCCCGGGTACGAGCGCTAAAGCCGCTCCGCCAGCTCGACGATGATGCCCTCCGGCCCGCGGACGTAGCAGAGCCGGTAGACGTTCTCGTAGCGCACCACCTCGCCGACGAGCTCGGCGCCGCGGGCTCGCAGGCGGGCAACCACGCCGTCGATGTCATCGACGGCGAACAAGATGTGACGGATGCCCGGCTTGTTCGCCGGCGCCTGCCCGTCGCCGACCGGGGTCGACGGCGAGTGGAACTTCGTCAGCTCGAGCCGTCCGTTGCCGTCCGGGGTCTGCATGATCGCAAAGTCCGCCCGCACCCCATCGAGCCCCACGATGCGGTCGACCCAGCCACCTTCGACGGACCCCTCGCCCTGCACTCCCAATCCCAGCTCGACGAAGAACTCGATTGCAGCCGGCAGGTCGTTAACCACGATTCCAACATGCTCCATCCGCCGGACAGCCATCGGGGTCAGACCCTCCGCAGAGCGTCAAGGCCATCGCGCAGCGCCCGCTCGAACACCCAAACGTCGGCGTAGGCGAGCACCTGGAAGCCGCGCTGCCGCAGCGCCCGGCCCTCGGCCGGGGAGGAGACCAGCTGACCGAGCGGCTTGCCGTGCCGGCGGCAGACCGCGAGCAGGTGATCGACGGCCTCGGTGAACGCCGGGTGGTCGAACTGGCCGGGGATGCCCAGCGCCAGCGTCAGGTCGAACTGGCCCAGCCAGACGATGTCAACGCCGGGCACGCTCACGATCGCGTCGGCGTTCTCGATGCCCGCCGGCGACTCGATCTGGGCGATCACGATCGTGTCGCGGTTGGCGCGCTCGGTATAGGCCTGGGGGCCGTCGGCGAGGACGTCGCTGAACAGCACGCCGAAGCCGCGGCGGCCGAGCGGCGGGTACTTGGCCGACTCCACCAGCAGCTCGGCCTCGGCCCGCGACTCCAGCATCGGCGCCATCACCCCGCGTGACCCGGCGTCGAGCGCCGATGCGATCAGCGGGTACTGGGCGCGGATCACGCGCGTGACCGTGTGCACGCCGGTGGAACGACCCGCGGCGAACAGCGTGCGCAGCGTGCCGGCGTCCCAGGCCGTGTGCTCGAGGTCGACGATGGCGAAGTCAACGCCGGCGGCGGCCAGGATCCGCATCACGCCGGGCGTGTCGAACTCGAACAGCATCGCGCCGGCGGCGACGCCCCGCTCGGAGATCGCCTGCGCGATCCGGCTCTCCTGCATATCCGCTGCTACCGGCCCGTGAACAGGCCCTCGGGGGCGGGGCCGCGCGTCGTCTCCGGCGCACCGACGTAGGCGACCTCGCCGCTGGTGGCCGGCTCGCCGACACCGGCCTCGTGGCGCAGCGCCACGTCGGACACCGGGTAGCGGATCCCGTCTCCGGCGTTGCGGGCACCGACCGCCAGGAACACGCACGGGTCGTCACCGCTGCCCACCAGGATGTGCTCCGTCCCGGGCGGGAAGTGCACGAAGTCCCAGGCCTTGACCGGGCGCTCCTCACCCTCGACCAGCAGCAGGCCCTCGCCGCTCAGGATCAGGAAGTCCTCCTGCCCGTCCTCGGCGTGGTAGAAGCCGTTCGGCTGCCCCGGCCACAGCACCTGGACGTTGATGCCGTAGTGCTGGAAGCGCGGCCTGCCCTCGAAGGTGACGCCCGCGCCGAACTTGTCGTTGTGGAACCACGCCGCGTCGTGCGTGTTGACGATGAACCAGCCCTCGCCGGCCGGCGTCTTGCCGCCGTCGCCGTCCTCCATCTCGGCCTCGGGCACCATGCCGTCTCCCCTCGCTCGCTCAGCACGAATGGCCGGAGTCTAGGGGGTGCCGATCAGACCGCAACGATCACGGTGATAAGGTGGGCGATTCGGCAGCGCACGCTGCCTGGCTGAGAAACCTGATGGGGGTGGGTTCTGTGAAGACTGATGAAGCGCGGTTCACCAAGCTGGTGTCAACCAGGCCGTTTCGGAGGGTGAGCGACCGTCGGGTGCGTCGGGAGCTGCGCCGAGCAACGTTCCACGCCGCGCTGGCTGCTCGCCGTGCGCGCAACGTCGGCCCCTCGCGGGCGAGCGGCGATCGGCGGGTGACACGGGGTATCCAGCAGTCGACGCGCCACGCCGCGCGGGCCCTGTCGTTCTCGATCAGTCCGCCGCCGTCGCACCGCGTGCGAAACACGGTGCTGATCGTGACCGGCGCCGCCACCACGGTTGTGGCTGTGGTCGCGATCCGGTCGAAGCCCTGGCAGTCCTCCGACGACATGGCGCCGGCCGCCGAGACAGCCGCCATGACGCACGATGCCGCGGGCGACGAGACGCCGGCCCCAGCGGTTCACACCGATACGGAGTAGGCCCGCTCAGTCAGCCCGTGGAGCTCCACCGCGATCGCCGCGCGCAGTGCGCCGTACTTCGCGTCGGAGTACGCACACGCCGGATCGTTACGCTCGGGCTGCGGGTAGCGCCATACCGGGCCGGCGGCCATGTCCGGCGGCTCCCAGTCATAGCGGGCATGCACGTGCCCGTGCAGGACCGGCAGGGAGTTGCCGAGCACCTCGTAGTTGATCCGGCGCAACCCGTTGTCCCGGCAGGCACGCTCCACCGCCTCGCCGAGCAGCGACAGGTCGAACAGGAACTGCATACGGCGCTCCCAGTCCAGATCGGTGAGGTGGTTGACGGAGGGATCGTCGGTCAAAAGCAGCGAGTAGCCCGGTAGGTGCTGGGTGTCGCCGATCACGGCGAAGCCGCCGCGCATGCGAGCCATCACGAGCGGGTTCTCGCCGCGAAGCGCGGAGCCGACCCGGTCAGCACGCCAGTCGCTTGCCACGGCCGGACGGTAGCCAACGCCGCGTGAGAGAATCGCCGCATGACTGATCGACCGTTCACGATCGACACGCGGGATGGCACGATCGGGGCACGGCGCGGCGACGGCACCGCCGGTCCCGTTGCCGTTCTCCTGCACGGCGGCCCCGGCATGTCCGCCAGCTATCTGGATCCGTTGACGGACCTGCTGGCAGACGTGTTTGCCACCGTCAGCTACCAGCAGCGGGGCCTGCCCCCGACGACCATCCGCGACCCCTACACGGTCGAGGCGAACGTCGCCGATGCGGTCGCGGTGATCGACCAGGTGGCCGGGGAGCGGGCGTGGATCGTGGGCCACTCCTGGGGTGGACACCTCGCGCTGCACATGCTCGCGGCCTGCCCCGAGCGGCTCGAGGGCGCGATCATCCTCGACCCGCTCGGCGCGTATCTGGAGGTATTCGAGGAGTTCGGCGAGCGAATGACGGCGCCGCTGTCAGATGCCCAGCGCGCATGAGCGGAGGAGATCGACGCCAAGGAGGAGCGGGGAGAGGCGACACCGGAGGAGTCGCGAGAGGCCTTCAGCCTGGTCTGGCCCTCGTACTTCGCCGACCCCGCCACTGCGCCACCGCCTCCCGAGCTGGAATTCGACGTTGCCACATTCGCCGGCACGATGGCATCTGTCCGCGAGCATGAGCAGGCCGGCACGCTCACGCGCGGCCTGCCGGATGTGCCCAGCTCGATACCGGTGCTGTTCGTGCACGGCGCCAAGAGCCCGTTGCCGGTCCGCACGACGACCATGACGGCCGTCCTGATACCCCACGCGCGCGTCGAGATCCTGCCCGATGCCGGGCACATGCTCTGGCACGAGGACGCGGCGGGAACGCACGACGCGATCGCACGGTTCGTGGCAGCGTCAGCCTCGCTTCCGGCGTAGCGCCTCAATTCGCCGCCGGTCCTGCTTGGTCGGTCGCGGCCCACCGGTAAGGCTGCCCGCAGGGCGGGACAGCCTCCGTTCTTCGGCGCTCCGTTGTCGCTCGGCCATCGACTCGGCGGTCTCCTCGAAGAGGGCGGCGGCGATGCGGGCCGAGCCGCGCTTGTCGGCGACCTCGAGCACGGTGATCGTCCAGTCCGCCTCGCCCACCCTGACCTCCACGATGTCCGCGGCCTGTACGTGTTTGGCAGGCTTCACCCGCTCACCGTTCACCCGCACCCGGCCGCCCAGCACCGCCTCGGTCGCCGCGGCGCGGGCCTTGAAGAACCGCGCGGCCCAGAGCCACTTGTCAAGGCGGACGCTCGCCGTCATCGATCGCATGTTCTCACGACGTTTCCGGCGCGGCGATGGATTTTTCGGCGGCTGGTTCGGCCAGGTGAGCGAGCGGATCGCGAGGGGTGGGCCGCCGTCGAGCGGGCCGAGGTGCTGCGCGCCGAGGCCCTGCTGCTGGGGCGGCGCAGCGACCAGTGGTTCGCCGAGCGCTGGCTCTCCCGCACCGGCGAGTGGGCAGACAGGTTGAACAGCATGCCCAAGTACGTCGTGTCCTCCAC
>JAICYJ010000074.1 GCA_025934255.1 Thermoleophilia bacterium | reverse complement strand
GGCTCCGCCGCCCCCACCACCCCCCCCCACCACCACCACCCCGCCACCGCCCCCGTCGACCACCCCGCCGCCGGTGACGACGACCCCCACCACTACCACGGCGACTCCGACGCAGACCAGCTCGGGTTCCTCGGACAGCGGCACGCAGGTGCGCGTTCATCACAAGGTCAAGCAGCACACGCAGACGACGCACAAGAAGAAGCATCCGGCCAACACCACGCCGCCGAGCACGCCTAAGCAGACCGCGTCGCCCAAGCCGAAGGCGACCGTCCCGGTGTCCAACACGTCGGACAGCGTGCCGCAGATCGCGGCCGTGGCGGCGATCGTGGCGGCGGCGCTGGTGGTGCTGGCGCTCCTGGCGCTGGTCATCGCGATGGCCGTGATGCGGACGCGTGGTCCCCGCGGGGCTCGCGGCGGTAACATCATGATCCGCTGAAGATGCACCGTCGGCTTCCTCTGATCCTCTTCGTGCTGACTGCGGGACTCGTCTCGGGCGTCGCCGTTTCGTCGGCGGCCGATGGATCGCTCCAGATCACCCAGCCATCCAGCTTCGGTGGCGTGCCGGTGGGTCAGACCAGCAACCCGCAGACAGTCCAGGTCACGAACACGAGCGCCACCGCGATGACCATCACGCTGTCGAAGGAGTCCGGGGGAGATCCGGGGGCGTTCCTGGTCAGCAACAACTCGTGCGGAAGCGTGCTCAACCAGAACGACTCGTGTTCGTTTGACGTCGCGTTCGCCCCGGATGTCGCCGGAGCCCTGTCGGCAACGATCGATGTCACGAGCGACACGCCGAGCGCCTCGGACACCGTTCAGGTGACCGGCACGGGCCAGGTCTCACAGCTACAGGCGCCCGGTAGCGTGGATCTCGGCAACGTCAAGGTCGGCGCCACGTCGTCCGGAACTTCGGTGAAGGTGACCAACAACGGCAACGGGCCGCTGTCGGTGACGGGGGCGACGGCGACCGACAACACGACAGGTGCCGGGTTCAACGTCGCGTCGAACGGTTGCACTGGTCCCGTCGCGGCCGCAGGCAGCTGCACGATCACCGTGTCCGCGTCTCCGACGGTGACGGGTGCTCTGAGCGGCGTTCTGTCGATCGCGAGCAACGACCCGGCGTCACCGACAGCCGTCAGCCTGACCGCAACAGGCACCGTCCCGCAGGCTTCTGTGGATGCCTCGGTCAGCTTCGCGACGCCGCGGAACGTGCCGCAGACCAAGGCGGTGACGCTCACGAACACCGGCGACGCCGTGCTGGACGTGGACCACGCGACGCTGCAGGGCGACGCGACCTTCACGAACGCCGGCACCGGCAACTGCGGCAATGCACAGCTCCCGCCCGGCGGCTCGTGCAGCGCCCAGATCACGTTCCTGCCGACGACGTCCGGCACATCGAACGCAACGGTCACCTTCACCGACGACAGCGGATCGGCCGCAGGCAGCACGCAGGTCGTATCGCTCCAGGGCAACCCGCTGCTGCCAAACATCCAGGCAACCCCGGCATCGGTGTCGTACCCCAGCCTCGCGCTGGGCCGGATCACCGACGTCACTCACGTGATGATCCAGAACACCGGGGACGCGGACCTGACCGTCTCCAGCCTGCACCTGGCAGGCGCGGCGCCGAAGAGCTTCGTGCTGGGAAGGCAGACCTGCACCGGCCCGGCCATCGCCCCGGGCGGTACCTGCAGGGTGAACGTGCGATTCGCTCCGCGTAGGCTGGGCGGCAGGTTGGCCACGCTCGTGGTCGCAAACGATGCCGGCCCCGATCTGAGAGTTGGCCTCGGCGGCAACGGGGTGGCTCCGGCCGACGCCAGCAACCTCCGCTCCTCGACCAGCTGCGAGTCGGTGCGGCTCACCTGGCGGCCGCCGGACGCGGGCGGGTTCCGCAACATGGTGCTGGTGCGAAAAGCCAGTCGCTACCCGCGCAACCCCGAAGACGGTGCCATCGTCAAGCACCGGTCCGGGCTGGCCAACGACACGGCGCCCCGCCAGTTCCACACGTACCGCTACAGGCTGTTCGCGATGTACCGCTCCTACGACCATAGCCACAGTTACAGGTCACCCGGGCTGCGCGTCAAGGTGCACCTGGGGCGGATCTGCCAGCCACGCGACGGCGGAGTGATCAGCGATCTGACGCCGAAGGTGGACTGGACGAAGTACTCCGGTACCCGCAGCTATGCGTTCATCCTGCAGCGCGGCAGCAGCACCCTCCTGGTGCGCTACCCACGCAAGAGCTTCTACCAGTTCGCGCGCTCGTGGACCTACAATCACGCCCGGCACTCGCTGGCGAGGGGCTCGACGTACCACTTCTACCTGTATGCGTACACGCGCACGCACAGAAACGGCGTGATCATCGGCCACACCACCTGGACCGAGCGCTGAGGGGCTAGGGCACCAGGTACCCGAGCGCCACGTAGCCGAACGCCAGCACCTGCACGACCGGCGCGAACACGACGTACCCCCGGTGCAGCGAGGGCTTGCGCATGCCCAGGTCGGCGAGCGCGAAGAACAGTGGGAAGGCCAGCAGCCCGAAGCGACCTGACGACTGGAGCACGCCCGCCAGCAGCGGCAGCAGGAAGATGCCGCCGACGTAGAGCGTATCCTCCCAGCGGTGCGCGGCGAAGCGCCGCAGCTTCAGGATCGGGATCAGCAGCGCCAGGTAGACGATCACGGTGAGACCGCTCAGCAGGTGGATGGCGCGGCCGGTCTGCGCGAACTGCCAGAACTCCTCGCCCAGCGCCAGCGGCGGGAAGCTGGCGTGTCCGCCCCAGTGTCCCTGCGCGTGCACGAAGGCCAGCGGGTCGCCGACGGCGTGCCACAGCCAGGCCATGTGGATGGCGAGCCCGATCGCGGGCGAGAGCGCCACCAGCCAGGCGCCGGCCGATCGCTCACGCCAGGCCACCAGCACCAGCGGCGCGATCAGGGCCAGGCCGTTCACGCGCGTGAGGCCGGCCAGGATGCCGAGCGGAACCGCGTACAGGTGGCGGCGCCGGTCGCTGAACACGAACAGCCAGCTGGCCAGGGCGATGAAGAGGCCCTCGCTGTAGGCCAGGGTGAGCGCGAAGGCGTAGGGCGACAGTACCAGGTAGAGAACGGCGCGCCAGGCGTGCTGCGGCGACAGGCGGTCGCGTCCCAGCACGTAGATGCCGAGGAAGCCGATCAGCGTCGCGATGTTGGAGACGGCCAGCGCCGCCACGGCGTCGCCCTGGGTGGTGACCGTCTCCCAGACGTGGATCAGCAGCGGGTACAGCGGGAAGAACGCCACCCGCGGCCCGGCCGCGTAGCCGTCGTGCGCGATCCGGATGTAGTAGACGGAGTCCCACCCAGTCAGCGCCGTCCAGGGCTGGTGCTGCCACGGCTCAAGTGCCTTGTGCCAGCCGAGCCGGGTGCTGATCAGCCAGCCGAGCAGCACAGTGGCCGCGCGGCTTGCCACCCAGAGCACAACCACGCGGCGCCACATGACGGGGTATCTTACGGACGTGGTCGCGCACACGCGGCCCTAGGGAGAGGTGGCCGAGTGGCTGAAGGCGCCCGCCTGCTAAGTGGGTCTGGGGGGTAAACCTCCAGCGAGGGTTCGAATCCCTCCCTCTCCGTCGATTCGAACCAACAACAAGCTCACTCGGCTGCGACCGGCCGCGGCCGGTAGCTGTGCACCAGCTCGACGCGCGTGCGCACGCCCACCTTGCGGTAGATGCGGGTGAGGTGCGCCTCGACGGTCTTTGAGCTCATGAACAGGCGCTGCGCGATCTCACGGTTCTGAAGACCGCGCACCGCCAGGCTGGCCACCTGGTGCTCGCTGGGAGTGAGCTCGTCGCGATCGGCCGGATCGCTGCGCAGCACCCGCGCGCTGCGGCCGTCCTCCTCGTCGGTCCTCGCCATCCAGGGCACGGCGTCGAGCGCGGTGAACCCCTCGCGGGCCGCGTCCAGCAGCTCCCGCGAGCGCTTCCGCTGCCCGGCCCGGCGCAGCCGCTCGCCGTGCGCGAGCTGGGTGCGGGCCAGACCGAACGGATCATCGGCCAGGCGGTGCAGCTCGGCGGCCTGGTCGAACAGCTCCGAGGCGTCGCCGTCTGGGGCCAGCAGCCCGCGGCAGCGCAGCGCCAGAG
Organism: Thermoleophilia bacterium; assembly: GCA_025934255.1. Lineage (GTDB taxonomy): Bacteria > Actinomycetota > Thermoleophilia > Gaiellales > JAICJC01 > JAICYJ01. Next base: position 9,597 of record JAICYJ010000074.1, on the reverse strand, counting down.
CGCGGCCGCCGGGGCGGCTTGCCTCCTGCTCGAAGCGGTCGGTCAGCTCGGCCGCCTCGTCGCGCCGGTCGCAACGCACCAGCGCCTCGACCAGGTCGGGCGTCAGCGACGGGTGCGTGGTGGCGTCGCAGAAGCCGAGCGCGCGCTTGCGGTCGAGCGCGCGCTGCAGCGGCGGGATCGCATCCGCGGCCTCGCCGGCGCCGAGCGCCAGCAGCCCGCGCGCGGCGTCGGTGGTGAGCGCCTGGTAGGGAAGCCCCAGCCGCTCGGCCAGCTCCAGCTGGCGGGCGACGTGTACCTCGACCTGGCCGGCCTGCCCGCGGGCGGCGCAGATCCAGGCCAGGATGCTGTGCGCCCAGGTCTCGTCGTTGGCGCGGCCGGTCTCGTGCGATCGCTCGATCGCCAGCTCCAGATCGCCGACGGCGGCCGTCCACTGCCCGGTGCCGCGCTCCAGCCAGCCTTGCGCCGTCAGCGGGTAGGGCAGCATCGCCGGCGCCGCGCGCTCGCAGGCGGCGACCGTGTCAGCCAGCACCGAGCGGGCGCGGTGCCACTCCGCGGCGAAGGCCAGCGTCATGCCCAGGTAGGAGCGCAGCTGCAGGTCGTGGGCGAGCTCGCCCAGCGCCTCGTCGGCGGCGGCGAGAGCCAGCCGCGAGGCCTCGCCGGCGTCGCCCAGAAACACCTTCGCGGCTGCCGTTGCCACCTGGGCATACAGCGCGGCGGGACCTGATGTGCCCGACGCCAGTCGGCTCGCCCGCTCCGCCGTCTCCAGCGCCAGAGCGGGCTGGCCGGAGCGGATGCAGGGGTCGACCGACTCGACCAACGCCAGCGCAGCGGCCGCCGGGTCGACAGGCTCCAGCAGGTTCGCCGACGAGCGCATCAGGTCGAACGCGCGCAGCGTGGAGCCGGTGCGGGCCTCGATGCGGCCCCGCAGCAGATCGGCGCGGGCGGCCTCGACGCCGGACACGTGGAGCTGCTCCACCTGGTCGAGGCAGTGGCGGGCGGCCGCGATCGCACCCATCCGCTGCGAGCAGTCGGCCGCCGCCAGGATCAGGCGGGCGCGGGCCTCGCGGTCGGGCTCGAGCGTAGCCGCGCGCAGGTAGGCGCGGGCGGCGGCGGCGAACCCGCCGCGCCGCTGGGCCGAACGGCCGACCTCGCCCATCGCGGCGGCCACGGTTGCGTCCGGCTCCACCGCCGCGAGCGCCATGTGCCATGCCCGCTCGTCCTCGCGGCCCTCCTCCACGAGCGCCGCGGCCAGGGCGGCGTGCGCCGAGCGCACGTCCGGCGCGGCGGCGAGGTGGTAGACGGCGGACGCGACGAGCGGGTGGCGGAAGACGACGCGGTCGGGGGACAGCACGATCAGGCCGGCCAGCTCGGCGGGCTCCAGGGCAGACACCTCGAGATGCTCGACAGCGAGGGCACGGGCCACGGGCACCATCTCGTCGCTGCCGGCGGCCGCGGCGATCAGCAGCGCGCGGCGGGCGGGGCCGGGCAGCTGCTCGAGCCGCTGGCCGAACACGTGCTGCGCCCAGCCGCTGGCGGGGACAGGCTCGACCAAAGGCTCGGCGCCGGCACGCTGGGCATCGGTCAGCGAGCTGGTCAGCTCGACCAGCGCCAGCGGGTTGCCGCCGGTGAGGGCGGCAAGCTGCGTGGCTACGGCCGCGTTCACGGGAGCCGCCGCGCCGGCCAGTTCGGCGGCGGCACCCGGCTCCAGGCCGTCCAGCTCGATCACGGCCAGGCCTCCCGAGTCAAAGGCGCCCGCTGCGGGGCGCATCGCGACCAGCACGGCCACGCGCTCGGCGTGCAGCCGGCGGGTCAGGAACGACACCACCTCGGCGGTGGGCCGGTCGAGCCAGTGGGCGTCGTCGATCACGATCAGCAGGGGTTCGCGCTCGGCCGCGACCGCCACCAGGTCGAGCGCCGCGACGCAGACGGTCAGCGGATCGGCGTCCACCGGAGGACCGATCGCGAGCGCAGCCGCCAGCGCATCTCGCTGGACGTCGCGAAGGGCACCGATGTCCTGCTCGAGCGGCCGCAGCAGCTCGGTCAGCGACGCGAACGCGAGCTCGCTCTCGGACTCGAACCCGCGGGTCGCGAGCACGGTCATGCCGTCGCCCGCGGTCACGGCATACTCGAGCAAGGCGCTCTTGCCGATGCCCGGCTCGCCGGAGACCACGACGACCGCACTCTCCCCAGCCAGAGCCGCATCGAGCGCGGCCTGGATGCGAGCGCACTCCGATGCCCTCCCCAGAAGCACCGGCCGATCCTACAACTCCCGCGGTTCCGCCGATTTTCCGCCGCCCGCCAGGCGGCTCTGATAGCCAGATCGACACACTCGTCACGGCCGCGTGCCCCGGCCCGCACAAGTGGTACGACGGTGCCCGGCACCATCGTTCCGCAGGCACCATCGTTCCGCACGCGCGAGCCGTTTGGTCGGGCAGCCCGCTGGGCCGCCAAGGGTGGAACGCAGGTGCCGGGCACCGTCGTTACACGCGTTACGCCGCTGTGACTTAGTCGCGCGGTTTCAGTGACGGCATGTAACTGTCCTGTTCGAGCCAGTGCCCGCCGTCGATCGTGAAGTTCATGCCGGTCACGTAGGAGCCGAAGTCCGAGCACAGCGCCGTCGACCACCAGGCGATCTCCTCGACCGTTGCCAGCCTCCCGGCCGGCACGCTCCGCTCCACCCGCGCCCGGTCGGCGGCGTCCGGCCACAGCGCCTGCCCCGCCCCCTCGGTATCGGTCGGCCCCGGGCAGATCGTGTTCAGCCGGATCCCGTGCGGCGCCCACTCCACCGCCAGCGTCTTGGTCATCGCCAGCAGCCCGGCCTTGGCCGAGGCCGAGTGCACCGTCCCCGGCCCGCCCGTCCACGCATAGCTCGCGATCACCGACAGCACCGCTCCGCCGCTTCCCTGCGCGATCATCCGGCGCCCGGCGGCGCGCGTGCACAGGAAGCCCCCGTCCAGCACGATCGAGACGACCGCCCGCCAGCCGTTCGGTGACAGATCCTCGCCCTTCACGACGAAGTTGCCGGCGGCGTTGTTGACCAGGCAGTCGACTCGCCCGAACCGCTCGACGGCCGCGGCCACCATCGCGTCGACCTGATCGGGATCGCGCACGTCGGTCGGCTGCGCGGCCGCCCTGCCGCCCGCCGCCTCGATCAGCGCCACCGTCTCCTCCAGCGGCTCCGGCCGGCGGCCGGCCACCACCACCGACGCCCCCAGCCGCGCGAATTCCTGGGCCATGGCGCGGCCCATCCCGCTGCCGCCCCCCGTGATCAGCGCCACCCGTCCGTCGTAGCAACCGTCAACCAGCATCGTCGCCTCCTTCGTCGGCCGGGATGATGCGCGCGTCCAGCGCCAGCGCACCCTCCGGCGTGACTAGCAGCGGGTTCACCTCGATCTCCGCGATGTCGGGCCGCGCCGCCGCCAGCTGCGACAGCACCACCGCCGCATCCGCCGCCGCCTCGATGTCGACGCCCGCCCGCCCGCGCGCGCCCTTCAGCAACGCCGCGCCCTGCAGCGCCTCCAGCAGCCGCACCGCCTCACCGCGATCAAGCGGCGCCAGCGCAACGCCCACGTCGCCCAGCAGCTCGGCGTAGATCCCGCCCAGGCCGACCAGCGCCACCGGCCCGAAGCGGGGGTCGCGCCGGGCGCCCACGATCAGCTCGATGCCGTTCGCGAGCGGTGCCATCGCCTCCACCGAGTACTCCGGCGGGGACAATCGCCCGTCCATCTCCGACCACGCCGCCGCCAGCGCATCCGCATCGGCCAGCCCCACTCTGACGCCGCCGGCGTCGGACTTGTGCAGCAGCCCCAATGCCTTCAGCACCACCGGGTAGCCGACCTCCGCTGCCGCCGCCAGCACGTGCTCGCGCGTGTGCGCGCTGCGCGCCGCCACGAACGGCACGCCCGCCTCCGCCAGCAGTGCCCGCGAGCCGAAGTAGCCCGCATCCAGCGGCCCGCTCACCTGCTCGGGCAGCGCCGGCGGGCCGCTCGCAACCGGCAGCTGCTCGAGCGCAGACAGTGCCGCGGCGGCCGCCTCGATCGTCCAGTAGACCGGGACGCCGCCGTCGCGCAGCGCGACGTTGGGCCGGTCGTCGGCGTACATCGACTGGGCCACCAGCGGCTTTCCGGTCTCGGACGCCGCCCGCGCGATCTCGTGGCCGACCTCGGTCTCGGTGTCAGCGAACTCGTCCGAGTACTGGCTGTACCCCCCGAAGTAGCCCGTCATCAGCACGCCGTCCAACTCGTCGGCCTCCAGCAGCCCGCGCGCGATCCGCGAGTAGCTGAAGAAGTCGGCCTCGCCGGCACCGGCCAGGTCGATCGGATTTCGCACCGACGACATCGGCGGCAGCATCGCCGCCAGCTTCGCCTGCAGCCCGTCCGACAGCACCGGCAGCTCCAGCCCCATGCCGGCCGCGACGTCGCAGGCGATCGCGCCGTGTCCGCCCCCGTCGCTCAGCACCGCGATCCGGCGGCCGGCCAGCCGCCGCGGCTGCAGCAGCGCCTGCGCCAGGTCGATCATCTCGGCCGGCGTCGAGACCAGGTGCACGCCGGCGCCGCGGCAGGCCGCGCGCACCGTGGACAGCGAGCTGACCAGCGCCCCCGTATGCGACCGGGCCGCGCGGGCGCTGGCGTCGCTGCGCCCCACCGTGATCAGGATCACCGCCTTCTGCGCGGCGGCCGCCGCCGCGGCGAACGCGCGCCCGTCGTGGAAGTCCTCCACGTAGACGGCGATCAGCTCGGTGGCGGGATGCTCGGCGTAGGACGCCACCAGCTCGGCCACGTCGAGGTCGGCCTGGTTGCCGATCGAGGCGAAGCGCGAGAAGCCGAGCGAGTAGCGGCGCGACATCATGCCCAGCTCCAGCGCCAGGTTGCCGCTCTGCGAGATCAGCCCGATCGATCCCGGCGGAAACTCGTTCGAGCACAGGCCGAGGTCGCTGGAGGCGTCGTACACGCCCAGGCAGTTGGGACCGAGCAGCATCGCGCCGGCGTCGCGGATCCGCTGCACCAGCGCCCGCTCGCGGGCGGCCGCATCGCCCCCGGCCTCGCCCAGGCCGGCGGTGATGCCCACCAGCGCGCGGGCGCCCATCGCCAGCGAGTCGTCGACCGCCTGTTCGAAGCCGGCCGCCGGCACGGCGATCACGACCAGCTCGGGCGCCTCCGGCAGCTCCGTGACCGATGTGTAGGCCCTGGTGCCGAGCACCTCCCCGCCGTTACGGTTGACCAGGTAGACGGGGCGGCGGCCCGCGCCGCGAAGCGCCCCGCGGGCCAGCCAGTTGCCCCACTTCGCCGGGTCATCGGAGGCGCCCAGGATCGCCACCGAGACGGGGTCGAACAGCGGTCGCAGGTCGCGCGGCATGGCCGCAGAGTCTGCCAGAGCCGCCGCGCGCCAGGTGCGGTCAACCGCGCTCAGCCGGCGGCCGTCAGATCGCACGCGGTGGCGGAGCAGGCGTAGGACACGATCAGCCGCTCGGCCTCGGCCCGGTCGATCGGAGCGTCGCCCATCAGCACGTGGAGGCCGTGCGCGTCTTCGAGCGCCACCAGGTTGCGGCCGATCGTCTGGGAGGACGCGGACAGCGTGAACATCCCCTGCGCCACGCCCGCCTCCAGGATCACCTGGTAGAGGGCCACCTGTCGCTCGAAGAACGACACGGCCAGCGCCGAGTAGAGCTTGCTACGGCCGACCAGCGCGTCCATCTCATACAGCGTGCGCACCGCCTCGTCGTGCGGCCCGGTCGGCAGCCCGCTGCTGATCGCCGCCAGCATTCGCCGCCGTGGGTCGGCGATCTGATCGAGCGCGGCGTTGCGGCTGTCGCAGAAGCGCTCACCCGCGGTGCGGTGCACCTCGACCAGCAGCTGGTCGACGTCCGGGTAGTAGTAGAGCACCGCACCGGGGGTGACTCCGGCCTCCTCCGCGATGTCCTTCAGTCGCACCGCGGCGGCGCCGCGGGCGATGATGGCGCGCCCCGCGGCCTCGGTCAGCTGCCGCCGCCGCGCACTCTGGTTCTTCGTCCGCGCCATGCCCGTATTCGTACCGACCGCGTTGAACGAATGCAAGCGAAAGCGCCTGAAACCTTGACCTATGAAGCTCCGATTGATTCAATCGCCCGGAAACAATCGCGGCCGGTAGTTCGTCCTAGGGGTGACCGCGGCCCTTGACACGGTCACCCAGATCGTTACAGTACGCCCAGTTGACTGGCCAGTCAGTCAGGATCGGAGAGACCCATGCATCCCAAGGAACGGCGCTACGCGGCGACCCGACGAGAATTCCTGGCACGCACAGGGGGCGCGGCATTTGCCCTCTCGGGCGCCAGCGGGCTCCTGGCCGCGTGCAGCAACAGCACCACAACGGGTGGCGGCGGAACGGGCGCCGGGTCGAACAGCCAGAACCCGCTCGGGCTTCCCCTGGCCCGCCCGAACGTGCCGGTCACCCTCCCGCGGTACGAGCAGCCCATCGCCTCGGGCCTCAAGCCCGAGACCGGCGGCGAGTTCACGATCTTCAACTATCCGGACTACATCGACCCGGCCGTGATGAAGGCCTTCGGCAAGAAGTACGGCGTGACCGTGAAGGTGACGCCGTTCGACGACATCAACAGCGGCATCACCAAGCTCGCCTCGGGCACCGTCCAGCCCGACGTCACCGAGATGACGCCCGACAACATCGCCCGCGTCGTCGCCGCGAAGCTGGTCAAGCCGCTGAATCTCGACTACGTCCCGAACCTGCAGAAGAACGTCTGGCCGTCCCTGGTCGACCCCTTCTACGACAAGGGCTCTCATTACAGCGTGCCCTACACGGTTTACGCGACGGGGATCCTCTATCGCACGGACTTCGTCAAGCAGGACGTCCCCAACCTGACGCCCAACGCGTGGGACATCTTCTGGCAGGCGCAGGCCTACAAGGGCAAGACGGCGCTGCTCTCGGAGGTGCGCGAGACGATCGCGATGGCGCTGCTGCACCGCGGCGACAAGGACATCAACACCGAGAACCCGGACAAGATCAACCAGGCCGTCAAGGACCTGCAGGAGCTGTACGGCGTCTGCAACATCAAGGTCGGCGACCTGCAGTACTCGACCGTGGCCGAGCGCAAGGCCTACCTCAACCAAGCGTGGTCGGGGGATGCGATCTCCGGGTACCTGTTCTACGCCGACAAGGAGTCGAAGCAGGCGCTCAAGTTCTGGAACCCGGGCCGCGGCAACGGGCCCATTCAGAACGACATGTGGTCGATCTGCTCGACCACAAAGAAGCCGGTGCTCGCGCACCTGTGGTTGAACTGGATCCTGGACAATACCCAGGGCTACAACAACTTCCTCAACTACAACGGCTACCAGCCGCCGCTGAACGAGGTCGACCCGGGCGAGATGGTGAAGAAGGGCATCCTGCCCGAGTCGCTGGCGAACACCGTGCTGACGGCCGAGGACCTCGGCCCTGACTCGCTGCAGGAGATGACCCTCACGACCCAGGGGCAGCAGCTCTGGCAGAACGGCTACTCACAGTTTCTCTCCGGCGCCTAAGGTACTAGGCGATGTATCCACGTTGGCTGTGGCCCGCCTTCGCTCTTCCAGGGGTCGTCTGGCTGCTGATCCTGTTCGTGCTGCCGTTCTACGCCGTCGTCGGCGTGGCGTTCGGCAGCGTCGATCCGATCCTGCTGACGGCCGTGCCGGCCTGGAACCCGCTCGACTGGAACTTCGGCTGGGTGTCCGAGGTGCTGACCGGGCTGGAGCCGGGCGGCATCTACTGGGACGTGTTCATCCGCACGGTCAGGTACGTCGTGCTGTCGCTGGCCGGCTGCATCCTGATCGGCTACCCGGTCGCCTACTACATCTCCCGGCACGCCTCGCGGACGAAGAGCCTGCTGCTGATCCTGCTCGTGCTGCCCTTCTGGATCAGCTACCTGATGCGCATGCTGGCGTGGATCAACCTACTCTCGCCTGGCGGCTACGCGGAGCGGTTCCTGTCGGCGACGCACATCAACGACCTGCTCTACCACCTCGGCCTGGTCAGCGATCCGAATAACTACCTCGGCGGCGAGAGCTTCACAGTCATCGTCGCGCTGATCTACGGCTACATCCCGTACTTCATCCTGCCGCTGTACGCGTCGCTCGACCGCATCGATCGCTCACACCTGGAGGCGGCCCGCGACTTGGGCGCGAGCCCATGGCGGGCATTTCTGCACGTCACGCTGCCGCTGTCGCGCACCGGCTTGCTCGGCGGCGCCGTGCTGATCACGCTGCCGATGTTCGGTGACTACTACACGCCGAACATCGTGTCCGGCGCGCCGACCACGTCGATGATCGGCAACCAGATCGACCTCTACTTCCACGGCGGCCCACAGCCGACCATCGGCGCGGCGCTCACGATCCTGCTGTCCGCGTTCCTCGTCCTGCTGATGGGCTACTACATGTGGGTCATTCACCGCGCATCGAGGGACCTGCCGGCATGAGCCAGGCCGTCGCCACCGGACGCACGAGGACGCAGGAGTTCAGCACCTGGCGGCGCCTCCGCGGCTGGATCGGCAACCCGTGGGGCAAGCCGCGGTTCCTGGTCGTGATCACGTGGACGTACATCGTGTGGTCGATCGCGCCGGTGCTGGTAGCGATTCAGTTCTCGTTCAACGACAGCCGGTCACTCACCGTCTGGCACGGGTTCACGACCAAGTGGTACACGAGCACCTCCCCCGACATCAACTCGGTGTTCCACGATCCCGCGCTGCGCGGGGCGCTGCAGCAGAGCTTGAGGCTCGCCTTCTTCGACGTACTGATCGCGGTGCCGATCGGCGTGCTGCTCGCGATCGGCCTCGCCCGCTGGCGCGGGCGCGGGTCCGGCGGCGCGAACTTCCTCATGCTGTTCCCGCTGGTGACGCCCGAGATCGTGATGGGCGTCTCGCTGCTGCTGCTCTTCTCACAGCTGCTGACGATCGTCCCGTTCGGCACCTGGGCGCAGGTGCTCGGCCACGTCACCTTTTCGATCAGCTACGTGGTGGTGATCGTCCGCGGCCGGCTGTTCTCGATCGGGCGCTCGTACGAGGAGGCGGCCGCCGATTTGGGCGCGTCTCCTCCCGTCGCGCTCTACCGGGTGCTGCTGCCGCTGCTGCTGCCGGCGGTCGTCGCCAGCGCGGCGATCGTGTTCGCGATCTCGATCGACGACTTCGTGATCAGCCAGTGGCTATCGAACGGGGCGAACACGACCACGGTGCCGATGACGATCTACAACGCGACGCGTGCCACCCCGCAACCGTCGACCGACGGCATCGCGACGGTGATCATGGTCATCACGTTGCTTGCGGTGGTGCTGGGCGTGCTCGTGTTCCGCTTCTTCACGCGCGGCGAGCACGCACGGGGCTCGGCCATCGACGATGTGGCCGGATTCGGAATCTAGACCAGATGAAGTACGCTCTTGCATCCCGAAGCGAAGGAGGCGTGACGCGTGGCTGGTGGTGAGGTGAAGGTAATCGATCTGGTCAAGCAGTTCGGCGACGTGACCGCCGTGGACAGGATCAACCTGGAGATGCCCGGTGCGGAGTTCTTCTCGATGCTGGGCCCGTCCGGCTGTGGCAAGACGACGACGCTGCGGATGATCGCCGGCTTCGAGCAGCCGACCAGC
>JAICYJ010000111.1 GCA_025934255.1 Thermoleophilia bacterium | reverse complement strand
GAGGTGCTGAGCACGAGCGCGATGGTCATCGCGGCGTTGCGCCGGATGCCCGCAGCCACTCCGGACAACACGAAATTGGCGCGCATGACTTCCTATCTGCTCGTGGGCGGGTGCACGGTCGGCACTGGCGGACGGGTCAGCGGCCGACTCCGTAGACACCGCGGGACTGATCGCGAATGACCTTGCCGAACTCGAGCTCGATGACGCGGCGGCGCATGGCGTCGACGATGTTGTTGTCGTGCGTGGCCATCACGACGGTGGTGCCGGTGCGGTTGATGCGTTCGAGCAGGCTCATGATGCCCTGGCTGGTGTCCGGGTCCAGGTTGCCGGTCGGCTCGTCGGCGAGCAGCACCAGCGGGCGGTTCACGAACGCGCGGGCGATGGCCACCCGCTGCTGCTCGCCACCGGAGAGCTCATTGGGCAACCGCTGCGCCTTGCCCTGCAGGCCGACCAGGTCGAGCACCTCAGGCACGGTGCGCTTGATGGCCTTCGGCGACTTGTTGATCACCTCCAGGGCGAACGCGACGTTCTCGTAGACGGTCTTCTTGGGCAGCAGCCGGAAGTCCTGGAAGACGCAGCCGATCTTGCGGCGCAGGTCCGGCACCTTGCGCCGGGCCAGCCGGTTCAGGTTCTTGCCGTTGACGGTCACGATTCCTCCGTCGGAGACCTCCTCGCGCAGCAACAGCCGCAGCACAGTCGTCTTGCCCGAACCGGACTGGCCGATCAGGAAGACGAACTCGCCCTTGTCGATGTCGAAGGAGACGTCGTCGAGCGCGGGGCGGGCGCCGGCCGGGTAGACCTTGGAGACGCTGTGCAGCCGGATCACAACGCGGAAGTTTACCGAACAGTTACCTGACCGGCGGCCAAGGCGAGCCCCGCGCGCGGCGGCTGCTCAGGTTCCTGGCAGGGGCTGTGCGCCCGTTGTGGGCGCAAAACCCCGTCGGACCCAGTTGCTAGCGTGTTCCGACGTGGTCGCTCCCTCCTCCCGTGCTGTCGCCGACGTCACGTCGTCTCCCGCGCCCGACCTGCTGATCGAGGCCCACGGCCTGACCAAGACGTTCGGGGACTTCACCGCCGTCGACGGCATCGACGTGGCGGTGCCGCGCGGCGAGGCGTTCGGCTTCCTCGGGCCCAACGGGGCGGGGAAGAGCTCGACGATGCGCATGATCGCGTGCGTCGCGCCGATCACGTCCGGCTCGCTGCGCATCCTGGGCATGGACCCGGTCAGCCAGGGGCCCCGGATCAGGGCCCGGCTCGGCGTCGTGCCGCAGCAGGACACTCTCGACCTCGAGCTCACCGTTCGGGAGAACCTGTACATCTACGGCCGGTATTTCGGCATGTCGCGCGCCGCGCTGCGTCCGAAGATCGACGACCTGCTCGACTTCGCCCAGCTCACCGAGCGGGCCGACGCGAAGGTCGAGCCGCTGTCGGGCGGCATGAAGCGCCGGCTCACGATCGCGCGTTCGCTCATCAACGATCCGGACATCCTGCTGCTGGACGAGCCCACCACGGGCCTCGATCCGCAGGCCCGGCACGTGCTCTGGGACCGGTTGTACCGGCTCAAGCAGCAGGGCGTCACGCTGGTGCTCACCACGCACTACATGGACGAGGCCGAGCAGCTGTGTGACCGGCTGGTGGTGATGGACGCCGGGCGCATCGTCGCCGAGGGCTCTCCGCAGCAGTTGATCGTCGCCCACTCGACCCGGGAGGTGGCCGAGCTGCGCTTCGCCCCGGGCGAGAACGCGGCGGCCGCCGAGCGGATCGGTGGCCTGCTCGATGACGCCCGCGAGCGCGCCGAGGTGCTGCCGGACCGGGTACTGCTCTATGTTGCCGACGGCGAGCGGGCCCTGGCGCGCGCGCACGAGGCCGGGCTGTCCCCCATCTCCAGCCTGGTGCGGCGCAGCACGCTGGAGGACGTCTTCTTGCGCCTCACCGGCCGATCGTTGATCGACTGATGAGCGCCGTCGCCGCGCCCGCGTCGCGCAGCCACCTCTGGCAGGTCGTCGAGTACCAGCTGTACGTCGGGCGCCGGATCTGGCGCAGCATGTTCATCGTCGGCGTGTTCACCCCGCTCGCCTACGTCCTCTCGCTCGGCATCGGGCTGGGGACGGTGGTGAACAACCACGGCAACAGCCTGGGCGTGCCCTACCTGGTCTACGTGGCGCCTGCGTTCCTGACCGCGGCCGCGCTGCAGATCGCCGCCGCCGACGCGGCGTACCCGATCATGGCCGGCTTCAAGTGGATCCGGACGTTCCACGGGATGGCCGCGACCCCACTCACGCCCGCGCAGATCTGCGACGGGCAGTTGATGTGGGTGGCGTTGCGCATCTTCGCCAATTCAGTCGTGTACCTGGCGATCATGGCCGCGTTCGGCGGCACCGAACGCTGGTGGGTGGTGCTCTGCGTCCCGATCGCGACGCTCACCGCGATGGCGTTCGCCGCACCGGTCGCCGCGATCGCGGCCATCATGGAGAACGAGGGCAACGGCTTCAACATGCTGTTCCGGTTCATCGTCACGCCGATGTTCCTGTTCAGCGGCACGTTCTACCCGGTCAGCGAGCTGCCGGAGTGGGGACGCTGGCTGGCGTACATCTCGCCGCTGTGGCACGGCACCGAGTTGGCCCGCGGATCCGCCATCGGGCACATCGGCGGCCTCGCGGTGCTCGGCCACCTGGCCTACCTGCTGCTCTGGTTCGTCGTCGGACTCGTGGTGGCCCGGTGGCGGTTCGGTGTCAGGTTGAGCAAGTGAGCGCGCCCACGATCGCGCCCGGCGCCCGTGCGTCGGCGACGTTCCGGATCCTGCCGCCCGGCATGTACGCGGGGCGCAGTCACGTCGTGCTCGAGCGCGCGTTCAAGGTGTACCGCCGCGGCTGGATGCTGATCTTCTCGGGCTTCTTCGAGCCGTTGTTCTACCTGTTCTCGCTCGGCACCGGGTTGCACAACCTGGTCGGGACGGTGACCGGTCCGGGCGGTCACGAGCTCAGCTACACCGCGTTCATCGCGCCGGCGCTGCTGGCCTCGTCGGCGATGAACGGCGCCATCTACGACTCGACGATGAACGTCTTCTTCAAGATGAAGTACGGCAAGCTCTACGACGCGATGCTGGCGACGTCGCTCGGGCCGCTGGACGTCGCGGTGGGCGAGATCGGCTGGGCGCTCATCCGGGGCGGCCTGTACTCGGCGGGCTTCATGATCGTCATGGTGGCGATGGGCATCACCGCGTCGTGGTGGGCGGCCGCGATGTTGCCGGCGGCACTGCTGATCGCGTTCGCGTTCGGTGCGGTCGGGATGGCCGTGACCACCTACATGAAGACGTTCCAGGACCTGGACATGGTGCAGGTGGCCGTGCTGCCGATGTTCCTGTTCAGCGGCACGTTCTACAACCTGCACGTGTACCCGACCTGGCTGCGGATCGTCGTGCAGTGCCTGCCGCTGAATCACGGCATCGAACTTCTGCGCGCCCTCAACGCGGGAGTGCTCGACTGGTCGATGCTCGGGCACGTGGCGTACTTCGCGGTGATGGCCGCGCTGGGCGTCGCCGTCACCGCCAAGCGGCTGGACAAGCTGCTGCTGCGCTAGCCGGTCCGCTCTTCCCCTCTCCAGTTACCGGATCCGCGCTCCGGATCTCGCCAGCCGGTGGGGGAAGCTGCGAAGTTGTCGTCAGCGGGTGGGGGAAGCGAGCTGCTGACCCTTGCGCCAGCGGATGCCGGCCTCGATGAAGCCGTCGATGTCGCCGTCCAGCACCGCCTGCGGATTGCCGACCTCGTGCTCGGTGCGCAGGTCCTTGACCATCTGGTACGGGTGCAGGACGTAGCTGCGCATCTGGTTGCCCCAGCTGTTCCCGCTGTCCTTCAGCGCATCCATGGTGGCCTGCTCCTCCTCGCGGCGGCGCTCGAGCAGCTTGGCCTGCAGGACGTTCATGGCGCTGGCCCGGTTCTGGATCTGACTGCGCTCGTTCTGGCAGCTGACCACGATCCCGGTCGGCAGGTGGGTGATGCGGACCGCGGAGTCGGTGGTGTTGACGCCCTGCCCGCCCGGGCCGGACGAGCGGTAGACGTCGACGCGGATGTCGTCGTCGGGGATGTCGACGTGATCGGACGACTCGACGACCGGCAGCACCTCGACGCCGGCGAAGCTGGTCTG
>JAICYJ010000049.1 GCA_025934255.1 Thermoleophilia bacterium | reverse complement strand
CTTCGAGCTGCACGCTTCACGCGGCGAGACGCACACCACCGGTGCCACGCGGATCGTGATCCGGCCCGAGCGGGTGCACCTGGAGCCGCACGAGTCAAGCGGCGAGAACCGCGTGCCCGGCATCGTCGAGCGTGTCGTCTATCTGGGCAACTCGAACCAGATCATCGTGATCCTGGCCAACGGCGACAGGGTGCAGGCGCTGGTGCAGAACACCGGCGAGGAGCTCACCTACAAGCAGGGTGACCCGGTGCGGGTCTACATGCCTTCCGAGGCGCTGCGCGTGCTGACCGACACCGGCACCGCGCCCATCGACAAGGTCGCGCTGCCGGTGGCCGTTGCAGGATGATGCTTCCAGGCGACTCGGCGGGATAGGCTCTCAGGCGCACAGATGGCACGTCCTTCCACACCGCTGCTGAGTCGCGCCTCCATCGTCGAGACGGCTCTCCGCATCGTCGACGCCGAAGGGGTGGAGGGGCTCTCTATGCGCAAGCTCGCTGCCCAGCTCGGCGTCAGCGGCCCATCGCTCTACCACCACTTCGCCGGCAAGGACGAGATCCTCGACGCCATCGTCGAGCAGATCAACAGCCGGATCCGGCTGGAGGATGTTGGCCCCGGCTGGGAGGACGCCATCACCAGCTACGCCTACCAGCTTCGCGCGCTCCTGGTCGAACACCCCCACGTCGTCGAGTTCCTGGCGCTTAGACCGGTGACCACACACGCCGGGTTACGCATCTATGAGCACCTGATCTCGGTCTTCACCGGCTGCGGTTGGGACATCGGCTTCGGCCGAGACGTGACGCTCTCGGTCGAGAACCTGGTCTACGGCGCCGCGCTGATGACAAACGCCCCGGACATCGACCTCGACGATGACCAGCGGGCGGACTACCCGCTGCTCTCCCGTCTGATGGAGGCGGCGCCCGAGTTGACGGACGATGGTTTCGACCTCGGATTCGCGGCGCTCATCGAGGGTCTCCGCCGCTTGGCGCGGGAGTCGAAGGGCAAGGTCACGTCGACTGGCGGAGCACGTGCAGGCTGATGTATGACGGATGTGACCCACCGGTTCGAAGGGCCTGCCCGGCAGACTGTCCGGTGATGAAGTGCCAGGGATTCTGCCCGTCACCGGGATCGGGCACATAGAGGGGAAAGTCGCTCGATGCAACGTGCAGTCGCAGCCGATGGCCGGCGCGCACCCGGTAGCCGGTATGGCCCATGGAGACGCTGAGCGGTCGCTCGACGTCGGGATGGGCAACGAAACTCTGGCCGCGTACGATCATGTGCGAAGCGCCGTCGGGCGCGACGTCGCAGAGCTTCAGGAACACGTGGCTGGAGAGTGCGGTAGATCCCACGCACAGCCTCGCCTCGACCGGACCCGCCACGCCCAAGCCGTGGTCGAACGGCTCGCTCGTGAACGTGGCGACGTCACCTCGCTCTTGCACCGCCACCTCGCCCGGCAGCTCTAGCAGAAATGCGAACGGGTTCTCAACCGTCGATGGCACCAGGTCGCTTGGGTCATGGATCCAGCGGGCGTGTCCGACCGCGGCCGGCGCGCCCGGCGTCAACGTGCCACCGGCGGCGTCGCGGAGCGACCGGGTAGCGCCGTCGAGATACATCCGCAGCGGCCTGCTCCCCGGAGGTGGCCAGACGTCGGCGGTGTGCCAGTCGCCGTGCCCCTGGTGCCATCGCACGCGCGGGATCGCCGAGGAGGACCCTCCCTTCAGAAAGGCGTCGAAGAACTCGAGGGCTGGCCCCAGGTAGCGTGGCAGCAGCCGCTGCAGCGCGTCGTCGTTCGTGTCGTGGTCGTTCTCGGGTCGAATGGGTAGGTCAGCCAGGGCATAGTTCTCGTGATCGGTCGAATCGGCGGTCAGGTACTGCAGCGTCCACCCGCGCGACTGAAGGGTCATGTAGTCGTCCATCGAGTAGGGCGCGATGTTGTCAAACCATCCAACCGAATGCAGCGCCGGCACCTCCTGGCGCGAGAACGGATGCCCGATCGGAAACGGCACGAGCTCAGACTCCTGCGCAACCAACCGATCGAACCCAGCCGAGCGGTGACCGATCTGCCGGAAATGCTCGTCAAAGACGGTGGCGAGCGGCCGCACCGACCAGTCGACGTCGAACTCGTGCACCCGCTGGTCGACCCAGTGATGGGCGAAGTAGGCCGCGCCGTAGAGCGGCGAGATCCCACTGTCCCAGCGAGTCGCGAGCCGGATCGAGGCCAGCTCGGTACCCGACATGCGCGGAACGATCGCGCGCAGCGCGGGATGCCCACTGGCGACGGCCGCCCACTGCGTCCAACCGTAATAGGAGTCGCCGAACATGCCGATCACCCCGTTCGACCAGGCTTGGCCGGTGATCCACTCGATCGTGTCGTAGCCGTCGGCTACCTCGTGCACGTAGGGCATCGTCTCGCCCTCGGAGCGGAACTTCCCGCGCACGTCCTGGACAACGAAGGCGTAGCCACGATCGAGCAGGAGCGGAGCCAGCGCCGGCATGAACGTGTAACGACCACACTTGTCGTAGGGCAGTCGCACCAGCACCACCGGCCCCGGCCGGCCGTGATCGGGCAGGTAGAGGTCGGTGGCGAGGCGGGCGCCGTCGCGCATCGGCACCATCACCTGCTCGGCCAGCTCGTCGACCGGCGCCGGCTCGATGCTCTCGATGGTGATCGTCACCGTGGCTCCTTGGGATCGCGGGAAGCCGACTATCTAACAGTGATAGGTTTATCACACTCAATCTCGCCCCGGAAGAGGAACCCATGAATCGAATCGGCGGCACCGACCTCGAGGTCTTCCCGCTCTGCCTGGGCGGCAACGTGTTCGGCTGGACGGCGGACGAGCCGGCGTCCTTCGCGGTACTCGACGCCTACGTCGAGGCCGGCGGAAACTTCATCGATACCGCCGACTCCTACTGCGCATGGGCCGACGGCGGCCGCGGCGGCGAGTCGGAGACGATCATCGGCCGCTGGCTCGCACGACGCCGCCGCCGCGACGACGTCATCATCGCCACCAAGGTCGGCCAGGCGCCGGGCCGAGAAGGACTCGCGGCGGCAAACATCCACGCCGCCGCCGAGGCCTCACTGAACCGGCTCGGGCTCGACCACATCGACCTCTACTACGCGCACGAGGACGACCCCACAACCCCTCTCGAGGAGACGCTCGCCGCCTTCGACGAGCTCGTCAGGGCCGGCAAGGTGCGCCACGTCGCCGCATCCAACTACACGGCGCCGCGTCTCGCCGACGCACGTGCCACCTCCGCCCGTGCCGGTCTGTCGAGCTATGTGGCGCTGCAGGCGCACTACAACCTCGTACATCGCGACGAGTACGACCAAGACCTCGCCTCCCTCTGCAGGCGCGAAGGCCTCTCCTGCATCGCCTACTCAGCCCTCGCCGACGGCTTCCTGACCGGCAAGTACCGACGAGGACGAGACCTGCCCGACAGCGAGCGCGTCGAGGATGCGGCCGCCTACCTCAACGACGAGGGCCTGGCCACCCTCGACGCACTCGACCTCGTCGCCGCGCGGCACGACGCGCCAATCGCCGCGATCGCGCTGGCATGGCTCTTCGCGCAGCCGACGATTGCCGCGGCGATCGCCAGCGCACGCACCCCAGAGCAGCTTGCCGATCTCGTCAAGGCCCCCGACCTCCGCCTCTCTGACGACGACCTCGCGCAACTCGCAACGAGTACCCACCTTGAAGAGACCTAGGTGTAGGACCTATGAGCCTGCGAGACGGCTGACGTTGTCCGGGCCTCCGACGAGGCTTGTGGTTGACGAAGACCACAGCTCGAGGGAGGCCCGTTATGGAGAAGGGTAGGCCACCAGGCAGACTGCGTCATTCGTAGGAGGCGCGGTGTCGGTTGGTGCGGTTGGTGCTTTCGGGGCTCAGTCCACAAGCCGCTGCGAAGGCTGGTGGGATGAGCCGCGCGTCGGCGTATCGGCTGTTACGGCGCTATCAGGAGGAGGGGTGGGAGGGGCTGCGGGGTCGCCCGCCGGTCGCCAGGCACCATCCGCGTCGTTGTCGCCGGAGGCGGAGGCCCAGATCGTTTTGCTGCGGCGGCGTACCGGTTGGGGGCCACGGTCGTTGTCGGCGGCGTTGGGTCGGCCCGCCCTGGCGGGTGCTCGCGCGTCACGGTGAGAGTCGCGCGCAGCCGGCGCCCAGGCCGCCGGCCAATCGGTATGAGTACGCTCAGCCGGGCGAGTTGGTGGACGCCAAGAAGCTGGGCCGCTTCTGGCAGGTCGGCAAGCACGTCCTGGGAGGCAAACGTCGCAATCCCAATGCCGGATGGCAGCACGCCCACGTCGCCGTCGATGACCACTCTCGCTGGGCAATGGTCGAGCTGCGCCCCGCCGAGGACGCCGAAAGCTGCACCAGCTTCCTGTCCTCAGTGATCAGCGCCTACAGCGAGCAGGGCATCACCATCCGCCGCGTGATGACGGACGTGGCCGGCATCGTCTTCACCCACGGCTCCCACGGCGGCGCGGCGGAGGCTGAACGCGTCGACTACGGCGCCGTGCGTAACGTCCTGGATGCGCTGGGCACGCGTCCGGCCCGGATCGCGCTCATGACTGCGATCGGCGTGACCAAGCACACCCCGGGGCACGACTGGAAGCGCCGCGGAGAGCGCCTGGTACGCGCGAGCGGGCTTCCGTACACGATCGTCCGTCCCGGCTGGTTCGACTACAACCAGCCCGACCAGCAGCGCCTCGTGATGCTGCAGGGAGATAGCCGCTGGGCGGGCGACCCCTCCGATGGCGTCGTCTCACGCGCCCAAATCGCCCAAGTCCTCATCGCGAGCCTCACGTCCGAAGCCGCCAACCGCAAGTCTTTTGAGCTCGTCGCCGAGCCCGGCCCAGCACAGACCGACCTTGACCCGTTGTTCCAGACTTTGCAGCCAGATCCGACCGGTGCACTGGACGCTGTTCGCGATCAGGAAAACATGCCCATTGACCAGGAGCCTCCTACCGTGATCGCGGATCTCGAATCCGCGAAGCGGCGCGAGCACTAGCTTCCCGATCGAAGAGACCGCCTACACAGCCCGCTTCCTGGCAGCAAAGACGTCCTGTCCACCTCGGATCCGACGCCGTCGTCGACGGCTGCTTACCTCCCCATCCACCTGACCAAGAAACATCCACCATCGGCTCGAGCTGCGTCGCGGACCGTAAGCAATCGGCTTAATGGAGCGGGCGCGACACCACATCGCGTATGCGGGGTCATGGGGCGACGGCATGCGCCGGCCGGGCACGGCGGGCCGCCACCCCATGACGTGGTCAGCGCTCGATCCTGGCCATGTTGGTCTCTTCGTGGCGCTCGCCGGTGGCGGGGGTGAGATCGTTGAGCCGTTGGATCTGCTCTGTGCTCAGCTGGATACCGTCGGCGGCCGTGTTCTCCTCGACTCGGGTAACCCGCTTGGTGCCGGGGATGGGGGCGACGTCGTCGCCCTGCGCGAGCAGCCACGCCAACGCGACCTGCGCGGGCGTGGCTTCCAGCTCGGAAGCGACAGCTCTGACCTCGTCGACGATGCGCAGGTTCTTCTCGAAGTTGCCAGGGGTGAAGCGCGGGTTGGTCTTGCGCCAGTCGTCGTCGGCGAGCTCCTGGGGGGAGCGGATCGTCCCGGTGAGGAAGCCGTGCCCGAGCGGCGAGTACGGCACGAAGCCGATGCCCAGCTCGCGCAGCAGCGGCAGCAGCTCAGCCTCTGGATCGCGGGTCCAGAGGGAGTACTCGGTCTGCAGTGCGGCGATCGGGTGCACAGCGTGGGCGCGGCGGATGGTCTCGCGTCCGGCCTCGGAAAGGCCGATGTGTCGGATCTTTCCCTCGGCCACCAGTTCGGCCAGGGTGCCGACGGTGTCTTCGATTGGGGTGTTCGGGTCGACTCGGTGCTGGTAGTAGAGGTCGATGTGATCGGTACTCAGTCGCTTCAGGGAGCCCTCGACCGCGGTGCGGATGTTCGCTGGGTTGCTGTCGAGCACTCCGGGGCCAGCGCCGGAGTGCGAGACGAAGCCGAACTTGGTTGCCACCACGACATCGTCGCGACGTCCCTTGAGGGCGCGGCCGACGAGTTCCTCGTTCGTGTAGGGGCCGTAGATCTCAGCGGTGTCGATGAGAGTGACGCCCAATTCCAGTGCTCGCTGGATGGTGCGGATCGACTCGGCGTGGGTGCTGTCCGGGTCGAGGTAGTAACCGGACATTGCCATGGTGCCGAGACCGATGCGCGAAACGTCAAGTCCGCCTAGCGAAACGTGCTTCATGAGAGTGTGCCTCCGGTTTCTGGTTGTTGAGGTGTTCGCGATGGCCATCACGCCACCGTCCGTGTGATGCGCCGCAGCGCGAGCAGCACGGCGTTCAGTTCCTGGCCGTGGCCTCCTCGGCTGCCAGCGATCTGGACAGGCCGCGGTAGGCGTCGATCTGCTGTTGCAGCGTGGCGATGTGCTGCTCGGCGGTGGTGATGGCGTCGGCGCCGGCGATGAAGCGGCGCGGCGGCTGCTCCTCCTCGGCGATGGTCAAGAGCGCCTGGGCGAGCTTGGTCGGGTCGCCCAGCTGCTGGCCGTTCTGGCTCTCCCAGAACTCATGCTGGGCGGCGTTTCGCTCGGCGTAGTCGGCGATGGATGGCGTGGCGTAGTTGGTCGACTCCTTGGTCAGGAGTTCGGTGCGGAAGAACCCTGGGTTGACGATGGTGGTGTGGGTGCCGAACGGCTCGACCTCGGGGGCGAGCGATTCCATCCAGCCATCCACTCCGAACTTCGACGCGGCGTAGGCGGTGCCGTACTCAAACCCGGCCAGCCCTGCCGACGAGGAGATCGAGATGACGTGTCCCGAGCGTTGCTCGCGCATGACAGGCAGCACGGCGCGGGTCACGTTCATCGGACCGATCAGGCTGGTCGTGAGCTGCCGCTCCATCTGCTCGGGGGTCAGCTCCTCGAAGTAGCCCGCGTAGAAGTTGGCGGCGTTGTTGACCAACACGTCGATGCGTCCGAAGCGCTCGACGGCTGCCTTGACCGCCGCCTCGGCGTCCTGCGGGCTGGTGATGTCGAGCTTGACCACCAGCAGGTCGTCCGAGTCGCCGAGGGCTCGGCGGACGTTATCGGGGTCGCGGCCGGTGGCGACGACGGCGTTTTCGGCGGCCAGCGCAGCCTTGGCGATGTTGAGGCCCATACCGCGGCCGGCGCCGGTGATGAACCACACCTTCTTCTCACTCATGTTCCTCACGTCCTTTCGACGATCTGCTGCCCGTCTGGGGAGAGCTTCTCGGCGGGCATCTCGGTAGCCGCATGGAAGCAGGGCACGCCGGCACGTGACAGGCCCGGTTGACCCAGGTACCGGCATTACCCCCCAAGCCGGCGGCGCCAGGACTACCCTGCTGGTGTGGACATCACGACCGAGACCCGCGAGTTCCTGACCTCGAGGCGCGCCAGGATCACGCCCCAGCAGGCAGGCTTGTCCTGGTACAGCGATAACCGGCGCGTGCCAGGACTCCGCCGCGAAGAGGTCGCGACCCTTGCCGGCATGAGCGTCGACTACTACACCCGGCTGGAGCGAGGCAACCTCAGCGGAGTCTCAGAGCCCGTACTGGGCGCGCTGGCGCGAGCGCTTCAGCTCGACGACGCAGAGCGGGCACACCTCTTTGATCTCGCCCGCGCAGCGCAAAAGACGGCCCCACCACGTCGGCGCCCTACCAAGCAACCCGTGCGACCGAGCCTGCAGCGCATCCTCGACACGTTCACCTCGCCCGCGCTGCTCGGGAACGGTCGCCTCGACATCCTTGCCGCCAACGCTCTTGGTCGCGCGCTCTACTCCGAGATGTACGTCGACCCAACCCGGCCCCTAAACAGCGCCCGATTCGTCTTCCTCGACCCTCGGGCGACCACCTTCTACCTCGACTGGGAAAGCGCAGCCACTGACATAGTGGCCGCCCTGCGCTCCGAAGCCGGTCGCAACCCCTACGACCGCGCCCTGTCAGACCTGGTCGGCGAACTCTCGACGCGAAGCGAGCAGTTCCGCACGCGCTGGGCCGCTCACAACGTCCGCTTCCACCGGACCGGCGTCAAACACCTCCACCACCCGCTCGTCGGCGACCTCCACCTCGACTTCGAGAGGATGGATCTGCCCGCCGACCCCGACCTCACCGTCTTCATCAACACCGCCGAACCCGGCTCCAAATCCGAAGAGGCGCTCAACCTACTCGCCAGCTGGACAGCAACCGCCGACGAGGCGGAGACTGCCCACAGGGCGGACACAGCCTGATCAACGGCTGCCGATCTTAGCGGGCGGCGATCGCCTTCCAGCTTCACGCCGCAGGTTGGCGACGCCGTGTCCGTTTTCCCGGCGTTTCACCCCCTCTAGCCTCTCGATGCGGCTCTCAGACTTCCAGCAGGCGTAACGAGCTGATCGCAAGCTACGTCCTTGCGATGGGCGACGCGGGATCGTCGAGCAGTTTCAGGGCGGTTTCCGCGCTGCGGGCGAGGAGTTGATCGGACAGGTCGGGGTCTGTAAGCGCCCGGGCGATCTGCAGTGTTCCGACCATCAGTCCGAAGACTGTGAGCGCGTTGATTCGAGCAGCCGGGGGATCTGTCGTCTCGAGGCGCGTCGCGATGTCGTCGATGACGCTCATCAGCTCGTCGGTGAAGATCTGTCTGGTCGCCGCCGATCTGGAAGTGCACCTGATCCTCGACAACTACGCCACCCACAAGACCCCGACGATCAAGCGCTGGCCGCTGCGCCACCCCCGCTTCGTCCTGCACTTCGTCCCCAAAGGCGCCAGCTGGCTGAACCTGGTCGAACGCTGGTTCGCCGAGATCACCACCAAACTCCTGCGCCGCGGCGCCCACACCAGCGTCACCCACCTCGAAACCGACATCCGCGCCTGGCTCGACCACTGGAACAGCAACCCACGCCCATTCATCTGGACAAAAACCGCCGACGAGATCCTCACCAACCTCGCCCGATACTGCGAACGAATCTCAGAGACAGGACACTAGCCGGTCCGTACCCGCCGCCCGCGCCGTCGGATCCCGGCCTGCTGGCGGCCACGGCGATCGTGTACGCGATCAGTCGCTTAGCTGACGACGAGGCGCTGGGCGAGTTCGTCGTCGGACACGCCGGCTGAGAGCCGGCGAAGCACTTCGCGTTCGCGGTCCCCGTGAGGCTGGCGACGCGGTCGGCGTTGAGCGCTGGTCGATGCTCGGACTCGGTGAAGCGGTCGATCAGGCGGCGGGTGACGGTCGGGCGGAGCAGGGCGTCGCCGTCGGCGACAAGGCGGATGCCGTCGACGAGCTCTGCCGGCTTGCCGTCCTCAAGAAAGCAGCCAGACCCGGACTTGCGGGCGGACGGGTTGTCGAGGACAGATGGACGTCGAGGTCGCGCGGCATTGTCTTGTCGATCTGTTTGGAGGTGGCGAGCACGTCGCGGCCGGCTGCCGCTAGTCGATGCTGTCGCCGGGGCGGACGAGTCCGGTCTGGTAGGCGAGCACGACGAGTTGCGCGCGGTCGCGGACGGCGAGCTTCATCATCGCTCGGTTGAGGTGCGTCTTGACCGTGAGTGGCGAGAGGAACAGGCGCTTGGCGATGTCGTCGTTCGAGAGGCCGTGGGCGGCGAGTGTCATCATCTCGCGCTCGCGGGTGGTGAGCTCGTCGAGCACGCTGTCGGGGATCGCAGGCCCGGTTCCGGCGGCTGCGAACTCGGCGAGCAGCGCCTGGGTGGCTTTCGGTGAGAGCAACGCTTCCCCGCCGGCGACGGTGCGGATCGCGTCGAGCAGGTCGGTGGGCTCGATGCCCTTGCTCACGAAACCGCTGGCGCCGGCGCGTACCGCTTCGATTACGTATGCGTCGGTCTCGAAGGTCGTGAGTACGACGACCTTGACGCCGGCCAGGTCGTCGTCGCTGGTGATCGCGCGGGTGGCTGCGATGCCGTCCATGCCGGGCATGCGGATGTCCATGAGCACGACGTCGGCGCGGCTGGAGCGGGCGAGTCTGACGGCTTGTTCGCCGGTGCTGGCCTCGCCCACCACCTCGAGGTCGTCGGCGGAGTCGATCAGCACGCGAAAGCCGGAGCGGATCAGTGCTTGGTCGTCGGCGAGCACGACCCGGATGGTCATGACGGCGCCTCGGCGTTCGGGAAGTGGGCACGGATCGCGAACCGGTTCGCGCCCTCGGGACCGACCTGCAGCGAGCCGCCGGCGGCTAGCACGCGCTCGCGCATACCGATCAGCCCGAAGCCTCCCGGCCGCGCAGCCGCTTCGGTCGGCGCGGCATCTCCGACGGCCGGCGCGCCGAGCAGGTTCTCCATCTCGACGTCGACACCATCGGCGGCGTGCCGGATGCTGACTCGCACGCGGCCGTCGCCGTACCTATGGGCGTTGGTGAGCCCTTCCTGCACCGTGCGGTACAGCGCGAGCTGCGTGGTGTCGGCGACCACGCGCGGCGCGCCGCTCGTCTCGTACTCGACCGCGAGGCCGGCGTTTCGGTACGAGTCGACCAACGCGGCCAGCTGCGTGAGTGTCGGCGCGGGCTCGGCCGAGGCGTCAGTCTCCCCCGCGGTTCGGAGCACGTCGACGATGCCACCCAGCTCGTCCAGCGCCGCCTGGGCCGACGAGCGCACGACACGAAGCGCAGCGGCAGCATCGTCAGGTCGAGATCGCAGCAGATGCTCGGCCACGCCGGCCTGAACGTTGACGACCGCGATGCGGTGGGCGACCACGTCGTGAACCTCGCGGGCGATGTGCAACCGCTCCTCGACGACCCGCCGGCGGGCTTCCTCTTCCCGGGTCTCCTCGGCGCGGCGCGCGCGCTCTTCCGCGGCGGCGATCGCCACTTGCCGGCCTCGGATCACGTCGCCGGCCGCGACCGCCAGCGCCGGCCACGCGACCGCAGCGAGCAGCTGCGGGCCGAACAGCCCATGCGGCGTCAGGATCGCGACCGTCGCGAGCAGCCCGAGGAGCGCGGCGATGCCGGCGTAGATACTGATGCGCCGCTCGTACCGGACGGCCACGGTAAAGACGAGCACGATCACCACGGGAATCAACCCGTTCGGGCGCCCCATTACCGCGATCGACCCGACCAACGCCACGATCCCCGCCGCGAGGACGGGGATCGGAGCGCGGCGCCGCAGGAGAATGAGCGCCACGCTCACCACAATCACGGCGACGTCGAAGATGCCGAAGCTGCCGTGCTTTGAGAGCGCCCCGACGATCGTGGGCGGCACACAGACGATGGCCAACACCGCGTCCGTAAGCTGGAGCCGTTGCATGGTTGTCTCTGCCATCACCTAAACCTACCGAGGCGTGACCTTCACCAGGTGGGCCTCAGGCGTCGCGGCGGCGGAGCGTCACCGCGGCGGTGCCGAGCAAGCCGACCACCCAGATCACGAGAACGAGGAACCCGAGCCCCGGCGACAGCAGATTATCGGGTGAAGCGACACTCATCATCGCGTCGCCAGCCTTGCTCGGGAGGATCTTGGTGAGCGTATCGCTGAGCGGGCCAGGCAGCAGGCCCACCAGCACCGGTGCCAGCATCAACATCCCGACGAGGACGCCGATCGCCGAGGCGGTGCTGCGCAGAAGGAAGCCGAGGGCGATCCCGATAAGGGCAACGCAGCCGCCGTAGAACCCGACGGCCAGCACGGCCCGCAGCACGCCCGGCTCGCCGATCGAGTAGGTGGCGAAGCTGCCGCTATAGACCGCATTCCCAGCGAAGAAGGCTGCGAAGCCGCCGATCGTCATCACGAGCCACGTCGCGCCGCCGAACACGATCGCCTTTGCCCGCAGCACCAGCGTCCGGCGGCCAACCGCTCCGAACATGGTGCGGATGAGGCCGCTCGTGTACTCGCTCGCCACGAACAGGGCACCGAGCACACCGATGATCAACTGGCTGAGCGTCATGCCCCCGAAGATGAGCGAGAGCGAATCGGTGGCGGTGCCGCCCGGTCCACCGGCGCCGCCCGGCCCCTGGCCACTGTCGCCCAGGGCCGCGAACAGCATGCCGAGCAACACGAGCACCACGGCGGCAGCCGCAACGCCGATGAGGTTGCTGCGCACCGACCGCAGCTTGATCCACTCCGCCTTCGTGACCGCCCACTGGGTCACACGGTGACCCAGTCGCTCGCGCTTGACAGTGTCGGGGATGGTGGCCGTCATTCCGGCCGGGGTGTCGATGGTCTTGGGGTCGACGGTCGTGGTCATGTCAGGCAGCCTCTCGGATCGTGGCGGACGGGTGTGCGGTGCGGGCGCCGGAGGCGTGGTATTGCACGGCATCCTGCGTGAGCTCCATGAAGATCGATTCGAGCGATTCGTGCTGCGGCGTCAGCTCGTGGAGCTCGATGCCCGCCTCGACCGAGCGCCGGCCGATGGCGTCGCTGTCGAGGCCGGTGACGTGGAACACGTCAGGCCGCTCGCCGTCGCCGGCCACCTGTACTCCGTCGGCGGCGAGCACCTGGCGCAGCCGCTCGCCGTTCGGTGTTCGGACGAGCACGCGCCGGTCCGAGCCCATCGCGGCAAGCTCGGTGTCGGAGACGTCGGCGATCAGCCGGCCCCGGCCGATGATGATGAAGTGCTCGGCGGTGAGCGCCATTTCGCTCATCAGATGCGACGAGACGAACACGGTGCGACCCTCGCCGGCCAGGTCCTTCAGCAGGTTCCGAATCCAGAGGATGCCCTCCGGGTCGAGTCCGTTGACGGGCTCGTCGAGCATCACGGTCTCGGGATCGCCCAGCAACGCCGAGGCGATCCCGAGCCGCTGGCCCATGCCCAGCGAGAACGCGCCGGCGGGCCGATCGGCGACCTCGCCCAGGCCGACGAGGTTCAGCACCTCGTCGACGCGGCGGTCAGAGATCCCTGTGGTGGCGGCGAGTGCACGGAGGTGGTTGCGCGCGGATCGCTGCGGGTGAATGGCCTTGGCCTCGAGCAGGGCGCCGAGCTCGGTAAGCGGGGCGGGCTGCTCGGCAAGCGGCCGGCCGTTGACGGTGGCGCAGCCGTGGCTCGGGTTGTCGAGGCCGAGGATCATGCGCATCGTGGTCGACTTCCCGGCGCCGTTCGGGCCGAGGAAACCGGTGACGATGCCGGGGCGGACGGTGAAGCTCAGGTCATCGACGGCGAGCGTATCGCCGTAGCGCTTGGTGAGGGAGGTGACTTTGATCATGCCCTCATGATGCGCCACCGAGGCCGCAGGCGAATCGTCTCCACGCAGGCGCGTCACTACTGCAAACGCAGTAACCGCCGGATGGCGTAGCAGGACTGACGCGGCCACCAGCGTCTTCAGGCGGCCCGGCCAGCAGGAGCGGTCGGCACCGTAAGCATCCGCCTTACACCCGCCGAGGGTGGTCGAGCGCCTTTTGGCCCAACCATGCGAATCTCGCGGTCGTCCGAGACCCTACGAGCCCATCCAACCGCATTCTCGTGAAGCACCGGTGATGCCCGCTGTACTGGACTGAAATGGGAAAACCCCGCATTTGCGGGGCTTTCCTTTAGCCGATCTGTAAGCGGGATTCTGTCTGGGGCAGCCATCCATCTGGGCCGGTCGTCTCCGGCCGGCTCGTTGCCGCCTACCTGGAGCTCGGCGGGCCGCGTCATCGCTCCGATTGGCGTTGCACCCGGTGGGGCTTGCCTAGCCGCCCCCGTCTCCGGGGACGCTGGTGGTCTCTTACACCACCGTTTCACCCTTGCCTCGGCGTTCACGTGCGACGCCGTTGGGCGGTCTCCTCTCTGTTGCGCTATCCAGCGGGTTTCCCCGTCCGGGAGTTACCCGGCACCGTTGCCCGGTGGTGTCCCGACTTTCCTCGACGCTTGCGCGCCGCGGCTGCCTGATCGGCATGAAAAGTCTACTGGACGCTAGGTGCCGACGGTCACGAAGATGACGCCGCCGGCGACCTGGTAGCGGTGGCCGTGCCGCGTGAACTCGACGGTGAGCGTGAGCGGCCCCGGAGCCGGTGCCACCAGCTGCGCACGCCGGATGCCGGGCTTCACGAGCCGCGCCGGCACCCGCTGCGGAGCGGCCACCACCTCGACGTCGCGCGCGCCTTTCGGAAGCCGGGCCACCAGCACCTGCACCAGGTGTCCCGAGGCGGGCTGCGACGGCCGCGCCACCACCACCGGCGGCGCCCCCTGCCAGGCGGTCGGCCCGCTCGGGGCGGGAGGCGCGATCACCGCCAGCGCCGACAACAGCACCCATACCAGCGGCGCCGTCACCCCGTCAGCTCCGCCCAGATCTGGTCACGCCGCTGCTGCCCCTGTTCCGAGATCGAGGGCTCGATGCTGAGGGCCAGCACCGGCAGCGGCGGGCAGATGGCCGGGTTCGCAGCCAGCGTCGAATCGATCAGCGGCCGCGCCTGCTCGAGCGGAACCGGTAGCCGCAGCTCGGCCACAGCGCCCGCCTCGACGCTCGGTTCGAGCCACTCATTCAGCCACGCATGCGCGGCCACCGGGTGCGGGGCGTAGATGGGGATGCAGTAGCTTCGCACGTCCAGGGCCGAGCCCTCGCTGGGAACGAAGAAGCGCAGGTCGCTGGACGTGCGCTGGAAGTTGTGGGCGCGCGTGAGCAGCGCCAGCGGCGTGCTGGGCAGGACCGGCCGCCCTCCGCCGGGGCGGCGGCCGAGCACGCGCAGGGCCGGGAACAGCTCGCCCAGCCTGGTGGCGGCGTCGTCGAGATCGCCGTTGGAGTCGCTGTCCCAGGCATGGCCGAGCGAGACCAGGACGGCCCCGATCACGTCGTCGGCGTCGTCGGGCACGACCACCCGGCCGGGATGGCGCTCGGCCAGCGAGAACAGCGCAGTCCAGCTCTCCGACTCGATCAGCGCGACCGGGCTGACGGCCACGCCGACGATGTCGTAGGACGCGGGCACGTCGTGGCGCAACCCGTTGTCGTCCGGCGAGTCGTCGAAGGGCGTGCGCAGCGCCGACAGGTTCGGGACCAGCTTGCGGGCCAGCGGCTCCACCTGTCCCGAGTCGACCAGGTAGCCGAGCCTGTCACCGCTGACGATGATCACGTCGAACTCGCCGTACCCGCCGGCAGCCAGCCGCAGCAGCAGCGTCTCGTCGCCGCCCGCAGACTCGGTGGTGACGGTGACACCGGTGCGGATCTGAAAGTCGGACAGCGCCTGCGTGGGCAGCTCCGAGCGCCGCCCGACCAGCGTCATCGTCTTCTCGGGGGTCTGGTCGGAACCCTGGAAGATGTTTGCCGGGAAGGTCTCGGCGCTGGAGCCGCCGCGCCCGACGCACCCAGCTCCGGCCAGCAGCGCAGCTGCCGAGGCCAGGAAGTCTCGCCGCGTACGCACGACCGCATTGTGGCAGGCGGCGTCGCTACGCCGCTTCGGACACCAGCCGCAGCTGCCCGGGAGCGGGCTCTGCGTCTTCGAGCGAGCTGCCGCACTCACCGCAGACCAGCGCGTTTGGCACCGGCACCGCGGACGAGGCATCGACCAGCCGGCGCATGGTGCCGCCGCAGACCGGGCAGATCGCGGAACGGGCGGGACGGGCTGCACCC
This sequence comes from Thermoleophilia bacterium, assembly GCA_025934255.1. Classification (GTDB taxonomy): domain Bacteria; phylum Actinomycetota; class Thermoleophilia; order Gaiellales; family JAICJC01; genus JAICYJ01. The sequence goes on along the minus strand of JAICYJ010000049.1, from coordinate 9,734 downwards.
GCCAGCGCCGCCAGCACGACCTGCTCGAGGGTCGGGCCGAAGGCCTCGTCGAGTGTCAGCGCCGCGGTCATAGCCTTCGAAGCACCGCCCGCACCGTCCCCAGGATCTTCACCTGGTCCGGATACATCGGGTCCATGTCGTCGTTCTCGGGCTGCAGACGCACGCGGCCGGACTCGCGGAAGAAGCGCTTGACGGTCGCGTCCTCGTCGCCCATCAGGGCAACAACGATCTCGCCGTTGCGGGCGTCCTCCTGCTTGCGCACGACCACGAAGTCGCCGTCCAGAATGCCGGCGTTGATCATGCTGTCGCCCTTGACGGTGAGCAGGAAGTCGGCGTCGGCGCAGAGCTGGTCGGGCACGGCCACCATGTCCTCGACGGCCTCGTCGGCCACCAGGCCGGTGCCGGCAGCAACGTCGCCCAGCAGCGGCAGCACATTGGTGTGGGGAGCGGTAGCCGGCGCAACGGGAGCGCGCTCGCGCGAGCGTCCGCCCTCGATCACTTCCAGGGCGCGCGGCTTGGTGGGATCGCGACGGATCAGCCCCGAGCTCTCCAGCCGGGCCAGGTGCGCATGCACCGTTGAGGGCGAGGTCAGTCCCACTGCCTGGCCGATCTCGCGCACGGTCGGCGGGTAGCCCTGCTCATCGACGTGCGTGTTCACGAACTCCAGGATCTCGCGCTGTCTCGGTGATAGCTCCACAATCGCTCCTTTGTCCGAACATGTGTTCGGGGAAGTAGTGTGCCAGACCGATCGGACGGCGTCAAACCGCGGATGGGAAGGCTGTTGGGAGCTCGTTCGGAGGTGCGAACCGTAACGCGGGACCCGCCGGCGCGAGTTGCGCGTCATACTCTCGGAGTGGCAGAGGACATCGCAGCCCGTGATCCCGATGACGTGCTGTCTGAGTTGCTGTTCGGCTTCCTGGGAACACAGCTGCTCTACGTCGTTGCGGAGCTTGGGATCGCCGATCTGATCGGTGAAGCGCCGGAGCCGGTCGAGGTGCTGGCGGCGCGGTCGAACACCTCGCCCGACGTGCTCCATCGATACTTGCGTGCGCTCGCGGCGCTAGGTGTGTTCGCCGAGGTCGAGGGGCGTGTATTTGGACAGACGCCGACGTCGCTTCTGCTTCGGCGTGGCTCAGGCTCCGGGTGGCACGAGTTCGCTGTCGTGTACGGCAGCGTCTACCGCGCGTTCGCTGAGGCACTCCCGGCCGCGAGCGGCAGTGAGATCATGTTCGAACGGGCCACGGGCGTGGGCTGGTGGGAATGGCTCGCTAGTCGACCCGACGCCGCGGCCGCGTTCAATCAGGCGATGCAGGCGGGCGCACATCATCGCCTCGACTCTCTGGCCGACTTCCCGTGGCATGAGGTCGGCATCGTCGTCGATGTCGGGGGTGGGAACGGCACCCTCGTCGCTGGACTCCTTGAACAGCACCCGCATCTTCACGGCGTCGTCTTCGACCTTCCCGAGGTCGCGGCTGCCGCGTCTGAGCAGTTGAAAGAGACACCTGTCGGCGACCGATGCGCGGTCGAGGCGGGGAGCTTCTTTGAGCGGGTGCCCGAAGGCGGCGACGTCTATCTGCTCGCGAAGGTGCTTCACGACTGGGATGATGCTGCGGCACTCGAGATCCTCCAGAGCGTTCGTGGCGCGGCATCGGCAGACTCCCGCCTCCTTATGCTTGAGTCAGTGGTCACGACGGATGCCGATTCGCGGGGCACGAAGCTGCTCGATCTCGTCATGCTCGCGCTCGTAAACGGGCGTGAACGCACAGCAGGCGAGTGGAGGCAGCTGCTCACAAGCGGCGGCTGGAGCGTGACTTCACTCCGAGACGGGCTCATCGAGGCACAGCCCGAATGACCACTCCGCGGCCGCGCCGGCCGGCCGCCGCGATGGGCGTGAAGCCCTATGCGAGTGGTCAGGTTCGGGTGGAGGCCGAGAAGTCGCGGTCCATTGCTGTGCGCCTGCGCTCGTATTCCTCGACGTCGATGTCGCCGCGTGCGAGCCGGTCGTCGAGCACCTGGCGTGCGGAGTTTGCCTGTTCGGTTCGCTGTGGGGAGGTCGGTGTGGTGGCGCCGGTCATGTGATCCCAGTACATGCTCGCAGCGTGCCATCTGACGCCGCCGCTCGCATGCGGGACTGCCCCTATTCAAGATGCGGATCTTCACGCCGTCGGCCATGATCCGGGAGCGTTTTCGGTGCTTCAATGCGCGCGCGCGCGTGGCGCCCGCCCGCGCGTGTACGCGCGAGGCGTCCCTGAGTGGGTGCGGTGCTCCTCAGTAGCTAAACACCGTTGTGTCGCTGCCCGCCCATTCCCACATGGGGGTGGCGCCTACTACCTTGGTGTTGGCGATCTTCTCCGCGTCGTCGAGTTCCCGAGCGCTGAGGCAGATTGGGCATAGCCAAAGCTCGCCTCCTCCGTCAGCGAACTGCTCGAGCAGGCGCTCCAGCGGAGGGCAGCCTTTGCAGGGGACGCCGGCCATTTCACCGGGGAGCCCCAGGCGTACAGCATCCTTGGTTGTCCACACCACGACCTGCTTGCCCTGGGCGACCGCTGCGGTGGCGACGAGGAATGCGACGAGCACCCGTTCGGCATCTTCCATACCGGTCGCCAGGTTGATTAGCACCTTGCCGTTCATTTGCGTTCTCCTCCGTTCGTGTTTGGCCAGCCACTACGCTGGCCACGTTGCTCGGACTGTCGTCCAGCGTGGGATCACCCTCTGCGGGGAACCGTGTGTCAGCTGCCGGCGTATTCCGGGCGGAAGCCGCTGCAGACGAGGTCGAGCGTCGTGATTCGACCTCCGTCGTGGGCACACAGCAAGTGCTGCTCGACCACGTTCCATGGATCGCCCCCGCGTCTCAGTCGGAGCCGGTAGCTCACGTGCAATCGGTCGGCGACCGGCTCGCTAACCGACCGGAGCAGCTCCAGCCGCTCTGCGCTGCCGAACCAGGCCGCGAACTTCCCCGCCACCTCGTCGGCCCCCAGCACCTCGATCGGACCGGGCGGGATTAGGGCGCGCATCTGCACGTCGGGGGCGAGCGTCCCGGCGAGCCGGGGAACGTCGCCGTCGACCAGCGCCGTCACGAACACCTCGCCCAGGTCAGTAGCTGACGACTGTCGCATGCTGTCCTCCGATCCACGTTCATCCTCAGTGACTGTGCGGACAACATACGAGCGGAGCGTCGGTGCGACTTCGCCGAAACCAGCCAACCTACGGGCGGGACCCCGAATGGCTAGGTCCTGCTATTCCGAAGCCGTGGCGGCCGGCAAGTGTCGCTGCAGCGGTCCTCGAGTTGAGACCGAGCTTGCGCAGGATGTTGGCCACGTGCCGGTTGACCGTGTGCTCGCTCAGCACCAGTCGCTGGGCGATGTCGTGGTTCGTGAGCCCCTCCGCCACTAGGCCAAGCACCTGTAGCTCGCGGGCGCTCAACCTGGCAAGCGGGCCGTCGATCGCAGGGTTGGTGGTCCGCCGGTTTTCCAGCATCGCCTCCCCCCGGGCACGCTCGGCCTCCGCTCCCATCTCACGGAACGCCGCGATGGCCGCCTCGAGTTCGCGCCGGGCACGGTCCTGGCGACCCTGCGCCGCGAGCGTGGCGGCAAGGTCGAGACGCACGCGGCCGGCCTCGTAGGGTGCGTCGCAGGCAGCGAGCAGGTCGATTGCGTCCTCGAACGAGCACCGCGCGGTGTTGTGGTCGCCACGGGCTGCGGCCAGCGCGCCCTCGGTGGCGTACACGGCGGCTTGGATCGGCCGCGTCTTCGCCCGTGCCGCAATCCCGCGGAGCTCAGAAAGGGCATCGTCGGATCGTTCCGGCTCGCCGTTAGCCGCGAACGCCCTGGCTGCCACCTCCAGCCCGGCGCTTCGCTCCACTCTGCCGCGTTCCGGGAACCGGCGTAAGTAGCGATCGGCTAGCTCGGCCGCCTCTTCCGCCTGGCCGCGGTCGAGGGCGAGCTGGGCCCGGCCGAGCAGCGTGATGGTGTGCGACTCGGCCCGCGCGAACAGCTCCTCGGCCTCGTTCAGCCGGCCCTGCCGTCGGCGCAGCTCACCCAGCCGTGCCAGCGCGTCGCCGACCATGGGTGGCCGGGAGGCACGCAAACCCCCGACGGCTTCGTTCAGCTGCGTCTCGGCCTCGTCCCACCGGCCCTGCCAGCTGAGCACGCTGGCGTAGTGGGCGCGGCAGATGTTGAGCAGGAAGATGTCGTGGCGGCCGCAGAAGTCGCCGACGCGATCACACCATTCGGCCGCTCGTTCGTAATCCCGCACGCGCTCGCAGGCGGAGATCAGATAGCAGCAGGCCCAGGCGACGCAGTACAGCAGCTGCGCCTCGCCGTCGAGCGCGACGGTGGTCGCCTCGTCAAGGCGACGCATGCCTTCGTCCAGCTCACCATCACTGACGAGCGCGCGCCCTTCGAGGCCTAGCCCGAGCATCTCCAGCTCCGGGGCGTCGAATGCGCGGCCCAGCTCGACCGCCTGCGCCGCCAGCTGCCGTGCCTTCGCCGTGTCCTCGGTCAGAGACACCGCGATGTGGCCTTCGTGAATCGCGAGCCAGCCGTGATCGACGCCCGGCTCGAGGTCGTCGATCAGGCTGTGCGCCCGCTGCAGCCATCCGTTGGCGACGGCCGCCTCCCCGCGGAACATGAGGCAGTCTGCGGCGAGCAGCGATGCAATTCGTGCCGCCGAGCGGCGGTCTCCCCGGTCGAGGTACATGCGGTATGCGCGCTCGCGGGAATCGATCGTCAGCCGATCGTCGCTGAGCATGTGGCCGGCCCATCCGATGCCCTCGAGCGCCTCCGGCGTCTCTCCCTCGGCGAGGGCGCCCTCGAACGCGGTGCGGGCTCCAGCCCAGTCGCCGCGCCCGAGGGCGACCCATCCCACGTCCATCGTCGTCACGGCTTGGTCGCCCTCACGGTCGTGCCGCGCGCGCCGAACTTTTCGGCCTTGCGGCGGGTGTCCTCGAATGCCGATCGCGCGTAGGTGTCGATCAGGTCACCCGTGCGGATGTCCTTAAAGCCATGGGTGATTAGCCGGCTCTCGTACTCTGCTTCCAGCAGAGCCCCTGCGATTCAGCCGGCCCACAGGTCGATGTCGCGTTTGCTCTCTTCCGAGACGGGGTTCTGGATAGTGACATCGGCCAGCTGGATGCGACCGCCCGGCCGGAGCACCCTGGTGATCTCGGAGAAAACGGCGTCCTTATCGGGGATCAGGTCGATCACGCCGTTGGAGATGACCACGTCGAAGCTAACGTCGTCGAACGGGAGATGTTCGGCGCTACCCTCGACGATGGTGACGTTGTCGAGCCCCATCTCGGCGGCCGAGCCGCGTGTCTTAGCGACCATCTCCGGCGTCATGTCGATGCCGGTGACCGAGCCGCTGGGGCCAACCATCTGGGCGGCTACAAGCGTGTCCATGCCGGCGCCACAGCCGACGTCGAGCACGTCCTCGCCGGGCTGGAGCGGTCCCATCGAGAACGGGTTCGCGACGCCGGCGAACGACTCGCACGATGCCTCCGGTACCCGCGACAGCAGATCCTGCGGGTAGCCGAGATCGAGCGCCCAGGCGCGCCCGGTGGGGAAGATGAATTCCCGGTCTGGCTGGGTCGAGACGTCTGCGTAGGTGCGCTGGATCTCCGAGCGCAGCAGCGCGACGTCGAGGCCCTCGACTTCTATCGCCATTGGTGTCCTCCGTTCGGGGTCACGGGTGTTCCGATGACAGGAGCAACGGGACGTGACTGCCACGTCGTAGCAGCCACGACGAGGCCACTCGCGGCGGTGAGCGCCGCGACGAGGGTGATCGCCGCCGTGGGGCTAGCGAGGTCGGTGCCGATTCCGGCGATCAGCGCCCCCAGCGCGAATCCGAAATCCCGCCAGAAGCGGTAGACGCCGACGATACGGGCGCGGTCGCGCGGCTGGCATGCGTCCGAGACCGCGGCGATCAGCGTCGGATAGACCATCGCCGTGCCTACCCCGAGCAGGAAGGCAGCCAGTAGCGACGGCGGGAAGGCGCCGTTCCCGGCGACGAGGATGATTAGGGCGACGGCCTGTACGAGCATGCCGCTTGCGATCAGCGGTTTCCGGCCCGTGTAGTCGCTCAGCCAGCCGGTGACCAGCTGGCCGGCGCCCCACATCACCGGGTAGACGGCGGCGACGATCGCGATGTCCTGCACGCTGGCGCCGCGCGCTGCGAGAAACAGCGGTGCCAATCCCCAGGCGAGCGCGTCGTTGAGATTGTTGACCAGCCCGGCCTGGCTACATGCACGCAGCACCGGGTCGCGGAAGCTGGCCGTCGCGAACGCCGTTCGCAGCGTGTGCGGCGAGCCGCCGCTGTTGTGACCGCGCTGCTCCAGCGCGACGTGCGCGCCGGTGTCGCGTACGAACAGCACCGACAGCACGGTGCCAACGAGGGCGATAATCGCCGCGCCCACCCAGACGACGGTGCGCGGTGCATAGCTGGCGGCGAGTACGCCGGTCGTGAATGCCGCGGTGGCGACACCGAGGTATCCCGCCGCCTCGTTGAGGCCGAGCGCCAGGCCGCGGCGGGCCGGGCCGGCCAGGTCGATCTTCATGATGACCGTCATGGACCAGGCCAACCCCTGGTTGATGCCAAGCAAGACGTTGGCGGCGACGATGAACCCCCAGTCGGGCGCTAACCCGATCAGCACCGGCACCGGCAGGGCGGCCAGCCAGCCGATCACCAGCACGCGCTTTCGACCGAACCGCTCGGCCAGGCTGCCGGCAGCGAGGTTGGTAAAGGCCTTCGCGACGCCGAACGCCAGTACGAAGGAGAGGATGAGAGTCTTCGAGTGGAGGCCGAAGTCGTGCTCGCCGACCAGTGGCAGCACGCTTCGCTCGAGGCCGACCATGGCGCCCACCAGGGCGTTGAGGCCAACCAGCAGCGAGAACTGGGCGGCGTTGGCACGCAGTCCCAGCCGCACCGCGGTCATGCCGGTGCGCCCGCCGCGCCGCGACGGTTGGCCGCGACAATCCGCGCCTGGCCGGGCGGCGGCTCAGGCGTGTCCTTGACCAGCGCCTCCGCGAAGCTGTCGGCGTCCACGTATCCGAGCATCTCGTTGTGCGCGCGCTCGAACCCGATCGACGAAATCGGGTTGGACGAGAGACCGCGCCCGCAAACCGACCCGCCGTAGTGGCTGGGCAGGACAACGACACCGTCGGGCAGCTCGAGCAGTCGGCGAAGCGACTCGTGCAGGATGCGCGCCTGGCCCAGCGGGTCGCCGGAGACATGCAGGTCGGGCCGGCCGACGTCGCCGATCAGGAGCGAGTCGCCGGTGAAGACGAGCCACGGCTCGTCGCTGCCGCGACGCAGATCGGACACTGCATAGGCGTTGTGGGCCGGCGCGTGACCGGGCGTCGCTATCGCCCGCACGTGCGTGTTACCGAGCTCGACAAGCGCACTGTCGTCGAGCGCGTGGTGCGCGAACTCGACGCCGGCCCCGGCCGGGAGGTACGGGATCGCCCCCGTGCGCTCCACCAGCTCGGGCAGCCCGGAAACATGGTCGGCCTGAACATGTGTCTCGAACACAGCAACGATCGGGTGGCCGACCGCGTCGGCAGACGCCAGGTAACGGTCGACCAGATCCGCGTGTGGATCGACGACAGCCAGCGCCCCATGACTCGTGCAGCCAAACAGATAGCTGGCACACGACGTCGCGTCGTTCAGGAACGGATGAAGCAGCATCACACACCTCGACCGGCGGCAACCGGGAGGCCGGCGCGGCGCCATTCGGGGAACCCAACATCAAGCCGCCGAGCCCTGACACCGCGTGCGCGCAAGATGCGCACCGCGTCGTCCGCGTACACGCAATATGGGCCACGACAGTAGGCGATTACTTCGGTGTGAGGCCGGACGATCTCGTCAATCTGGGTCTCGAGCTCATCCACCGGCGCTGAACGCGCACCGGCGATGTGACCTGCCCGGTATTCGGGCTCGGGTCGAACGTCCAGCACCACGACCTCGCCGCGTGCGAGTCGCTCCGCCAGCTCCTCCGCTGACACCTGCTCCACATCGCCACGGTCGCCCAAGTATTCGGCGGACAGGACGGACACCTCAGCTACATGCCGCACGGCTACATCGCGCACGGCCGCCCAAAGCTCGGCCACCCGCTCGCTCGCCAGCCGGTATACGACCCGCGCGCCTTCGCGCCGCGACCGCACCAAGCCGGCGTGGGCCAGCACGCGCAGATGATGCGACGTATTGGCCAGCGACTGCCCGATCTCCGAGGCCACCTCGTCCACCGACCGCTCGCCCTGGGCGAGCACGTCGACGATCTCAGCCCGCCGCCCGCTGCCAAGCGCTTGCGCGACCGACGCGAAGGCGTCAAAGAGGGCATCCTTCGCCATGCGATCACTCATATGCTCAAAATATCATTTTAGTACTGACGATTCAAGGTGCCATACCGTTGCTCGCGGACCGCTCACTCAACGGTCTCCGGACGGTCTCCATACTCGGCGTTGACGGCGTCACAGTATCGAGCCAGGAGCTCGGCCGTCTTCCAGTCTTGGGCTTGCTGCTGAAGCGTCGCGGCCCGCCCTGACTCGATCGGAGCTGAGCGTGCGTCTTCAATCGCAACGAGCCATTGACGCTCCCGGTCTTCCGCCGCGCGCCGCGCTTTTTCCGCGGCTTCCTCCTCAGCGATCCGCTTCTCCTCGTCGTATCGGCGACCTTCCTCGACACGTTCGGTGAGTTCTCGAAAGAGGTCGGGAACACGTTCCTCAAGCGCCCACGACGCTCTGTCTGCCCAGCGACGCTGGCGTCCGCTCGAACGCATCGGCGAGCGGCGCGGGACGCGGTACATCCGGGCCACTCACTAGACAGCGTCGATGCGATCGGCGTGTTTGGACACTTTGGGCCAGTGCCGTTTACCCGCTGAAAGCGGGGGACACCTCACGGGTGACGCCCATGCAAACCTCTCAGGTAGGCGCCATCGAGTCGAGCACCGCGCTGCCATCCGCGTTCACTTTCTGCACGTAGCAGTCACGGTTGCTCTTGTGACCATCGTTCTCGCCGCACCCGCAATAGCAGGGCATGTACTTCATCAGATCCCCGTGGGTCAACTGGAACTCATACAGCGACTTGACCTCCGGCTTCCCGCCGGTCACGCAACCCGGCCACACCACCTTCGCCAGATCCGCGTTCGGCTCATTCGCCACCGGGTAGCCGGCGAACCGCGCCACCAGGTCACCACCTGACGTCGCCGTTGAGCGGCTGCCGCCGCAAGCGACGGCGCCCAACCCAAATCCCAGGGCGACAGTCGAACACAGGAACTCGCGTCGCTGCATCGAGCGCAGTCTACGTTCTTCGGGCGAGCCGGAGGGGTGCCGTCCCACGGGACAGGCCGCGGCCCTGCAGATGTCCGACTTCCCGCATTCCCTATAACCCGTCAAACCGCGCATGGGAAGGCTGTTGGGACCCTCTGAAGAGGTGCGAACCGTAACGCGGCCCCTTGGGCAGCCAGCGGCTATTCCTGTCGACGAGTCGCTCGGCGCTCAGTTGGAGCTGCTGGGCCGCTAGAGAAGAGCGAGCCGGGATGCCAGGTCAGCTCCTGCTGTGTCGGACGTGGTTCTGACCGCGGGAGTGATGGTGCGAAGGATCGTAAAGGTCACCGTGACACCCTTCCCAAGCCCTCCGGCGACCGTGAAGGCTGGCCGCCCATCGACCATGGTTCGATGGATCTGGCTGCTGACATCGACAGAGGTGGGCTGCCCAAGATACGCGCGCAGATAGACCAG
>JAICYJ010000031.1 GCA_025934255.1 Thermoleophilia bacterium | reverse complement strand
GACCGAGGGTGTCCGGGGTCATGAGGTCGGAGGTACCCGGAATGCGCCATCCTGCGCGGCCGGGGCGTTGGCGAGCACCTCGTCGCGCGGCCAGCTGGGACGTGACCGGTCGGGCCGCGTCACGTTCTCGACCTCGAGCGCGTGCGCGGTCGGCGGCACGCCCTCGAGGTCGAGCGCGGCCAGGGCATCGACGTGGCCGAGGATCCCGGACAGCTGCTCCGACATGCGCGCCACCTCGTCATCGCTCAGCGAGAGGTTGGCGAGCCGCGCCACGTGCAGCACGTCGTCGGAGGAGATGGCCATCGATCGAGAGGATAGACGACCGTCAGGCGCCGGATCCCACCGTCCGGCGCCCTCGACGGCGTCGCTATCCGATCGGGCGGACTGCGCTGGCCTGCAGTCCCTTGTTCCCCTGGGCGACCTCGAACTCGACCCGCTGACCCTCGGCCAGGCTCTTGTAGCCGTCGCCCTGGATCTCCGAGAAGTGCACGAACACGTCCTCACCGCCGTCCTGCTGGATGAAGCCGTAACCCTTTTCGTTGCTGAACCACTTGACCGTACCTTCTGCCAACCTAGGTCCTCCTCGACCAGCGGACCGGTATGGACCGCTTTGCTGAATCGCGCGAATATAGAGGACCGTGCGGTCGGCCGCAATCGCGGCCGATTTGGGACGGTCACCGGACGGTCGCCGCTCAGTGCCGCAGCCGGGCCGCTTCCAGCGTGTTCGAGAGCAGCATGGCGATCGTCATCGGGCCCACGCCGCCCGGCACAGGGGTGATCGCGCGGGCCACCTGCGAGGCCGATTCGTAGTCGACGTCGCCCACCAGGCCCGCCTCGGTGCGGTTGACGCCGACGTCGATCACGGCCGCGCCCGGCTTGATCATGTCGCCCGTGATCATCTGCGGCCGGCCGACCGCCGCCACCAGGATGTCGGCCCGTCGCGTCACCTCGCCCAGGTCGCGGGTGCGCGAGTGGGCAATCGTGACCGTCGCGCTCTGGTGCAGGAGCAGCAGCGCCACCGGCTTGCCGACGATGTCGGAGCGGCCCACCACCACGGCCTCGGCGCCGGTGACCGGGATGTCGTAGGTGCGCAGCAGCTCCATCACGCCGATCGGTGTGCACGGACGCAGCCCCGGCTGGTTGGCCACGAGCCGGCCCACGCTGATCGGGTGGAACCCGTCCACATCCTTGGTCGGTTCGATCAGCTCCAGCACTGGCTTCGAGTCGAGCTCGCCGGGCAGCGGCAGCTGCACGAGGATCCCGTCGACCCGCTCGTCGGCGTTCCAGCGTACGACGGCGCTCTCGACCTCGTCCTGGCTGGAGGTCGCCGGCAGCTGCTCGTGGAACGAGGCCATACCCAGCTCGCGGGTGCGCTCACCCTTGCTGCGGACATACACCTGTGAGGCCGGGTCCTCACCCACCAGGATCGTGACCAGGCCGGGCGTATGCCCGGTCTCGGCGACGAACTCGGCCACGTCGCGGGCGACCCGCGACTGCACCGCCGCCGCGGTCTGTTTGCCATCGATCACCGTCGCCATGGCGGCGCACCATAGCGAATTCTCCCGCGCACCAGAGTATCCGAACGGGTGATACCAGCGGAATCGGCCAGCGCCTATCAGTGAGATACACGTCTAAGACGGCAGTTCCCCCAAACAGGGGAAATCGCCAGCAAGCCCTCAAGGCGCCATGGCAACTGCCGAAACAGATCGAACAGGATCCGCCTCCCGCGGCGGCTCCGCGAAACTGGATGGGGGGAGGTGAATTCCTTGATCGAGTACCTGAGCCGCCTGTTCGCGGATCTCAAGGAGGAGTCGGGCCAGACGATGGCTGAGTATGCCGTCGTGCTCGGCGTCATCACCATTGCTGTGGTGGTCACCCTCGGCCTCCTGAGCACCAAGATCTCCGCCGTTCTCAATAGCGTGATTGCCGCCATGTAATTATGGCTTCCCTCGGCGGGTTCCCGGTTCCTCAGTGTCCCGGGAGCCCGCCTACTTTTGTCCCCCGCACACGTCACCCAGGGTCTGGGAGCTCCGTGAAGATCAAGAAACGCACCACAACCGACGAAGGCCAGGCGGTCGTTGAGTTCGCCGTCATCCTTCCCGTGCTGCTGCTGGTGCTGTTCGCAATCCTGCAGTTCGGAGTGCTCTTCAACAACTACATCCAGGTGACGGCCGCCGCCCGCGAGGGTGCGCGCAAGGCGGCCACAAGCCGCACGCTGGGAGTTGCCGGTGCCGAGACTGCGGCCACCGCCGCCGCCAAGTCGGCCGCGCCCGGGCTGAACGCGTCCAACATGGGGATCACCTACCCCAACAGCCCAACCTTCATCCAGGGCTCGGACGTGAAGGTGCAGGTCACGTACCCGTATTCGATCAGCATCATCGGCCTGGTTGTCTCATCCGGCAATCTCACCGCTTCGACCACGATGCGGGTCGAGTAACACCCAACGCTTTGGACCCCCCTGCCTGATGATCCGTCCCCCGCACACCAAAGCTCATCCAACTACGGCCCGGCCACGTCGGGCCGGCGGCCGTTCCTCGGGACAGGCGATGGTGGAGTTCGCGCTGGTCATGCCGGTGCTGTTCCTGCTGCTGATCGCGATCTTCCAGTTCGGTCAGGCGTTCACCGACTACATCCAGGTCACGAACGCCGCGCGCGACGGCGCCCGCAAGGCGATCGTGTCGCGGTCGGACGCAAACGGCGTCACGACGGTTCAGAACACCGTCAAGGCGTCGGTGTGGTCGCTCAACAAATCCAACATGGGCATCACCGTGTCTCCGAGCCAGCCGTGGACGGCCGGGCAGTCGGTGACCGTGACCGTGACGTATCCGTACAGCATCAGCATCATGGGCGTGGTGGTGGGGTCGGGAACGCTGACCTCCACGACCACCCAGCGCATCGAGTAGCAGATCCCCCCAACGGTGGTCGCGCAGCTGGATTTCGCGTGACCCTCAAGTCCCGAAGAGGCCGTGCCGATAGCACCTCAGCTAGGTCTCTTACGTCTTCCGTCCCAAGTGAGGCAGCCGCATGACGTACAACGTCCGTAACATCGCGATCGCGCTGGTTCTGGCCGGCATCGCGGCGTTCCTCGTGATCATGTACACGGGGAATGTGCAGAAGCAGGCACATAACTCGCAGCAGACCACCACGGTTCTGGTTGCGACCGCCGACATCCCGGCCGGCACCACAGTCGCCGACGCGATCTCGGGCGGCCAGATCCAGACACATCAGGTCGTGCAGCAGGACGTGATCGTCGGCGCCCTGACCGACGAGAAGTCGCTGAACAGCTCGTACGTCACCAAGCAGGATCTGTACTCCGGCCAGCAGGTCACCGCGTCGATGTTCGCACCTTCGGACGAGACACGGCTGGTCACGCAGATCAAGCAGAACTACCGCGCCATGCAGATCGGCCTCACCCCGGACGAGCTCCTGGGCGGCACGATCCAGGCCGGCGATCACGTCGACATGGTCGGCACCTACACGGTGCACCCGTCCAACGGCGACCCCGACTACGACGTCAGCCGCATCATCGTGCGCGACGTGCAGGTGCTGAAGGCGCCTGACGTCAACACGACCACCGGCCAGCTGGCCGCGAACACCACCACCCCGTCGATCACCGTCGCGGTGCCCGACACGGTGGTGCCGAAGATCACCTTCACGCTGCACGGCGGTGACGGTGCTCTCTGGTTCGTGCTGCGGCCCGCCAACGGCTCGCAGGATGGCCCGATCACCCTGGCCACGGTGCAGTCCGTGATCTTCGAGGGCCTCAACGCCCGCCAGATCATCCAGGCCTTCAGCTCGAAGGGGACGGGACATTGAGCTCCTCACCGATCAAGGTATTCATCACCGGCGCGGCCAACGGCCTCGCCGAGGTGAGGGAGGGTCTCGCTGATCACCCGGAGGTGGAGCTCGTCGGCACCGCCGCCGATCCCGCCAAGGCCGGCACCAAGCTGGCCGAGTCCGGGGCGCAGGTGATCCTGCACGGCACCACCTCCACCGATCACGTTCCCACCGCCGAGATCGAGGCGATCCGCAGCGTCACCGCCGCCCCGATCGTGCTGGTCACCTCGGCCAGCGCCAACGCCCTGCTCTCGGAGGCGCTGTCGGCCGGGATCTTCGACGTGGTGCTGCTGCCGCAGCTGACCGACGGCATCGTCTTCACCATCAAGAAGGCGAACTCGCTGGCGGCCGGCCGGGCAACCGGCGGCGGCAGCGGCAAGAGCACCGCGGCGCTGGAAGGCCGTGTGGTCACGTTCTTCTCGCCCAAGGGCGGGGCCGGCAAGACCGTTCTGGCCTGCAACCTGGCCGCCACGGTCGCGCGCCAGCAGCAGCGCAAGACCCTGCTGCTGGACCTCGACCTGCAGTTCGGCGACGCCGCCATCATGATGGGCATCGAGCCCGAGAAGACGATCTATGACCTGGTCATGGCTCGTCGCGAGCTGGACACCGACGCCCTGGCCGGCTACGTCACGGCCCACTCGTCCGGCGTGCATGTGCTTCCCGCACCGCTGCGCCCGGAGGATGCCGAGCTGGTCACCGAGGAGCGCCTCGGCCACCTGTTCGCCGTGGCCAAGGAGAGCTACGACGTGATCGTCGTCGATACGCCGCCGTTCTTCCACGGCCCGGTGCTGTCCACCCTGGATCGCACCGACCAGCTGGTGCTGGTGGCATCGCCGGACGTGCCGACGGTCAAGAACATCAAGCTGACGATGCAGACGCTCGACCTGCTGCACTACCCCAAGGAGCGGCGGCACCTGCTGCTGAACCGCGCGGGGTCGAAGGTCGGGCTGAAGGCCCAGGAGATCGAGCGCGCGCTGGACATGAAGGTCGCGTTCGAGGTGCCGGTCGAGCGCGAGGTCGCAGTCTCGGTCAACCGAGGCGTCCCGATCGCGATCTCGAGCCCGCGCTCCGCCGTTGGCAAGTCACTCCAGGATGTCGCCGACAAGCTCGTGCCGCTGCGCACGACCGGCGCCGTCGAGGGTGGCGGCAAGAAGTTCCGAAGGAAGGGATAACCCGTGTCGCTACAGTCTCGCATCCAGGTCGCGGGGCAGGACGGCACCGAGGTAGAGGCGGGTCAGGAGTCCGGTAAGCCGGCTCTGGAACGCACCTCGGTCGTCTCCGATCCCTTTGCCGATCTCAAGACCCGAGTTCACAAGGACATCATCGCCCGGCTCGGCCCGCGCCTCTTCAACGCGGACGCCGGCACCGGTGACGGCGACCTCGAGGCCACCGTCAACGAGGCGGTGACCGAGGTGCTGGCGCTCGAGAAGACGCCGCTGACGCGGCAGGAGCGCCAGGACATCATCCGGCAGATCTCCGATGACATCCTCGGCTACGGGCCGCTGGAGCCGTTCCTGCGCGATGACTCGATCACAGAAATCATGGTCAACGACCACAGCACGATCTACATCGAGCGCCACGGCAAGATCACCCGCACGAACGCGCAGTTCGTCGACGACCAGCACCTGCTGCGGATCATCGACAAGATCATCAGCCGCATCGGACGGCGCATCGACGAGTCGTCCCCGTACGTGGACGCCCGTCTGCCGGACGGCTCGCGTGTGAACGCGATCATCCCGCCGCTGGCGGTGCGCGGATCGGCACTGACCATTCGTAAGTTCCGCCGCGATCCGTTCACCATGCCCGACCTGATCAAGTTCGGGACGCTCACGCACAAGTCCGGCCAGTTCCTCGAGGCCTGCGTGCGCGGCAAGCTGAACATCCTGATCTCGGGCGGTACCGGTTCCGGTAAGACGACGACGCTGAACGTGCTGTCGGCGGCCATCCCCTCCGACGAGCGGATCATCACCGTCGAGGACGCGGCCGAGCTCCAGCTCAAGCAGGACCACGTGATCACCCTGGAGTCGCGCCCGTCCAACATCGAGGGCAAGGGCCAGGTCACGATCCGCGACCTCGTCCGCAACACCCTGCGTATGCGGCCCGACCGCATCATCGTCGGCGAGTGTCGTGGACCCGAGACCGTGGACATGCTGCAGGCCATGAACACCGGCCACGACGGCTCCCTGACCACCGTCCACGCCAACAACCCGCGTGACGCGCTGGCCCGTACCGAGACGCTGGTGCTGACCGCAGGCGTCGACCTGCCGCTGCGCGCCATCCGCGAGCAGATCTCGAGCGCGTTCGACCTGATCGTCCAGGTCTCACGCCTGGTCGACGGCACCCGCCGCATCACCCACGTCACCGAGGTGCTGCGGATGGAGTCCGACGTGGTCACCCTGCAGGACATCTTCATCGCCAAGCCGGTGGAGAATGCCGCCGAGCAGGCCGAGACCGGGCATCGTCTGCTGGGGCCGCTGACCTGCAGCGGCATCAAGCCGCACTTCCTCGACAAGATGGCCGGCAACGGCGTCAACCTGCCGCCCAACTTCTTCCTGCCCGACAGCGGCGAGCGGCCTTCAAGCGCAACAGCCGCCGGCGTGTTCGGCAGGGCGGTCGGACAGTAATGCGCCTCCGCATCGCCATCGTCACCGCGCTCGCGGCCCTTGTCGCTGCCGTTCCGGCGTCGGCGAGCGGCACCCTGCAGGTGCAGAAGGTCGACACCAGCGCGTTCCCCACCGTCCGGGTGACGGTGCAGTCGCCGACGCCCGGCAAGGCCCCCGATCTGTCGGTGTCCGAGAACGGCGTCCAGGTGCCGTCGGCGAACGTGCAGATGGTGGATCCGGGCGCGCCCGCCGCGATCGCGCTCGTGATCGACACGTCCAACAGCATGGCCGGCACCAAGCTGAACGATGCCATCTCCGCCGCGCACGGCTTCGTCAGCGCCCAGAAGAACGGCAACCTGCTCGGCGTCTACGGCTTCGACTCGACCGCCTACCCGGCGGCGCGGCTGAGCCCTGACCGCACCGAGATCGACACCGCGATCAGCCAGCTGGGCACCGGCGGCGCGCCCGGCACCGCCCTCTACGGGGCCGTCAAGCTGGCATCCGAGGACCTGCAGACTGCGCCCGCGCAGCGGCGCGTCATGATCCTGATCACCGACGGCACGTCACAGTCGGACACCGCCACGCTGGACGAGGCGGTCGCGGCTGCCAAGCAGGCGGGTGTGCTGGTCTACACGGTCGGCATCGCCACCAGCGGCCCGGCTCAGGCGGCCCTCAACCAGATCGCTTCGGACACCGGCGGCACCGCCACGTCAGTAACCGACTCGTCGGCCCTGGCCGGCATCTACAGCACCATCGAGAGCGAGCTCGGAAACAGCTACACCTACATGTACCAGAGCTCGGTGGCGCCCGGCGCCCCGCTGGTGCTGACGCTGTCGTCGCCCGGCCTGGGCGACGCCCGCGAGGTGCTGAAGGCGCCCGGCACGTTCGTCCCGCCCACCAAGAGCAGCGGCGGCCTGAAGCTGCCGACCGGCGCATCCGGCCGCATCCTGATGGCGGCGCTGGTCGGGTTCTTCGTCCTGATGGCCATGATCCTGGTGATGGCGGCGCGGCCTGATGTGATCCTGCAGAAGCGGATCGCGCCGTACACCGACAGCAAGAAGAGCGTCGTGGTCGAGGCCGATGGTGAGGCCACCCCCACCTCCCGCATCTCGCTGCTGCACCAGCTGTTCATCTCGACCGAGCGCATCATCGGCTCGATGAACTTCTGGAAGCGGATGTCGGGGAACCTGGAGCAGGCCGACCTGCCGCTGCGCACCGCGGAGCTGTTCTACATCCAGATCGGCACGGCAATCCTGTTCGGGTTCATCACCGCCTTCATCCTCGGCCATCGCGGCCTGTTCGCGCTGGCGGCGCTGCTCATAGGCGGCCTGTTGCCGGCGCTCTACGTGCGGCTCAAGGCCAGGAAGCGGCTGACCCTGTTCGAGTCGCAGCTACCGGAGACGCTGATCACGATGGCGGCGTCGCTCAAGGCCGGACACGCGTTCAACCAGTCCGTCTCGAGCGTCGTCCGCGAGGGCGCCGATCCGACCGCGAAGGAGTTCTCGCGAGTGCTCGCCGAGATCCAGCTGGGATCGAACTCCGAGCACGCCCTGCAGGCGATGGCCGATCGCATGAACTCGTACAACTTCGGCTTCGTCGTGATGGCCGTGAACATCCAGCGCACCGTCGGCGGCAGCCTCGCCGACATCCTGGACATGGTCTCGGACACGGTGCGCCAGCGCCAGCAGTTCGAGCGCAAGGTGAAGGCGCTGACCGCGCAGGGCCGGATGTCGGCCTACGTGCTGATCGCGATGCCGTTCCTGATGGGCCTCGCCATCTTCGCCCTGAATCCGACCTACATGTCGGTGCTGTTCACGACCACGATGGGCAAGGTCATGGTCGCAGGCGGGCTCGTGATGATGGGGATCGGTTCCATGATCATCAAGAAAATCGTGTCCTTCAAGGAGTAGCCGCATGTTGATGATCCTCGGAATCGGAACGTTCTTCGCCGCTGTCTACGTGCTGTTGACCGGCCTCACCGTCCGCCAGCGAGAGGTGTCGCTGTCGGTCAGGCGGGCCCGACGCTACGGCACGCGTAACCAGCGCGAGATCGAGACACGGCGCAGCGTCAATGACCGGCTGCTGGGGCCGATGGCGGCTCGTCTGGCCGGCATCACGATGAAGCTGATGCCCAAGACCAACCCCGATCAGGTGTCGAACCGCCTGCTCGCCGCCGGCCTGGCCCGCACGCTCTCGCCGCAGGCCTACCTGGCGCTGAAGACCGGCCTCGCCGGCCTGTTCATCACGTTTGGCCTGCTCACCGTCATCACCGGTGCGATGGCCCCGGTGTTCGGCCTCATGATCGGGCTGATGGGCGCTGCCATCGGGTTCATCGCCCCGGACTTCGTGATCAACAACCGCATCCGCAGCCGCCGTGACCTGATGCGCGCCGACCTGCCCAACGTGCTCGACCTGCTGTGCGTGTCCGTGGAGGCCGGCCTCGGCTTCGACCAGGCGCTCTCCAAGCTGAGCGAGCGCATGGAAGGCCCGCTCGTCGACGAGTTCTCGCTGGTGCTGCACGAGATGCGGATCGGCCAGAGCCGCTCGGCGGCGCTCAAGAACCTGTCGGAGCGCGTTGACGCGCCCGAGGTGTCGCAGTTCGCCCGCGCCATCGTCCAGGCCGACCAGCTCGGCATTGCGCTGTCTCGCATCCTGCGCGTGCAGTCACAGGACATGCGCGTGCGCCGCCAGCTGGCCGCCGAGGAGAAGGCCATGAAGGCGCCGGTCAAGATGCTGTTCCCGACCGTGATCTTCATCTTCCCCTCGATGTTCGTGGTGGCGCTCGGCCCGGCCGCGCTGAACCTGATGAAGACCTTCTCCGGCGGCTGATCGCTCTGTCCTACTGGTCGCGCTCAGGCACGGTCGACCCAGGAATGGACCACGAAGCCCAGCCATCTCAAACACGGGCGCCCGCCAAACCGGCGTCGGCCCTCGAGCAGCTGGAGGCGCTAGGAGTCAGCGGCATCCTCCGGCAACTGGCCGGGGATGGTCAGATCGTCGAGGTGCGCTGCGAGATGCCCCAGTGCTACTGCTTCCGAGGTCGCCGGTACTTCGATCCGGCGCCGTTGTGTTCCGATTGGTCTCCGACGGCCGACCACTACCCTCGGCTGAAGATGCACGGCGGGCATCTCACTCCGGACAACGTCCGGCTGGGGCACAAGTTCTGCAACAACCACGACTTCATCTGGCGCCAGAAGATCAACGCGATGCTCGCGAAACGGATGTCGCTGGATGAGATCGCCGCACGGCTGAACGAAGAGAACGTTCCTACGATCCACGGCACGAACCGGTGGACGCCGGCCGCCGTTCGAAAGGCATTCGTCTCGTAGAAGCGCTCGGCCTACCCGCGGCGCTTGCCGCTCGGGTAGGTGATCACGCGCACGTCGATCGTGCTCTCGCCGCGACGCATGGTCTTGCGCGTCTCCGTGCGATCGGTCTTCGGCCTGCTCATGCGCCTTGCATCGGCAGAGCGGGGGCGCGGCTGAAGTAGGCGGCGTCTGCTGCCCCGGTGTCAGATGCCCGACCCGCCTGCGCCAGGCGGGAGATCCCGAAGCAGATCGACCACCGGCCCGTCGGCCGACTGCTTGTGGTCGTCAGGCACGAGGCCGTGGCCGGTCTGCCTGTGGTCGTCAGGCACGGGCTCCAGCGCATTGATCCGTCGCCACCACGACCGGAGACGATCTCGCAGCCAGGTCATGCGGCCAGGATAGCTTCGTCTCGAGCATCGAGAAGGCGACGACCGGAATCGAACCGGTGTGCAAGGCTTTGCAGGCCTCTGCCTAACCACTCGGCCACGTCGCCCGAGGTCACAAGGCTATCAGCGGGCCTGTGGGCTACGACGCGACGTCTGCGACGGCACGGCCGGCCAGCAGCTCGGCGCTTCGCAGCGCAAGGCCGCCCTGGCCTGCCACCGCCGCCAGCACCGCCTGCGCACGCTCCGAGAACGAGTCGCACACGACCACCAGCAGCGCGCCGTTGACCTGGACGACCGCCGCCACCGCCGGTAAGGCCGATGCCTCTGCCGCCGGCCCGGGCAGGTTCGCAACGTCGACGAGCTCCACCTCGTCCCGCCGCGGGAACCCGGCCCGCACGGCCGCCGTCGCGATCGCGCGCACCGCGGCGTCGCCGGTTGAGGCCAGCACCCGGCTGCGGCCGCTGGCCGGATCGGCCGGCCCGACCACCGCCGCCGCCCGCGACCCGGTCAGGCTCCGCGCCACGTGCGCCAGATGAGCGGCCACCGCGGACACCGACGGGTCGGTGGCGGCCATCGTGGCGATCTCCAGCAGCGCGTTCGACACCGCCGCCGACCGTCGCTCCGCCTCGAGCAGCCGCGCGTTCTCGAACGCCACGGCCGCCTGCGCCGCCAGCAGCTCCAGCAGCCGCACCGCAAGCTGCGAGAACTGGTCGAGACCCAGCTTCGACAGCACGATCACGCCGATCGTGCGCCGCTCGTAGCGCAGCGGCACCGCCAGGATCGACTCCTCGATGTCGGCGCTGCCCTCGATGTCCTCGGCGAACTCACAGTGCTGCGCGTCGCCGATGTTGAGGGTCTGCCCGCGCTCGGCCGCGGTGCCCGTGATGCCCTCACCCACGTCGCAGCGCAGCGCGTCGAACGTCTCGCCGGCGTACTCCGACAGGTTGCCGCCGAAGGCGACCGGCTCCAGCGTCCGCTGGTCGTCTCCGAGCAGGTAGACGCGGGCGTTGTGGTAATCGATCATCGTGCGCAGCTCGGTCACGATCGTCTCGGCGATCTGCCAGACGTCGTTCAGCCGGTTCAGCTTGGTTGCGAGCGCGCCCAGCAGCTTGATCTGCGTGAGGGACTCGAGCTCCTGCCGGCGGCCGGCGGCGCCGCGGGTGTCCCGCTGTGCCCGCACGGCCGAGGAGTAGCTGGCGGCGCGGTCCTTGCCCCGCTCCTTGGCGACGTACAGCGCTGCGTCGGCCGCGGCCAGCAGCTCGGTCGGGTTCTTGGCATCGTCGGGAAACGCCGCGACGCCGCAGGACACGGTCAGCGAGCGAGGGCCTGGAAGCTGGCGCACCCGCGCACACAGTCGGTCGGCCGCCGCCTTGGCGGCGCGCTTGCCGGTCTCCGGCATCAGGATCGCGAACTCCTCGCCGCCCACGCGGAAGGCCGAGTCGGTGGCCCGCAGCACGGAACCGGCCGCCGACGCGACCCGCCGCAGCATCAGGTCGCCCTCCATGTGGCCGTGCACGTCGTTCAGCAGCTTGAAGTCATCCAGGTCGAACGTGACCAGCGCCATCGGCCGCTTGTAGCGGTGGGCCCGCTCCAGCTCGGCGCGCACCCGCTCCTGATAGACGCGGTGGTTGAAGAGCCCCGTCAGCCAGTCGGTCTGGGCCTCGCGCGTCAGCTGCTCGCGGATCTGGGTGTTGTCCAGCGCCAGCGCCGCCAGGTCGGCGAAGTGGCAGATCAGCTCGAACTCGTCGTCGCTGAAGGTGACGCCCTCGCCCAGGCGGTAGACGTTGAGCACGCCGATCGGCTGGTCGCGCACCATCAGCGGCACGGCCGCGATCGTCTCCGGCTCGCTGTCGGTGCCCGGCACCAGCTCGATGCGCGGATCGAGGTGGGCCGCCGGCACGTTCTGGGCGAGGCGGTGCTCCACCACCCAGCCGGTCAGTCCCCTGCCCAGCGGCAGGGGCGCGTCGAGGATCTCGGCGGCGTACAGGTCGACCGAGTGCAGGGGCACCAGCAGGCTGCGCACAGGGTCGACCTGGTAGACCGTCAGCACGTCGTAGGGCACCAGCCGCTTCAGCTCATCGGTGATGCGTTCGAGCAGCTCGTCCAGGCTGCCGGATCCCAGCAGCATCCGCGACATCTCAAGCAGCGCTCTGTACGAGGCCAGGCGCGCGCCTTGGGGGTCCTGGGCAGAACCGGGACGTGCGAGCAAGACATCCTCTCGAAGCAGATGGGCGGGGCCGGGCACAGGGAGCAGCGGTGCCACTCTCAGTGTCCTGCCTGAGGGGTCGGGCTCCTACCCCCTTTCGAGTGATCCCGCTCCCCGCGATGCGGGTGGATACGCCACGAGCGAGGCAACCGTCACGATCGTCATCACCAGCGTACCGGCGATCGCGACGTGCACCGCGATCACCTCCCACGGCAGTCCGTTGCGGTACTGGTACTCGCCGACGGCCAGCTGACAGAGCGTCAGCACCACCCCGGCGACGGACAGCCGCTGGGCGAGGCTGCCGCGTGCGGTTCGCCACAGCACCACCGCCAGGATCAGGAACACGGTCGCAAACGACACCGCCGCGCGCACGTGCACCCAGGTGGCGTCGTAGAAGTCCCCGAACCGCTCGATCGGCCGGTCGGTGGCACCGGCGTGCGGCCCGGCGGCCGTGACGAACGCGCCGGTCGTGACCAGCGCCAGGCACAGCACCACCGCCGCCGCCCCCAGCAGCGCCGGTCGCGTCCACACCAGTTGCTCGCGCCCGCCGCCGTGAGCGCCGTCGACCGCATGGAACGTGACCCACGTGGCGACCGCCACCACGGCCATCGCCAGCAGGAAGTGCGACATCACCAGCAGCGGGTTGAGGTCGAAGGCAACCGTGATCGCGCCCAGCGGCACCTGGGCCACGGTGCCGGCCGCCGCCGCAGCCGCCCCCCACGCCACCGCTCGCTGCAGCCCCGGCAGGCGAAACGCGATAACCGCCGTGATCACGGCCGCGACCATCGCGATGCCCGAGATCACGCGGTTCGAGAACTCGATCACCGAGTGGTAGCCCGTGCTGGGCACGAAGCTGTGGGCCTCGCAGGTCGGCCAGTGCGGACAGCCCAGGCCGGACGCGGTGAGACGCACCAGGCCGCCGGTCACCACCACCAGCCACAGCAGCCCCAGGGTGATCAGCGCGGCGCGCTCGAACGTCAGCGCCGTGACGGCGCGCCCGCGTGCGCGAGACAGGGTGGGCTCGGCGGTGGCCACGGCTGGAAAGTCTAGAGCGCGGCGTTGTGATGGGAGGTGAGCACCGCACGAACCCCCCGCACCGGGGTTTGCAGCAGCCGGTAGGCGCGGGACGAGTCGAGCACGCAGTCGAGCGGTCGTCGCACCGCCTGGGCGGCGCTGCGGCCGGCACGCAGCCGGGTCGGGTCGGCGCCGTGTCGGGCCGCGATCAGCCGCGCGAACTCGAGCCGCGACACGGGTTCCGGGCCGGCCAGGTGCAGCACGCCGCGCTGCGACAGCTCCGCCAGCTCCAGCAGCGCGGCCGCCAGGTCGCCGCGGGCCACCGGCGAGCGCAGCTCGTCCTCGAAGAAGGCCAGGTCCGCGCGGCCGGACACAGCGTCCAGCACCATCCGCTCGGCCGGTGCCGGCTCCGCGCCGGCGTAGATCAGCGAGGTGCGCACCACCAGCGCGCCGCCGTGCGCTTCCAGCACGGCACGCTCGCCATCCAGCTTGGAGGCGCCGTACTCGTTGACCGGCCTGGGTGGGTCATCCTCGCGGTACGGGCGTGCCAGCTCCCCGTCGAACACGAAGTCGGTGGAAAGGTGGATCAGCCGGGCGCCGTGCCGTGCGGCGGCCGCCGCGACGTGTGCCGCGCCGTCGGCGTTCACCCGGCGCATCCGATCGCCCCCCTGCAGGTAGGCGGTGTGCACCACGGCACCCGGTCTGACGCGCGCCATCAGGTCGTCGACGGCGGCACGGTCGCAGACGTCGAGGGACACGTCGGCGGTCGCGTTCGTGAGGTGCGTGCCGGTCGCCGCACGACCGGCGGCCCGAGCCTGCGCCAGCAGCTCCCGGCCCAGATAGCCGCTCGCGCCGGTCACGAGGATGCCCGCCTGCGCGCCCGTGTCAGACGCCTGCATGCGCCGATCGTAGCTACACTCGATGTCCGCCCCGACCCGCAACTCTTTCACGGAGATCGCCATGACCACGACCCTCCCCGGACAGGACACCGACGCACTGCTCACCCGCCTCGGCATCGACTCGTCGCTCCTGCGCGGCGGCGATCTCGAGGTGCGCACGCCCATCACGGGCGAGGTGATCGCGAACCTCCACTCGACCAGCGAGGTCGACGCGGAGGCCGCGATCGCACGGTCGGTGGAGGCGTTCCGGGCCTGGCGCGACATGCCGGCACCACGGCGCGGAGAGCTGGTGCGCCTGCTCGCCGACGAGCTGCGCCAGGAGAAGGAGGCGCTGGGCGCGCTGGTCACCCTCGAGGCCGGCAAGATCGGCCAGGAGGGCCTGGGCGAGGTGCAGGAGATGATCGACATCTGCGACTTCGCGGTGGGGCTGTCCCGGCAGCTGTACGGCCTCACGATCGCATCCGAGCGGCCCGGGCACCGGATGATGGAGACCTGGCTCCCGCTGGGGCCTGTGGGCATCATCACCGCGTTCAACTTCCCGGTCGCGGTCTGGAGCTGGAACGCCGCGCTGGCGCTCGTGTGCGGCGATCCGGTGATCTGGAAGCCGTCCTCGCGCACGCCGCTGACCGCGCTTGCCTGTCAGGGGCTGTTCCGGCGGGCGCTGGAGCGCTTCGGCGACGCCCCGGAGGGGCTGGTCGAGGTGATCGTCGGCAGCGCCGGGCGAGCGCTGGTGGACGACCCGCGGGTGCCGCTGGTGTCGGCGACCGGATCGACCGCAATGGGCCGCGCGATGGCCCCGAAGGTGGCGGCGCGCCTGGGCCGCTCGCTGCTGGAGCTGGGCGGCAACAACGCGATGATCGTCACCCCCAGCGCCGACCTCGACCTGGCGGTGCGGGCGATCCTGTTCGCCGCTGTCGGCACCTGCGGCCAGCGCTGCACGTCGCTGCGGCGGCTGATCGTGCACGAGTCGGTGGCCGACACCCTGATCGATCGGCTTGAGCGGGCGTACGCGAGCGTGCAGGTAGACGACCCGCGCGAGCAGGGCACGCTCTGCGGCCCGCTGATCTCGCATGAAGGCTTCGACGACATGCAGAAGGCGCTCGAGCGGGCGCGCGCCGACGGCGGCACCGTGAGCGGCGGCGAGCGGGTGCTGGCCGACCGCTGGCCGGACGCGTACTACGTGCGGCCGGCGATCGTGCGCATGCCCGGACAGACCGACGTCGTGCGCGAGGAGACGTTCGCGCCGGTGCTGTACGCGATGACGTACTCGGACATGCAGCAGGCGCTGGATCTCCACAACGACGTCCCGCAGGGACTGTCCTCCTGCATCTTCACCGGTGACCTGCGCGAGGGCGAGCGGTTCCTGGCGCCGGCCGGATCCGACTGCGGCATCGCGAACGTCAACATCGGCCCCAGCGGCGCCGAGATCGGCGGCGCCTTCGGCGGCGAGAAGGAGACCGGCGGCGGCCGCGAATCGGGCTCCGATGCGTGGAAGGCATACATGCGCCGACAGACGGCCACGGTCAACTACTCGACCGAGCTGCCGCTGGCGCAGGGCATCGTGTTCGACGCGGGATGATCCGCACCCGCCGGCCAAAGCTGGTCGGCTGAAGCACATCGCATCGCCGCAGGGACGACAGCACCTAGGATCGGATCGTGACGACCGCGAGGCACCCCGAGGCGCATCTCAGCTACCGCTCAGGATGGCTGCGCGCGGCGGTGCTGGGCGCGAACGACGGCATCGTCTCGGTCGCCGCGATCATCGTCGGCGTCGCGGCGGCGGATTCGAGCCGCTCCGCGATCCTCACCGCCGGCATCGCCGGTCTGGTGGCAGGGGCGGCCTCGATGGCGGCCGGGGAGTACGTCTCGGTCAGCTCGCAGGCCGATGCCGAACGCGCCGACCTCAGCCTCGAGCGGCGTGAGCTGACCGACGATCCGGCGGGCGAACGCGACGAGCTGGCCGCGATCTACCGCAGCCGCGGGCTCTCGGCCGCACTCGCCGACCAGGTGGCCGACGAGCTCAGCGCCGGCGACGTGCTGTCGGCACACGCGCGGGACGAGCTGGGCATGACCGAGCTGTCCCACGCCCACCCCTTCCAGGCGGCGGGCGCCTCCGCCGCCTCGTTCACCGTCGGCGCGGCGTTGCCCCTGCTGGCAGTGATCCTGTCGCCGGCAGGCACCCGTATCGAGCTGACGGTGGCCGCGACGCTGGTGGCGCTGGGGCTGACCGGCTTCATGGGCGCACGGCTGGGCGGCGCACCGCCCGGACGGGGCACGCTGCGGGTGGTGATCTGGGGTGTGGCGGCGATGGCGCTGACCATGGTCGTCGGGCGCCTGGTCGGGACGAACGTCTGAGGGCCGCTAGGAGCCCATCCCCATCTGCGGCATGGGATTCGTCCCCGGCGTCGTCAGGGCCGGGATCGCATCGGGGGCGACCAGCACCAGCACGCCCAGCCCGAGCAGAATCGCGGCCGTGCCGTAGACCGCGGCGCGGCGCCACGGAACGGTCTTCTCGATCGCGATCAGCCCGGCGACGAACGCCATCCAGACGATGCTCATGACGCCCAGCGCAAACAGCGCGGCCATCAGCGCCCAGCAGCAACCCACGCACCAGGCCCCGTTCTTCGCGCCCATCTGAAATGCGCCCAACCGCCCGGCGCGCCAGGAGCCGAGCAAGAGCCCCAGCGGGCTGCGGCACCTGCCGAGGCAGACGTCCTTGAGTGGTGTCAACTCGTAGACCGCTGCGACGATCAGCGTCGCCCCTGCAACCCACCGGCCGGCGCGGTCCCACGACAGGACGTTACCGGCGACCGCACCACCGGCTGCAGCGAGGGCGAACGCGGCCGCGCCGGCGGCGGCCCACGTGACGAGATATCCGGACGCGAACGCGATCGGTGAAACCAGCGAGCGCCGGCCGGTCATCCTCGAATACAGGGCCACCGTCGGGGCCACGGACGGGAACATCATGGCGGCCATCATGACCACCCACACCGCGAGGAACCAGCCCGCCGTCCCCAGGCCGGTCCACGGCCCGTTGTCCATCCCGCGCATCTGATCCGCGGTCCACCACCAGCCGGCGCCGGCGATGACGAACAGCAGCGCGACCAACCCGAGCCGGGCGCGAGCGGCCGCGAACGCGGGGCCGAGCCCCGCGCCGGAGACGCGCTCGGGCGCAGAGACGATCATGCCCTCACGCCGCCCAGGAGAACTCTGAGGTCGAGAGCCCGGTCTTCCCCTCGTACTGGATGCCGAACGCGTTGATCCGCGAGCGCTTCGCCTCCGCCATCGTCAGGTCGGATCCGACCGGGTGGAACATGCCGGCGAACCGCACGGGCTCGCCGGTCTCGACGCCGAACGGCACGATGTCCTCGATCTCGAAGTCGATCACGTCGCCGACGCGCACGCTGTGGCGGACTCCGTCGTCGATCACCTCGATCGCAGCTCGCTCCACCCCGAGCATCTCGCCCACGAGCGGGGCCAGCCCCGCCATCGGGCCGCCCAGCTGGCCGCCGAAGACCTTGACCAGCTTGTCGAGCTGATCGTCGGTCGCTCGGTCATCCACGAACACGCCGAGCCGCCAGTTTCCCTCGGTCATGACCTTCGGCGTGTCGGCGATGGCAGCGACCTTGAGCCCGCTGATGTCGGTACCCTCGATCTGCCCCTCGCGGATGTTGAAGACGAGCGTCACGCGGCAGAAGTCATAGGTGGCGCCGTGGTCGAAGGACAGGTTGCACGGGCACATCAGCTCGCACGAACACGTCTCGACGTAGCTGCCTTTGAGGTTCCAGGACATGGACCACCTCCAGTCTGAGGACCGGCCATCCTAACCGATCAGCTGACCGTGTGAACCGGCACCTCGAAGAACTCGACCGAGGTGCGCCGCTCGCCGGCGCCCGGGCTCATGGCGTTCAACGCCGCGTCTCCGCGCTGCATCGCCTGCTCGCTCTCAAACAGCGTGATGCCGACTCCCTTGCCGGTCTCGCGGTCGACCAGCATCAGCATCTTCGCGCCCTCCAGGCCCGGCTGCGTCTGGTTGGATTCGACCTCGCCTCGAACCATCGCGATCGCCTGATCGATGTCAGCGGGGTCACTCTGGAATGTGGCTACGCGCGCGTACATGTCGCCTCCTGGTCGCCGGACGTTCCGTCTGATCGTAGCCCTGTCGGGCACGGATCGCCGAGGACTTCCGGTCATGTTTACCGCCCCCCTAACCCCGGGAAGACCTGCCTGGACTGCGCGCCTCGGCTCCGCCAGATGGCCTTGGGGGATGGCGCGCGTCCGGTGAGGGCGGCAGACCACCCAGGGGGAAGGCTGCCGCCCTCACGCTTCTTGAGCGACGGTGGTGTCGCCGCGCCGGCGGCTCAACCCAGGCGGTCGGGATGCCCGGCGGCCAGGCGCGGCCATTGCGTGATCGGCCGGCCGTCTGGCCGGCCGACGGAGCGGCCCTGCCGTACTCAACAGGGGGATCGACTATGTGTCGGATCGCACTTGACGGTTTCACGAGGCAGGCGATACGTCGGCTCGCTCCGTCAACGAACAGGGGGAAGATCATGCTTCGGAGGAGAGCCTGGCGGTTCCGGGCCGCCATCGAAGCGTCTTCGCCAATTGGCGCCAAGAGCGTCGATCGGCTTGGCCTGGCGTGTGCGAGGGAAGCGGCTGAAGGGACTCGAACCCTCGACCTTCTGCATGGCAAGCAGACGCTCTAGCCAACTGAGCTACAGCCGCAACGGCGGGGGCCAAGTATACCGCGGCCGACGTTTCGCCGAGCCGCCCTCAGGCGTGCTCGATCTTCTCGCGCTGCTTCACATCCAGCTTCTGTAGGAGCTTCAGCAGCCGCGCGACGTGGTCCTTCTTGTCGTCCACGATCCGCTGCACGGCCTCCTTCGCGTCCTCGTCCGACAGCGAGAAGGCCTGCTCCTCGAAGCGGTTGATCGCGAGCAGCTCGTCGGCCAGGTTCTCCCTGAGCGTCTGCAGGTCGGCGGTCAGCTCGGTCAGTCGCAACGGTGCTCCTTTGGGTCGCTCGTGTCGGCGCTGACTCTACTCGCCGCGCACGGCCAGCACGCGAAGCAGCTCGTCCACGCGCGCGTCGACCGTCTCCAGCATCGGCGGCACCTGCGCCATCTCGTCCAGCAGGCCATGCTCGGTCACGACGGCCACGAAGTGCGCTCGGGCCGGGATGTCGCCCCGCGACGACAGCTTCTGCGCGGCGGCCAGCCCGGCCGCAGCGCCCAGCTCCGCCCACACACCCTCGCTCTCACCGAGCACGATCCGCGCCGCCTCCAGCTCGGCATCGGTCACCCGCACCACCAGGCCCTCCGACTCGACCACCGCCTGCAGCGTCTGCACGGTGCCGGTGATGCCGCCCAGCGAGCGCGCCAGGCTGTGCACGTCGCCGCTGGGAGCCACCCAGTCCTTGCCGCCGGCCAGGGAGCTGGCGACGGCGCCGCCGACCTCGACGGCCACCATCCGCGGGGTTGCGTCCACCACTCCCCACATCGCCAGGTCCCGGAACCCGCGCCAGATGCCCTGGATGCCGTCGCCCAACGCCGACGGCACCGCCACCAGGTCGGGCACCGACCAGCTCAGCTGCTCGGCGATCTCGTAGGCGATCGTGCGATAGCCCTCGATCGCGATCGGGTCGCTGCCGATCGGGGGCGTGCTGCGGTTGGATACGGCCCGCCACCCCAGCGACCGCTCGGCGTCGGCCAGCAGCGTCCACCGTGCCTCCAGCCCGGAGACACCGACCGCGCGGCCGCCCACCCACTCGATCGCGTCCAGCACGCGGCCGCCCTCCTCGAGCGCGGCGTCGACCAGCGCCACCGAGCGCAGCCCGGCGCGGGCGGCGTAGGCGGCCATCGACATCGCCATCGCGTCGCCTCCGGCCGTGCCCACGGTGGCGTCCGCGCCGGCGTGCTGTGACGCAGCCAGTGCCGAGAAGCGATCCCGCCAGGAGCCGGTGGGATTGCGCCGCTCGTCCTTGATCATCAGCCGTCGCAGCCCGAACTCACGGCCCAGGGTGCCGATCGAGACCAGCGGCGTCGACCCTTCGCCCAGCGACACCAGACGCTCGCGCGGGATCGGCAGCTGCGCCGCGTACCGGTGCAGCCCGTCGCCGCTGAGCTTGCCCGGCTTCAGGGACTGCATGCGCGAGTAGATCGGCGCCACGTTGCTGGGACAGTCCTCGGCAGAGCAGGATGGACAGCCGCCGGGCATCTGTACGACCGGGTAGCGTCGCCTGCATCGCAAGCACTCAAGAGCGGTGGGGGCGGCCACGCCGTGAGCATATCCGCTTGACGGCAGGCATCCACAGCCTGTCTACTACACAGATGATCTACTGCGTGATCCCCCGCGAGCTCGAGGACGAGATGCTCGAGCGCATGACCGAGTACTACCGCGACAACCCCGAGGTCGAGGTGATCATGGATCGCCGCGACGGCGCATCAAACGACCGCCGTCGGGGCGAGAGTGCCACCGCAGACAACCGGCGCACGACGCGCGACCGCAGGCGTCCGCGCGCGGCCGGTACCTTCCCGCGGATCGACGGTCCGGCCTAGGTCAGGACGCGAGCGCGACGGTGCCGTCGGGCTCGGCCTGCGCGTTCCATTCGAGGAACCGCCCGTCGAGCTCGGCCAGCTCCTCGCCGCGGCGCTGCAGCGTCACGGTCTGCGCGCCCAGCATGTCCACGCGGTACTGGTACCAGGACAGGTCCCACGCCACCGTCACGACCACCTCGCGGTGGCTGCGCCGCACCACGCTCACCCTGGGATCTCCCAGCGTTCGGGCGATGCCCGACACGGTGCGGGGATGGGTGCTCTCGTTGAACAGCTCGAGGCTGGCCTCGACGGCGTCGGCCGGATCCTCCGGCAGCAGCTCCGGATCGAACGGCTCCGGCGCCGTGACGTGCCGCTTGCGCGGCCGCAGCAGCGCGCGCAGGCCGCGCTCCTCGCGGCCGGCCAGCTGCACCGGCAGGGCCGGTGCGCCCTCCCGCGTCCAGCCCCGCGCGTCGGCCTGGTCGACGCACAGCTCGCACACCATCGCGTCCTCCAGCCCGATCCTGCGGAAGCTGACCAGCCGCTCTCCGAGCAGCACGGTACGTCCGCAAACGGCACAGGTGGTATCGGTGTCTTGGCGGCGGATCTCGATCATCATGCTCCGGTGCCGCGGTGTCGAGCGACGGGCCTGAGTCTAACTCACCTGTGACCCTGTTGCCGCGGTTTGCGGGGATTTCTTGACAACAGGTTGGCGGCGGCTGGCGACCCCCGGGCGGAGTGGTAAGGTTCCCGCGCTCGAATACGGGCGCTTGGGGGCAGCCCGTCTGTTTCCTGGGAGAACAAAGCTGACACATCGCCGGCGGATTCATCCCTTGCCTCGCACACTGGCCGCTTCGCTGGTCGTGCTGGCCCTGGTCATCGCGGCCGCTCCAGCCGCCGGTGCCTCGACGGTCGGCTCCCAGCGGGCACAGGCCGCCGCAGTGATGCACCGCCTCGACCAGCTGCAGACGCGACGTGACGTGGCGGCCGCGCATGAGGCGACGGCACGAGCACAGCTGGCGGCCGCGCGCGCGGCCGAGGCGACCACGGCGGTCGAGCTCGCGGCCAGCCGTCGCAGCCTGGCCGCGGCCCAGTCGATGCTGGCGCAGGAGCTGGTGGCCACCTACAAGAACGGCGGCGGCGATCCGGTCGCCTACGTGCTGGCGGCAGGCTCGTTCTCGGATCTGCTGTCGCGCGTCGACGTGCTGCGCCGGGCGGATTCGGCCGGCAGCGACCTGATCACCCAGATCAGCGGCACCCAGCGGACGATCCAGGATCAGGAGCAGGCACAGCAGGCGGCGGTGCAGCAGGCGGCCACGGCCGCGCAGGAAGCGGCCAGCGCCCGCACGCAGCTGGATACGGCGATCACCCGGGCACGGGCCGAGTTGGCGAACGTCAACGCACACATCCAGACACTCCTGGCCGGCGAGCGCAAGCGCCGCACGCAGCTCGCCGACACCCACGGAGACGGCACCAGCAGCTCGACGGGCTCGGGCGGCGGATCACAAACCCCGTCCAACGTGTTCTACGGCGACAGCACCTGGTATGGCCCCGGATTTGCCGGGCACCGCACCGCCGACGGCGAGATCTTCAACCCCAACGCACTCACCTGCGCCAGCCCATGGCTGCCGTTCAACACCCAGCTGCGGGTGACCAATCTGGCCAGCGGGCTGTCGGTGCAGGTGCGCGTGAACGACCGCGGCCCGTTCGGCCGCGGCGTGCTCGACCTGTCGGCCCATGCCGCCCAGATCGTGCACCTGTCCGGGTGGCAGCGGGTGCGGATCCAGATCCTGTCCTAGGCCTTGACCATCTCCCGGTCGCGCTGAGCGGCGGCGATCACGCCCTGGGCGGCGTGCGCGGGCACCTCGTCGTAGCGCAGCAGCTGCATGGTGTAGTCGCCGCGACCGCCCGTCATCGAGGTCAGGTCGGGCGCGTAGCCGAGCACCTCCGCCATCGGCACCTCGACGTGGATGACCGTCGTTCCCGGGCCGGGGTCCATCCCCAGCACGCGGCCGCGGCGGCTGCTCATGTCGCCCATCACGTCGCCCACGTTCTCCTCCGGGACGGCGATGTCGAGCCGCATGATCGGCTCCAGCAGCACCGGGTCGGCTGACGCCACCGCCTGCTTGAAGGCCATCGAGCCCGCGATCTTGAACGCCATCTCCGACGAGTCGACGTTGTGGTATGAGCCGTCGACGAGCCGCACCCGCACGCCGACGACGGGCGCGCCCACCAGCTCGCCCTTGCGCATCGCCTCCTGGATGCCCTTGTCGACGGCCGGGCGGAATCCCTGCGGGATCACGCCGCCCACGATCTTGTCGATGAACTCGTAGCCCTCGTGCGCCTCCATCGGCTCGATCTCGATGTGGCAGTCGCCGAACTGGCCGCGGCCGCCGGTCTGCTTCTTATGGCGTCCATGGGCGCGGGCCGGCTTGCGGATCGTCTCGCGGTAGGGCACGCGCGGCGGCTTCAGGTCGACCTCGACTCCGAACCGCCGGTGCATGCGCTCCAGCACCGTCTCCACGTGCATCTGGGAGAGCCCGCCCACGATCATCTCGCCGGTCTCCTCGTCGCGGTGCACGTCCAGCGACGGATCCTCCTCCTGCAGGCGCCGCAGCGAGGCGTGCACCTTGTCCTCGTCGCCCTTGCTGCGGGCCTCGATCGCGAACGCCACCACCGGCGCCGGTAGCGCGATCGGCTCGACGGCGGCCGGCTTGTCGACGTCGGCCAGCACGTCGCCGGTGTTGGTCTCCTTCAGCTTCGCGACCGCCCCGATCATGCCGGCGCCGAGCTCATCCGTGGGCGTGTGGTCCTTGCCCTGCAGCATCAGCAGCTGGCCGACCCGCTCCTTGCCGTGCGTGCGGCTGTTGACCAGCTGCGAATCGCCCTTGAGCGTGCCGGCGTAGACCCGCATCAGGTTGATGCGGCCGCTGTAGGGGTCGGCGATCGTCTTGAAGATGTAGGCGAGCGTGCTGGCGCCGCCGGTCTCGGGCACGTTGCGGGCGCGTGCCGGCGAGGGCAGGCCCTCCACGATCAGGTCGAGCAGCCCGTGCGAGCCGATGTTGCGGGTGGCGGCGCCACAGCCGACCGGGAACACCTGGCCATCGGTGACCAGCTGCTTCAGCGCCACCGCCATCTCCTCGCGCGTGATCTCGCCGCCGTCCAGGTAGCGCTCCATCAGCTCGTCGGATGTCTCGGCGACGACGTCCATCAGCTTGTCGTGGTACTCGTCTGCCAGCGGCTTCAGGTCGTCGGGGATCGCGACCGACTCGTCGTGGCCAGAGGCGTCCTCGCCGTGCAGGTAGGCGACCATGTGCACCAGGTCGACCACGCCGCGGAAATCCTGTTCGGTGCCGATCGGGATCTCGACCGCCACGCACTTGTCGCTGAGCCGCTCGCGTAGCTGCTCGAGGGCCGCGAAGAAGTCGGCGCGCTCGCGATCGAGCAGGTTCACCAGCACCAGCCGTGCGGTGCCGAGCTCGTCGCAGCGGCGCCACAGCCGCTCGGTGCCGACCTCGACGCCGAGCACGCCGGAGACGGTCATGATCGCGCCCTCGACCACGCGCAGCGCCGACAGCACGTCGGCCTGGAAGCTGGGCTCGCCCGGTGTATCGATCAGGTTGATCAGGCGCCCCTCCCACTCCAGGTGGGTGACCGACGCCGAGATGCTCATGCCGCGCTTGCGCTCGTCCTCGTCGAAGTCGGAGACCGTGGACTGGTCGGCCACGCTGCCCAGCCGGTTGACGGTGCCGGACTCGTACAGCAACGCCTCCACCAGCGACGTCTTGCCTGTCCCGCGGTGGCCGATCACCGCGACATTGCGGATTGTTCCGGGCTCCCTGTGAGGCATCTGCAGACCCTTTCGCGCGTGGTGAACAGGTGTGGGACGTTCACCTTACTCGCGGCACGAGCGAGGCGGCAAGGAACGCTCCGGGTCTGTCAGCGGTTGCGCTCGAGCGACGCGCGCTCGAGGCTGCCCTGCAGCTTCGCCTTCAGGCGCAGGATCGCCTTGGTGTGCAGCTGCGACACGCGCGACTCGGTGACGCCGAGCACCTCGCCGATCTCGCGCAGCGTCAGCTCCTCGTAGTAGTAGAGCGTGATCACGGTGCGCTCCCGCTCGGGCAGCTTGGCGATTGCGAGGGCCAGCGCCTCGCGCACCTCGGTGCGCGTCATCTCCAGCGAGGGATCGTCGGCGTTCGGGTCCTGCAGCGTGTCGATCAGCGAGACGGTGTCGCCACCCGAGCTCGAGATCGTCCACAGCTCGTCCAGCGCCGCCACCGACGATCGCGAGATCTGGGTGAGGCTGTCCTGGAACTCCTCCTCAGTGATGCCCAGCGCCTTGGCGATCTCCTCGTCGGTGGGCGGCCGGTGATAGCGGTTCTCGAGCTCGGCGATCGCGCGCTCGATCTCGCGGGCGCGGCTGCGCACCGAGCGCGGCACCCAGTCCATCGAGCGCAGCTCGTCGATGATGGCACCCTTGATGCGGCTGATCGCGTAGGTCTCGAACTTGATGTCGCGGCCGGGGTCGTACCGCTCGATCGCGTTCATCAGGCCGAGCAGCCCGTAGGAGACCAGATCGCCCTCCTCCACGTGCGCGGGCAGGCCGGTGCCGAGCCGGCCGGCCACGTACTTGACCAGCGGCGCATAGGTCAGGATCAGGCGTTCGCGCAGATGCGGGTCAGGGCTCTGCTTGTACTGCAGCCAGATCTGGAGTGCGTCGTTGTCGCTCATCGTGCCCTCGGGTGCGCGTGTGCGTGCGCCGTCTTAAGATGCCGCACGCTCACGTGGGTGTATACCTGGGTCGTGGCCACGGATGCGTGGCCAAGCATCTCCTGGATGCTGAGGAGATCGGCACCTCCCTCCAGAAGATGAGTGGCAAACGAGTGCCGCAGCGCGTGCGGTGAGCGCGAGGCCAGGCCGTGACGGGTGAGCGACCGCTCCAGCGTGCGGCGCACGTCGGAGGGCTGCAGCGGCCGTCCCCGCACGCTCAGGAACAGCCGGTCGGCCAGCCCGCGGTCGAGCGCGGGACGACCGCGGGCCAGGTAGCGGTCGAGCGCCTGCTCGGCGGCACCGCCCAGCGGCACCATCCGCTGCTTGTCGCCCTTGCCGGTGACCCGTATCTGGCGCCGGCCGCGGTCGACGTCCCGTACCCGCAGGGTGCAGGCCTCGGACGCACGCAGCCCGGAGCCGTAGAGCAGCTCCAGCAACGCGCGGTCGCGAAGCCCGCGGGGATCGTCACCAACCGCGGGGTCGAGCAGCTGATCGAGCTCGGACGGCTTGAACGTGGCCGGCAGCGTGCGCCGCTGCTTGGGCCCGGGCACGACCGCGGCCGGGTCGCGCGGCACCAGATCGCGGGCGAACAGCCACGCGTAGGCCCCGCGCATCGCGGAGAGCTTGCGCGATGCGGTCGCAGGTGCATAGCGAAGCGTGCCCAGGTAGGCGGCGTAGCGCCGCAGAACGGCCGTGTCGGCGGCCTCCAGCGATACGCCCGCGGCCCGCATCCAGCGCTGCAGCTGCAGCAGATCGGTGCGGTAGCCGCGGAGCGTCGAGCCGGCCGCGCCGGAGGCGCGCAGATGGTCGAGGTAGGACTCGAGCTGCGGTGAGAGGTCTGGCATGGGTGACCGGGTGACGGATTCTGGAGCGACGCGTCCTCTTTCTGCTCCGGACAGGCGACTCCTTGCCACCATCATCGCGCACGCAGGTCGCGCCGCGCCAGGTCGGCCATCCACAGCGCAAGCGCCAGCGCGGCCGCGGTGATCACCCAGACGTGGTGCCGCGCGGCCGCCAGCGACAGGCCCGCGAGGCCGAGCGCCAGCACCGTGAACAGTATCCCGCGAGACTTCACGGCATGAGCGTACCGGGGTATGCTCGATGGGTCGATCGAACGGAGCGCCCAGGTGCCTGACTGCCCGTCGTGTGCCCAACCTGTCGAGAGCCGCCACCGCTACTGCCCATGGTGCGCCGCTCCGCTCCGCAGCAAGCTGGTCGAGTTCTTCGCGCCGCACCCGCTGATCGACGGCAGGGCGCGTGCGCTGCGGGTGTCACGGTACCTGGGCGGCGATCCCTCCCAGCGGCACACGAGGCTCTCGATCTGGGATGCCGACCGGGCGGTGTCGGCGATCTCGCTCGATCCCGACGAGACTCGGCGGCTGAGCCGGTTCCTGACCGAAGGCGAGGGCGGCGGCCGCACCGACGACGCCACCACCGAGACGATGCCGGCCGCGGCCGGCCCGTGAGCCGGGGCTCGTGACCAACACCCTGCGCATAGCGGCGGTCATCCTGGGCCTGGTGGCGGTGCCGATGGTCGCGTTCGTGGCGGCCAAGTCCAACCCGCACCACGGCGCGCCTCCGCCCGCACGAGTGGCGCCGGCGCCCAGCACCGCTCACCAGACGGCGCCGTCGGTGGCGATCTAGGCAGCGTCGGCGTGCTGGAGGCGGAGCAGCTCCGCCTCGGCAGCGGCGTACAACGGCTCGGGATCCTCGTCGCCGGCCTGGGCGACGCCGAACCGGGCCGAAGCCGCCAGCGGATGAGCGTCCGCCAGCCGCCCGGCGATGCGCTCGGTCAGCGCCCGTCCCGACTGCGCGTCGGCGCCCGGCAGGATCAGCGCGAACCGGTCCTCACCGACCCTGAAGACGCCATCGATCGACCGCGTCCAGCGCTGCAGCACAGCTGCCACCGTACGCCGTACGCCGTCGCCCTGGGCGCCGTCGAGATCGACCAGCACGAGCGTGAGCAGGCCATCGCCCCGCCCGCGCCGCGCGCACTCGTGCGCGATCCGGCGCTCGTAGGCAAGGCGGTTGCCGAGGCCGGTGAGCGCGTCATCCCAGACATGCTGCCGCGCGGGCGCCTGCGCCGAGGCATGCGCCAGGTGAGCGGCGACCGCGCCCGCCAACAGTGCCAGTGTCTCGGAGTCGGCCGCGGTGAACGCCTGCGGCTGGTCGGCGTACACGCGGAGGGTGCCGACCGGCTTGCCGTCGTGGACGAGCGGCGCATCCAGCCCGTGAGGCGTGATGGTGCCGAGGACGTGGTCGTGGCCGCCGCCGGCCAGCTCGACCGCGGCCGCCTGCGCACCGATCACCTCGAGCGCGAGCGCCGCCACGATCTGCATGACCACGTCGGGCTCGGGCCGAGCTGCGGCGATCTCGGTCTGGGCCTGCACGATGGCAAGCAGCTGCTGTTCCCTGTCCACGGGAGACAGATCGGCGCGCGCGCGTTCGAGCTTGAGCGCGGCCGGGGGTCGGTTCGCGGCGTCGACCCAGCTCTGCACCGCGCCCTCGTCCCATACATGACGGCCACGGAAGTAGCCGACCGCCCGGGGAAACCCCGGCGCCGCCAGCATTTTCCCCACCTGCGTGCGGCGCACCCCCAGCGATCGCGCCACCTGCTCCTTGTCGACCAACCTCATCACTTCGGTCATGAACCGATCCTGCCACGGCGACCCTCGGCCAGGGGATGCGGAGCGGTGATATGCCTGTGAAATCCTGGTGTAGCCGGGTGTGGGAGGATTGCGCAGATGACCGCCCAGCCACAGGTCAGCCCCACGCCCTGGAGCCTCAGCGGCACCTATCTCGAGGCCTGCAACTGCGACGCGATCTGCCCCTGCCGCAGGATCGACGGCAGCGGCGGTGGGCGATCGAC
This sequence comes from Thermoleophilia bacterium, assembly GCA_025934255.1. Lineage (GTDB taxonomy): Bacteria > Actinomycetota > Thermoleophilia > Gaiellales > JAICJC01 > JAICYJ01. The sequence continues at coordinate 5,994 of JAICYJ010000031.1, read as the reverse complement.
GTACGGCGAGTGCACCGGCTCGCTGTCGTGGCGGATCGAGCGGGGGATGATCGGCGACCTGGACGTGGGCGGCCTGTGCGTGGTGATGGTGATCTGGTACAGCGATGACCAGCCGCGGTCGCCCTGGAACTGGGTGTTGCACCTGGACGAGCGGGCGGTCGAGAACCAGCGGCGTGCGCTCGAGGACGTGTACACCGGGCGGCTGGGTGGTACCGCGCTCGAACAGTTCCCATGGGCGTTCAAGCCCAGCAACCTGCTCGAGGTGGTTTCGAGCAGGATCGAGATCGACCACACTCCCGGCGGCGGCTGGTTCCGGGCCGGACGCGCCGTCACCGTGCGCGTCCGCGAGTCGTTCCAGCACCCGGGGGCGGTGTCCTGCGTGATCCCGGGGCACCACCAGGCCGGCCGTGAGGTGGTCGCCGAGCTGCTCGAGGCCGACGACCAGCATTTTCGGTTCAGCTTCACGGGACGCTGCGGATACGAAGCTGCATTCGCGTACGCCGGGCCGTGACCAGCGCCCCGCGCCGTCCTCGGCTTGACATAGGAGCAACGGGTGGCTGACCTGGTCGCGCTGGCGCGCAGGATCATCGAGCGGTTCATCATGGTCGAGCCGCTCGAGCGCGCGCTGGCGCTGTCGTCGAAGCTGTTCATCGCGCTGATCCCGACCACGATCCTGACGTCGTCGGTGTTCGGCGCCGACACCTCCTTCGGCGACGCGCTGGTCGAGCGGTTCTCGCTGACCGGTGCCGGCGCAGACGCGGTGCGCCAGCTGTTCGCATCGCCAGACCAGGTGCGGGGCGGCATCTCCGCGCTCGGGATCCTGATCCTCGCCTACGCGGTGCTGAGCATGGCCCAGGCGCTGCAGCGGATCTACGAAGACGCGTGGGGGCTGGCCCGGATCCGCGCACGGGGCATGTTCCGGGCGCTGATCTGGATGTTCAGCTTCGCGCTCTACTTCGCGGCCATCTCACCGCTGCGCGCGCAGCTGCGGCAGGCCGACAGCCGCGCGCTGCGCATCTACCTGCCGCTGGTGCTGGGATCGGTGATCTGGGCCGTCACGCCGTACATCCTGCTGGGCGGCCGCGTGCGGAGCCGGCGGCTGCTGGCGACCGGCGTTCTCACGGCGGTGTCACTGACCGTATTCGCGGTTGTGTCACGGGTCTACATGCCGGCCGTCATGTCCACCGACGCCCGCCGCTACGGGTTGATCGGAGCCACCTTCGGGATCGTGTCCTGGCTGTTCGCGGCGGCGGTGGTGTTGATCGGGTCGGCAACGACCGGAGCGGTGCTGGCCGGCGCCGACCAGGATCAGCCTGCCGCGGAGGCAGCGCCGGCCGCGGCGGGGTGATCGTCCCTAGCTGACCGGGAGGATCTTCGAGACCTGAGACTTGGAGATCGCGAGCGTCACGCCGTCCATATCGAACTGCGCGACAGCGTCGGCTGGGATCGTCACCCGGCGACGTCCCCAGAGGTGACCTCGCTCGAGCACCAGCTGCGTGATCGTGCCCTGTTCGTCGACGACGAGCCCGTCCAGACGGCCGATCCGCTCGCCGTCGGACCCGACCACCTGGCTCGCGTGCCGCTCTTCGACCTCGCCCCGCGGGATCCGGTCGTAGATCACCGAGATGTGGTCGTCGTAGCTGATCGGAGCCGCGGCGAAGGTGCTGCCATAGTCGTCCATGGGCACGTTGATCACGTCCGCGATGCCCACGGCGCCGGGGTCGTCTGCGGGGAGTGGGCCCTCGTCGATCCGGACGTACGCGTACTGCTGAGCCTCGGGCAGCGCGTGTGCCTGGGCGGTCGTGGAGTCGAGGTGGATCTCCTTCGAGGCCGACCCGGGCGTCACCAGCTCGAACGGGACGAGCCGGGCCTGGTCACGACGGTGGTGTGGCGCCACGACCAGATGCGTCACGCGCCGGGTGTCCGGGTGGATGACCAGGTCGGCGAGCTCGCCGAGTGCGCCGTCGCTACACGCGACACTGGTTCCGAGGTGAAGCAGCACAGTTGCAACTCCTGACGAAGGGATGACGGCCGACCACGCCGATCATAGGTGACGCTACCAGCGTGATAGGTTGCCCGGCGTGCCCGACGCCCTCCTGATCCACGCCGACTCGCTGCTCGACGCCAACATGTTCGTCGCCACCGGGATCACGGTGGGCGACCCCTTCACGTACCTCGAGACGGGCGATCGGCGCATCATCGTCACCAACCAGCTCGAGGTCGATCTCGTCCGGCGCGAGTCGACCGCGAACGAAATCTGGATGGTGGACGAGTTCGGCGGCCGCGACCTGGTGCTCGAGGGCTGGCCGCTGGACGAGGCGCGGATGGAGACGGTGCGGCGGATGCTGGAACGCGCGGGCCTGAATGCGGTGGCGGTGCCGCCGAACTTTCCGCTGGCACTTGGCGACTACCTGCGCGGCAAGGGCATCGCGCTGACGCCCGACCGGGTGCTGTTCACGACGCGCCGGCGGCACAAGGACGCCGGCCAACTGCAGGGAGTGCGCGCTGCACAGCGAGCCACCGAGGCCGCCTTCGACGCGGCGCGCGGCATGATCGGCTCCGCATCGCCGGACGCCGGAGGCGCCCTCCAGCTGGACGGCGAGACGCTCACCTGCGAGCGCGTGCGCGGAGCGGTCGTCGACACCCTGCGCGAGCGCGGCTGCGCCGGCGAGCCGCCGATCGTGGCGGCCGGCCCCCAAGCGGCGCTCGGCCACGAGCTCGGCCACGGCCCGATCCACGCCGGCGTGCCTGTGATCATCGACATCTTCCCGCGCCACGAGGCGAGCCGCTACTGCGCGGACATGACGCGCACGTTCTGCTTCGGCGAGGCAAGCGAGCGGCTGCGGGCGATGCACGCCACGATCCTCGAGTCGTTGCGGAGCAGCACCGAGGCGATCGCCGCCGGGGTGCCCGGAACCGCCCCCTGGGGGGTCGCCTGCGACGTGATCGAGCGCGACGGCTACCGCACGGTGCGCGGGCTCGGGAAGGGTGAGTCGCTCGACGAGGACTTCTTCCATTCCCTCGGGCACGGCGTCGGCGTCGAGGTGCACGAGCCGCCGTACATGGGACTGGGCGACTCGACGCCGCTCGAGCAGGGTGACGTGGTCACGGTCGAGCCGGGCGTCTACCGCAAGGACTACGGCGGCGTACGACTGGAGGATCTGGTCGTCGTCACGGCCGGCGGCTGCGACGTCCTTACCGAGTACGACTACGACCTCGAGATCAGGCCGTAGGCACGGCGTGACTCACTGTCACGAAACCGTCACCACACACCAGCACTCCTCCACGTAGGCTGGACTGGAACGCACGCGCCGCCCGTGCCCACGCCGGCCCGTGCCCGCCTCGGGCGCCCGTCCGGTGGTTGAAACCGCCACCGGACGGGCCACCCCCACTCGCGCCGCGTGTGTGGGCGGCGAAGCTCGCTGGGTCCGCCCTACCGCAAACTGGGGAGGGTGTTCCCGGTTTGCGGTAGGGACGCCCGGCCGCTCGCACGGTAGGCTCGCGCCGTCTCGGAGAAACCCCCTCTTCCGAGGCGCGCCGAGTAGATGGCGTGTTGGTACCGGCGAAACACCGCCGCTGGCACGCAGCTCTGGCCCAGAGGACGATCGCGTCTGCCCTGCGTTTCTTCCTCGGGCCAGGGCCCGCGCCGGCCCAGTCCCGGCCTACCGAGCTGTCAGCTCGGCCCATCCGTAGGTTTGCGAGCCGCCCGGGCTTCGAGCGTCGCCTTGAGGCGACTGGCCGCGCTGGCGAGGTAGTCGATGTCGTCGATGTTCACCAGCTGGTCGCTGGGGAGCTCGTCGATCTCCGCGAGCAACTCGTCGACGGCGCGAATCTCATCCTCGGTGAGCCCGGCCGTGTCGCGCAGCTTGCGCAGTTGGTCGTAGATCTCGGCCAGGTTGGCGAGCAGAACGGCGGTCGCGTCCATTGGCGCGACCCTACACCCGCGGCCGGCGGTCTGCCACGAGCAGTGCGCCGCCGGGAGACCTGAACCCCGCCGGTGTTGGCGCAGCGGCGTTTGCCGGCGGCGCCGGGCTTTCGTAGGGTTGGCGGCGGCGGAGACCAGCTGCGTTGAATGGTCGACCGTTCGGCCCCGGAAGCACGGAGAGGAGCACGCAGTGAGCGACGAACAGGCGGCGCCTGAGACGAAGGGTGTTACGGCGGAGCCACTTGGCACGGTCGACCTAGGCCCCGAGATCGAGGGCATGGCAGGACGCCAGCTGCGCATGCGTCTGGTCACCTTCGAGCCGGGAGCCGTCTACGGCCCGGTGCACGACCATGTAGACAGGCCGGGCATCGTCTACATACTGCAGGGGACGATCACCGACCATCGAGATGGAACCGCCACCGACTACGAGCCTGGGTTGGGATGGCCCGAGGATCGGAACACCACGCACTGGCTCGAGAACAGAGGGACGACTCCGGCGGTGGAGATCTCGGTCGACATAGTTCGGCACGAGTGAGCCTGCAAGCACCCCAAGCGGCAGCCCGTAGAATGTGATTTCCTGACGATGGGGACGGAACTTTGGTGCATTCAGGAACGCCTCTAAGCCTCAACGCCGTTTACCGCGCGACCTTGCTCCTGGTGGGCGCGGGACCTGGAGCCAGCCAGCGCACCGGTGGACCGTGACAGCCCGCGCCTGGACGTTGAAGGGAACGCTCATGATCGCCTGCAACTGCGACTACGGCTGTCCCTGCAACGTGAATGGTCGTCCGACGACGGGGAAGTGCGAGGGCGGCTGGACATGGCACATCGAGTCTGGCAGCTACGGAACGACAGTCCTCGACGAGTTGAACTTCTCGATCTTCGCCGACTGGCCCGGGGCGATTCATGAAGGAGGCGGCCAGGCGATCTCGTTCATCGACGAAAAGGCTGACGATTCACAACGGCGAGCGCTTACGGAGCTGGCGCAGGGGCGAGCCGGCGGCCCGTGGGAGGTGTTCGCGACCACGTATCGACTTGAGGGCCCCGATCCCGTGCCGTACCAGGTCGAAGTCGCGAACGGGCAATCCTACTATCGGGTGGGCGACGTCGCGGAGCTTCGAGTAGAGCCGATCACAAATCCCGTAACCGGCAACGAGGTACACCCGCGGCTCCTCCTCCCCGAAGGGCTGCTCGTCCGCGACCTCGGTCTCTTCGCCTCGCAGAAGTTCAAGGTCAACGGCAACATCAGCTACGACCATTCCGGCCGATACGCCGCCGTGGGCGCGTTCGCCAACAGCGGCAATTGATCATGAAGACAGCGCTCGCAGGTGATCACGCGGGCGTCGTGCTGCTCGCAAAGTCCGGCGAGCTCAGATCAGCGCAGCTCCAGGACGAGCTCCTCGATCCCGTCGTCGCCCACGTGCGCTGCAACCTGGATGAACCCGCACTTCTCGAGCACGCGGATCGAGGCGACGTTCGTGGTCACGACCTCCGCCTGCACCGGACGCGTATCGACGATCTCCGCGACCTCGGCGAGGGCCGCCGTCGCGAGCCCGCGGCCCCAGAACTCTCGCCCGATCCAGTAGCCCACGAGCATGCGCCCGTCAGCCTCCCAGCAGCCGATGTTGCCCGCGACCTCGCCGTCGCAGACGATCGTCCACGTCAGCGCGGAGTCGTTCGCGAGCGTCCTCGCCCAGTGCGCCATGAACGCGTCACGGTCGCGCGAAGGAAACGCCGCCATCGCGGTTGCCTCCGGATCGCGCTGGTGCTCGTAGAACACCGGCAGATCCGCCTCGACGACCTCGCGCAGGACACCCATACCCCGAGAGTACCCGCCGCGAGGCAGTGCCAGGCCTTCGAACGGGGGTCCCGGGGCGCTGTGACCTCACAGGGGTGGCAGGACTTGAACCCGCGACCTACGGTTTTGGAGACCGCCGCTCTACCAACTGAGCTACACCCCTCGGAGCGTGCGGAACGCGCCCACACGCACGGCCAATCCTAGCCCACCGCCGCTCAGCCGAGGCCCGCAGCGTCCAGTAGTCGCCGCAGGCGAGCCGGGTTCCCCGGGCTCT
>JAICYJ010000028.1 GCA_025934255.1 Thermoleophilia bacterium | reverse complement strand
GGCGGCGAGGGCGACGTGCTGATCCCCTACAAGGCGTGGGGCCTGCTGGCGCGAAACGGCATCGACCCGCGCACAGGCGAAGACCTGCGCTGGTTGCAGGTTGCCGACCTGAGCGTCTACGCGGTGATCGCGTTCACGTTCGCCAACGGCCACCCGCTGCACGGCGGCCGGGTGGAAGGCGAGGGCGCCGACCGTGTCCTGGTGATCGACAAGAACCGCAGGCCGTGGCGTCGCATGGACGACGAAGCTGGTGACCTGTCGATTGGCTTCGATGCCAGCCTGGACAACCTGAGCCGCGCCCGGCTGATCCACTTGGATCGCCAGGGTGGCGCCTACCGCATCCGGCTGGCGGCATGACCGGCCGGGCGATCCAGGTGGCCCGGCACGCCATCGTTGCCTTGTCAGGCATCGGCCTGCTGGTGGCAGTCGTGCAGGGCCTGGCGGTGGGCGTGGCGGTTGCGGCCTTCGTGGGCGCAGTCGTCGCCGCCTACGGGGGCCGGTGAGGTCTGTGCGGATACCGGGCCGGGTCGGCGGCTAGGGATTCGTCCCAGTGACCGTCGTAGAGTCGTCTACGACCATGTCAACCGGGAGTCCGTCCGCCGTCGTACATTCGGCGCTGTCTGGGTAGTGGATGGTGCAGGTGCCGCCTGGATGGTTCGCCTTCCACTTGGCCACGTCGGCTTTGATTAGCGCTCTCTCGGCAGCGGTGTTTGTCGTGGTGGTCTTCGGGCCGGACGCCCCGTTTTCGTACAGGTTGCCCATTCCGCCACCAGCGTCGTTCATGGCGGCCTTGCACCCCGCTCCCCAGGCCGGTCGGCTGGCCACCTTCTCCATCAACCGCCTCACCGTTTTCGGATTGGCGAACTGCTGCTGGTTGTCCACGAACTGTGCGCAGTAGCTGTGGCCAGCGTCGTATGACTTCGCGTCGGCCCCTTTGTAGCCGCCGTGGGATGAGCCGGACTGGCCGATGCACCCGCCAGCTGCCAGCGCAAGGCTGGCGGCCACCACAACGGGGATTCCAAGCAGCTTCACGGCGCCAGCGTACAAGCGAAGGTGACGGTTCGATAGTGGCCATCCGTCTGGGAGCTACGCCGCTGGATGGGCGCATCCCCGGCACCGCACGAACGTGTGTACGCCTGTGGCTGGGCGCCTCCCGGCCGTCGTGTGCGCGGCCAGGGCGTAGGGACGTCCAGGGGCGCCAGGGCCTTAGAACGGCTCTCAGCGCTTCGCGGGTTCGCAGACTGGAATCTGAGGGAGGCGCCTATACGATCCGGTCATGACCGAGATGGCGACCAGCAACGTTCTTTACTGCACCGGTTGTGGCCGCATGACGACGCACCGAATGGTTGAGGTTCCACCGTACGTCCCGACCGGCGGCCACAACCTCGTCGCCGGGCCGCGTGACTGGCACTGCGCCGTCTGTGGCCGGATGCGGGTATAGAGCCATGCAACTGGCCGACGATCCCCGAGTCTTCTTCCAGCTCGCAGCTGGGATGGCCCGCCCTAGCTGTCTCTCACCTGGCGAACCCGCTTCCAGTCGGCGTTGTCGGTGAGGTTCATGTCCACGGCCGCATCGCCCAGCAGTCGCCGCTCGCGAGGGCCGATGGGCCTTCCTCGCTCCGCCAGCGCCTCCACTATCCCTTCAAAGGCCAGACCCAACTCGTTGTGATCGAGATACTCGACCGCCATGGCGCGAGCGGACTCCGGGAGGCGCACCCCGTCTAGTACCTCACGGAGCCAAGCCTCGATTCGCGCCCATGTCTCCTCCCGCCCATCGACGTCATCGACGTAGAACCGGGCTACGGGCCGCAGGCCCTCAGCGACAATGACGACCTCGGGAGGTGACACCACGAAAACGGCGTCTGCCTGGTTGAACAGCCAGCGGCCATCGGCACGCGACCGCTGCCACGTTGGTGCGAACCCCCGAAGGACGAAGCTGGCTAGGCCCGTCTCCGGCCCGATGCGCTCACGCCATCCAACAGTGGCGTACGTCGGCCCGGGGTGCGGCCACTTACGGCCACCCGCCTCGGTAGGGATCCATTCCACCTCGCCGTGCATGGGGAACGAGCCGAGAATGTCCATGCGGCACGGTAGCCGCAGTCGCCCTGTGGAGTCCTCGCGCTGCGGCTCGTTGCCCCATTCGTTGCCCCATCGGTGCTTGCTGCACTCCGTGCAAGTGGGAAACGGCTTGGATAGAAGGCTGCGGGGCAGGGACTCGAACCCCGACTACCTGATCCAGAGTCAGGCGTCCTACCATTAGACGACCCCGCAACGGCGCGGCGAAGGATACCAGAGCCCCTATCGGAGCCCGTCTAGCTGCAGTTGGCCTTGGCCCAGGCCTGGAGGTGGTTCATGTGGGCCTTCAGGCCGTTGTTCTGCAGCAGGGGCAGCGCGGCCGGCCCGGCCGCGATTGGGTTCCATCCGTGGGCGGCATAGATCTGGTCGAGCTTGTTGATGAAAGTGTTGATGGCCGCCAGGTCGGGCTTGATCTCGCCCGGCGCCTGCGACTCGGCCTGCTGGTAGGCCTTCTGGATCGTCTGCATCTCCGACTTGAACGCCGTGGGGTCGGTGCCGGATGTCGCGAACGACGCGAGCTTGGCCTTGAGGCTCTCCACGTCCGCCTTGCCCGTCGAGCAGAAGCTGCTGCCGCCACCCGCGCCGCCGCCGGACGTGCTCGCCGGCGGGGTGGTGGTGGTGACGCCGAGGCCGGCGTTCGCCGCCGAGGAGGAGCCGCCTGACGACGACGAGCTGCCGCAGCCGGCGCCTGCGATCAGCACGACGGCGACGCTTGCGAAGAGAAATGGGCGAACGCGCGACATGGGGCCCTCCTTAGCCGCCGGCCTGTCGGTGATGACGCGCACACTACATGGTGTGGCACACGTCACATATGTGTGGTCGGCTACAGCCGGAAGCTGGGCAGCAGGCGCTTCTCGGTATCGCCCTCGAGCGTCGCCGCCACCTCGATGTGGTCCTCGAGCCCCGAGCCGTGCAGCTTCGATCGGAGCAGGTTGTCGACCTGGAACAGGCCGGCCGAGTTGTTCATCTCGATCTCGACCAGCACCTTGCCGTCACCACCGCCGCGGATCACGACCTCCTCGATCGCCGCCGCCGACAGCGAGTGGATCGACACGCGTCCGGTCTCGAACGGGATCCGTGAGCGCCCCTTGGCCATGTCCAGCGCATCGGCGACCCGCACGATCCCGGCCTCCAGGGACAGCGGCCGGCCGCCGGAGCGGTGGCTGATGATCGTCTGCAGCACCTCGGCCATCACGATCGTGCGCTCCGGCTCCTCGTACAGCCCGTCCAGCAATCCGGGCAGGCGGTCGGCCGTCAGGAACAGGCTCATCTCCTCGTGCCCGTCGCGGTGGATCGCCATCCCCAGACAGTGCGTCAGGCAGCCCAGCCCGACCACCACCTCGGCATCGTCGTCGGTCATGCCGTAGTCGGTCACCATGCCCGGCTCGACGCCCGCCCGGCGCAGCTCCCGCAGCAGCTTCAGGCCGATGTTGGTGACGATCTGGATGTGCACCCAGGAGTGGTCATTGATCTGCATCCGCGCCACCGCGTTGACGTTTGCGGCGTGCCACAGCGCCTTGATCGAGTCGTCGCGGTTGACGCGCTCGACCACCTCGCGGAGCTTTCGGTTGCCGCGCGCCGGCACCTTGATGCGCATGTCGCGCACCGCCTCGGCAGGGGTCATCCGGGCGCCTCGCTCGGCCCGCACGCTGACCGGCGTGCCGGGGGCGGCCTCTGCTCCGGCCGGGATCTCCTCGGGCTCGGGAGTGGTGTTCTCGTCCGCGCTCATCGCGAGCGCAGCCTACCGCGCCGCGCTGCTCAGACGCCGCGCGGCATGATCCGCCAGCCGAACACGAAGTTGTCGCGGTACCAGTCGGCGCCGGGGCCCATGTAGTTGATGGTGACCCCCGCGCCGCTGCCGTGGCTGTTGATCGTCCACCCGTTCCCGAGGTAGATGCCGGTGTGGTCGACCGCGCTCGAGGCGGTCAGCACGCCGTGCGGTGCGCTGCTGCTCCAGAACAGGATGTCGCCCGGCTTCAGGCTCCTGTAGGGGATGCGCTTCGCGACCGGGATGTGCGCGGCCATGTCGTACGTGGTGCGCCACGGGATCTTGGCCGTGCCGTCCCAGGTCCTTCCCGGCACCGTGTAGGGGCGCTTCATCACCCACCACACGAAGCCCGAGCAGTCGAAGCCGGCGGCGGCGGGGAGCCCGAACGGGTCCTGTGGCTGGTCGGAGCTGCCGCCCCAGATGTACGGCGCGCCCGACCACTTCAGCGCGTAGCCGAGCACGGCCTTCTTCAGCGGCGAGTACGTCGGCAGCGCGTGCACCACGTTCATCTGCGTGTCCACGGAGGACTGCCAGTAGCCGGGCAGGTGACCCAGCAGGTATGCCTGCACGGCCAGGTTGGCGCGCCTCAGCGTCGTGCTCGGCCAGGTCTCCCAGTTGTCGGCGCCGAACGGGACGTTCCAGCGGGCGCCGATGTCGCGCACGAGCTGCTCGGCCGCAAAGCCGGTCGGGAGCTTCGGCGTCCAGCCATCGGCGCCGGTGATCTGCCGGAGCCGGGTGGAATCCTTCTTCAGCCCCATCACGCGCACGATGCCGCGATCGAACTCGAGCTGCGTGAGGGTCGACCCCGGGCCGGCGCCGGCGCCGATCCAGCCACCGTCGACCGCCTGCTGGAAGGGATCGTCGCTGATCGCGACGCCGTGCTGCTGCTCGTTCAGGTTCGCCAGCACCCGCGCCGCCGCCGTGCGGGTGGCGTCGCGGGAGGGGGCGAAGGTGCCGTTCTTGTGCAGCGGCACCCATCCGGACTTCACGGACCACACGATCTGGGCGTGCGCCCAGAACGACGCCGGCGCGTCGGGCACCGTGGTTGTGGAGGCCGCGCTCGCCTGCACAGGGATCACGCAGGCGAGCACGGCCAGAGCGAGGAACATACGCAGACGACCCATGCTGCCGCGTATATCGGACAATGTGCAAGTTGTCTTTAGTGAGAGCGGTACGCGCCGAAAGGCTCCTGCGCTCGTGAACCGTCGCCGCCGTGTCGACATTGACTCGTTATCGCCGTATCTTCGGCAGGTCACCTGTCCCGGACCATGAGCACTCTTCCCACAGCAGACCTCGCCCACACGCTGATCGCCCTGGCCGCGATCCTCCTCTGCGCTCACGGGATGGGCTCCCTGTTTGTCCGGTTCCGTCAGCCCCGTGCGATTGGCGAGGTGCTCGGCGGCCTACTGCTCGGCGCCACGGTGCTCGGCTGGCTGTCCCAGTCCACGCAGGCGTGGATATTTCCGACCAGCGGGTCGACGCCCGTCATCCTGGGTGCCGTCTACCAGCTGGGGCTGCTGCTGCTGCTGTTCATCGCCGGGTCTGAGCTGCGCACGGTCTTTCCCCGTGGCGAGCGGCGCACCGTGGCCGCCGTCTTCGTGGCCGGCACCACGATCCCGTTCGTCGCCGGTCTCGCCATCTCACAGATGATCGACCAGAGGAGCCTGTGGGGGCCGAACGGCAACACCACCTCGTTCGTGCTGGTTTTCGCGATCGCGCTGGCCATCACGAGCATTCCGGTGATCTCTCGGATCATGCATGACCTGGGCATCCTCGACACCCCCTTCGCCCGGGTGGTGCTCGGGGTCGCCGTGCTCGAGGATCTCGCCCTCTACGTGGTGCTGGCCACGGCGATCGGCTTTGCTGGGACGACCGGCTCCGCGCTCTTCGGCTTGCCATCCGCGCTCGGGATCACGACGGGCTCACACGCCGATCTCGCCTACCACGTGACCGCCACGCTCGCATTCCTGGCCGCCTTCCTGGTGGCCGGCCCGCCCGCCTACCGCTGGATCGGCAACCTCGAGCTGAATGTGATTCAGCGCGCCACCCCGATCGCGCACCAGCTCACGTTCATGCTGCTGACGACGGCCGCCGCCCTGATGCTGGGGCTCGAGGCGTTCTTCGGCGCGTTCGTGGCCGGGATCGTCGTGGCCGCAACCGAGCCGAAACCGTCGCAGGCGACGTTGGCGATCAGGAGCTTCTCGCTCGCCTTCTTCATACCCGTCTATTTCGCCGGAATCGGTCTCGGGCTCGACCTGGTCCACGGCTTCGACGTTGTCTTCTTCGTCGGATTCGTGCTGGCCGCATGCCTGATCAAGGCGACCAGCGTGTACCTCGGCGCCCGTGTGGCCGGCGAGGACAGTTTCAGCTCTCTCAACCTGGCGATTGCGATGAACGCCCGCGGGGGGCCCGGCATCGTCGTGGCCTCGACCGCGTTCTCCGCCGGGATCATCAATCAGGACTTCTTCGCGGTGTTGGTGCTGCTCGCCATCCTCACCTCCCTGGCCGCGGGCACCTGGCTCGAGCGGGTACCGCGCCACCGGCTGCTGACGCGGCCCGTGACGGTTGCCGGTCGAGCGGTCGTGGTCGAGGGAGACACGGTCACCTGAGGACCCGCGGCTGGCTGGCGCCGCCGGTCAGACCCAATCGTCGTACAGCGCGAAGTACCGGCCCCGCAGCGCGATCAGCTGCTCGTGCGTTCCCGTCTCAATCACCTCACCGTGCTCGAGCACGATGATCAGGTCGGCGCGGCGGATCGTGCTCAGCCGGTGCGCGACCACGAACGACGTGCGGTGCTGCAGCAGCGTGTCCAGCGCCTGCTCGATCCTGGCCTCGGTCGGGATGTCCACGCTGGACGTGGCCTCGTCCAGGATCAGCAGGTGCGGGTTTGCGAGCAGCGCCCGCGCGAACGCCACCAGCTGGCGCTGGCCGATCGAGAGCCGCCCGCCGCGCTCCTCGATCTCCTCGTCGTAGCCGTCCGGCAGCTCGCGGATGAACCCGTCCGCTCCCACCGCGGTGGCCGCCGCCACGACGTCCTCGAACGAGGCGTCCGGGCGCCCGAACGCGATGTTGTCGCGCACCGAGCCCGCGAACAGGAACGCCTCCTGCGGCACGATCCCGAGCTTGCGGCGCAGCGACCGTACGGTCACGTCGCGCACGTCCCGGCCGTCGATCAGGATGCGCCCGCCGGTCGGGTCGTAGAAGCGCGCCAGCAGCTTCACGATGGTCGACTTGCCGGCTCCCGTGTGGCCGACCAGGGCCACCGTCTGGCCGGCCTCGACCTCGAACGAGATGCCGTGCAGCACCTCGGCCGTGTCCTCGCGGTAGCTGAAGCGGACGTCCTCGAACTGCACCCGGCCCCAGATCTCGGGCAGGTCCTCCGCCTCCGGTGCGTCCTGCATCTGCGGCTCGGTCTCCATCACCTCGAACACCTTGTCCAGCGCGGCCGTGCCGGCCAGGAACGTCTGGTAGAACTGCGACAGCTGCTGCACGGGGTCGAAGAAGTTGGTGAGCAGGCCGATGAACACGAACAGCGCGCCGGCGCTGAGATCGCCCTCCAGCACCCGCACGCCGCCGTAGCCGAGCACGATCGCCATCGCCGTCGCCGACAGCAGGTCGACGAACGGGAAGTAGATGGCGCTGACCGTGACCGTCTGCTGGTTGGCCTCGCGGTAGGAGTCGTTCACACCGATGAAGCTGCGGTAGTTCGACGCCTCGCGCCGGAACGCCTGCACCACCCGCACGCCTGAGATGTCCTCCTGCAGGTTGGCCGTGACCTCGCCCAGCCGCTCCCGCGTCTGCCGGTAGGCGATCGCCGAGTAGTGCCGGTAGATGCCGGTCGCGATCGCCATTCCGGGGAACACGACCAGCGTGGCCAGCGCCAGCTTCCAGTCCAAGATCAGCAGCACGACGGCCGAGCCGGCCAGCGTGATCGAGTTCTGGACGAGCGTGGTGGGGCCGTCCGTGACCAGCGTGTTCAGCGCCTCGATGTCGTTGGTCAGCCGCGAGATCACCACGCCCGCGCGGGTGCGCTCGAAGTACCCCAGGTCGAGCGTCTGCACGTGGGTGAACAGGTCGCTTCGCAGATCCGAGAGCACCCGCTCGCCGACCCACGTGGTCAGGTAGCTCTGCACGACCGCGAACACCCAGCCCAGCACCGCCACCAGCAGGAACGCCGCCACCCACAGCTCCACCTGGCCGAAGTCGCCGGGCGTGATGCCGCGGTCGATCGCCTGCTTGGCCATCAGCGGGCCGCCGATCGTGGTCGCAGTGACCCCCAGCAGCGCCGCGATGGCGGTCAGCGCTCGTAGCTTGTGCGGCCACGTGTAGCGCACCAGCTGCCTCACCCGCCGGGAGGTGCGCCGCAGCCCCAGGCCGCTCGACGTGGCGCCGCGTGCGCTGATGTGGCTGCCGAACGAGACCGGCCTCATGCCACGTCCTCCTTCTCGATCGGCGCGCCGTCCGGGTCGAGCTGCACGAACGTCCGCTCGACCAGGCCGTGGTTGTAGATCTCCTGGTAGACCGGGCTCTGCTCGAGCAGCGCGGCGTGTTCGCCCTGGGCGACGATGCGGCCGTGGTCGAGCACCACCACGTGCGTGGCCAGCGAGATGGTGGACAGCCGGTGGGCGATGATCAGCGTGGTGCGGCCCTGCATCACCTCGCGCAGCGCCAGCTTGATGCGGGCCTCGGTGTTCGCGTCGACGGAGGCGGTGGCGTCGTCCAGGATCAGCACCCGCGGGTCCATCAGCAGCGCGCGGGCGATCGCGATCCGCTGCCGCTGGCCGCCCGAGAGCGACAGGCCGCGCTCACCGACGCGCGTGTCGTAGCCGTCGGGCAGGTCGCTGATGAACTCGTGAGCCTGGGCCCGGATCGCCGCGGTCACGATCTGCTCGGGCGTGGCGGCAGGCGCGCCGTAGGCGATGTTCTCGGCCACGGTGGTCGAGAACAGGAACGTGTCCTGGCTGACGATGCCGATCTGGGCGCGCAGCGAGTCGAGCGTCAGCTCGCGCACGTCGGCGCCGTCGAGCAGCACCCGGCCCCGGTCGACGTCGTAGAAGCGCGGGATCAGGGTGGTGAGCGTGGTCTTGCCGCAGCCGGTGGGCCCGATCAGCGCGATCGTCTCGCCGGCCGGGATCTCGAGGTCGATCTCGGACAGCACCGGCCGCTCACGGTCGTAGCCGAACCCGACGTGCTCGAACCGCAGCACGCCGGGACCGTCAGGCAGCGGGCGCGCGTCCGGTCGCTCGACGATGTCGCGCTCCTCGTCGAGCACCTCGAACACGCGCTCGCCGGACGCCATCGCGCGCTGGTACTGGCCGACCCACATCCCGATCGCCCGCAGCGGCAGCACCAGCAGCGCAAGGTAGGCGTTCACGGCGAAGAACTGGCCGAGGGTCAGCTGGCCGTGCATGACCTGGTAGCCGCCCACCAGCATCACCCCGGCGATCGCGACGCTGGGCAGCGCCGTCATGGCCGGCACGTAGGCGGCCTGCAACCGGGCCGCGCGCAGCGCCTGGCGGAAGATCCGCTCCGACCCCGCCCGGAACCGATCCGACTCGTTCTGTTCCTGCGCGAACGCCTTCACCACGCGCACGCCCACGACGTTCTCCTCGGCCCGGGTGGTGACGTCGGCGACCCGCTGCTGCACCTCCTTCAGCACGGGGTGGCTGACCCGCGAGTAGCGGTAAGCCATGTAGGCCAGCACCGGCGTGATCGCGAGCGCGATCAACGTCAGCTGCACGCTGATCAGCGTCATCACCACCAGCACGCTGACCACGGTGAAC
Source organism: Thermoleophilia bacterium (assembly GCA_025934255.1). Classification (GTDB taxonomy): domain Bacteria; phylum Actinomycetota; class Thermoleophilia; order Gaiellales; family JAICJC01; genus JAICYJ01. Next base: position 25,044 of record JAICYJ010000028.1, on the reverse strand, counting down.
AGGTGCTGGGAGAAGAAGATCAGGCCGTAGCCGAGGAATACCCGCACCGCCTGCACGTCGACCGTGGCCCGCGACATCAGCTGCCCGGTCTGGTGGCGGTCGAAGAAGCGGTAGGAGAGCCGCTGCATGTGCCCGTACATGCGGTTTCGCAGGTCGTACTCGACAGCCAGCGAGAGCCTGCCCGCCAGCCACCGCCGGAACAGCATCATCACGCCCCTGACCGCGCCCGACGCGATGATCAGCAGCGAGTAGGTGTAGATCTGCGAGCGGCTGTCGCCCGCCTGCGCCGCATCGATCACCTTGCCCGTCAGGTACGGGATCAGCAGCCCGGCTGCCTGGGTGCCCGCGGCCAGCACCGCGGTGATCATCACCTGCCCGCGGTATGGGGCCAGAAAGCCGAGCAGACGGCGGAAGGTCCTCATCTGACCAGCCTAGTGCCCCGACTCGGGGATCTAGTGCGATACCACGGCTGCAAACCGTCGGCTCGCGGCGTCATCGGTCGACCCGATATTCCCGATATCGAGTCTCCCTCTGTCCTTGCGAGCCTCGGTTTTCGCTCGTCGTCTCATCACAGAACCCCCGAGACGGAGCACTGCCGCCCGCCTGTGGGCTACGCGTTGGTCAGTGGCTCTGCGTGCCGTTGCGCAGCTGGTCGAGCAGCACCCCGAACGAGACGCCCTCGAGATGCGCGATCACCCAGAGACCGACGATCGCCAGGACCGCGACGTACACGAGTCCCTGAGAGATCTCCGTGGCAACGCTGCCACGCTCGCTGTTGAAGTTCCGGTACACCAAGGACCCCTTCCAAGACGATTCCGGCGCACGACCCCTCGTGCGGTAGTTCAGTTATCGACGCGGGCGGAAGGTTCCGCCATCACCCGAAATCGTGAGCGCTATTCGTCCTCGATAATTGCCGGACCGAGCCGCGCCGACAGCGCCGTGCTCGCGGCGCGGCTCTCGGCGCGGGCCGCGGCTTCCTCCGGGTTGCGCTGGTCCTCCGAACCGCTCTCGGCGCTCTCGGCGGCCAGCGCCGAGATGGTCGTGCGCGACAGGTCGGAGATCTCGGTGATCTCGCAGCCGGCCCGGTAGCGCTCGTAGGGTGCCGGATCGATGCGTACGACGCGCGCCTCGAGGTCGATGGGGCGGCCGGAGAGGACGGCCTGCACCCGCACCAGGTCGCCGGTTGCCAGCTCCTTCTGGGTGACGAACGCGCAGCCCGTGGCCGAGATGTCGACCAGGCGCACCTCGAGCTCGGTGTCGCGCGGGAGCGAGCGGCAGTACTTGATGCGGGCCGTCGCCGGCGTCGAGACGGCGACGCGTGGGGATGCGCGGCGGGCCTTGCGATGGCGGACGCCGCTCACGGCCAGGTGCACCTGCGCCTCGGGGATGCTGTGGAAGAAGTGCTCGACCACCTCGAACTCGACCTCGTAGCGGCCGCGGCCGGGGTGGTAGAGGCGGGCCAGCAGGTGCAGGTCGTCGCGGATGGCTCCCCGCGGCGCGTAGCCCAGCAGCAGGTCCTCCTCGCGCTCGGAGATCGTGATGGGAAAGCAGCCGCCATCCTCCGACAGGACGTCGACGGTCTCTGGCAACTCCGGCAGGACGCCGAGGGCCAGAGTGAGCAGCTCTTCCCGAGTGGGTTCTGACATGTTCGCACCCATAATCGGCGGGGAGGGGTGACACCTGTAGGCGCTTTCACACACCGGGCCCGTGCAGTACGCTACACCCGACCGTGAATCACGCAGACTTCTGGGTGGTGATGTTTCTTGCCGTGGGCCTGAAGCTGCCGTTGATCGGCCTGTTCTACGTGATCTGGAAGGCAGCCAAGCTGGGCGATCAGGCGCACGCGGAGCAGGGGAGCACGCCGGTCTCGCGGATGGCGCTGTGCGGCTACTGCGGCGCTCGCATCACGATCGGCTACGACGCCGGCAGGGTGCACCAGCGCGCTGCCGGGATCGCCGCCCGCACGGGGCAGGCGGCGTTCGACGTGGAGACCCGGCTGGTGCGCGAAGAGCTGGCGCTGCCAGATCGCTACCCGGTGGAGCCGACCCGCTGCCCCGGCTGCGGCGAGCACACGGTGTGGGCGCCGATCGAGGCGCTGCCAGACAGCGCCGCCATCGCGCTCGAGCCGCTGCGGCCCGACCTGAACTAGCGAGAGTCTTTGCGCGGCGCGCGGCGGCGGTTCAGCGACGGCTGGCTGCGGGCCGCGGTGCGCAGCACGGCCAGGTCGGGGTCGCGCTGCTCGGCGGAGTCGTCGCGCTGGTAGCGCTCGGCCAGGCGTAGCAGCAGGTGCCGGTCGGCCTCGAGGATGGTCGTGATCTCGCAACCGACGCGGTTGCGGCCGTAGACGGCAGGGCTGGCGTGCACGACGCGCACCTCGAACCGCACCAGCTGGTCCTCGATGTAGGTCTCCAGCTCGAGCAGGTCGCCGGCGGCCAGCCGCCGCTCAGTGACAAAGGCGGCGCCGGTGGGAGACGCGTCGGCCAGGCGCACGTCGAACTGCTCGGCACGCTCATAGGAGTGGGCGTAGAGCACGCGGGCGGTGGCCAGCTCGGCGAGGTGGGCGCGTGCCGCCAGGCGGGTGGCGCTGCGCGGGTCGACCGAGACCACGTTCAGGTGCAGCAGCAGATCGTCGCCCGACTGGAAGTAGGAGCGCAGGATCGAGAAGTGGATGTCCCAGCCCTCGCCGCGGTCGTCGCGCAGACGCGCCTCGAGCACGAGGTCGTCGCGCACCAGCTTGCGGGCGCCGTAGGCGTAGACGAGGTTGCCCTCGACGGCGGCCAGGGTCAGCGCGAACGACCCGCCCTCGGGTGACAGCACCTCGACCGAGCAGGGCAGGGGCGGGAGCAGACTGAGGGCGGAGCGCAGGAGCTCGCTGGGCTGTGCGGGATACATCGTCTCTGGTATCGGCCGATCGGCGAAATCTCTGAATTCGAAAGCGCGGGTCAGCACAGCAGGCACACCTCCGACCACCAGCGCGCGTAGCGGGCGTAGGTGGCCCGCGAGCCGGGCGGCCCGGTGGTGGCCGCCTCGGGGTCCGACCAGGCCTGCTTGCTCCACGGCGGGGTGGCGCCGGGATCGAAGGCGGGCGCTTCCCGCCGGGCCTGGTCGGCCGGCAGCAGCTGTGGCGGCTGCTGCTGCGGCAGCGACCCGTCCCAGCGGTCGCCGGCCAGGTCGATGCCCGCCTGCCGCAGCGAGCCGGCGTGGCTGCCCGACGCCCGGTACACGGTCGCCGGGTATCCGGCCCAGTCACCGCTGCGCAGCTCCCACCATGGGTGGCGGCCGTTCCACCCGAGGTGCGCCGAGGCCCGCGCGCCGACCACCGTGCCGTCGTCGCGCAGCTTGACGATGACGCCCTCCCAGTCGTCGCGGTGGTAGCCGTCAAAGGCCGGGATGTGGGTGTGGGCGGTGCGCGAGTCGGGCAGGTACTCCCAGTACTCGAGGTAGGTGAAGCCGCCGCGTCGCAGGCCGTGGACGTAGAGCACTGGCCTGCCCGATTGTGCGCAGGTGGGATCGCGGCAACGGCGGAAGTCGACCGGGCGCTCGCCGTCGCCGCGTTCTGCGACGAATCGGGGCGCCTCGCGCGCCGCCAGCTCGAGGTAGGCGGTGTCGCCGCCGGCCGGAGCGGTCAGGCGGGCACGCGCGGCGGCGGTCCCGGCCAGCAGCAGCGCCAGCACCAGCAGGCCGGCGCCGGCGTACTCGACGGTTGCCTGCGCTCGCTCGCCCACCACGCCAACCTACGCATCGCAGTGTCGCGGGTGGGTGACACGGCGTCACGGGTGTGTGGCGAGCCGCCGCGTCAGGATGCGACCGGCGCGCGCAGGTCGGCCAGCCCGGCCTCGGTGCCCTCGCGGATCGCCTCCTCGAACGACCGCGGCCCGAGCGCGTCGCCGGCCCGCAGCACGTCCGCACCGGCGTCCTGCAGCGCGGCGAACAGCCCCACGCCGCAGGCGCTGCGCCCGTCGTTCACGACCAGCGTGTCGATCCCGTCCAGCACGTGCTCGCGCTCGGAGAACACGTTTCGGAACGTGGCGCTCGCCCCGTCCCAGCCGGTCAGTCGCAGGTGGTGCACGAGGTCGATTCCGGCCTCGTCCATCCGCCCCAGGTACATGTTGCGCTGGTACTGATGCACGGCCTCGCCGAAGGCGATGGCGCTGGTCACGAGGCGCACATCGTGGCCGGCCTGCGCCAGCTGCTCGGCCAGCACCAGCCCCGTCCAGTCGCCGCCCCAGTCGCAGATCGTGACGCGCAGGCCGGCCTCCGCGCCAGCCAGCACGTCCCAGGCGTGGACGGTGCCGGCGATGCCGGCGTCGTAGCGCTCCGCGCCGGTGGCCAGGATCACGCGGTCGGGCGACTCGGCCAGCACCTCGTCCACGCCGGCATCTACACCCAGCCGCACATCCGCTCCCGCCAGCCAGGCCTCGACCGTGCGCACCATGCCCTGCGCGATCTCGGCGTGGCCGGACGCGTTCAGCGCCAGCCGCATCTGACCGCCCACCGCCTCGCCGCGCTCGAGCACGACAACCCGGTGTCCGCGCGCGGTCGCGCAGGCGGCCGCCGATGCGCCACCCGGTCCAGCGCCCACCACGACCACCGTTCCCGGGCTGGGATCGGGCGTGGGGCGCGGGAGCGTCGACTCGTACCCGGTCCAGGGGTTGATCGTGCAGGCGATCGGGATGCCGGCGTGGTAGTGGCCGATGCACCCCTGGTTGCAGCCGATGCAGGTTGTGAACGTCTGGCCGGCCGCCGCACGGCCGGGCATCGAGGGGTCGGTGATGAGCGCCCGCGTCATGCCGCAGGCGTCGCAGTCGCCGCGCACGATCATCGCGTCCGCGTCGGCGGGGTCGACGATGCGGCCGGTCGCGATCACGGGGACGCTCACGGCTGCCTTCATGGTGCGGGCGAAGCCGGCCACGGCGTTGTGCTCGACCGGCACCGGCGGCACGATCCAGCTCGATCCGCGGTACGTGTTGGAGCCGCCCAGCGCGACCGAGAGGTAATCGATCAGGCCGTCGTCGGCCAGGATGCCGGCCGCTCGAGCCAGCTCCTCGTGGCTGTTGCCATCCCAGGAACCGCTCTCGTCGGTCAGCCGGCAGCCGACGGCGCCGCCGTCGATGCCCTCGCGCATGGCCTCGCAAACCTCGCGCAGGAACCGCAGCCGGTTCTCGAACGGGCCGCCGTAGGAGTCGGTGCGGGTGTTGGCGTGCGGGGACAGGAACTGGGTGGGCAGGTAGTTGAAGCCCGCGCAGACCTCGACGCCGTCGATGCCGCCTGCCGCCGCGTAGACGGCCGCCTGGCGGTAGCCGTCGATCATCTCGCCGATCTCGCGCCGGGTCAGCTCGCGCGGCTCGGTCTTGAAGCGGGCGCTGGGGATGCTGGACGGCGCCACGGCAGCCGGGCGCGGTGGGGAGGAGATGACCTCGCGCCCACCGTGAAAGAGCTGCACGAACAGGCGCGTGTCGTGCTCGTGAACGGCCTCCGCCAGCCGCCGGTACGCGGGCACGATCTCCGGGAGATATCCACCCAGCGTGTGCGCGGTCAGCAGGCCGGTGTGGTGGATGGCGGTGGCCTCGACCACGATCAGCCCGGCGCCGCCGCGGGCGCGCGCCCGGTGGTAGGCGATCAGCTCGTCGGTGGGCAGATGGTGGTGGACGAGGCTGGTCTGGTGCGAGGTCGAGACGATCCGGTTGGGGATCGTGACGCTGCCGATTGCCAGCGGCGAGAACAGGCGGTCGAGCATGCCGCGACTGTAGCGGCTGCGATCAGGGCCCGGTTCGCGGGACGTGTACGGGCGCGGACGGTGAGCCTCACTGCCACCGTAGCGGCACTGCCCCCCGCAGCGCTCACCGTCCGCTAACCCGTATCAATTCGGATCGAGCCGCGCTTCCGAGGTGCCTAGCCCCGGCAGGGCGAGCGCGATGGTGAGAATCACCACCGCTCCAGTGAACACCGCGCCAGCCTGCGGGCCCTGGTGGGCCTGCGACCGCTGGTTTCGTGCGGGTTCCGGGTTCGGTAGCCGAGCCGTCTCACTCACGAGACCTCTTGCTTTGCGCCCCCGCCTCACGGCGGGTTTGCCATTTTCGATCCGTGTACGCATCATCGACAAACGGTAGGCGTATCTCGTCGCCCGAAGGGTGGCATGCGATCCCCATATCGAGGTATACGAGCGCGCGGCGTGCCGTCAAACCCCCCGGACGGGTCATGAACCACGTCCCATTGCGGACGATGTGTTCTGCGCCTTCTTCGGAAAGCCCGCTCCGTCGGCTTTTCGTAGACCTCAACCCCCTCAGGAGGACTTGCATGTCACGCATGCGCATTGCGCTTGTGGGCGGCCTTGCGGCTGCCTTGCTGGTGGTTTCGGCGGGCTCGGCCATGGCCGCTCCCCCGTCCAGCGACACGCAGAACCAGACGGTGCAGTTCACCAACCGGGCCGCCGTGCAGCTGACGCTGGCCACGCCCCTGGTCGACTTCGGCAACGTCGATCCGCTGGCGCAGTACGCGGCCGGCGGCGGCAACGCCACCGTCAAGGCCAACGCCGGCTGGACGCTGTCGGTGACGGCTCCCGCCAACTTCACCGAGACGGGCGGCAGGCTCAACACGATCCCGATCGGCCGCCTGTCCCTGAAGCCCGGCGCCGGCGCGTACGCTGCCGTTGCCTCTGGCGCCAACGCCGTCTCGTCCGGCGCCCGCACCACCAACGCCGGCACCGCCACGGCGTTGGCGTATCACCTCGAACTGCAGTTCGGCGACAACCCGAACACCGCCGGCGACCAGTACCAGGCCGTGCTCGTGTACACGGCCACCACGCCGTAACCTCACCCACACGAGCCGTGCGACACGCGGGGCGGGCTCTCTCAGCGAGCCCGCCCCGCTCGTGTTCATGGCCTGACCGGCAGGATTCGAACCGTCCGCTTTGAAACACGTGGCGTGTTCGACACGCGGACTCGTGCTGCAGCCTGCGTCCTTGCCCTCGGGGGTCTGGTCCTGGCTCCGGCCGCCGCGCAAGCCGCCAACCTGGTCGCGGACCCCGGCTTCGAAACGACCGGTTCCGCCGGCACCGTGTTCTCGGACACCCTGCCCGATCTGAACGCGTTGCAGATCACGACGGGGAACGTCGTCCTGGCCGGCGGCACCGCCACCACGGCCGGCCTGGGATCATCGACCGACGTGGCGGTCGTCCGAAACTCGCAGGACTACCAGGACGGCACCGTCACCGTGCTCGCCAGCCAGGCGGCCGTGACTCCGCAGCTGACCGGCGGCGTCGTGCTCCGCTACCGCGACACGGCCAACTTCTACCTGTGCGGCATCACCAAGAACGCGGTGGTGGTGCAGCGGCGGCTGGCCGGCACCGACACGGTGATCGGCACCGCCGCCTACAGCCCTGCGGCGAGCGTGGCGTACACGCTGACGGCGACCGCGACGGGCAGCTCGATCTCGTGCAAGGCGGTCGGCCCGGGCGGCGTGACCGCGACGGCCGTCGCCACGGACGCGAGCTTCGCGAGCGGCATGATCGGCATCGCCGCCGTCAACTCGACGCCGACGCAGGTGCGCCAGATGTCGTTTCTCCAGCCCTTCACGATGACCTCGGCGGTGCCCCAGTCGTGGACGCCGATCACATCGCTCGCGGGCCGTCCGGGCATGGTCTTCGACCACGTCGCGCCGGCCAACTCGGGGTCGTCCTACCTGCAGCTGTTCGGGGGCGCCGGCTCCTACGCGGGCTACGCACAGCAGGCGGGGATCCCGGTGGCCGGAAACACCAGCTACACGCTGACCGCGGCGATCCGCACCGACGCCGTCTCCGGCAGCGCGCGCGTGATGGCGATCGAGTCGGGCGGCACCACCACGACACTTGCGACCGTCACAGGTACCAGCGCCTGGACGATCTACTCGGCCACGTTCGTGACGCAGCCGGCCACGACATCCGTCACCGTGCGGCTACAGGTGGACGGCAGCGGCCGCGCCAGCTTCGACGACGTCAGCCTGGCGATCACGCCCACCGTGGGGCTGACGCTGTCGGCCACGTCGGTCGACTTCGGGGCCGTCGATCCGCTGTCCTCGCCGTTCACGCGCAGCCCGGCGGTGACCGCAACGGTCACCTCGAACACGAACTGGGCGCTCTCCCTGCAGGGCGCAGGCGACTTCAGCGACGGCGCCGGCAAGACGTTCCCGCTGGCACAGCTGGGCTGGCGGCCGAACGGAGGCAGCGCGTTCACGGCGGTCACGACGGCCGCTCAGACGGTCGCCAGTGGCACCGCCACCACGTCGGCCGGCACCGCCAACCCGATCGACTACCAGCTGCAGGTGACCTATGCCGACCCGGTCTCAGCGCAGCCCTTCTCGACCACGCTCACCTATATCGCCACCACACCGTGAGGAGACCCCGATGCGACGATTGATCTTGATGCTGGCGCTGGCGGCCGCGCTGCTTGCGGCCTTCACCGCCGACGCCGCGGCGGCGGCCAAGCCGCCGGTCTCGATCGGCGTTGCGCCGTCGAAGATCCAGGCCAACCTGATTCCCGGTCAGCTCTACAAGACCGATCTCGACATCTTCAACAAGGGTGCGGCGGCGATCACGCTGGACGTCTACCTGCAGGACTACACGGTGTCGGCGGCTTCGGCGGTGGCGTTCAAGCCGGCCGGCACGCTGGCGCAGTCGGCGGCGCCCTGGTCGAAGCTGAGCACGAAGGTGCTGCACATGCCGGCGCACAGCCACCGGCAGGTGCTGCTGCGCGTGGAGGTGCCGCCCACGGCTGCGATCGGGACGCACACGCTCGCGGTGGTGTTTCGCTCACGCCAGGTCAAGAGCGACGGCAACCTGCGCTACCAGTCGGCGGTGGCGTCGCTGATGGCGGCGGGCGTGCAGAACCCCGACGGCACCGGACTGGTGCTGCGTGGGCAGGCCGTCACCAGGTCGGTGTCGGTGCAGTGGATCAGCCTGCGGGACGTGTGGAGCTCGAGTGACCACCTCGGCGCGATCGGTGACTGGCTGTTCCACCCCATGGTGGTCGCGCACGTGCAGGTTCGCAACACGGGCAACACCTTCTTCAACATCATCAAAGGCGACACCACGTTCAGCACGAAGTTCGCCGCCGGCTCGAGCGGCACCAGCGTGGCGGCGCCCACGTACACGATCCTGCCCAGCTCGGTGCGGACGCTGGACATGCCCTGGAAGGGGGCGCCGTTGCTGGCCCGGGGCGACGCCCAGACACGCATCTACTACAACGACTCGACGCACCTGCCGGTCACCTCGACGCCGTTTCTGATCATCCCCTGGCACCTGATCATCGTGGTCTTGGTGCTGATCAGCATGGTCATTTCCTGGCGCGTCGTGCGCCGGCGCCGGCACGGCGGAGGACGCACGAGCGGTAGGGCGGCGGCGCCGTCGCCATGGGCCTCGTCCGGATCCGGTATATGAGTGTGCTGTGAGTGATCTGCTGGAATCGGTGCCGAACTTCTCGGTCGGCCGCGACCAGTCGGTGCTGGACGCGCTGGGCGAGGCGTTCGGGGCTGCCGGCGTGCGCGTGCTGGACGTGCATGCCGACGCCGACCACAACCGATCGGTGTTCTCGGTGGTGGCCGACCCGGACACGCTGGTGGAGGGGCTGGCATCCGCGATCGCGGTGGCGGCGTCGCGGATCGACCTGACGCGGCACGAGGGTGTGCACCCGCGGGTGGGGTCAGCCGACGTGGTGCCGTTCGTGCGCTTCCGGCCGGACGACACGCGGCCGGAGCTGGCGGCGCGGGCACTGGCGCGCCGGATCGCGATGCTCGGTGTGCCGGCGATCGGATACGGCGAGCTGGGCGGCGGGCTGCGGCCGGCGGCGTTCCGCAGCGGCGGCCTGGAGCGGCTGGCCGAGCGGATAGCGGCGGGCGATGTGGTGGCGCTGGCCGGGCCTGACCGCCCGCATCCGACGGCGGGCGTGGTGCTGCTGGGCGTGCGGCCGCCGCTGGTCGCGTTCAACGTCGATCTGGACAGCCAGGACGTCGGCGTCGCGCGCGAGATCGCCGCAGCGCTGCGTGAGCGCGACGGGGGGCTGGCGGGGGTGCAGGCGCTGGGCTTGGCGGCGCGGGGCGGTGCGCAGGTGTCGACGAACCTGATCGACATCGACGCGACGCCGCTGGCGGCGGTCGTCGATGAGATCGAGCGGCTGGCGGCCGCGCGCGGCGTGGGTGTGAAGGGCTCTGAGCTGGTCGGGCTGATGCCGGCGCGGGTGGCGGCGGCCGCAGCGGGAACGGCGCTGCGGCTGTCCGGGTTCGGTGCCGACCGGTTGCTGGAGGTGGCGTCCGGGGGCGAGTTCGGCCAGGAGTGAGCGGTGCCCGGGCCGCGGGCCTAGACTGCGCAGCCGTGGACACCCTCGAGCTGACAGGCCGCTCACTGGCGGTGGAGGACGTCGAGCGCGTGGCGCTGGGCAAGGTGCAGGTCGTCCTGGGCGCATCGGCGGTCGACCAGATCGAGGCGTCGCGGGCGCTGATCGAGCGGGCTGTGGAGTCGGGCACGCCGACGTACGGGGTGAACACCGGGTTCGGCAGGTTCGTCGACGTCGCCATCTCGCGGGAGGACGTGGGACGGCTGCAGCTGAACCTGCTGCGAAGCCATGCCTGCGCGGTGGGCGAGCCGTTCCCGACGGAGGTCGTGCGGGGCGCCATGCTGCTGCGTGCGAACGCGCTCGCGACGGGCGCGTCGGGCGTGCGGCGGGAGACGGTGGAGTCGCTGCTGGCGATGGTGAATGCGGGCGTGCACCCGGTGGTGCCGTCGCGGGGGTCGCTGGGGGCGAGCGGAGACCTGGCACCGCTGGCGCATCTGGCGCTGCCGCTGGTGGGTGAGGGCCGGGCCGAGTTCGGCGGAGAGCTGCTGGACGGCGGCGAGGCGCTTGGGCGTGCCGGTCTGGTGCCGGTGCAGCTGTCGGCCAAGGAGGGGCTGGCCCTGATCAACGGCACCCAATTCATGGCGGCGATCGGGGCGCTGGTGCTTTCACGGGCGGCGCGGCTGGTGCGGATCGCCGACATCGCGGCCGCGCAGTCGGTGGAGGCGGTACGCGCCTCGCGCACGCCGTTCGCGCCGGAGATCCAGGCGCTGCGACCGCACCCCGGCCAGCTGGCGTCGGCCGCGAACCTGTACGCACTGCTGGACAGCTCCGAGATCAACGAGTCGCACCGCTGGTGCGGACGGGTGCAGGATGCGTACTCGCTGCGGTGCTCGCCGCAGGTGCACGGCGCGTGTCGCGACGCGATCGCGTACGCGCGGTCGGTGGTGGCGATCGAGCTGAACGCGGCCACGGACAACCCGCTGGTGTTCGCGGACCGCGACGAGGTGCTGTCGAACGGGAACTTCCACGGTGAGCCCGTGGCGATTGCGTTGGACACGCTCAAGATCGCCCTGGCAGAGCTGGCCGGGATCAGTGAGCGGCGGATCGAGCGGATGGTGAACCCGACCATGAGCGAAGGCCTGCCGCCGTTCCTGGCAGAGCAGGGCGGGCTCAACTCGGGGTTCATGATCCCGCACTACGTGGCGGCCAGCCTGGTGGCCGAGAACAAGGTGTTGTGCCACCCGGCGTCGGTCGATTCGATCCCGACCAGCGCCGGCCAGGAGGATTACGTGTCGATGGGGGCGACGGCGGCGGTGCATGCGTGGCAGGTGTGCGCGAACGTGGAGCGGGTGCTGGCGGTGGAGCTGCTGTGCGGCGCGCAGGGCCTCGACTTCCTGGCGCCGCTGCGGCCGGGGCCGGGGATCGCGGCGCTGCATGCGGCGCTGCGGGCGACGTCGCCGCACCTCGGCGACGACCGCTCACTCTCAGCCGACATCGAGACGGTGGCCGGACAGGTGCGCGACGGCGCGCTGGTGGCCGCGGTCGAAGGCGCGCTCGCGCCACTGCAATGATCGGGTGACGGCCGGTCACGCCGGCCACACGAACCCGTGTCATGTCGTATGCGGTGTTTGACACCGGAATCGGGCGTTTTCGCTCAACCATGCGATTTCCTAATCACGCCGGCCGTGACACCCGTGCCGATCCTGACGCGGACGGCAAACGGCGGCCGGGTCGGTGTTTGACACCTCCCGGCCGTCTCGGAGACGGGTAGAACGGCGCTCTTTGCCTGTGCCGATTTCGTGCCGGCCGGTCACGCGGCCCGCGTGAACCTGTGTCGAGGGCCGACTCGGCCTCTGAGCCCTTCGCGAGGCGATCTCGCTCAACCATGCGATTCGCCTGTCACGGCCGCCGTGACATCTGTGCCGGCGGTGTGGCGGAATGGCGGCGGGGGCCGGGTCGGCCTCTGAGCCATGCTCGGGGTCGGATCGGGCCGTGGCGAGCGCGCTCGCCGGTCGTATAGCCTGCGCCTGTGGCGACGAAGGAACTGACCGGCGAAGTCGAGGCGCTCGTCGGCGACCTCTCCAGCGTGCACGCCCCGCGTGGCACCGAGCGGCGCTGCAAGGGCTGGCACCAGGAGGCCGCCCTGCGCATGCTCTGCAACAACCTCGACCCCGAGGTGGCCGAGGATCCCACTCGCCTGATCGTCTACGGCGGCTCCGGCCGCGCCGCCCGCAGCCATGATGCCCTGCGCGCGATCGTGCGCACGCTGATCGAGCTCGAGAACGACGAGACGATGCTCGTCCAGAGCGGCAAGCCGGTCGCCGTCTTCAAGACCCACCCGGGCGCCCCTCGCGTGCTGATCGCCAACTCGCTGCTGGTGCCGCGCTTCGCCACCTGGGACGAGTTCCGCCGGCTCGAAGCCTTGGGCCTGACCATGTTCGGCCAGATGACCGCCGGCTCCTGGATCTATATCGGCACCCAGGGCATCCTGCAGGGCACCTTCCAGACCTTCTCCGCCGCCGGTGAGCGTCACTGGGGCTCGCCCGACCTGGCCGGCCGCACCATCCTCACCGCCGGCCTGGGCGGCATGGGCGGCGCGCAGCCGCTGGCGGCCTCGCTCGCCGGTGCCGCCAGCCTGAACGTCGAGGTCGACCCGCACCGCATCGCCCGCCGGCTCGAGACCCGCTACCTGGATGAGGTCGCCGCCGACATCGACGACGCCGTCACCCGCGTCCGCAAGGCTGCCGACGAGGGCGTCGGCCTGTCGATCGGTCTGCTCGGCAACGCCGGCGACGTGTTCCCCGAGCTCGCCCGCCGGGGCGTCCAGTTCGACCTGGTCACCGACCAGACGTCCGCCCACGACATGCTGAACGGCTACGTCCCGGCGGGCATGCCGCTGGAGCAGGCGATCGCGCTGCGCGAGTCCGATCCCGAGGACTACCAGCGGCGCGCGCGCGAGACCGCGGTCGAGCACGTGAAGGCGATGGTCGCCTTCCAGGAGGCCGGCAGCCACGTGTTCGACTACGGCAACAACCTCCGCACCGAGGCCCGCGACGCCGGCTACGAGCAGGCCTTCGCGTTCCCCGGCTTCGTCCCCGCCTACATCCGCCCGCTGTTCGCCGTCGGCGCAGGCCCCTTCCGCTGGGCCGCGCTGTCCGGCGACCCCGCCGACATCCACCGCATCGACCGCGCCCTGATCGACGCCTTCCCCGACGACGCCCTGCTGCAGCGCTGGCTGGCGATCGCGCCCGACCGGATCGCGTTCCAGGGACTGCCCGCCCGCATCTGCTGGCTGGGCCAGGGCGACCGTGCCAGGGCCGGCCTGATCTTCAACAACCTCGTCCGCCGCGGCGAGGTGTCCGCCCCGATCGTGATCGGCCGCGACCACCTGGACACGGGATCGGTCGCCTCGCCGTTCCGTGAGACCGAGGCCATGAAGGACGGCTCCGACGCCATCGCCGACTGGCCGATCCTGAACGCGCTGCTCTCGACCGCGTCCGGCGCATCCTGGGTGTCCGTCCACCACGGTGGCGGCGTCGGCATCGGCAACTCGATCCATGCCGGCCTCGTGATCGTCGCCGACGGCAGCGACGAGATGGACGAGCGCCTGTCCCGCGTGCTCACCAACGACCCCGGCATCGGGGTCGCCCGCCACGCCGACGCGGGCTACGAAGAGGCCATCGAGACCGCCCACGCCAAGGGCCTGCACCTGCCCATGGAGGGCTGACCGCGTGGCCGGACGCACCGCCGTGCTGACCGGCGTCACGGGCGGCTGGGGCCGGGCCGTGCTCGACCGCTTCCTGGCGCAGGGCTGGGACGTCTGCGCCACCACTCACAGCGGCGGCGTCCACGTGCCCTCCCAGGTGCTGGTGGTCGAGGCGGATCTGACCGACACGTCCGCGGCCGAGCACGTGGTCGCCGCCGCCCTCGAGCGCTTCGGGTCGGTCGACGCCCTCGGCTGCGTGGCCGGCGGCTTTCGCACCGACGGCCTGTTGCACGAGTCGTCGCCCGACGTCTGGCGGGCGATGCTGTCCGCCAACCTCGAGACCGCCTACACCATGACCCGCGCCGCGCTCACCCCAATGCTGGCCGCAGGCTCCGGCTCGATCGTGTACGTCGGCTCCCGCGCCGCAGTGCGGCCGTTCCCCGGCGCAGCCCCCTACATCGTCGCCAAGGGCGCAGTGCTGGCGCTGATGGGCGCCGTCGACGCCGAGGTGCGCTCCAAGGGCGTGCGCGTCAACACGGTCATGGCCAGCCTCGTCGACACCCCCCAGAACCGCCGCGAGAACCCCGATGCCGACGTCTCCCGCTGGACGACCGGCGAGCAGATGGCGCGCGTGATCGAATGGCTCTGCGACGAGGACTCGGCGCCGCTCTCCGGCGGCGCCATCCCCGCCTACGGGCGAGCCTGATCTGGCAACGCCGTGACCTCGCTGCTGATCGACAACCTCGCGCAGTACGCGAGCCCCGTCGCGCCGGCGCCGGCCCGCGGCTCCGCCCTGCGCGAGGTGGAGGTCGTCACCGGCGCCGCGATCGCAATCGTGGACGGCCGCATCGCCGCCTGCGGCCCGCGCGACCAGGTGCTGCGCGACCACGGCGACCTGCCCGTGCACGACGCCGGCGGCTGCGCCGCCATCCCGGGGCTGGTCGACTGCCACACGCATGCCGCCTTCGGCGGCGACCGTGCCGGCGAGTTCGACCTGCGCTCGCAGGGCGCCGGCTACGAGCAGATCCACGCCGCCGGCGGGGGCATCGCCGCCAGCGTCCGCGACACCCGCGCGGCCGCCGCCGACGGCACGCTGGGCCCGCTGCTCGACCGGCATCTGGCCTGGATGGCCGCCGCGGGGACGACCACCGCCGAGGTCAAGTCCGGCTACGGCCTCGACCGCGACACCGAGCTGGCCATGCTCGACGCCGCCGCCGCCGGCCATCCGATCGAGGTCGCGCCCACCTTCCTCGGCGCCCATGCCGTCGGCCCCGAGTGGGACGACGCCGACGACTACCTCACCTTCGTGATCAAGCGGGTGATGCCGCAGGCGGCCGTCCGTGCCGAGGCCGCCGACGTGTTCCTCGAGCGCGGCGCCTTCGATCGCGACCAGGCCGAGCGCTACCTGCGCGCCGCCGCAGGCCACGGGCTGGTGCTACGGTTGCACGCCGACCAGTTCAGCCAGGCCGGCGGCGTCGGCCTCGCCATCGAGCTGGGCGCGCGCTCGGTCGACCACCTCGAGGCGACCGGCCCCGAGGGCGTCGCCGCGCTGGCGGCCAGCGACGTGGCCGCCGTGATGCTGCCCGCGTGCGTGATCATGCTCGACCTGCCGCGCCCGCCCGCCCGCGAGCTCGCCGACGCCGGGGCGATCGTGGCGCTGGCCACCGACTTCAACCCGGGCAGCGCCTTCTGCCACTCCCTGCCGCTCGTGATGTCGCTGGCCTGCATGCAGCTGGGCATGTCCCCGGCCGAGGCGCTGGTGGCGTGCACCGTGAACGCGGCCTGGGTGCTGCGACGCGGCGACCGCCTCGGCCGGATCGCAGCCGGATACGATGGCGACGTGGTGCTGCTCGACTCCGACGACTGGCGGCACGCCGCCTACCACCTGGGCGGCCCGGCCGTGGCCGGCGTGATCAAGGCCGGCCGCCGGCTGTGATCGAGCGCGCCCGCACCGCATCGTTCGCCGACGCGCTGGCCGCCGCCGCGCTGGGCCTGGTGGCGGCCGGGCTGGTCGTGACCGGCGACGGGCTGGTGTCCGCGGCCAAGCAGACGCCGGGGTCGTCGGCGATGGACTGGAACGACCGGCTGCTGCTGGGCCTCTGGAGCTTCCGGCTCGAACACACGCTCTGGTTCACGCTCGGCCTGGTGCTGCTGTGGCTGGCGCTGGCATGGGGCGCCACGCTGGAGGGCCGCGCCCCGGAGCTGGCGCGGCTGGTCGGCGGCGTGGCCGTCGGATTCGTGCTGCTGGCCGCGGCCGTCGTGATCGGGTCCACGATGGTCGCGATCAGCGGCTCGATCGGCGGCGGCGTGCTGGAGGTGGTGTACACCCGCGACCAGCGCATCTTCACCTGGCTGCTGCAGGTCTCGACCGCCGCGGCGCTGATCGTGACCTGGCTGCTGGCCGGCACCCGGCTGGGCGAGCGGGCGCCGCTCAGCATGACCGAGGAGGCCGCCGACGATCGCCCGACCGAAGACGACGGCGAGGTCGACCCCGACCTGGTCGAGCTGTCCGACGCTCCGCCCACGCCGCCTGCTCCGGTGCCGCTGCACCGGAACGAACCCGCGCCCGGCCCCGAGCCCGAGATCGAAGCGGAGCCCGAGCAGCCGCCGGTTCCGCGCGCCGCCCCGGTCACGCAGCCTCCTGCCGATCCGAAGCCGGCGACCACCACCGCCACCGCACAGCGGGTGTTCCAGGAACGGCTGGCCTACTCGCCCAAGCGTGACGAGGCGCGCCGGCTGCTGGGTGAGATCGCCCGCGCGGAGCGCGAGGGCCGCGCCGACGACGCGGCCGCCCTGGCGGCGCAGCTCGACGTCATGTAGCGGCACCGGCCACCGCCCGCGACCCTCTAGACTTCACCCTCCCACCATGGCGACCAAGAAGCAGCAGCGACGCAAGTACCAGCGAGCACAGGGTCGTGGCCGGCTCTACGAGGGGTACGAGCCGCAGCCCGGCAGCGACGATGCGCCCAAGCGCAAGCCGGAGCGGAGCCTCCCGCGCGGAGCCCGCGTCCCGGCCCGGCCCACCTGGATGCGCTCCCTCAAGCGAGGCGCGCTGTTCGCCGGTGGCCTGTTCCTGGTCACCCAGGTGGTGCCGCTGGGAGGCACCAAGAACACCCTCGCCGCCTCGGCGGTGCAGGCCGTATCCTTCTTCGTGTTCCTGGTGCCGTTCGGCTACCTGATGGACGCGTTCATGTACAACCGCTGGTTGAAGCGGCAACAGGGGTGACGCTCGAGGTCGTCAGCCTCCCCCTCGGCGCCTACCAAACCAACTGCTTCGTGGTGACCGCCCGGGGCTCGACGGATGCCGTGGTCATCGACCCCGGGGACGAGGCCGGCCGCATCACCGGCGTGCTGGCCGAGCGCGGCCTCACGCCGGTCGCGATCCTGATCACGCATGGGCACCTCGACCACATCGGAGCCGTCCGCGACCTGGCCGCTGCCACCGGCGTCGAGGTGTGGATGGCCCGTGGCGACGCCGACGACCTGCGCAGCTTCGAGCCGGCTCCGTACGATCCGGAGCACCTGGTGGGCGGCGGCGACACGGTCAGCGTCGCCGGCATCGACTTCCGCACGCTCGATGTGCCCGGCCACACGGCAGGTTCCGTCGCCTTTGCAACGGACGGCGTCGCCTTTGTCGGCGACGTGCTGTTCGCCGGCTCGATCGGCCGCACCGACCTGGCCGGCGGCGACCTCGACACGCTGATCGAGAGCATCGCGCTGCTGATGCGGGAGCTGCCGCCGGAGACCGTGGTCGCGCCCGGACACGGCCCGGCAACCACCCTCGAGCGCGAGCTCGCGTCGAACCCGTTCCTCGAGCCGCTGCGGTGAGCGAGCGCTTCCAGCCGCCGCGCGGCACCCGCGACTGGTTCGGTGAGGACGCCGCCGTTCGGCGCCACGTGATCGACCTGGCCCGCTCCGTGTTCGAGCCGGCCGGCTACGGCGAGGTGGTGACGCCCGGGTTCGAGGACACCGAGCTGTTCGCCCGCTCTTCCGGCGAGACCTCCGACGTCGTCAGCAAGGAGATGTACACGTTCGAGGACCGCAGCGGCCGCTCGCTGACCCTGCGGCCGGAGAGCACCGCGCCGGTGATGCGCGCGTACCTCAACGGCATGTCGCGCCTGCCGCAGCCGGTCAAGGTCTGGTACTGCCAGAGCCACTTCCGCTACAACGCCGTCCAGCGCGGGCGCGCCCGCGAGCACTACCAGTTCGGGGTGGAGGTGGTCGGCTCCCCCGACGCGGCGGTCGACGCGGAGGTGATCGCGCTGCAGCACCGCTGGTACCGGCTGTGCGGCGTGCCGGAGCTGCGCCTGGAGCTGAACTCGATCGGCGACGCCACCTGCCGCCCCGCCTACGTGGCGCTGCTCGAGGAGTTCATCGATGCTCACATCGACCAGCTCGACGACGAGTGCCTGGAGCGGCGCAAGACCAACCCGCTGCGCGTGCTGGACTGCAAGAACCCCTCCTGCCAGGCTGTGCTGGCGGCCGCCCCGCGCATCACCGACCACCTCTGCGATGACTGCGCCGCCCACTTCGCCGAAGTGCGCCGCCACCTTGACGCGCGCGGGGTGGACTACGAGCTGGTGCCGACGCTGGTGCGTGGCCTCGACTACTACACGCGCACCGCCTGGGAGTGGAGCGCGGCCGGCCTGGCCACGTCGATCTCGGGCGGAGGCCGCTACGACGGCCTGGCCGAGCAGATCGGCGGGCCGCCCACGCCCGGCGTCGGGTTCGGCGCCGGGCTCGAGCGGCTGCTCGAGGTGGTGCGGCCCCAGCCTCCGGCGCCCGGAGGCAGCGTGCTGTTCGCGGTGATCGCCGAGCAGGCGCGCCCGCGTATGTTCGCACTGATGGACGAGGCTCGGGCGGCCGGGGTGACGGCGGACGCCGCCTACGGCTCCCGCCGGCTGAAGCGGATGCTGGAGCTGGCCTCGAAGCGAGGCGACGCGCGGGTCGTGATAGTGGGTGACGACGAGTGGGAGCACGAGCAGGCGACGGTGCGTGATATGACCTCGGGCGAGCAGCGAAGCGTGGCGCTGGACGAGCTGGTGAAGGAGCTTGCGGGTGGGTTTTAGAACGCGACTGGGCGGCGAGCTGCGGGCTGCGGACGCTGGCACGCGGGTGACGGTGGCCGGCTGGGTGGCCCGCCGCCGCGACCATGGCGGCCTCGTGTTCGTCGACCTCCGTGACCGCGCCGGCATCGTGCAGCTGGTGCTCGACCCCGACCAGGGCCAGGCCCATGCCGCCGCGCACGACCTCCGCAACGAGTACGTCGTGCAGGCCGAAGGCGTGGTCACCCCGCGCTCGGCCGAGACCGTCAACCCGAAGCTGCCGACCGGCGAGGTCGAGATCCGGGTCGACCGGCTGGAGGTGCTCTCGGCGGCGTCGGTGCTGCCATTCCAGCTCGACGAGGAGAACGTGGACGAGACGCTGCGGTTGCACCATCGCTACCTCGACCTGCGCCGCGACGCCATGCGCCACAACCTGTGGACGCGCTTCCGGCTCACCCAGATCATCCGCCGGCACATGGAGGACAACGAGTTCTGGGAGCTGGAGACGCCGATCCTCTACAAGTCCACGCCCGAGGGCGCCAAGGAGTTCCTGGTGCCGACGTCGAGCCGGCCCGGCCAGTTCTACGCGCTGCCGCAGTCGCCGCAGACGTTCAAGCAGCTGTACGCCATCGCCGGCTACGAGCGCTACTACCAGATCGCCCGCTGCTTCCGGGACGAGGCCACCCGCGCAGATCGCACACAGGAGTTCACGCAGCTCGACATCGAGATGGCGTTCCTCGACCCGGAGGAGCTGTTCGGCCTGATGGAGACCCTGTTCGTGCGCGTCTGGCGCGAGCTGCTGGGCGCGGAGGTGGCCGCGCCGTTCCGCCGCATGACCTGGGACGAGGCCACCCTCCGCTACGGCTCCGACAAGCCCGACCTCCGGTTCGGGGCCGAGATCTCGGACGTGACCGACCTGCTGGCCGGCACCGAGTTCAAAACGTTCCGGGGCGTGGTCGACGGCGGTGGGGTCGTCCGGGGCCTGGCCGTGCCCGGCGCAATGGAGTTCTCGCGCAGGGACTTCGACGATCTGGTCGAGTTCGCCAAGGGCTGGGGCGGCAAGGGCGTCGCCTGGCTGCAGCTGCAGGCCGGTGGCGAGATCCGCTCCCCGATCGCGAAGTTCCTCTCGCCGGACGAGCTGGCCGCGATCGTCGAGCGCTGCGGCGCCGCCGAGGGCGACACCATCTTCCTGGTGGCCGACGCGGAGGAGGCCGCGGTGCGGGTGCTGGGGCCGCTGCGCCTGCACCTGGGCGAACGGCTGGGCCTGGTCTCCGACGGCTGGCAGTTCGTGTGGGTGACCGGTTTCCCGATGTTCGAGTGGCTGCCCGACGAGGGCCGCTGGAAGGCCTCCCACAACCCGTTCTCGGCGCCGGCGCCGGGCTCGGAGCGGTTCTGGGAGGATCCCGCCGCGGCCCGCTCCCACCAGTACGACCTGGTGCTGAACGGCAACGAGGTCGGTGGCGGCTCGATCCGCAACCACCGCCCCGAGACGCAGAGCAAGGTGTTCGAGCTGCTGGGCATCTCGGCCGAGCGGGCCGAGCAGAACTTCTCGTTCCTGCTGCGGGCGCTGGCGATGGGCGCTCCGCCCCACGGCGGCATCGCGTTCGGACTCGACCGGCTGGCGATGCTGGTGGCCGGGGTCGACTCGCTGCGCGAGGTGATCGCGTTCCCAAAGGCGCAGGGCGGGGTCGATCCGCTGACCGGTTCACCCAGCCCCGCGACCCCGGCCGCGCTGGCCGAAATGGGCCTGCGGCTGGCAAATCCTCCCGCCTGAACGACTGAGCAGATTTGGAGAAGGGACGCCGCAGAACCTCTGCTACGGTGCGACACCAACCGATGTTGATGGAGGCGGCCGGATGACAGACGAGTCAGCGAACGGGACACGGATTAGCGAGGAGCAGCGGATCGCCTACTCGGGCGCGCTCGCGCGCTGGGCCGGCCGCTGTGCCCGGCACCCGTGGCGCGTGATCGGCAGCTGGCTGGTCATCTTCGTCTCGCTGATCGTGCTGAACGTCGCGTTCCACGGCACGCTCGTCAACGACTTCAACATCCCCGGTTCGGACGTCCAGAAGGCCACCGACCTGATCAACGCCAAGTTCGGCGGCCAGAAGGGGTCGGCGCTGCGGGTGGTGGTGGCGGCGCCGCAGGGCCAGAGCCTTGACTCGGCCGAGGCCAAGGCAGCGATCGCGAAGATGCTGGCCGCCAGCAAGCAGTCCCAGACCTCGCTGGACACGGTCAAGTCCGACGTCAGCGCCATCACCAGCCCGCTCGAGTCGGCCGGCGCGCACCAGCTGGCCAAGGACGGGCGGATCGCGTACTTCGACGTGCAGTTCGATCGGACCGGCTTCGAGCTGCCGCGCTCGGGGGTCGTCGATCTCGAGAACCAGCTGCGTGACATCGGCGCGCCGGCCGGGCTGCAGGTCGAGTTCACCGGCGACGCCGAGAGCGCTCCGCCCACCCAGGGCCTGAGCGACATCATCGGCCTGGTCGCAGCGTTCATCATCCTGATCGTCCTGTTCCGGGCGTTGGTGCCGACGGTGATCCCGCTGCTGTTCGCCATCACCGCCGTGATCACGGCCTTCCTGCTGCTGGACCTGGCCGCCGCCGTCTGGCACTTCAACACCATCACCGAGATCCTCGTGCCGATGATCGGCCTCGGCGTCGGGATCGACTACACGCTGTTCATCGTGACCAGATTCAGGCAGCTGCTGCACGACGGGCTGCCGCCGCACGAGGCGGCCGCCGCCGCAGGCGCCACCGCCGCGCGGGCCGTGATCTTCGCCGGCGTGACCGTCGCCATCTCGATCACCGGCCTGGCCGTGATCGGCATCGACTTCATCACCAAGCTCGGCATCGGCAGCGCGCTGGGCGTGCTGACCGCGGTGCTGCTCGCCAACTCGCTGCTGCCGGCGGTGCTGTCGCTGCTCGGCCACAAGATCGACCGCGGGCGCCTCGGCATGAAGCCGATCGACGAGTCCCGTGAGGGCCAGTCGCGCACGTGGGTGGCAGCCTGGGGCCGGTTCGTGTCACGCAACGCGAAGATCGTGCTGCCGGTCGTGATCGTGGTGCTGGTGCTGCTGGCCTCGCCGGTGCTGGCCGTGCGCCTGGGTCTGGCCGACGCCGGCACGGCGCCCAAGGACCAGACCACGCGCAAGGCCTACGACCTGCTGTCCGAGGGCTTCGGCCCCGGCTTCACATCGCCGATCCCGGTGGTGGTGGACATGCGCGGTGACCACCAGTCTGCCGAGAAGATCGCAGCAGCGTTGGCGAGGGTGCCCGGCGTCGCGCAGGTCAACAAGCCGATCTACAACGCGAAGACGCCGGAGCAGGCGTCGGTCGCGATCATCAACACCTACTCGAAGTACAAGCCGCAGGACGCGAAGACCGACGACATCGTCTCGACCTTCCGCGGCACCACCATCCCCGCAGCGCTGGCGGGATCGCAGGCGCGCGCCTACGTGTCCGGCGAGAACGCCGCCTTCACCGACATCGGCAACCAGATCCTCAGCCGTACGCCCTGGTTCCTGCTCTACATCATCGGCGTCACCTTCCTGGTGCTGGCGATGGCCTTCCGATCGGTGGTGATCGCGATCAAGGCGGCGCTGACGACGCTGATGTCCGCGCTGGTCGGGTTCGGCATGCTGACGCTGGTCGTGCAGCTCGGCCACGGCATGGGCATCATCGGGCTTGACCGCACCGGCCCGATCGAGAGCTTCGTGCCGCCGATCGCGTTCGCCATCCTGTTCGGCCTGTCGATGGACTACGAGGTGTTCCTGATGAGCCGGATCCGCGAGGAGCACGTGCACGGCAGCGATACGGTCACCGCCGTCAAGGACGGCATCTCCGGGGTCGGCCGCGTGATCGTGGCCGCCGCGCTGATCATGTCCAGCGTGTTCTTCTCGTTCCTGCTCAGCCCCGACAGGGTCTCGAAGGAGTTCGGCCTGCTGCTCGGCATCGCCATCCTCACCGACGCGCTGCTGATGCGGATGACGCTGGTGCCGGCGCTGCTGACGGTGCTGGGAGAGCGCTCCTGGGCGATGCCGGCCTGGTTCGACCGGATCCTTCCGAACGTCACGATCGAGTCGCCGGGCGAGCGCGAGGTTCCGGTCATCGAGCGGGAGCCGGTCGAGGTCGGGGCGGGATAGCCCGGCGGTCAGTCGGAGCTGGACACGACCACCAGCAGCCCCCGTCCGGGGATGCGGGCGCGCACCTCGTAGCCGCGCACGCGGCAGCGGCAGTGCTCCGCGACCCGCCGGGCTGCGCGTCGGGTGACCGCGTGCAGCCGGGCCGGGTCGCTGACGCCGACCCCGGCCAGCGTCATGGTGACGTAGCCGTTCCAGTCGCGGGCGCTGGTCAGCGGCTCGTTCATCGCGGCCATCTGACCCGAGAAGCGCATCGCCAGCGTCGGCCGCCACGGCACCAGCTCGGCCAGGTGCGGCGGCGGCGGACGGTTGCCCGGCGCCAGCTGCAGCACCGACAGCAGCGCCACCGCGGCCACGCATCCGATCAGCCATCGCGTCCCGATTTGCGGATTCTGCCAGCTTCGCTACCGTGTGAGTGCCGGCGTCATTTCGTCACGCGCACTTCAGTTCCATAACCGTCGTGCGACTCTTCAAGCGCAGGGGCAGAGGTCGGAGCGGTCGAAGCATCCAGAAAGTGGCCGCCCGCGAAGCCTCAGGCGTCGGCACGCCCGATAAGGTGCCCGACATGATCTATCTCGACCATGCGGCCACCTCTCCGCTCTGCGATGAGGCGCGCGCCGCGATGGAGCCGTACCTGACCGAGCGGTTCGGCAACGCCTCCGAGCCGCACGCGGCCGGCCGGGCGGCCCGGGAGGGGCTGCAGGCTGCCCGCGCCAGCATCGCCTCGCTGCTGGGCGCCGCGCCGGCGCAGGTGGTGTTCACGTCCGGTGGGAGTGAGGCCGACAACCAGGCCGTGTTCGCCCTCACCGGCCGCCCGCTGGGGCGGATCGTCGTGAGCGCGATCGAGCATCCCGCCGTCAGGGAGCCTGTCCGGGAGCTGGAGCGACAGGGCTTCGAGGTGGACTGGGTGGGGGTCGATTCGTCGGGTGTCATCGACCTGGACGCGTTCCACCGGGCGGTGCGGCCGGGTGACCGGATGGCGGCGGTGATGTGGGCGAACAACGTCACCGGCGTCGTGCAGCCGGTCGCCGAGCTCGCGGCGATCTGCGCCGAGCGGGGCGTGCCGCTGCACACCGACGCGGTGCAGGCGGCGGCGTCGCTGCCGGTTGACTTCGCGGCCTCGGGCGCCGAGACGATGGCGTTGGCGGCGCACAAGATGCACGGCCCGAAGGGCGTGGGCGCGCTGATCGCGCGCGACCCCGCGCGCCTGCGTCCGCTGATCTGGGGCGGCGGCCAGGAGGGCGGCTCGCGAAGCGGCACCGAGAACGTGGCCGGCGTGGTCGGGTTCGCGGCCGCGCTTGAGGCGGTGCGGGGCCGCAGCGACCGCCGCCGCGCGCTTCGCGACCGGCTCGAACAGCGGGTCGGCGGGGGCCTCACCCCGGTGTCGGCGGACGCCGACCGCCTGCCCGGCCACTCGCTGCTGCTGGCCGAAGGCATCCGCTCCGACCTGCTGGTGCTGTCGCTCGACCAGGCGGGCTTCGCCGTCGCCGCCGGCAGCGCCTGCGCGAGCGGTGAGAGCGAGCCCAGCCACGTGCTGCT
The DNA here is from genome assembly GCA_025934255.1 of Thermoleophilia bacterium. Lineage (GTDB taxonomy): Bacteria > Actinomycetota > Thermoleophilia > Gaiellales > JAICJC01 > JAICYJ01. The sequence goes on along the minus strand of JAICYJ010000028.1, from coordinate 308 downwards.
GGCGCAGGGCATGACGCCGGATCAGGCGCGCAGCGTGATCCGCGTCTCGATCGGCATCGACACCACCGAGACGGAGGTGGACGGGTTCGCGGCCGCCGTCGGCGAGTGCGTCGAGCGGCTCCGCGCCGGCGCGCTGATCTAGGTGTTTGTCCCAGATAGGTCGTTGACGCGCTGAAGTGGCGTCCGCCCGGCGAGGGCGCGGTGTGGTCGGTTGTGATTGTAGGTGTGGATCGCGTGTGGGAGGGCGCGTGCTCGGTCGTGCTCGGTCGGGTAGACCTCGGCGTATGCCCAGCGGTCGAGCAGGGTGC
>JAICYJ010000029.1 GCA_025934255.1 Thermoleophilia bacterium | reverse complement strand
GGTGACCATGACCGCGCCGTCGCGGCCGCGGGTGACGATCGCTGCGCCGCCGCCGGCCTCGTGCAGCGTCCGTGCCGCGTCGAGCGCATCGGCCGTGCCGGTCAGCTGCGCGGCCTCGGCCGCGTTCACCTTGACCAGCGCCGGTCGCGCGGCGATGCCCTGCTCGCGACTGTCGAAGGCGCAGCGGGCGACCCCGATCAGCGGCACATAGCCGTCGGCCGGCGCCCCCGGCGGCAGCGACCCCGAGATCGTCGCCCACCCGGCCTGGGGCAGGTGCCGCGCGGCCAGCTCGGCGAAGCCGCTCCACTCCTCGAGCGTGACCGCCGCACCGTGCTCGTAGAACTCCGTCAGCCCCTGGTCGGACCCGGCCACCGACAGCGACGAGCGCGTCTCCGCCTGCGCCCAGGCCGCCGCCAGCTCGATGCCCTCGCGTTCGCACTGCTCGGCGATCCAGCGCCCCGCGTGCCCGCCCAGCAGCGCAACCGCCCGCACCTCGGCGCCCAGCGCGGACGCCGCCCGCGCCACGTTCAGGCCCTTGCCTCCCGCCACCTGCGCGAACCCGGTGGGCCGGTGGATGCCGCCCGGCGTCAGCCGGTCGACCCCGAACAGCCGGTCGATCGACGGGTTCGCCGCCAGGCACACGATCATGCCGCCGCCCTCGCCTCGGCCATCGTCGCCTGCGCAGTGATGCCCCCCAGCGCCCGCGTCGAGAGCGCTCCGCAGGCGTTGCCGAGCGCCAGCGCCCCCTCCAGCGGCTCGCCCGCCAGCCACGCCGCCAGGAAGCCCGCGTCGAAGCTGTCGCCGGCGCCGGTCGTGTCGACCACCTCGACGGGATGCCCGGCGGCGCGCACCACGCCGCCCGCGGTGTACGCGGCCGCGCCGCCGGCCCCGTGCTTCACCACCACCAGTGGGCCGTCAACCGTTCCCAGCGACTCGTGCTCCCGCTCGTTCAGCAGCAGCAGGTCGATCGCCGGTACCAACGCGCGCAGCTCGGCACCGCTGCCGTCGCCCACCTCGCCCTGCGGATTCACCGACACCGTCGCACCCGACGCATGCGCCGCCGCCACCAGCGCCGGCAGGCCCGGGCGCAGCCCGTCCAGCAGGTGGTAGGAGGCGACGTGCAGGTGCCGGGCCGAGGCCATCAGCGCCGGCGGCACCATCTCGGCCGTCAGCAGCGGGATCGCTCCCGGCGCCGTCAGCATGGCACGGTCGCCGTCGCGCACCAGCGCGACCGTGAGCCCGGTGTCAACGCCGGCAACGACCGTGCAGCCCGACGTATCGACGCCACGCTCGCCCACCGCGTCCAGCATGAACGAGCCGAACGCGTCATCGCCGACCGTCGCCACCAGCGCCACCGCCAGCCCCAGCCGGGCGGCGCCGCATGCGAAGATCGAGGCCGACCCACCCACCACCAGCCGCCCGGTCTCGACCAGCTTCTCGCGCTGGCCGAACTCGGGCACCACGTCGGTGCCGGCCACCAGCAGGTCGGGGTTGCAGTCGCCGATCACCAGCAGATCCAGCACGACGCAAGTATCTCCCAGCCGCCCCTAGCCGGCGATCGCAAGCAGCTGATCGAGCCGGCGCCGCGCCTTGCCGCCCAGGAATGCGCGCCGCTCCTCGCCGCGCATCGCCACCGACTCCTTCCAGATCGAGCGGCCCGCGATGAACCCCGCCGCTCCCGCCGCCAGCGCCGCGCGCAGCTGCACCATGAACGTCTCGTGGTCGACGCCGGCCGAGAGCAGCGCCCAGGGCACCGACAGCACGTCGGTCACCCGCTGGCACGCCTGCTCGTCACCCGGGTACTCGAGCTTCAGGTAGCGGGCGCCGCACGACTCGGCCAGCAGCGCCGCCTCCCGGATCAGGTCGCCCCGCGCCGCCTCGTACGCGGCTTCGTCCTCGTCGTCCAGCCGGTAGACCAGCACCTCCACCACCAGCAGCAGGTGATGCGCGGCGCAGTCCGCGACCGCCTCCCGCAGCACCGCCGCGTTGTCACCGTCGGCATCCTCGCGATCGGCCCGCAGCCGCAGCAGCAGCTTCGCCCCGGTGCCGCCCAGCCGGCGCACGCCGTCGGCGCCCACCCCCGGCAGCAGCTCGGCGCTGCGCAGGCCTTCCGGCGTGCGGCGCGAGCCGCTGCGCTCCAGCGAGACCAGCAGCCCGGTGTGGGCCGGCAGCGCGCCCTCGTCGGTCACGTGCGGCAGCGCGATCTCGGGATCCAGCAGCATCGCCGGCGCCGCCGGCGCCAGCGCCGAGACCAGGTCGAGCTTGTACGCGCGCAGGAAATCCATGCGGCTTTCCAGCCCCGCCGCCTGCAGCGCCTCGACCAGCTTGGTGCGCTGATCGGCCGCCACGACCGCCAGCCGGCCGCTCTCGGTGGATAGCTGGTCGATGGCGCGCTGCTCGGCGGTTGTGAACATTCTTGCTCGTTTCTATCAAACCTGAAACACTTTCGCGCATGACCCGGATCGCCTTCGTCGGCGCGGGCAGCGTCGAGTTCACCCGCGACCTGCTCGGCGACATCCTCAGCTTCCCGGAGCTTGCCGACGCCACGATCGCCCTGCACGACGTCGACCGGGAGCGGCTGGCCACCGGCGAGGCGATGGCGCGCTGGACGAACCAGGCACTCGGCGCCCACGCCACGATCGAGGCCCACCTCGACCGCCGCGCGGCGCTCGAGGGCTGCGACCACGTGATCAACATGATCCAGGTCGGCGGCCACGAGGCGACCCTGATCGACTTCGAGATCCCCAAGCGCCACGGCCTGCGGCAGACGATCGGCGACACGCTCGGGATCGGCGGCATCTTCCGCTCGCTGCGGACGATCCCGGTGATGCTGGGCATCGCCGCCGACATGTCCGAGCTGTGCCCGGACGCCTGGCTGCTGAACTACACCAACCCGATGGCGATGCTGTGCTGGGCGACCTACGAGGCCAGCCCCCAGACCCGCATCGTCGGCCTCTGCCACTCCGTGCAGAACACCACCCGCGAGCTGGCCGAGCTGGCCGGCGTGCCCTACGACGAGGTCACCTACCTGGGCGCCGGCATCAACCACCAGTCCTGGATCCTGCGCTTCGAGCGCGACGGCGAGGACCTGTATCCGCTGCTGGATGCGGCGCTCGACCGCGACCCCGAGCTGCTGCGGCGGGTGCGGGTCGAGATCTACCGGCGCTTCGGCCGGTTTCCCACCGAGTCCAGCGAGCACTCGGCCGAGTACCTGCCCTTCTTCCTGCGCAGCGACGAGATGATCGAGCGGTTCAGGGTGCCGGTCGACGAGTACGTGCACCGCAGCGAGGAGAACCTCGAGGCCTACGACCAGATGCGCACGCAGCTGGCCGCCGGCGAGCCGTTCGAGATCGAGCGCAGCCTCGAGTACGCCTCGCTGATCATCCACTCCCAGGTGACCGGCGAGCCGCGCACCATCTACGGCAACGTCCGCAACGACGGCCTGATCCCGAACCTGCCGCACGGCTGCTGCGTCGAGGTGCCGTGCCTGGCCGACCGGGCCGGCGTTCAGCCCACCGCCGTGGGGTCGCTGCCGCCGCAGTTGGCCGCGCTCAACCGCACCTTCGCGAACGTCTGCGAGCTGACCGTGCGGGCCGCCCTGGACGGCAGCCGCGAGCACGTCTATCACGCCGCGTTGCTCGATCCCAACGCGGCCGGCACGCTCTCACCCGAGGCCATCTGCGCCATGGTCGACGACCTGATCGACGCGCACGGTGACGCCATCGACGGGCGGATCAGGGCCGGAGGCCGCCGCAGCGTGTCGCCCGCCTGACCGGCGTGCGCCCCGCCTCTTGACAGATCCCCCGATCGGGGCACACTGCCAGCGCGGCGCGTTTCACACGTATCAGATGGGAGAGCTCCATGAGGATGTTCAACACAACGGTCGGCCGGCTTGTGCTGACCGCGTGCGTGGCCGGACTGATCGCTGCGGCGATCGGCGGCGTCTCGCTGGCACGTGCCGGCGGCACCAACCACGGTCGCACGATCCGCGTGACCGAGGTCGACAACGGCGGCAAGTTCATCAGCATCACCCACACGGCGAATGGCGGCCCGGGGGACGAGTTCATATTCAGCGCGAACCTCCGCCACGCCGGCCACAAGGTGGGCACGCTGGACGCGATGTGCACGCTGATGCTGCACCAAAAGCTGCAGTGCCAGGGCACCTTCAAGCTGCTGGGCGGCACGATCACCGGCACGGCGCTGCTGCCGGCCAACGAGCCCAACGGCAGCACCGATCACATCGCCATCACCGGCGGCACCGGCACCTTCCATGGAGCGTCCGGTGAGATCCTCAGCACGTCCATCAACAACAACGTCAGCCGGGACGTCATCCACCTCGACTGACCGGCAGGTTGGATTCAGGCCCGCCGCCCGACCACGCCGCACGGGCGGCGGGCCCGATCCGAGCCCTCACGCGACCTCGCGCAGCTTCCCGGTCTCGACCTCGTAGACGAAGCCCCGCACCGAGTCGGTGCGCGGGATGAACGGGCTGGCCTTGATGCGCGCGATCGACTGGCGCACGTCGGCGTCGAGGTCGGAGAACGTCTCGGCCGCCCACTCCGGGCGAATGCCCGTGTCCTTCTCGACGGCGCTGCGGAAGTCGTCGTCGCTGAAGGTGAGCATGCCGCAGCCGGTGTGATGAATCAGCACGATCTCCTCGGTGCCCAGCAGCCTCTGCGAGATCGTGAGCGAGCGGATCACGTCGGGCGTCACGGCACCGCCGGCGTTGCGGATGATGTGGGCGTCGCCCTCGCTCAGCCCCAGCAGCGCGTAGGGGTTGAGGCGCGCGTCCATACAGGCAATGATCGCCACCCGGCGGCCGGGGGGCAGCGGCAGGTCTCCCTTGTCGAAGCCGGCGGCGTAGCTCTGTGCGTTTTCGAGCAGCTGATCGGTGTTGCTCACAGCTGGCCTCCTTCGGTCGATGATATGGAGCCAGCATAATCGAGTTTGGATCCAAGATCGGGTCACGTTGTGTGACCGAATTCCGCGGGTAGAGTGCCGCCCGTGGGGATCGTGCACTGGGACGACATCGACGGGCATCGCGCCGCCAAGGGCGAGATGGACGCCACCTGGCAGCAGCTCGGCAAGGCGGCCGGCGCGGTCGGTATCGGCGTCAACCGGATGCGGGTCGCTCCCGGCAGGCTGCCCACGCCGCCCCACTCCCACGGCGCGTCCGAGGAGATCTACTACGTGCTGGGCGGGGCCGGTCTGGCCTGGCAGGACGAGCAGGTGCACGAGCTGCGGGCCGGCGACTGCGTGATCCACCGCGCCGATGAGATGGAGCACACCTTCATCGCCGGCCCCGACGGGCTCGACTGCCTGGTGTTCGGCACCCGCCATCCCACCGAGTTCGGCTGGCTGCCGCGCTCCGGCGCCGTGCGGATTGGCTGGCCCTGGATCGAGGGCCGCGTCGACGACCCCTGGGACGTCGAGGCAGAGGGGCCGCAGCTCGCGGTCGGCGACCCCGCGCCGCGCCCGCCGAACATCATCAACATCGACGAGGCCGAACGCGACGTCACACGGCGACGCGACACCGCGCTGCTGGCAACCGACGAGCGCTCGGTGCTGGCCGGCTTCTACTGGGAGCGGCTGTTTCCAGGCGCGATCGGCGCACCCCCGCACTGCCACTCAGAGGAGGAGGAGGCGTTCGTGATGCTCGAGGGAGACGGCACGCTGGGGCTGTGGCCGTCGCCCCGCGCGGCGTCCTCCGGCAGCGTCCGCGAGGACGTACCGATCCGTGCCGGCCACGTGGTCGTGCGCCCACCCGGGACGCGCATCGCGCACTCCTTCCGGGCGGGGCCGAACGGCCTGACGATGCTGATCTACGGCACCCGCAAGACCAACGACATGTGCTGGTATCCGAGATCGAACAAGATCTCCTGGCGCGGCCTGGGCGTGATCGGCCGCATCGAATCGCTCGATTACTACGACGGCGAGCCCGACGACGACGAGGAGCAGCCGTGAAGCTCGGCCTGCACGTCGCCCGGTTCACCTACCCGGGCGGACCGCCCACCCTGGCCAGCGACCTGCGAAGGATCGTGATCGCCGGCGAGGCCGCGGGCTACGACCGCATCAGCGTGATGGATCACGTCTGGCAGATCCACGTGAACGGCCCGCCCGAGCAGGAGATGCTCGAGCCGTACACGGCGCTCGGCTACATGGCCGCCCTCACCAGCCGCGTGCAGCTGCTGACGCTGGTGACCGGCGTCGTCTACCGACCGCCGGGGCTGCTGGCCAAGATGGTGACCACGCTCGACGTGCTGTCCCAAGGGCGCGCCATGCTCGGCATCGGCGCCGCCTGGAACGAGGAGGAGTCGCTGGGGCTGGCGCTGCCGTTCCCGCCCATCGCCGAGCGCTTCGAGCGGCTGGAGGAGACGCTCCAGATCTGCCTGCAGATGTGGAGCGGCTCCGAGCAGCCCTACCAGGGGCGCCACTACCAGCTGGCCCGCACCCTCAACTCGCCGCAGTCGCTGCGGAGCCCGCACCCGCCGATCCTGATCGGCGGCGGCGGCGAGCGAAAGACGCTGCGGCTGGTGGCCCGCTACGCCCAGTCCTGCAACCTGTTCGCCGGGCCGGAGCTGGCTCACAAGCTGGATGTGCTGCGCCGCCACTGCGAGGCCGAGGGGCGCGACTACGCCGAGATCGAAAAGACGGTCAGCTACCGCATGGACGTCGGCAGCAACGGCGAGCGCGTCGCCCAGACGATCGAGGAGCTGGGGGCGCTGTCCGAGCTCGGCATCGACGTTGCCCACGGCCAGCTGGCCGGAATGCACGAGATCACCCCGATCGAGATCGTCGGCAGCGAGGTGCTGCCGGCCGCCGCGAACCTGTGACGCCGCCGCTCTTTACGGCGAAGCCGCTCGCACTTAAGGTGTGAGCATGCGCATGACTCGTATCGCCGGCGTGGTGCTGGCCGCGCTGGCGCTGGCCGGATGCGGCCAGGCCTCCTCGACGCACTCGTCGCCGCACTCGCTGTCGCCGGTCAAGAACCTGGTGCTGACGGCCGCGGCCACCCACACCCGGCACGCCGGCAGCGCCCGCGTCGCCATGGACATGACCATGTCGACCGAGCAGGGCACGATCACCATGCACGGCACCGGCCAGTTCCGGCTCCACAGCCCCGCGGCAGGCGCCATGCACCTGTCGATCACGGTGCCGACGGCCGGCACCACCATCGGGATGGACGAACGCATTCTCGGCACCACCATCTACATGCGCAGCCCGGTGCTGTCGCGGTCGATCCCGAACTCCCACCCCTGGCTGAAGCTCGACCTCGAGCGGTTCGGCAAGCAGCAGGGCATCGACTTCGCGGCGCTGATGGACTCCGGTAACAGCGATCCGACGCAGGTGCTGACGTACCTCGACGCCACCTCCCACACCGTCGTGAACCTCGGCCATGCCACGGTCGACGGCGTCGCCACCACCCACTATCACGCCGACATCGACCTCTCCAGGGCGATGAGGGTGATGGTCGCGCGCGCGCCGGCCGGCCAGCGCAAGGCGGTGCGCTCGACGTACCGCAACCTGCTGCAGGAGACCGGCACCACCAGCTACCCGGTGGACGTGTGGGTGGACGCGGACGGCTACGTCCGCCAGATGCACATGTCGGTGCCGATGCCGGTGTCGCAGTCGTCGATGGACATGACCATGAAGCTGTCGCACTTCGGCGCGCCGGTGCACATCACGCCGCCGCCCGCCTCGCAGGTCACCGACCTCGCGTCGCTGGCCGCCCGCGGCAGCTGAGCCGCAGAATCGGTCGCATCTGACGAGGGAACCAGGGGGCGCCGCTGTGCGGCGGCGCCCCCGGAACCTCAGGCCAGCGCCTTGGCCTTGAGGGCCTCGAACTCCGACTGGTTGATGGCGCCGCTGTCCAGCAGCTCCTTGGCCTTGGCGATCTCGGCGGCCGAGCCGCCCGATCCGGCCACGTTCTGGACGTAGCTGTCGAACTCGGCCTGCGACTGCTGCACGCTCTGCACGTTTCGCTGGGCCATCGACTCCGAGTTGGTGATCATGTAGGCCAGCAGGCCCACCAGCGGGACGCACAGCAGGAAGAGCAGCCACAGCGCCTTCTTGCCTCCCGAGGCGTCATGCCGGCGGAAGATGTCCACGATCACCTGGAACAGCATCATGAAATAGATCACCATGAAGAAGATCACAAGCAGCGACCAGAGAAAATCTCCGAGGCTCAGGATCATGCACACGCTCCTTTAGGTATTGGTCCGGCGCTCGGCCGGTGCAATGCGGTTTGTACCACGCGCCGCGGTATCCTTGGCGGCCCGTCGCCTCTTCGAAAGGATGCGTCTCGTGGCCGACACGAAGATCGTTCTGCCCGACAGCGAGATACCGCGCAGCTGGTACAACATCCTCGCGGACGCCCCCCACCCGCCGCAGCCGCCGCTGCACCCGGGCACCGGCCAGCCGATCGGGCCCGACGACCTGGCACCGCTGTTCCCGATGGATCTGATCCTGCAGGAGGTCTCCACCGACCGCGCGATCCCGATCCCCGACGAGGTGCTGGACGTGCTGTCGGTGTGGCGGCCGACGCCGCTTCATCGCGCCAAGCGGCTGGAGCGGGAGATCGGCACCGCGTCGCGCATCTACTACAAGTACGAGGGCGGGTCGCCGGCCGGGTCGCACAAGCCCAACACCGCCGTCGCGCAGGCCTTCTACAACGCCCGCGCCGGCCGCACGCGCCTCGCCACCGAGACCGGCGCCGGCCAGTGGGGCAGCGCGCTGGCCTTCGCCTGCCAGGCTTTCGGCCTCGAGTGCAAGGTCTACATGGTCAACATCTCCTACCAGCAGAAGCCCTACCGGCGGGTGATGATGGAGACCTGGGGCGCGCAGGTGGTCGCCAGCCCGTCGCCGGACACGAACGCCGGCCGCAGCATCCGCGAGCGCGACCCCGAATCGCTGGGCAGCCTCGGCATCGCCATCTCGGAGGCGGTCGAGGACGCCGCCACGCGCGAGGACACCAGCTACTCGCTGGGTTCGGTGCTGAACCACGTGCTGCTGCACCAGACCGTGATCGGCCAGGAGGCACAGCGGCAGCTGGCGTTGGCCGGCGAGACCGGCATCGACGTGGTGGTGGGATGCGTCGGCGGCGGCTCCAACTTCGGTGGCCTCGCGCTGCCGTTCGTGGGCGACAAGATCGCGGGTGCCGAGATCGAGATCATCGCCACCGAGCCGGCCGCCTGCCCGACGCTGACCCGCGGGCCGTTCGCCTACGACTTCGGCGACACCGCCCAGCTGACGCCGCTGGTGCCGATGCACACGCTCGGCCACGACTTCGTGCCGCCCGGCATCCACGCCGGCGGGCTGCGCTACCACGGCGTGGCGCCGATCGTCTCGCAGCTGCTGCTGGACGACCTGATCCGGGCCGAGGCGTACACCCAGAACGACTGCTTCGCCGCCGCCCTGCGGTTCGCCCGCAGCGAGGGCATCATCCCGGCGCCGGAGAGCTCACACGCGATCAAGGGCGCGATCGACGCCGCCAAGCGAGCCGACGAGTCGGGCACGTCGCAGGCGATCCTGTTCAACCTGTCCGGTCACGGGCACTTCGACATGGCCGCCTACGAGTCGTACCTGCACGGCAGCCTGGAGGACTTCGAGCTGCCCGAGGAGGAGATCCAGCGGGCGCTGCGGGCGATCGAGCCGCTGCCCAAGCCGGCCGGCGCGCCCGCCTGACGACCCCGTTCGATCTTGGCACTCCCCTCCGGTACGGTGACCCTCGTCTTCACCGACATCGCCGGCTCGACCGCGCTGCTGCATGACACGAACGATGGGTATGCGGCGCTGCTGGCCGACCACCGCCGAGTGGTCCGCGAGGCGGTTGCGCGACATGACGGTGCCGAGGTGGACACGCAGGGCGACGCGTTCTTCCTCGCCTTCCCACGGGCGTCCGATGCCCTGGCGGCAGCGCGGGAGGTGGTGACCGGGCTGGAGCCGGGCCCGGTACGGGTGCGGATCGGGATCCACACCGGCGAACCGGTGCTGACCGACGAGGGCTACATCGGCCTGGACGTGCATCTGGCGGCGCGCATCGCCGCCGGCGGCCACGGCGGCCAGATCCTGGTCTCACAGCAGACGCGCGACCTGGTGGACGCCGCCGACCTGCACGATCTGGGGCTGCATCGGCTCAAGGACGTGGGTGAAGTACGGCTGTTCCAGGTCGGCGACGGCGAGTTCCCGCCGGTGCGATCGATGGGCCGAAACACGGTCTCGGCACCGTCGCAGCCACCGCTCGGCCGCGACCGGGAGCTGGCCGAGCTGCGCGCGCTGATCGAAGGCGGCCAGACGCGACTGATCACGATCACCGGCCCCGGCGGGATCGGCAAGACGACGCTCGCGCGGACGCTGGCGGCCGACACGACCGATCGGTTCGGCGACGGCCTCTGGTTCGCAGACCTGTCGGCGACCGACGCGGCCGACCAGGTCGAAGCCCAGGTGGCGGCCGCGATCGGCAGCCACGGCGGCGTCGCCGATCACCTGCGAAGCCGGAACTCGCTGCTGGTGCTCGACAACTTCGAGCAGGTGATCGAGGCGGCCCCTTTCGTGGGCGCTTGGATCGACGGCTGCGCGGGCCTGGTCGTCGTGGTGACCAGCCGGGAGGCGCTGCGATTGCGAGCGGAGCACGAGTACCCAGTGGCGCCGCTTGCAAACGAGGCCGCTGTCGCGCTGTTCGCTGCCCGCGCCCGCGCCGTGTCGCCAGGGTTCCACGCCAACCAGGCGGAGCTGGAGCGTCTCTGCGAGCGGCTGGACGGGATGCCGCTGGCCCTGGAGCTCGCGGCGACCCGGACGCGGACGCTCACTCTCGAGCAGCTGCTCAGCCGCCTCGACCAGCGCTTCTCGCTGCTGACCAGCGGTGCCCGCGATCTGCCTGGGCGGCAACGCACGATGGAGGCGACGGTGGCGTGGAGCTACGACCTGCTGGATCCGCGCGAACAGGAGCTGTTCAGACGGCTGGCGGTGTTCAGCGGCGGCTGGACGCTGGAGGCCGCCGAGTCGATCTGCAACGCCGACCCTGACATCCTCGACTCGCTTGCCGCGAAGAGCCTCGTGCGGTTCGAGGACGGCCGCTTCAGGATGCTCGAGACGATCCGTGCCTACGCGGCGTCGCGTCCGATCGAGCAACCACTGGCCGCCGAGTTGCGGCGCCGGCACGCCGGCTGGTTCGCGGAGTTGGCAACGCGCGCCGAGCCGGAGCTAACCGGGCGCGATCAAGAGCAGTGGCTGAACCTGCTCGAGGCCGACGAGGACAACCTGCGCTCGGCGCTGGGCTGGGCCACGAACGAAACCGAGGGCGAGCCAACCGGCCTGCGGCTCGGCGCCGCACTGGTCTTCTTCTGGTACCTGCGCAGCCGACCACTCGAGGGCCGGCGTTCGCTCGAGCCGCTGCTCGAGGCAACCGCGGCCGAGGACTCCGGCGACCGGCTGCGGGCGCTTTGGGGCAACGCGTTCTTCATGGCGATGCTGGGTGATCCGACGGCCGGGCCAGTGCTCGAGGAAACACGTGCGATGGCGCGCCGGCTCGGCGACGGCTCGATGGAGGCGCGCACACTTGACATCCTCGGGGTACTGGCGCTGTTCCAGAACGACCTCGAGAGGGCTCGCGGCATGCTCGAGGCAAGCGTCGAACTGGCCCGCGACAACGGCGATCTCTGGTGTCTGGTGGACGCGCTGGGCACTGCCGGCTCGATCTATCCGTTGCTGGGCGAGTTCGGCCGGGCGCGGGCGGCGGGCGGAGAGGCCCTGCGAATGGCTCGTGGCCGCGGCGACCTCCAGGGAATGCGAATGGCGCTGCTGGGCCTGGCCCTGGCCGAGCGGCGCACCGGCAACGCGATCGCGGCCCGGGCCGCGGCCGAGGAGGGGCTCCAGATCAGCCGGCGCCTCGACGATCGCTTCTTCAGCTCCTACTTCCTGTGGCTGCTGGGCTACGCAAGCCTGGCACTTGGCGAGCTTGGGCGCGCCGCAGACGAGGCGGACGAGGCGCTGACGCTGGCACGCCAGGTGGGGGCGCCGCTGCTGGTCAGCTGCGCCCTGGAGGTCGGCGCGGCCGTCGCCCGGGACATGTCCGACACGGCGACCGCGCGGGCGTACCTGACCGAGGCCGAGGCGCTTGGCCGCGAGGCCCTTGTGCCGGGCTCGTACCGCTCGGAGGCGCTGCGCGCGCTGGCCGCGCTCGACGCCGCCGAGGGTGACACGGAATCGGCCCGCGGGCGGCTGGCCGAGGCGCGCGAGCTGGCACGGCAAGCTCCCGACCCCTGGGCCGAACAGCGGGCGGCGCTGGATCTGCAGCGGCTGTAGCCGCGCCGGCCGGTTCTGTCGCTGCGGGTTTGTGATTGTGATCCTGATCCCAGCCAACGGCAAGCGGGGAGCGATCGCGAGCTCACGCCGGATCGGCGTTGCCCGGCTGCGACGTCAGCACGGGCGACGTCAGCGGCTTCTTCTTCAGCGTGGACGGGTCGACCGGCCTGTCGCCGTGCTTCCCCACCCGGATCGCCCGGTGCAGTGAGCTGCCATTCACGAGCTCCTTCCAGGTCAGGAACCAGACCGTCCAGCCGTTGCCCCAGGCGCCGCCGCGGGGGCTGCCGGTGACCGTCACCGGATCGCCCGGCACCGCCCAGTTGTAGTAGGTCTCGGCGTTGGCCGGCGACAGGTTCACGCAGCCGTGGCTGACGTTCGTGAAGCCCTGCTCGCCAACCGACCAGTACGCGTCGTGCATGTAGTCGCCCGACCACGTGAACCTGACCGAGAACGGCACCATCAGGTCGTAGCCCGGCCCCTTCATCTCCACCGGGTTGCCCTTCTCGATGGTCAGATACGTGCCGTTGGGCGTGTCGTCTCCGGGCTTGCCGGTGCTGATCGGCCAGGTCGCGTACAGCTTCTTGTGGCGGTAGATCTGGACGTGGTGCTCGGTCGTGCTGGCGACCGCGATCAGCGAGTCGCCGATCGTGAACACCTGCTTCAGCGTATGCGTCCCATACACGCCCGGCGCCGCCTCGACGCCGTCCAGGTCGCCCTCGAAGTGCACGGTCGTGTGCTCCGGCCAGTAGTTCCGCGGGCGGAAGTAGACGGTGCTGTCGCCATCCCAGTACCAGGCGCCGGTGACGGGCTTGGAGGCGCTCACGTGCAGTGCCCGTTCCACCGCTCGCCGGTTGGTGACCGGGTGGTCGAACGTGAGCGTGATCGGCATGCCCACGCCGTAGGTGCCATGGGCGGCCTCGAAGATGGTGGTGTTCTCGACCTGATGGGGCGCCAGCGTGCGGAAGCTGCTGGTCGCGGTGACCGTGTGGCCGGCGGCGTCAACCGCGCTCGCGTGCACCGTGTAGCGGGTGGCGGTGTGCAGCGTGTTTCGGCTCATCCAGACCGTGTGGCCGTGCTTCAGCTTCCCGGTCAGCGGGTCGCCGGGAGCGCCGGCCGTAACGCCGGTGAGCTTGCCGTTGGTGACGCTGACCATCACCGTCTTTCCCGGAGGCACCCGCCTGTGGCCGTTGGACGGCTTGATCGAGAACTGCACGGCCGAGGTCGCCGGCGGCGCGGAGACGCCCCCGGGCTGGGACGGCGCGCCCGCCGACATGCTGCTGCATGCCCCCGCAACCGCCACCATGCCCGCCATGACAACGGCGGAGACCGGGGCGCGAAGTCTGCTGGTCATGCTGGCCACGCGCCATAGAGTATCGGCAGTATCGACCGGCACAAAGCCGGCCGGCCCACCGATACACAACCGATCACGACCGCGGCCGCCGTTGATCGCTCTCCGCCAGCCGCGCCAGCAGCAGCGTCGCCTCGGCCAGCAGGCGCCGTTCCCGCTCCGTCAGGTCGCGCTCGATGGCGTTGGCCAGCCAGCCCTCGCGGCGGCGGCGGTCCTCCGCGACGGCCTTGCGGCCGGCATCGGTCAGCGTGACCACGACCAGGCGCCGGTCGACGGCGTGCGGGCCGCGCTCGACCAGCCCGCGGTCGGCCAGCCAGGCTACGGTGCTCGCCATCGACTGGGGCCGCACGCGCTCGTCGGCCGCCAAGTCGCTGATCGACGCCGGCCCCAGCCGGTCGAGCCGGCCGAGCACCGTCACCTGGCTCAGCGTGAGGTCGCGCCGCTCCTCCCGCAGGCGGCGGATCAGCTGGCCGATCACGACCCGCAGGTCGCTCGCCAGCATCGATGGCTCGATCATCACTACAGCCTATCTTAACAGTTTACCTGTAGACTTCGACGCATGGATTCCGATCGCTACAAGTGGATCGCGCTGTCCAACACCACGCTCGGTGTTCTGCTGGCGACCCTGGATGCCTCCATCATCCTGATCGCCATGCCGAACATCTTCCGCGGCATCAAGCTCGATCCGCTGGTGCCGGGAAACAGCTTCTACCTGCTGTGGATGATCCTCGGCTACCTGGTCGTGACCAGCGTCCTGATAGTCAGCCTGGGGAGGCTGGGCGACATGTACGGCCGCGTGCGCATCTACAACCTCGGCTTCGTGATCTACACCGTGGCCTCGCTGCTGCTCGCGATCGACTGGATGACCGGCACCGCCGGCGCCACCTACCTGATCGGGTTCAGGATCGTGCAGGGCATCGGCGGCGCCTGCCTGCTGGCCAACGCGGCCGCGATCATCACCGACGCCTTCCCCTCCAACCAGCGCGGCCTGGCGCTCGGCATCAACAACATCGTCGGCGTCAGCGGCATGTTCGTGGGGCTGGTGCTGGGCGGCCTGCTGGCGCCGATCGACTGGCGGCTGGTGTTCCTGATCTCGGTGCCGATCGGGCTGTTCGGCACCGTCTGGGCCTACCTCAAGCTGGAGGAGCGAAGCGTGCCGCGGCGCGCCCCGGTCGACTGGTGGGGCAACGTCACGTTCGCGCTGGGGCTGGTGCTGGTGATGGTGGCGGTCACCTACGGGATCCGCCCGGCCAACGGCCACCCCACCGGCTGGACGAGCCCCAAGGTGGTGGCGCTGATGGCCGCCGCGACCGTCAGCCTGATCGCGTTCGCGATGATCGAACGGCGCGTCGCCCACCCCATGTTCCGGCTGCAGCTGTTCCGGATCCGGGCGTTCACGTTCGGCACGCTCTCGACGTTCCTGTCGGCGGTCGCGCGGGGCGGGCTGATGTTCATGCTGATCATCTGGCTGCAGGGCATCTGGCTGCCGCAGCACGGCTACAGCTTCGAGCAGACGCCGCTTTGGGCCGGCATCTTCATGCTGCCGCTGACGGCCGGGTTCCTGATCGCGGGGCCCACCTCGGGGTTCCTGTCCGACCACTTCGGCGCGCGCCCGTTCGCGACCGCCGGCATGATCGGCGCGGCCATCAGCTTCGGCCTGCTGATGCTGCTTCCGACCAACTTCTCCTACCCCACGTTCGCCGGCATCCTGCTGCTGAACGGCCTCTCGATGGGCATGTTCGCCTCGCCCAACCGGGCGGCGGTGATGAACAGCCTGCCCGCCACCGACCGCGGCGCCGGCGGCGGCATGAACCAGACCTTCCAGAACTCGGCGCAGGTGCTCTCGATCGGCATCTTCTTCACGCTCATGATCCTGGGCCTGGCCTCCACGCTGCCCGACACGATGCTGGGCGGCCTGCAGGCGCACGGCGTCCCGCACGCCACGGCGGAGCGGATCGCGCACCTGCCGCCGGTCTCGATCCTGTTCGCCGCGTTCCTCGGCTACAACCCGATCCAGCACCTGCTGGGCCCGCACGCGCTGGCCGCGCTGTCGCCTCATGACAAGGCGGTGCTGGTCGGTCACTCGTTCTTCCCGGACCTGATCTCGGGGCCGTTCCGCGACGGCCTGCACGCGGCGTTCACGTTCGCGATCGCGGCCTGCCTGGTGGCGGCGGCGGCGTCGCTGGCACGCGGCGGCGTCCCCGGCCGGGCGGATCAGCCGGCGCCGCCGCGGGAGCCCGTGAGCACGCCTGCGCGCTCGCTCAGCGAGTCGCGGTCGCGGTGACGTGCGTCCGCTGCATCGTCACCGCTGACCGCCCTCGCTCAGTCCGCTGACGCCTGCTGGGTTTCGGTCGGGGTCGCGGCCACCGCAGCCTCGGCGGCCGTGGGGTTCTGATCGCTCCCGATCGGCGCATCGGCGGTGCGGATCACCATCGCAATCCTGGGCCGCACGACGTACGCGGCTCCTGCCAGCGTGCCTGCCGCGACCACCGCGATGGTCGTGTTCCGGACCTGATGCCGGCGGGGTGAGCTGATCGAGAGGCTGGCGGCCCGAGATGCGTGGTGGGTCGCATGCCGGAGCTGCGGGCCACTCGCTTGTCGGTGAGCGCGCTCGCCACACCGATCCGCTGCACCCGGCGAGCCGCATGCAGCGCGTCGTCCTTCGCTCGGCGGGTTTCCGCGTGCACCTTGCGGTCACTGACGGCGCGTCTGCCGGCTTGGCCAGATGCCGTGCTCGGCGCCTGGCATCTGCAGCATTGATGCTGCGAAGTGGCTCCGGCCCGCGGTCACGCCGCCGGCGATCCGGCTGCGTCGCTGCACGCGTACTCGCCGCCGCTGGGCGAGATGGGCTTCTACGAGCTGGACGACGGCGGCACGCTGACGCGGCGGCCGGGCGACAGCGACGAGGAGTTCTGCTGACGCCTCGGCTCAGGCGGCGCGGCCGCCCTCCGGCTCCGGGGCCGGCGAATCGCCGCGCGCCCGCGCCACCGGGACCAGCGCGATCACGAGGTAGAAGCCGGCGGCCGCATTGGGGGCGAAGATCGCAAGCACGGTGGCGCCCACGTAGAGGCCAATGTTGGGGGTCGCACGGTTCGTGATCGCGCGGATCTCCTCCTCCGTGACCTCCGGCCGCAGCAGCTTCGGGTCGCGCACGACCGAGCGCCACAGCGCGGCCAGCGCCACCGAGACGAGCAGCAGCGACGAGCCGTAGAAGATCACCGCCACGCGCTCGGCGTTCGCGTCGCGCACCGCCTGGGCCGCCAGCCCGGTCGGAAAGGGCAGGAACGAGACCGTCATCAACAGCAGCAGGTTCAGCCGCATCACCTGGTGTTCACGTACCTGAGGCGCCGGAAGATGGCGTGGTGGGCCAGCTAGCCATCGGCTCTCCATCCCGTCCCTCGCCCGCCCCCAGGCGGTTCCCAGGAAACCCTAAGGTTCGGCTCATAGCCTGGAGGCACGATGCAGAGCGAGGCACCCCGCATACTTGTGGTCGACGACGAGGAATCGATCACGCAGCTGGTCTCGACCGTGCTGCGCTACGAGGGTTTCGAGGTCGAGTGCGCCGCCAGCGGCCGCGCCGCCATGAAGCTGACCGACCGCTTCCGGCCCGACCTGATCGTGCTGGACGTGATGCTGCCCGACCTGGACGGCTTCGAGGTCTACCGGCGGCTGTCGGCGACCGAGCCGCGCGTGCCGGTGCTGTTCCTGACCGCGAAGGACCAGACCGCCGACCGCGTGCACGGGCTCACGCTGGGCGCCGACGACTACGTCGGCAAGCCGTTCAGCCTGGAGGAGCTGGTCGCGCGCGTGCGAGCGATCCTGCGCCGCACCCAGCCGGACGCGGCCGGCGGGTCGGAGTCGCGGGTCGCCTACCACGACCTCTCGATCGACGACGACGCGCACGAGGTGCGCCGCGGCGACCGGCTGGTGCAGCTGACGCCGACCGAGTACAACCTGCTGCGCTACCTGCTGGTGAACGCCGGCCGCGTCGTCAGCAAGGCGCAGATCCTCGACCACGTCTGGCGCTACGACTTCGGCGGCGACTCGAGCGTGGTCGAGACCTACATCAGCTACCTGCGCAAGAAGATCGACCAGCCGGGCGAGCCGCGCCTGATCCAGACGGTGCGCGGCTTCGGCTACGCGATCCGGCTGCGGACCGGCTGACGTGCTCTCGCCCCGGCGCATGACGCTGCGGCTGCGGCTGTCGATGCTGGCGGTGGTGCTGGTCGCGGCCGGCCTGCTGGCGGCGGGGATCGCCACCCGCTACGAGCTCCGCGGATTCCTGATCGACCGGGTCGACTCCCAGCTACGATCGGCCGCGCCCCCCGTCGCGATGTACTTCGCGCGCGGCGACACAGATCAGGGCGCCCAGGGTCCGGTGCTGAACGTCCTGCCGCGTGGCAGCTACGCGGCCGTGGTCGACACCGACGACTCGGTGCTCGCATCCCTGTACGTCGACAACGGTGCCGTACCCGCGGAGCTGAAGCACGAGGTGAGCCAGGCGCCAGTGGGGACGTCCACCCACGACGACTACCGCATCCTCGCCACAGCCGGCCTGCCGGGCACGCTCGGCGGCGACCGCGTGCGGACGGTGATCGCGACGCCGCTGCATGACGTCAACACGACGCTCAACCGGCTGGCCATGCTGGAGCTGCTGGTCGGCCTGATGGTGCTGGCGGTGGTGGCGGCGATCGCGTTCTGGCTGGTGCGCCGCGAGCTGCGGCCGCTGGTGCGGATCGAGGACACGGCCGCGGCGATCGCGGGCGGCGACCTCACACAGCGCGTGCCGGAGGAGGCGCCCGGCACCGAGGTCGGTGACCTGGCCCGCTCCCTGAACGCGATGCTGGCCCAGATCGAGCAGGCCTTCGAGCAGCGGCGGCAGTCGGAGGAGCGGCTGCGCCGGTTCGTGTCCGACGCGTCACACGAGCTGCGGACGCCGTTGACATCGGTGCGCGGCTTCGCCGAGCTGTTCCACCGCGGCGCGGCCAGCCGGCCCGACGACCTGGCGCTTGCGATGAGCCGGATCGAGTCGGAGGCCGAGCGGATGGGCGTGATCGTGGAGGACCTGCTGCTGCTGGCAAACCTCGACCAGGGACGGCCGCTGGGACAGGAGCAGTTCGACCTGGAGGCGGTGCTGGCCGAGATGGTGGCCGATCACGCCATGCTTCACGCCGACTGGCCGATCAGCTTCAGCTCGAGCGGCGGCTCCGACCTGGTCGGCGACGAGCTGCGGATCCGCCAGGCGGTCGCCAACCTGCTGGCCAATGCCCGCGCCCACACACCGCCCGGCACCAGCATCGCCGTGGCGCTGGCGACGGCCGGCGACGACCGCACCGTCGAGGTCAGCGACACCGGGCCGGGCATCGCCGCCGATGACCTGCCGCACCTGTTCGAGCGCTTCTACCGCGTGGACGCGTCGCGCGCCCGCCGCAGCGGCGGCAGCGGGTTGGGGCTCGCGATCGTGCAGGCCATCGCCGAGGCCCACGGCGGCTCGGTCGAGGTGGCCAGCGTCGCGGGCGAGGGCGCGACGTTCACGATCGTGCTGCCGATCGCGGGCGCGACCGAGCCAACCCGTCAGGACTCGGGTCTGGCTTCAGCCTGACCTATAGCTGGGTGGCGCCGTGCGGAGTCACCATCAGGTTGATCGGCTGGGCCGGATAGGAGTTCTTGAGCGCCTTCCCGTTGACCCGCAGCCGGACGCTGGTCGGATCCCCCAGCCGCAGCCACAGGCGGGGGCCGTGCAGGTGCACGGCCTGGCCCGGCGCCAGCGTCCGCTCGGCCAGCAGTGCCCCGCTCGCGGAGCCGCGACGCGCCTCCAGCCAGCAGCTGCCCTGTGCCGCGGTCACGGTCATCCGCACGCCCGCCGGCTGCGCCGGCGGTGGCGTCTGCGTTGCCGTGGTGCCCTGGCTGGTGACGGGGTGCGTGGCCGGCGGGTGCGTGGTCGGCGGCGGCTGCGCCGTGTGGCCGCCGCCCGACCCACCCACCAGGTAGAGCACGGCCGACCCGGCCAGGAGCAGACAGGCCAGTCCCACCCACAGGCTGAACAGCCCGGACGGTGAACTGCGGGCGACCGAGACCGGCGTGTGCGGGGGCGCCGGCGCGGCCCGGGGGGCCGCGCGGTTCCACTGCGCGTTGAAGATGGCGCCCCCGTCGTCGCCGTGCAGGCCCAGGTACTCGGCGGAGGTGCGCACGAAGCCGCGCGCGTAGGCCTCGGCCGGCAGCGCCTCCAGGCGGTCGTCCTCGATCGCCCGCAGCTGCGCCGCGCGGATGCGGGTGGCCTGCTCGATCCGGTCGAGCGGGATGCCGCGCAGCTCACGCTCCTGCCGCAGAAACTGGCCCAGAGTCTGCGCAGAAACGACCTCGTCGGCGAGGCCGGCGTCGTCGATCACCGGCAGCTCCGGCTGCTCCGGCACCTCGCTACCGGTGCCGTCGCGGACCCCGTTCTGACTCACCTGCCAACTCACAAACCACCCCTAACGCCGCCGAGTTGCTCGCCGCCGTTTGCCCGCTACCTATGGTGCCACCCGACGCGCGCTACGGCAAACATCGCGCAAGCGGGCACACCGAGCGTTGATCGGCCGCGGCGTTTCTGCGAGCATCGGGCCGTGGCCCCAATCACCCGCGATGGCGTCGAGCTCGGCCTGCCGTTCACGGAGACGGAGTACCGCGACCGCGCCCGGCGCGTGCGCGATGAGATGGCGCGACGCGACGTCGACGTGCTGCTGGTGCTGCGCCCCGCGAACCTCTGCTACCTAACCGGCTTCGAGTCGATCTGGTACCCGCCGCGGGCGCCGGTGGGGGTGATCGTGGCCCGCGAGGACGAGCGGCTGCTGTTCGTCGACTACGACCGCCACCGGACGCTGGTGGAGCGGGTGGCGCTGTTCGACGACGCCGTCTTCTACGACTACGCGACGGCGATCGACCAGCTGCGCGCGGCGGTGCAGGAGCGCGGGTGGTCGTCGGCGACGATCGGCGTGGAGCGGTGGGCGGCATCGCCGGGCGCGCCGCTGGTCGACCGGATCGCGGAGGCGATCGCGGCCACCGGCGCGAGCGTGGTGGCCGGCGACTGGATCGTCGACCGGGTGCGGCTGGTCAAGTCGCAGGCGGAGCTGGCCTGCGTGCGGAGCGCGTCAGAGATCGTCGACGCGGCCGTCGAGTCGCTGGGCGAGTACGTGCGGCCCGGGCGCACCGAGCTCGAGATCGCCGCGCACCTGAACTCCGAGATGGCGGCACGCGGCGGCGAGGAGCCGGCCATCCGCACGATGGTCTCGGCCGGGCCCGACGTGTGGTGCCGCACCCACTCACCGCCGTCGCGGCGGCCGGTGGAAGCCGGAGACGTGATGTACGTGGACGTCTGCGGCGTGCAGAGCCGCTACCACGTCGACGTCTGCCGCACGTTTGCGATCGGGCGCGACCATCCCGCCGCGCGCGCCATCCTGGAGCAGACCGCCGGCAGCGTGGACGCGGTGATCGCCGCGGTGCGGCCGGGCGATCCGCTGGAGGTGGCGCAGCAGGCGGCCGAGCAGCACGTGTTCTCGCGCTTCGACCGCGAGCAGGTGTGGTGGGTGGGCGGCTACGCGCTCGGGATCGCGATACCGCCCAACTGGGTCGGGCACACCTACCTCGCAAACGACGCGTTCGAGCGGTTCACGTGGGAGCCGGGCTACGTCACCAACTACGAGAACATCCTGTTCGACCGCGACGCCGGGTTCACGGCCAGCTACATGGAGACGATGCTGATGGGGCCGGAGCGGGTCGAGGTGCTGTCCCGCCTCCCCCGCACGTTGACCGTGCTGCGCTAACGCTCCCAGTGGAGAGCGGGCCGTGCATCGGGCTCCGGCTCGACGGAATGGCGCATCCACAGGTTCGGCTCGACGTAGGCGCCGCGGCCGTTTGAGAACTGCACGGGCACGAGCGCGCCGGGCACGACATAGCTCCCGTCGGCCGGAAAGCGCATACCGACCCACTCCTCCCACTCCTCGCGCGTCCCCTCGATCGCCATGGACGCGGGGCACACCTCGAGCTGCTCAGCGCCGAGCCGGGCGTGCAGACGGATCCACGGGTCGAACGGGAGCCCGTCCGCTCGCGTCCAGCGCACGTAGTCCTCCATCCCAATCAGCGGATAGCGCTCCTTCCAGGTCGGGCGCACGGGCGCGATCAGCGAAGCGAAACCGAGCCGGCCGGCGAGGCCACGCATCTCCTGGATGATGAGACCCGAGAGCCCCTCGCCGCGGCGGCGATGGTCTACGACCACCAGGAGCGCCGAGAGCACGTCGGGCTCGGGACGAGCCCCCCCGCCGAACCAGCGCCCGACCATGTCATCAACGCCTCCAGGCAGGCCCTCACGCTCGCGGGCGGGGATCGTGCGGCCGTAGCCGACAACGGCGTCGCGCTCCTCATCCCAGAGCACAAGCTGGAGCTCGGGGAGCTGCGTGCGGAGCTTGTCCCAGTGGGCGACGAGCACCGCTCCGTGCCCCATATACTCGGGGAAGACCTCGGGAACCTCGTCGGTACGTTCCGCCAGATCCGGCCGCTCGGCGAACGTGAACACCCGCATGACGGCAACCCTACACATGCACCCATGAGATCGAGATTCTCTCCAACGTTGCCGCGCGAGCTGACCGCGCTGTGATCGACGTGTTCTGGCACCCGGCCGTGCTCGATCACGACACCGGGCGCGGCATCTTCGAGGGTGGGCCGTCAGACCTGCTGGACGTGCCGGAGCTGCATCCCGAGAACGCGGAGTGGGTGCGGAACATGGTCTCGGTGCTGCAGCGGGGGCCGCTGGCCGACCGGCTGCGCTGGCACGACGGCCGCCTGGCCGGCGAGGACGAGCTGGCGGCCGTGCACGACCCCGCCTACATCGCGATGCTGCGCGAGGCCTGCGAGCAGGGCGGCCGCGTGTTCGCGCCCTCGACGCTCGTCACCGGCGAGTCGTGGCGGCCGCTGCTGGCGGCGGCGGGAACGGCGATGGCGGCTGGCGACGCGGTCATATCGGGCAGCTCGCGGATCGTCTACGCCCCGGTGCGGCCGCCCGGCCACCACGCCGCCCCGGCCACGGCCGACGGCTACTGCTTCTTCAATCACGTGGCGCTGGTGGCCGAACGGGCGCTGGCGGCCGGCTGCGAGCGGGTGGCGATCATCGACTGGGACGTCCACCACGGAAACGGCACGCAAGCCTGCTTCTACGACCGCGCCGACGTGCTCACGGTCTCGCTGCACATGCGCCACGGCAGCTGGGGGCCGTCGCATCCGCAGACCGGATCGCCCGCCGAGGTCGGCGTCGGCCGCGGCGCCGGCCACAACGTCAACGCCGAGCTGGGACTGGGCGGCGGCATCCGCGCCTACGAGGCGGCCTTCACGCAGGTGATCCGGCCGATCCTCGACCAGTACCGGCCCGACCTGATCGTGGGCGCGTGCGGACAGGACGCCAGCGGCTTCGACCCCAACGGCCGCCAGAACCTGCTGATGGCCGGGTTCCGGCGGGTCGGCCGGATGGTGGCGGAGGCCGCCGGCGATCTGTGCGACGGCAAGCTGGTGCTGGTGCAGGAGGGCGGCTACGCGCGCACCTACGCCGCCTACTGCCTGCACGCGACGCTGGAGGGCGTGCTTGGCACGGGGCCGCTGCTGGCCGACCCGATCGGCTACCTGCCCGACGACGCTGCTCGTGGAGACGGCGACATCGCCGCGCTACGCACCTACCTGTCGCCGTTCTGGCGCCTGCCCTGACCCGCGCGGCGGGGTCAGGCCGGCGCCTGCAGCTCGGCCAGCCCCAGCGCGTCCACGCAGAAGACGTCACGGACCTGGGTGATCACCATCAGCAGGCCGTCGCACACCCGGCAGCGCACCACCACGCCCGGAGCCCTCCTATAGACGACCACCTCCGCCACCGGCCCGCGTGTCCCGCAGTGCCCGCAGGTGCCGATCGCGGTCGTCATATCGCCGCCGAACACCTCCGCAAGCGTGCCCGCGATCGCGTTGCCGTCGAGTGCCTGGTTGTCGATCATGGCGTCTCGCCTCCCGTCGGTCCAAATCGTTCCGTTCGAATCCTGGCCGCCTCGTGGCCGAGCGAGACGAGGGCGCCGGCCACGGCCTCGACGAATCCGGTGGGGCCGCAGACGTACACGAGCGGCCGCTCCGGCGCCGGCCAGCAGACCTCGGCCACCAGCTCGCGGTCGACCCGCCGCCCGTATCCAGTCCAGCCCGCCGGCTGCCGGCGCGTCAGCGTGAGCCGGACGTCGCCGGCGTCGGCCGCCGTCAGCTCGTCTCGGTAGATGACGTCATCGAGCGAGCGCGCCGAGTACAGCAGCCGCACCGGCACGGCGCTATCGGTGGCGCGGTGATGGCGCAGCATCGCGCGCAGCGGCACGATCCCCGAGCCACCACCGACCAGGAACACCGGCATTCCCGGCGCCTCCTCCCAGGCGAAGTAGCCGCCGATCGGGCCGCGCAGCTCGATCTCATCGCCCGCCAGCAGCTCGTCCGCCAGGTAGGGCGACACCTCGCCATCGTCGATCCGCTCCACCGTCAGCTCGATGTGGCGGTCCTCCGGCGCGGAGGCGATCGAGTAGCTGCGCTGCGCCTGATACCCGTCCTCGGCCGTGAGCCGCACGTCCACATGCTGGCCGGCTCGGTGCCGGCCCCAGCCGGGGACGTCGAACACGATGCTCTTCGTGCGGGCGGTCTGCTCGATCAGCTCCAGCACGGTTGCCGGCTGCCAGTTCAATCGCCGGCGTAGCGCTGCTCGCGCCACGGATCCCCGTAGTTGTGGTAACCGTAGCCCTCCCAGAAGCCGGGCTCATCCTCCGGCTGCAGCTCCAGCCCGCGCACCCACTTGGCGCTCTTCCAGAAGTAGAGGTGCGGCACCAGCAGCCGGGCCGGCCCGCCGTGCTCGGGGTGAAGCGGCTCGTCGTCGTAGGAGAACGCGATCCAGGCGCGGCCGCCGGTCAGGTCCTCCAGCGGCAGGTTGGTGGTGTAGCCGCCGTCGCTGAACGCGGTCACGTACTCGGCGCTGGTCTCAACGCCGTCCAGCAGCGTGTCGAGCGACACGCCCGTCCAGACCGTGTCCAGCTTCGACCACTTCGTCACGCAGTGGATGTCCCGCGTCACCGTCTCGCGCGGCAGCGCCTGGAACTCGTCAAACGTCCAGGTGTGCGGCTGGTCGACCTGCCCGCGGATCGTGAAGCTCCAGGTATCCAGCGACCCGTGCGGGGTCGGCCCCGCCGAGAGCACCGGAAAGTCCTGCGTCACGTACTGCCCGGGCGGCACCCGCGCCGGATCGACGTCGGGCCGCCGGCGACCGTGGAACCCGCGAGTGATGCGCGTCATCAGCGTTGACCTCCCCCTGGTGGCATCCGTCACACCGCAAGGCGGAGCCTACGCTACGCACCCACCTGCCGCCCCTCTGCCGCCGGCTGCAACCCGACCGCGGGCGGGACGGCCGGCGTGTCGATGTCCTCGAACCGGTCGATGCGGCGAAGCGCGGGGAACTTCCAGGCCCAGACCAGGGCCACCAGGATCGCGGCGGCGCCGCCCAGCACCACCGCCGGCACCGCGCCGATCAGCGCCGCCGCGACGCCCGACTCGAACGCGCCCAGCTCGTTGGAGGCGCCGATGAAGACGCGCTCCACCGCCCCCACCCGGCCTCGCAGAGCGGGCGCTGTCAGAAGCGGCGCCAGGGTGCCGCGGATCGACATCGAGACCATGTCGGCGCCGGCCAGCGCTGCCAGCGCGACCATCGACAGCACGAAGCTGGTCGAGAAGCCGAACACGATCGTGAAGGCGCCGTAGAGCGCCACCACCACCAGCAGCGTGCGGCCGACCCGGCGCTTCAGCGGACGGCCCGAGAGCACCGATCCCACCACCACCGCGCCGATGCCGGGCGCGGCACGCAGCAGACCGTTGCCAAACGCGCCAACGTGCAGGATCGTCTGGGAGAAGACCGGCAGCAGCGCCGTGGCGCCCCCGAACAGCACCGCCATCAGGTCGAGCGAGATCGCGCCCAGCAGCGCCGGCGTGTCGAAGATGAAGCGCACACCGGCGAGGGCGTCGGACAGGCTGGCCTCCTGCTCGGCCACGTGCGCGCGGCCGATCGCCTTGGGCACCAGCATCACCATCACCATCGCCAGCACCGCGCAGACGGCGGCGAAGGCGTAGGGCACGGGCGGGCCCACCACCTGCAGCAGGCCGGCGACGGCGGGGCCGGCGATCATTGCCGCCTGCATCACCGACGCCAGCACCGCCACCGCCCGCGCGAGCATGGCCTGCGAGACGCCCGCCGCCAGCAGCGGCCCCACCGCCGGGGCGGAGTAGGCATTGCCGACCCCGATCACGAACGCCAGCACGTACAGCGGCCAGACGGCGGTGTCGCCGCTGCCGGCATCGACCGCCAGCGCAACCGCCGCGGCGGCCACCACCGCCAGGCCCAGCGCGGTCACACGGCGGCGGTCGTGGCTGTCGGCGGCGTGGCCGGCGGGCAGCGCCAGCACCACCGCCGGGATGAACTCGGCCAGCCCGATCAGGCCCAGCACCAGCGGGTCGTGGGCGCGCGAGTAGCCCTGCCAGCCGAGCGTGGTGACGATGGCGCCGAAGCCGAGCGACATCAGGAGCTCGACGCTTACCAGCAGCCCCACCGTGCGGTCGCGCATCAGCGCGCGCAGCGGCTGTGTCTCGCTCAACGCCGGCTAGCAGCCCGGCTCGGGCTGCTCGGAGCACGGCCCGGCGACCGCCTCGACGGCGCGCGCAAGCAATCCGTTGAGGGTTGCCCGCTCGCGCTCGCTCAGCACTGACAGCACGGCGTCGTCGATACCATGGAGGGCGCGGTCGAGCTCCTGGAGCACGCGGCCGCCCTGGTCGGTCAGCTCGATGATGCCGCGGCGGCGATCGGCGCGGTCGCGGCTGCGGACGATCAGGCCCTCGTCCTCGAGGTCGTTCAGCACCCCCACCAGGTTCGAGGGGTCGACGCGCAGCAGGTCGGCCAGCGCCTGCTGGGCAGAGGGGCCGCGCTCGCGCAGGTGCTGCAGCGCCAGCAGCTCACGCGGCCGCAGGCCGGTGGGCGCGATCGCCTGCTCGATACGCGGGCGCAGGCCGCGGCCGAGCTGTGCGATCAGCACGCTGGATGCGGTCGAGGGCAGGGCGGGAGCGTCGGTTTTCATGCATCCAGTGTACAAGGTCGAGAGCAGATCGTCTATGTATCACAAATGATTGATGCTAGGCTAACGCTCTATCCACCACCACCTCCCGAGGAGCAGTTGTGACCTTCACCCTTCCCCAACCCGGCACGGCCAACCCCGACTTCGCACAGCCGGCCGACGCCGAGCGGCTGGAGCGCACCGCCGAGGCGCTTCGGCAGCGCGGCTTCCAGGTGACGATCGCCGACAGCGGCGACCAGGCCCGGCAGCTGGTGCTGGACGCGCTGCCCGAGGGCGCCGAGGTGCACACCGGCCTGTCGGAGACGCTGCAGCAGATCGGGCTCACCGACGTGCTCGAGAACTCCGGCCGTTACGACCCGGTGCGGCCGCGGCTGAAGCAGCTCGATCGCGAGACGCAGGGGCGGGAGATGCGAAAGCTGGGCGCAGCCCCGGACTACGTGATCGGAAGCGCCGCGGCGATCACCGACGACGGTCAGGTCGTGGTCGGGTCGGGGTCAGGCAGCCAGCTGGGCGCGTACGCCTACGCGGGCGGGCACGTGATCCTGGTGGTCGGCCACCAGAAGCTGGTGCGCGACGTGGCCGAGGGCCTCGAGCGGCTGCAGCAGTACAGCCTGGCGCGCGAGTGGGATCGCATGCAAGCGGCAGGCTTCCCGGGCACGGTGCTGGCAAAGACGCTGATCATCTCCTACGAGCCGGGAGCGCGGATCAGCGTGATCCTGGTTCCGGAGACGCTCGGCTTCTAGATTCTGGTTCCGCGAAGGGTGTTGTCATCGCTTCGGCCCGCGCCGATCGGCAGATCGGCGGTGCGGGCCGAAGCGAGTGACTACATCGCGGCGATAACGCTGTTCAGGGTGTTGCTGATCGTGGTCGACAGCAGACCCAGCGTCACGACCACTGCGATCGTGATCACGCCGAGCACAACCGCGTACTCGGCCATGGTCTGGCCGGCCTCTTCGTGCAGCGTCTTGAGCACGTCCGTCATGCTTCCTCCTCCCACGTTAAAAGTGCGGACAATCCAGGTTGCTATCGGCCGAGCAGGCGCTTGGGCCGCCACCCACTTGGGTGATTCAGCAACTACTTTCGCTGGCAACCGTCTATCGGTCGTTGCTCTGGAAGAAGCTCGCGATCGCGCCGGCCGAGCCGGCCACCACGACCACGGCCCAGATTTCGAGCAGCAGGTCGACCACGCGGCCGGCCGGGGTGACCGGATTCGGTATCTGGGAGGAGACGGTCAGCAGCTGCACGGACGAGAAGAACAGGGCCTGGCCGATCGTGCGCACCTGGCTGCCTGCCGAGTGGCGCTCCAGCATGAACATCGCGACCGCGCCGATCACGTCGATGATGACCGTGAGCACCAGCACCAGCCCCAGCCGCCCCAGCAGGCGCCGGTGGTGGTCGCCGTAGGAGGTGATCAGTCGCCACTCGTCGCGGATAGCGCCCATGCCGGAACGGTCGCAGACGGGGCGGTCGGATCGCGGCCGCCTGCTACGAGGCGTCGAAGGTGACGCCCTTCGCCAGCGCGACCAGGATCGACGCCTTCAGCTTGCTCGCAGACGTGCCGGCATCCGTCCACCAGCCCCTGAGGATGTCGAACCTCATGGTGCCGGCGCGGATGTAGGTGTTGTTGACGTCGGTGATCTCGAGCTCTCCGCGGGCCGAGGGCTGCAGGCCGGCGATGATCGAGAACGCCTCCGCGTCGTACATGTAGCAGCCGGTCACGACCAGATCGCTCTGCGGGCGCTCCGGCTTCTCCTCGATCTCGATGATCTGCTCACCCCGCACCGTCGCAACGCCGAACCGGCGCGCGTCGTGAGGGGACACGCGCTTGAGCAGGATGCGGGCGCCGCCGCCCTGCTGCTGGAAGGCGCGGACGTACGGCGTCAGGTCGTCCTGGAAGATGTTGTCGCCCAGGATCACAACGGCGTCCTCGCCCTCCAGCTGGGGGCCGGCCCGCGCCAGCGCGTCCGCGATCCCACCCTCGCCCTGCTGGACAGCGTACGTGATGCTGGCGCCGAGCTCCGATCCGTCACCGAGCAGGTGCCGGAACTGGTCGATCTCCTGGCCGGTCACGAGCACGACGTCGGTCACGCCGGCCGCGACCAGGCTGCGCAGCGGGAAGTAGACCATCGGCTCGTCGAACACGTCCAGCAGGTGCTTGTTGACGACGCGGGTCATGGGGCTGAGACGCGTCCCCAGCCCGCCCGCCAGCACCACGCCCTTCATGCCGCGCCCCGTGCGTAGGCGGACGCGGACGTGCGCCAGTCCGATAGCGGCACCCCGAGGCCGCGAGCGCGATCGAGCGACAGCAGCGAGTTGGCCGGGCGCTGGGCCAGGGCGGAATCCATGCGGCGACCGTACTCGATCGTGCTCACGTGCTCGACGGGGACCGTCAGCCCGGCTGCCGCCAGCGACTGCTCCGCCACCCCCGCCCAGGACGCGGGCGGGCCGTCACCGGTGACGTGCACCAGCCGCGGCGGGTCGATCGACAGCAGGTGCACGATCGCCCGGGCCACGTCGTCGGCGGCGGTCGGCCGTCCCACCTGGTCGTCGACCACCGCCAGTGGGCGGCCCGCCGCGGCCGCGCGCAGGATCGTGCGGATGAAGTTGCGGCCGTCGCCGTACACCCACGACGTGCGGATCACGGTGTTGTCACCCGCCTCCAGCAGGGCCAGCTCGCCCGCGAGCTTCGTGCGCCCGTACGCGCTCAGCGGCCGCGGCTCGTCCGCCTCGGTGTACTCGCCCGGCGCGGTTCCGTCGAACACGTAGTCGGTGGATACCCCGATCACGCGGGCACCGGCCGCGCGGGCTGCGGCGGCGACGTTGCGGCTGCCCGCGCCGTTCACCTCCTCCGCGAGCTGTGGCTCCCGCTCACAGCGGTCGACGTCGGTCATTGCCGCGAGGTGCACGACCACGTCCACGCCGGCGATCGCGTCATTCGCACGGGCCTGGTCGGTCACGTCCAGCTCGACGCGCGTGGCGTAGCGGGCGGTGGGCAGCAGCGGTCGCAGGGCGCGGCCGACCTGGCCGTCGCCCCCGGTCACGAGAACGACGGGAGGTCCTGCCATCGCAGCTGGGGGTTGGTGCGATCGCGTTCGCTCAGCACCGGATCGCGCACGCGCCAGGCGATGCCGAGCTCCGGGTCGTCCCACGCCACGCCGTGCTCGTCATCCAGGTCATAGGTCCGGGTCACCGCGTAGAACATGTCCACGTCCTCGACCGCGAGGTATCCGTGCGCGACGCCGGGCGGTATGAAGACGGTCGTGGCCGAGCCGGCCGCAAGGTCGAACACCTCGACATGGGCGCGGTCGCCGCGGAGGTCGGCGAGGGCCACCTGCGCCAGGCCGCGCACGATGTACCACAGGTCGGCCTGGTGCTGGTGGTAGTGAAGCCCGCGCAGGACGTTCGCCCGCGAGAACGAGTGGTTGAACTGGACGAATGCCTGCGGGTACTCATCGGAGCGGAACAGCTCCAGGAAGTCCCCGCGCTGGTCCGGCCAGGTGCGCCGTTGTGACACAACCACGCCCGGGATGTCAATCGTCACGGTAGATCGCCTCCGCCTCCGGCTCCAGCTCCGCCCACCACTCCTGATGGTCCCGATACCAGCTGACGGTGCGCTCGAGGGCAACCTCGAAGTCGTGGCGGCACGACCAGCCCAGCGATCGTAGTCGTGATGAGTCGATCGCGTAGCGAACGTCGTGGTCGGGCCGGTCGTAGTCTGACAGGACAACGGCATCGTCCTCCCGCCCGGCCGCCGCGGCGACCAGGCGGGCGACGTCGAGGTTCGAGCGCTGCCGGCCCTCCGGCGCGATGTTGTACGCCTGCCCGCGCTCCCCGCGCTCGATCAGCACGTCCAGTGCTGCGCACAGATCCTCCACGTGCATCCAGTCCCTGACCTGTCCCCCCCCGCCCCACACCGGCAACGAGCGGCCCCGCAGGGCGCGCACCGTCCAGCGCGGAATCGCCTTCTCCGGGTGCTGCCACTGACCGAAGCAGTTGGTGGGGCGAGCCACGATCACCCCCTGCCGCTGCGACCGGGAGAGCGCCAGGTCGTCTGCCAGCGCCTTGCTGCGGGCGTAGGCGCTGGTCGCCGCGCCCTCCCCCTCCAGCTTGTCCTGCTCGCGGAACGGCTCGGCGGTGCAGGGCCCGTAGACCTCGTCGGTGGAGACGTGCACGACCAGCTCCGTCCCCGCCTGCTCGGCGGCGTCGAGCACGCGCCGGGTGCCCTCGACGTTGGTGTGGAAGAACCGGTCCGGCGCCGACTCGCTGCGGGTCACGTGCGACTCGGCGGCGAAGTGCACGATCACGTCGGGCCGGCTGCTCGCGACAATGTCGGTGAACGCCTGATCGGCGACGTCGGCGCGGATCGTCTCGACCGCTTCGGCAACGCCGGCCAGCCGCCGCGGGTCGCCCGCGTAGGTGCACGCGTCCACGTTCACCACGTTCTCGCCTCGGGCGGCGGCACGCCGTATGAACTCGGACCCGATGAACCCCAGGCCACCGGACACAATCAGCCGCGAAGCCACGATGGATGGCGAGTATATCGACCGGCCACCAGGCGGGAACCATCACCGCGCCAGGGGCGTCCAAATGGCATGCGGATCGCCGTTGCGATGGTGCTATTCGGGTTCCTGGCCGCCGGCTGCTCAGGCGGGCAGGTCGACGCCGCATCGGATGGGCCCGGCCCGCCCACGCCGCAGACGTCGGTGGTGCTGAGTGACCCGATCGGCAAGGCGGTGGGCACGCGGAGCGAGGCGCTCGCGCAGTGCCCTTCGGCGGCGCGGGCGTGCCATGCGGTCAGGGTCCGCCACGTCGCTCCGGCCGGTTGGGCGACGGTGGTCGATCGGCAACTCACCTGTTCGCCCGACGAGGGCAGCTACAGGGACAACCATGCCGCCTGCCGCGCGCTCACCACGCTGATCGATGGTCTGCGCGCGCACCGGGTGCATGTCTGCATGTGCCCGCTGCTGATCGGCCCCGGGTTCACGATCGAGGGCCGCTATCAGCTGAAGGATGTGCGGCTGCACTTCACCGCCTGCTCCCTCTGCGGCGCTCCCAAGCGCGTCGGCGCAGCGTCCGGCCTCCTGTTTCCGACCTAGCCGTAGGCCGAGATCTGCACCAGTTCTCCATCGACGGCGAGGCCGGTTGCGATCGCGCCCTTGCCCTCGATCCGAACATCCTCGCCCATCGCCACGCTCGGCCCGCGCTTGGCCCGGCAGCGGCCGAGGGTGGCCAGCACCTGGTCGGCGGACACCGTCTCGCCTGCGGTCTCGAGCGCGTCGTAGACGTAGCCGGCCAGCAGCTTGGGGTAGACACGCTCGAACACGGCTGGGCGGGAGACGGCGTCCAGGCACCAGCCGCGGCCGGCGATCGCGGCGACCATGCCGCATTGGCCCGGCTCAGGGGCGAAGCGCTCGGATAGGCCGCGGATGTCGGCAGCGCGGGCCTGGAAGCCGTCGCTGTTGGCGGCGGTCGGCGAGAGCGCGCCCACCCGGTCGAGCTGGGCGTCGACGGTCGCCCAGACGGTGTGCTGAGCCGCGCCGAGGGCAAGCGCGTCGGTGCGAAGCGACGTGGCCTTGTGTCGCCGCAGCTCGGGGCCGGCCACGTGCCCGGCCGACCGGAAGCTGCGATCCCGCCACGACCAGCGGCCGCGCTCCACACAGGAGACGGGGATGCGGGCCGTGGAGCCCGCGCCCAGCAGCACCGAGACGTTCAGGATCCGGTTCTGCTTGGCGCCGACCAGCTCCTCGCCGTCGTAGAGCAGCACGCCACGGTCGAGCGGGTTTCGCACCGCGAGCTCGCCCACGTCGCCGGCCTCGTCCACCTCGCTGATGTCCAGGCCGCCGGCCAGAGCCTCGTCCAGCGAGACGTAATCGCAGACGGGATCGCGCAGCGGAAACAGCGGTGTCATGGTGATGCCGCCGGCCTGCTGCGGCTGGCCGAGCTGGAAAGGAAGATCGAGCGTGGCGGTCATCGGGGCCTCCTCCGACGGGAACGTTTTCGAGGTGAACGTCCCGCCCGGCGGCGCAGGTCTTACAAACTACGATGGTTCGGTG
This sequence comes from Thermoleophilia bacterium, assembly GCA_025934255.1. Taxonomy (GTDB): domain Bacteria; phylum Actinomycetota; class Thermoleophilia; order Gaiellales; family JAICJC01; genus JAICYJ01. The sequence continues at coordinate 1,684 of JAICYJ010000029.1, read as the reverse complement.
CTGGACGCGGTCATCGTGGGCGGAGGGATTGCCGGGCTGGCGTCGGCCTGGGATCTGCGGAACCGCGACATCCTGGTGCTCGAGGCCAGCGACCGGCTGGGCGGCAGGATCCGCTCGGAGACGCGCGATCCCTACTGGCTGAACCTGGGCGCGCACGTGTTCTCGGGGCCGGGGTCGGCGACGGCGCGGCTGTGCGCCGACGTGGGCGTCGAGGTGGCGTCGGTGCCGGGGCAGCTGGCGGCGGTGGAGCTGAACGGGCGGCTGGTGGTGGGAGGACGGCCGGAGCTGTACCCGCTGCGGCTGCCGCTGACCGCGTCCGAGCGAGTCGCCCTGTCGAAGGCGGGCGCGCGGCTGCGGCTGGCGGTGGCACGCTACAGGAACGCGGCGGCGCCGCGCGAGGGCGAGTCGGCGCCGCAGGCGCGCCGGCGGCTGCTGCAGTTCGGGGACGACCAAACGTTCGCGGACTGGCTGGGGCCGATGCCGGGCGACGCGGACGCGCTGTTCCGGGCGACGGTGACCCGCTCGACGGCGGACCCGGAGGAGATCTCGGCCGGGCAGGGGATCGGCTACTTCGCGCTGGTGTGGGCGGCCGGCGGCGGCCTGTCGCGGAACATCGTGGGCGGAGCCGGGGTGCTGGTGGACGAGATCTCAGCGGAGCTGGGAGACAAGGTGGCGACGGGCTGCGAGGTGACGGAGGTGACGCCGGCCGCCGACGCGGTCACGGTCAGCTACACACGGGACGGGAGGGCCGAGCAGGTGACAGCCCGCCAGGCGGTGGTGGCGACCAGGGCGTTCGAGGCGGCCGCGATCGTGCGCGGGTTGCCCGACGACACGCAGCGCGCGCTGGAGGCGATCCCGTACGGGCCGACGGTGGTGATGGCGGTGCTGACCGACGAGCAGGGGCCGATGCCGTGGGACGGCATCTACGCGCTGGCGACGCCCAAGCGCTCGTTCAACATGCTGTTCAACATCGCAAACGTGGCGCACGCGCGGCCGGGACACCGGCGCTCGGGCGGCAGCCTGATGATGTACCGCTCGGCGCACGGCGCGGTGCCGCTGCTGGAGCTGCCGGACGGCGAGGTGGAGCGGGCGTTCCTGGACGACCTGTATGCGATCTTCCCGCGGGCGCGCGGGCACGTGCGCGAGACGCAGCTCTTGAAGCTGCCGCGGATGCTGCCCTACCCGGCGCCGGGACGGGCCGCCCTGCAGCCGGCGCTCGACCGGCCGCTGGGGCGGGTGCACCTGGCCGGCGACTACCTGGGCGGCGTCTACTCGGACACCGCGATCGCGAGCGGGCAGGAGGCGGCGCTCGCGATCAGGCGCAGCCTGGCCTGATCAGTCGCCGATCTCTGCGATCGGCAGCCGCAGCCGGACGGTGGTGCCCCGGCCGGGAGCGCTGATGATGGCAAGCGTGCCGTCGACGATGCGGGCCCGCTCGAGCGCGGAGTGCAGGCCGGCGTCGCCGCGGCTGAGCGCCTGCTCGGGCGAGAACCCGATGCCGTCGTCGCTGATCGTGCCCTCCAGATAGCTGTCGGCGGTGTGCAGGTGGACGTCGAGCCGCCGGCACTGCGCGTGCTTGTTGGCGTTGATCACGGCCTCGCGCACGATCCGGTAGGCGAGCGACTCGAACTCGCCCGGCAGCCGGCCGAACTCGCCCTCGACGGTGGCCTGGAAGCCCCTTCGG
>JAICYJ010000080.1 GCA_025934255.1 Thermoleophilia bacterium | reverse complement strand
GTGCAGTCGGTCAGCGTGATCACGTCGTAGCCCTTCTCGTAGGCGGTGCGCATGGTCGACTCGACGCAGCAGTTGGTCAGGAAGCCGCCCAGGATCACCGTCTCGATCTCGCGGCTGCGCAGCACGAAGTCGAGGTTGGTGGTCGCGAACGTGTCCAGGCCGCGCTTTCCCTCGACGATGATGTCGCCCTCCTGCGGCGCCATCTGGTCGCAGATCTCGACGCCCCAGGTGCCCTTCACGAAGGCGTTCGAGTCGATCACGCCCTTGAGGATGCCGTACACCTTGTCGGGGTTGCCGAGCTCGCCGTACCCGGGTGCGAACGAGATCGGGGCGTGCACGACGGTGGCGCCGGCGCGCCGCGCCTCGTCGGCCACGCGACGGCTGTTCTCGAGCATGCCGGTCTCCTGCATGACCTCGTCGACGGCGCCGTGCAGCGCGCCGCCCTCTGAGGTGAAGTCGTTCTGATACTCGATCAGGACGAGCGCGGTCTTTTCGGGATTGACATCCATCGGGCACCTCCGCCGGGTCGTTAACCGAGACTGTAGCGCCGTTTTAGCCCGCTCCGGAATCTCGCCGCGAGCGTGGTGCAGGTGTGCGACAATCGCACCCGTGAGCTCGCTGGAACAGCCGCTGAAAGGTGCCCGTCGCAGCGAGGTCGGCGGCCTGGTGGTGGATGAGGTCGAGGCCGGGCGGGGCCGCGTCAAGCGGGTGATCTATCCGCACGGCTGGCGCTGGAACAGGGACATGGCGCCGGTGACCGGCGGCGACCTGTGCATGCACGCGCACGTCGGGGTCCTGGTGCAGGGCCGGATGGTGGTCGAGTACGGAGACGGCTGCCGCGAGACCTACCAGGCGCCGGCGGCGGTGGTCGTCGCACCCGGGCACGACGGCTGGGTCGAGGGCGACGAGTCGGCGGTGCTGGTGCAGTTCGACTGCGGGCCGGAGACGGTTGACGTGCTCAGCCTACCGGGTGAGCACCGGCACGACTGACGCCGCGCAGGGTGAGATGAACGGGAGCGACGGGACTCGAACCCGCGACCTCCGGCGTGACAGGCCGGCGTTCTAACCAGCTGAACTACGCCCCCGGGCGCGCCTGGCCGGGCGCCGCGATGAGTATGCCACAGCCCGCGCCGTGACGATCCCAGCCTGACCGGAAGTCCGCGTACAATCGCGGGCGGTTGCCGTGCGGCCCGCCGGCGCCACTCGCATGCCTGACTACCTTCCGATCGAGCAGCACGGCATCATCGGCGACCTGCACACGGTCGCCCTGGTCGGCACCGACGGCACGATCGACTGGTACTGCCCTGAGCGGTTCGACTCGCCGAGCGTGTTCGCCGCCATCCTCGACGCCGAGAAGGGCGGCTACTACCGGATCGCTCCGGCAGACAACAGCCACACCACCAAGCAGCTCTACTTCCCCGACACCAACGTCCTCATCACCCGCTTCCTGACCCCACACGGCGTCGGCGAGGTACAGGACTTCATGGCCATCCACCGCGACCCTGCCCACCGCCGCCGGCTCGCGCGGCGCGTGATCTGCGTGCGCGGCGAGATGCCCTTCGTGCTCGAGTGCGAGCCCCGCTTCGACTACGCCAGGGCCGAGCACGAGACGATCATCACCGAGCTGGGAGCGGTCTTCCGGTCGGCCGACCTGGCGCTGATGCTGGAGTCGAAGGTGCCGATGGAGCGCACCGAGCAGGGCGTCCGCGCCGCCTACACGCTGCACGCAGGTGACAGCTGCACGTTCTTGCTGGAGGTCTGCCACCGCGACCAGCAGCCCGGCATGATCGACGAGGAGGAGGCCGGCGAGGCCTTCAACCGTACCGTCCGCTACTGGCGGGGCTGGCTGGCCAACTCCACCTACCGCGGGCGCTGGCGCGAGATGGTGCACCGATCCGCGCTGACGCTGAAGCTGCTCACCTACCGCCCCACCGGCGCGCTGGTCGCGGCTCCGACCACCAGCCTGCCCGAGGGCATCGGCGGCCAGCGCAACTGGGACTATCGCTACACCTGGATCCGCGACGCCGCCTTCTCGCTCTACGGCCTGCTGCGGCTCGGCTTCACCGAGGAGGCCGAGGCCTTCATGGGCTGGCTGTCAGACCGCTACCGCGAGAGCGCCGGCCGTGGCGACGGGCCGCTTCAGATCATGTACTGCATCGACGGCCGCCCCGACATGGAGGAGCAGGTGCTCGACCACCTCGAGGGCTACCGCGGCTCCAGTCCGGTGCGGGTCGGAAACGGCGCCGCCACCCAGCTGCAGCTCGACACCTACGGCGAGCTGATCGACTCCGTCTACCTCTACAACAAGTACGGCCAGCCCATCTCCTATGACGACTGGTCGGCGCTGGTCGGGATCGTCGAGTGGATCTGCGACAACTGGGATCGGCCGGACGAGGGCATCTGGGAGGTGCGCGGCGGCCGCCAGAACTTCACCTACTCGCGGATGATGTGCTGGGTCGCGATCGAGCGCGCCATCCGCATGGCCCGCCAGCGCGGCCTGCCCGCCGACCTCAACCGCTGGCGCGACCAGCGCGACGCGATCACGCAGCAGATCATGGAGCGGGGCTGGCGTCCGCAGCGCAACGCCTTCGTCCAGCACTACGACACCGACGTGCTGGATGCCTCGGTGCTGCTGATGCCGCTCACCAAGTTCATCGCGCCACGCGATCCGCGCTGGCTCTCGACCCTGGACGCGGTCGGCGAGGAGCTGGTCTCCGACAGCCTCGTCTACCGCTACAACATCGAGGCCTCGCCGGACGGGCTCGAGGGCGAGGAGGGCACGTTCTCGATCTGCACGTTCTGGTACGTGGAGGCGATGGCCCGGGCCGGGCACCTGGACGAGGCCCGCCTGGCTTTCGAGAAGATGCTGACCTACGCCAACCACGTGGGCCTCTACTCCGAGGAGATCGGCCCCTCCGGCGAGGCGCTCGGCAACTTCCCGCAGGCCTTCACTCACCTGGCACTCATCTCCGCCGCCGTCAACCTGGATGCGCAACTCGGTTGATGCCGCCGCCTACGTAGCCGGGCGCACCGGCAGGCTCAGCCTGGCGGTGGTGCCGCGGCCGGCGCCGGTCTCGATCGTGATCGATCCGCCGGCAGCGTCGATCCGCTCCATCATCGCCTCCAGCCCCAGGTGGTTGGTGACGCGCGCCCGCGACAGCGCCTGCTCGAGGTCGAACCCGCGGCCGTCGTCGCTGACCACGGCGTGCAGCAGCCCGCCCTCGGTCGCCAGCGTGATCGAGAGCCGCGTCGCCCGCGAGTGGTTGCGGGCGTTGGTGGTGAGCTCCGCGATCGACCTAAACGCGATCGTCTCCAGCGTCTCGTCCAGCCGCTCGACCACCCCCAGCGCCTCGAAGCTGACCTGCATCTCCGACTCCGACTGCACGGTCGAGAGCAGCTGCCGCAGCGCCGCCTCCAGGCCGTTCTGCCACAGCACCGCCGGCCGCAGCTCGAAGGTCATGCGCCGGGTGCGGTCGACGGCGCCCGCCATCAGCTCGGCGACCTCATCAAGGACGGTCGCGGCCCGGCTGACGTCGCCCTGCTCGATCGCCCGCCGCACGCGGTCGAGCGCGATCACGCAGGCCGACAACACCTGGACGGTGTCGTCGTGCAGGTCGGCCGCGACCCGCGAGCGTTCCTCCTCCTGCGCCAGCACCAGCCGCTCCAGCAGGGCACGGTGCCGCTGCTCGAGCAGCCCCAGCCGGTCGGCGCGCTGGCGCAGCTCGGACTGCATCTGCGCGCCGCGCAACGCCGCGGCGATCTGCTCGGCAACCGCCTGCATCAGCAGCGAGTCCTGCTGGTCGAAGCGGCCGGGAGAGAGGTCGTAGAGCGCGATCAGGGCGACCGTCTGGCCGTCGACGGTGACGGGCGTGATCAGCACGGAGGCGTACTTGCGGTCGGTGGGCATCCAGGGCTGGAAGCCCGGGTCTTCCGAGATGTGGTTGATCCGCACCTGGCGGCCCTCCGCGAACACCTGGCCGGTGGTGTGGGCGTAGAGCGGTTTCCGCATGCCCTCGATGCTCCCGTCGTGCAGGTCGACGTCGACCAGCGCCACCTGCTCGCCGGTCTCGGGCTCGGCCACGTACGCGGTCACGGCGCCGCAGGCGATCAGCCGCGAGATGGTGTTGGCGGCCGCCCGCAGCGTCGGCTCGACCCCGGTCGCGCCGGCCACCGCCTCGGCCACTGCCACCGTCACCTCCAGCCGGCTGGCGCGCTTCGCCGACTCGTCGCGCAGTTGCGCGCCCAGCAGGGCTGCGGCCACCTGCTCTGCGACCGTCTGCATGAACAGCTCGTCGGCGGCCGTGAAGCGGTTCGGCGCCCTCTCGGCCACGCTCAGCACGGCCACCACCTCGTCGTTGATCAGCACCGGCGTCGCCAGCCGGGAGCGCCAGGTATCCGGATACAGGAGGCCGGGGATCGAGCCGTCGGCGGCGTCGCGTGCGTACACCTGCCTTCGCTCCGTGAAGGCCAGGCCGGTCGTCCCCTGGGCCAGCTCGCGGCGGAGGCCGGCACTCGACTCGCCGTCCGGCATGACCGAGGCGACCACCAGCTGCTCGCCTGTGGCCGACAGCGCGATGCTGGCCTCAACGGTGGCGTACCCGGCTCCCTCGCGCACGGTCCGCACGAATGTCTCCAGCACGGCGTCCTGGCTGTCTGCCGCGGCCACCGCTCGGGCCGCGGCCAGCGTCAGCTCCAGCCGGCGCACGTTGGCCTCTGCCTCCGAACGCAGCCGTGCCCCGCGCATGGCCGCCGCCACCTGCTCCGCAGCGGTGCGCATCAGCACCTCGTCGTCCTGGGTGTAGCGGTCGGGCACATCCTCGGCCAGCTCCAGCACCGCCTCGCAGCGTCCGTCCACCATCACCGGCGCCTGCACCAGCGATGGATAGTCCCCCTCGCCCTCCCAGGCGTAGTCGGGATCTTCGGTGGCACGGCCCAGGCGCACCACCTGGCCGGTGCGGATGGTGCGGCCGGTGATGCCGTGGCCGATCGGCCAGCGCGTCTCGGGCGCATCCGATTCGACGCGTTCGAGGTTGACCATCAGCACCGCCTCCCCCGCCTGGTGGTGGCAGCGGTAGACCGACACCGCGCCGTACTCGATCGCCTCGAACAGTGCGGTCGCGGCCGCCCGCAGGGCCTCGTCCTCCGATGCGGCCGAGGCGGTGCGCTTCGCGATCTCGGCGGTCAGCGCCAGCCGCCGAGCGCGACGCTCCGACTGCAGCCGCAGCTCGACGCCCCGCAGCGATGCCGCCACCTGCCCGGCCACCGCCACCATCAGGCGAAGGTCGTCGCCGTCCAGCATGTCGGGCTCGTACTCGTGCACGGACATCACCGCACGGCAGCGGCCGCCGTCCATCACCGGCACCGCCACCATCGACTCCCACACCTCGTCGTTGACGTCGTCGGGCAACGAGTAGCTTGGGTGCTCGCTGGCCCGCGCCAGCAGCACCGGCTCGCAGTGCAGGATCACGTCGCCGATGACGCCCTCCATCAGCCCGCGCCGCACCCCGGCCAGGCTTGACCCGTCCGCGTTGTAGTCCGACACGAACAGCTGCTCTCCCGCCTCGTGCAGCGCCAGGGTTGCCACCGTCGCGGTGTAGTTGACCCGCTCGAACACGGTGCGCGCGGCCAGATCGAGCGCCTGCTCGACCGTGCTCGCCTCGGCGATGCCGCGGGCCAGCTCGCCCGCCAGCGCCAGCCGGTCGGCACGGCGCGACGACTCCCGCCCGAGGCCGATGCGCCGCAGCGAGGCGGCCACCTGCTCGGCCGCGGTCGCCATCAGCACCATGTCCTGGTCGCTGAAGCGGCTGGGGCGATGATCACCCAGCTCGAGCGTCGCCACGCACGTTCCGTCAATCACCACCGGCATCAGCAGCACGGATCGGTAGGTCGGCTCCCAGGCAAACGGCCGCCACTCGCTGCGCTCGGTCACATCGTCGATCCGCAGCGGGCTGCCATGTGCGAGGGCGAAGCCGGTGATGCCGTCGCCGAGCGGCCGCCGCAGGCCGGCCGGCAGCTCCCCGTCCGGGTAGTGCGAGGCCACCAGTATCTGCTCGCCCGTGACCCGGTCGGCCAGCACCGCGGCCATCGTCTCGTAGGCGGTCGAGCGGGCCAGCGCGGCGACCACCGCCGCCAGCGCGCCCTCGGGGCTGGTGGAGACGGCCACCCCACGGGTTACCTCGAGCGTCAGCTCCAGCCGCTGCGCCCGCCGCTCCGACTCGTTGCGCAGGTAGATGCTGCGCCAGGCGGCGGCCAGATGGTCGGAGACGTGCTGCATCAATGCCGCGTCGAACCGGTCGAACCGGTCGGGATGGGCGTCCCAGATCTCGAGCACCGCGACGCAGCGGTCGTCGACCACGACCGGGGTCACCAGCAGCGAGTTGAGGGGCAGCGGATGCGGCCAGTCGAACCTGGGGTCGGTCTGGGCATCGCCCAGCAGGATCTGCTCGCGCGACTGGATGGAGGCTCCCACCACGCCCGCGTGCAGCGGGCGGCGCTGGCTGCCGGGTTCGGCGCCGAGGCGCGAGAGGTCACTCACCAGCAGCTGCTCCTGGGTGTCTTCCAGCACGATCGTGGCTGCCACGAGGTCGTAGCTGGAGTTGGCGAAGACGGTGGAAGCGGCGCTCTTCAGGGCCTCCGCCGGCGACTGCGCGTCGGTCAGGGCGGCCGCCACGGCAGAGCCGACGGCGAGCCTGGCTGCGCGGTGCCGTGACTCCTCGAGCGCGCCCGCACGCATCAACGCGCTGGCCAGCATGCCCGCCACCGAGGCCATCAGCTCGGCGTCGTGGGGATCGAAGGCGTTGACGCGCGTGTCGCACAGCTCGAGCACGGCGTCGCAGCGCCCTTCGACGATCACCGGCGTCAGCAGCAGCGAGTTGTAGACCGCGTCCGCGTCCGGCCACTCGAATCCGGGGTGGCGCCCGGCCTGGCCGTGCAGCCGCTGTACGCCGGTCAGCGCCACAGCGCCAACCAGCCCGGCCGCCAGCGGCCGGCGCATCCCGGTGTGGTTTCGCAGTGCGCGGGTGCGGTCGGCCACGATCAGCTGCTCGTCGGCCTCATGGTCGAGCAGGGTGGCCGTGACGGCGTAGTACCCGGAGTTGTCGAACACGGCATCGACCGTCGCGCCCAGCACCTCGACCACGGTCACGGCGTCGGCCACTCCGGCCGCGACGGCCTGTGCCACGGCCAGCCGGCGAGAGCGCTGCGAGGCCTCCCCGGCCACGCGCAGCACCGTCTCGGTGAGGGCGGCGAGATGCACGAACAGCTCGCGCTCGGCGGCGCTGAACGCGGGGGCATCGTTGCCTCGCTGCGCCATCAGCACGCCCGGCCGTCCGTCGGCGAGCGGCACCGACCAGCGCAGCAGACGCGGGTCGTCCCCGGCAGCGGGCGCTGCGTCGTCCGGCTCCAGCGCCACCCACTCCGCCCCGAGACCGCTCCTCAGCCTCTCGAACAGCTGCTCCATCTCGGTGACCGGAGCCGGTGGCTGCGATGGGTCCATCGTGACGGATTCTGTCAGAGCGGAGCGGACGTGTGGCCGCGTGTGCCTCAGCCCACGCGCATCTCAGGCATCGGGGCGCCCAGCTGGCGCAGCAGCGCGGTCGTGTCCCACACGTGCCAGAGGTCGGCCAGCCGGTCGCCGCTGTAGCGGAACATGTGCATGTGCGAGACCTCGACCCTGGCGCCCTGGGGCCCGATGCCGGCCAGCGGGCCGATGTCGAGCCGCCCCAGGTGGGTGCCGGTCATGGTCGATCGGCAGGCCACCGTGTCGCCTTCCGCGATCATCTTGTGCACCTCGAAGTGGAGGTCGGGGAAGCCGGTGCGCAGGGTCGTAACGACCTTCTTCAGGTGCGGCGGGAAGCTCGCGCCCAGCGGCTCCTGGTGGTCGACGGCCTCGGTCGCGATCGCGATGTCGGCGTAGTCGACGTCGCCCTGGTTGAACATGCGTTCGAAGCCTTCCATGGTAAGCGCCTTCAGGTCATGCGTGCACACGTCCGCTCCTTTGAATAGAATACTAATCTAATGAATAGAACGGTACTCTAGTAACATGGCGGAGCGCAAGTCCCGTCGCGAGATCAACGCCGAGGCCACGCAGCGGGCGATCGTCGAGAGCGCGGCCAGACTGTTCGTGGAGCAGGGCTACGCGCCGACCACGGTCGGCCAGATCGCGCGCGAGTCCGGGGTGGCCGTGCAGACGATCTACAACGCGGTCGGCTCAAAACGCGACCTGCTGATCCGCGTGCTCGACTTCGCGGCGGCCGGCGACCAGGCGCCGCGGACGGTGCCCTCGTTCATGCAGGAGCAGGCCGAGGCGGAGCCCGATCCGCGCAAGGTGATCGAGCTGCTGGTGGACTTCTGGCAGGGCGGCCTGCAGCGCACGGCTCCCATCTTCGAGGTGATCCGGCAGGCAGCGGCGCTGGATCCCGAGATTGCCGTGCTCGAGACCGAACGCGGGCAGGCGCGCCTCCGCAACTATCGCCTGGCCGGTCGCCTGCTGGCCGAGCGCGGGGACCTGCGCGAGGGCCTGACGCCGGAGGCGGCCGCGGCCATCATCTTCTCGCTGGGGCATCCCGAGAGCTACCGGCTGCTGGTGCTGCGGTCGGGTTGGAGCACCGACCGCTGGGCGGCCTGGGTGACCGACGCGTTGGTGGCCGCGCTGGTGCGCGACGCGTAGCCGACCGGCCCGCTCAGTCACACTTCTGGACGCCCTCAAGCAGCCAGCGTCCGTGAACGGTGGACGCGAACGTGGCGAGAGCGACCACGTTGCCGTCGCGCACCAGCCGGTACTCGATCGGCTGCTGCCTCGGGTAGCCGGCCCGCTCGACCTGGTCACCAGGCCTGGCGCCCAGCGCCTGTCTCGCAACCCGGCCGAGCTGCGACTCCGGATCGCCCGCCGCGGTCGGGGCGTAGTCGATGGAGCTCTGGCTACACGTCTCGCCGACCGTGTGGTCATCGACCCACTGGCCGTCCTGGTCGACCACCCGAAGCGTGACCCAGCCGCGATGGCGTGGAGGATCGGCGTTCCAGTCGGCCATGGTCATACAGCCCAGGTGTGCGTCGCCAGGCGGCAGGGTGACGACGAAGGGCTTGGGCTGCGGCTTCCAGCCTCCCGCCTGGTCGCTGTCGAGGGTGGCCGGCGCGCCGCCGTGCTGGGACAGGATCACGTGCACGCCGTCTGACCGGGGCCGAACCGCTGGGGTCAGCAGCCGGGTGCTGTCCACGGTGCAGACGATCCGGGCCGTGTCCGGAAGCGCGCGGTGCTCGAGTGGCGCCTTTGCCGCGCCCGGGCCGCAGCCGGAGGCGATCACCGCACCGATCGCACAAGCCAGAAGCAGTCGCATGCCGGTTCGACGCTGCCCGCCGCGTGGAAAGTTCCGGAGTAAGGTTCAAGCCGCTTCGGGCGGTTAGCTCAGCTGGGAGAGCACCTGCTTTACACGCAGGGGGTCGGCGGTTCGATCCCGTCACCGCCCATCGCACGGGTTCGCGACCTACAGGCGAGCGGTGCCGATGGGTTGCGGTCGTAAGGAATGGTACGACCGGCCGCGCGCTAACCTCGTCGTCTCAGCGTCTGCCTTCTGGGTCGATTTCGACGGTCATTAGACTGTCTCCGTGACGGTGGATAACCTCCCCTCGAGCTCGACGGTGAAGCCGAGCGTATCGCTGAAGCTGGTAACGAGGTTTTCTGCGTCCCAGGTTGTGTAGTTGAGGGTCTTGGCCGCGGCGGTTAGGAGCTCGCTCACGGCTGCGATGCCAACCTGGTGACCACCGACGCCTCCCATGAGGGACACGTCTTCGGCTTGAGACCAAAGGTCGAGATACGGGCCGGGGTTGCCGCCGGTGTGTTGTCTGAGCGCGTCATGACACCGCTCGAGGAACTCGACGGCGTCCGCATCCTGTCGTTCGATCATCGACTCCATAGCCTCCGCTCCCACATAGGAGTTTCCGTGAGTTTGATGGCACACACGCACAGTACAGCGTCCGCGTAGTGCCGCTTTTAGACGCAGAGGGCGTGGCGGTTCGATCCCATCACCGCCCATCGCGCGGCACCAGTTACCGCTCCCGGACTGTGTAGGTCAGGTGAGTGACCCGCTGCGTCGGCTCCGCGCGGACCGGCTCCAGGGCCGCGCAGCCCGCGTCCACGCCCTCGAACAGGCGGATTCCGGAGCCGAACAGCACGGGTGCGAGCGTGATTGAGAACTCGTCGATCAAACCGGCGTTTACGTACTCCAGGATGGTGGCGCCGCCGCCGGCGATGCGGACGTCTCGGTCGCCGGCGGCATCGCAGGCCTGGTCGAGCGCGGTCTCGATGCCGTCGTTCACGAAGTGAAATGTGGTCCCACCCGGCCGTTCCCAGGCGTCACGCTGCTCGTGCGTCAGGACGAAGACCGGCGTGTGGAACGGCGCCTCCTCAGGCCACGCCTGCTCGCCGAGATCGAACATGCGCTTGCCCATCACGCTCGCGCCGGTGCGCTCGAACGTCTCCCGCGCGATGTCGTTGTCGCGCCCTTCCTCGCCGCCCTCGCCGAGCTTCAGGTTCTCCTGGAAGAACCGCTGCGGGTATATCCACTGCTGCAGCTCCATCCACTGCGCCGTCCAGCGCTGCGCATCCGGGTCGTCGGTGCGCTGCTCGGGCGCGACGAACCCGTCCAGCGACATCGTCACGCTGAAGAACACCGTCCCGGCCATCAGTCCTCAACTCCCTTCCCAACGATCTCGGTGACGTAAGCGGCCAGGTTGTTCAAGGTCTGCCGGCCTCCCTCGATTGCGTGGTACTTCTCGACCGCCTCGTCGCGCAGCTGCTTGGTGGGGAACACCGTGTGCATCTCCATCCGGGTCGCCGCG
>JAICYJ010000077.1 GCA_025934255.1 Thermoleophilia bacterium | reverse complement strand
GGCCGTACAGGCGCTGCTTGCCCGCCTTGCGGTCCCGCACCAGCCCGACCTCCCGGAGCACCCGCAGGTGCTTGGACGCCCCCGGCTGGGCCATCCCCAGCTGCTGGGCCAACTCGGTCACCGGCCGCTCACCCGCCCGCAGCAGTACCAGGATCTCCCGGCGCTGCGGCTCGACGATCGCGTTGAAGACGTCCGACGTCGTCGCTGCTCGTGCCATGGACGCCATCATATGCCGATATCGGCATATGTCAAGCCGGAGGAATCAGGCAGGTGGTGTCAGATCGGTGACGCTCAACCCACCGTGCCCAGTCCGTTGCACTCGAGCGGTCGCAGCGCGACGAGGAACAGGATCCGGTGCCGGCCGCCCGTCACGTCGACGACGGGGCGGCCGCGGCTGGCCGGACCTGTGCGGCCGTCGAAGCGCGCGGAGACGACGGCGTGGCGGAGCGCGGGCCGAAGCGGTGCGACCGCGTACCGGCCGGGTGTGAGGGGCACGCGTGCGCCCCCGCCGTTCCCGGTGGTGACGCGTAAACGCCGGCCGCGACCGTCAAGCACCACGGCCGCCCGCAAGGGCACCTGGCGTGGGCTCGCGCCGGTGCAGGAGTGGACGACCATCCGCACCGCCACCGTGACCTGCGCTTTGGTCGGGGCAGTGGCGGGCCGCGCACCGCAGCCGGCCAGGGCCGCTGCGAGCACGCTCACGGCGACGGCTGCGCGTGGCACGCGACGCATCTCCATGCCGTTTGGACGTGCTCGCGTGGGAGCCGGTTCCTGCTCCGAATGTGATCGCCGACACATTCGCGAAAACGGCGCCATGCAAGTGGTGCGATCGATGGTTGCGGGGGTAACGTCCGCCTCAGGTACCCGTTAGGAGGAGGACGGCATGAGGCGCACCCTTACCTTCGTCTTGGCGATCGCCGCGCTCGCAGCCCTGGCAGGCACGAGCGAGGCCTCGAGCGGTGGAACGCGAGAGGCGGTGAGAACGGTTACCGCTGCCGGCAAAGTGCCCACTGTGCAAATCGCAGGGCCGCAGCACTGGTGCGGCACCAACGGCGTCACCTGCAGCGACCCGGCGACGAACTGGGACGAGATCGCCGGCTACCAGCACGCGGTCTCGCAGGGCGCCCCGATCCTTCCCTACATCGGCCACGACGAGCCCTCGGTCCAGTTCTTCTCCCACCGCCCCGGGTCGGGCAACAACGTCACGTTCAATCTGCGCCTCCCAAAGGATCCGCCCACCCGGCCGCGCCAGGATGGCAGCGGCGGCAACTGGGGATTCCAGCAGCGCATCACGTTCTGGTTCGGCATGCAACTGTGCGACGACCAGGGATCGCCGAATCCCGACGGTGCCGCGCTGAGCGGCCACCCGACCATCCCCTGCAAGCCCAACAGCGACTCCAACATCTACGCCAGCCCCAACCCCGCCAGCCCGCGCTACTTCGGGCTGGGACCGGGCCAGGGCTTCATGGAGCTGCAGTTCTACCCGCCGGGCTGGGCCCCGTGGCCTGCGGGCGTCAGCTGTGACGCGACCCGATGGTGCTCGGCGCTCAACATCGACACCTTCCAGGACAACGAGAACACCGGTGACTTCAACAACCAAGCGTGCCTGAACACGGTGGGACCGGAGCCCGTCAACTTCGCCTTCCTGACAAAGAACGGCACCGCGACGGCGCCCGGCAACCCGCTGCACCCGGAGCACTTCGTGCCGAACCTGGCGCGGGACTACCTGATGAACTCGGGTGACGCCATCCGGCTGCACATGTCCGACAGCAGCCATGGCTTCCGCGTGACGCTCGACGACGTGACACGCCACACGCACGGGTCGATGACGGCGAGCGCGGCGAACGGCTTCGGCTCGGTGCTGTTCCAGCCAAACGCGACGCAGTGTCACGTGCAGCTGCACGACTACCACCCGATGTACAGCACGGCGACGCCGGCCGGCCGCAACTTCAATGCCGCCCACACCGGCAACATCGCGTTCGCCGACGAGATCGGCCACTTCGAGTACTGCGCTGCCGTCCGCAGCGACGCGCTCGGCACCTGTGACCGGCCGCTGGGTGACGACACCAACGATCCCGACAACGCCGGACCCGACCCGCAGGGAGACGACGTCTTCTGCCTGCCGGGATCGGCATCGACGCGGATCAAGATCGGCGGCTGCCTGAACACGGACGGGGACTTCGACAGCGTCTCCTACAAGTTCTCGTGGCCGGGCTCAATCGCCAACCCGACCGCAGACCGACTGCTGAACGCGCAGCCGGTCCGCTTCACGAGCCCGCTCACGAACGGGCACAACTTCGCGACTACGGCGTTCGAGTCGAACATCAGCCGAAGCGAGTCCGACGACACCGCCTTCCGGGTGCAGACCTTCTGCCAGCGGCACATCGCCAACCCGGCCGATCCGCACCCCGGCGCCGGCTGTGTCAACCCGCCGCCGCACTCGAACTTCTATCCCTTCTACAGCACGACACGTGTCGGCGGCAGCTGCTGGTGGCAGCAGGGCGGGCCCTACATCCCCGGCACCGTCAACCGCTTCGGCGGCAGCGCGCACGCCGAGTACGGTCCGCTGCGCGCGATCTCCTATCCGACCGACCCATTCGGGACGGTCACGAGGCGCTTCAACGACTTCCGAAGCGCCTACATGCAGAACCCCTGCCCTGCCGGCTAGCTTGACCTGACCGGCGGGAACTGGTGACGGCGGTGGTGGCCCAGGACGGCCGCCACCGCCGGGCCCACACGTCGCGCTTGAGCAGCGCGATCAGGCGTACGCGCGAGGTGGCGACGACCATGGCCATGCGGATCCCGGCCGCCAGCACGGCCACCTCGCCGAAGACGTCGCCCGCACCCAGCGTGGCCAGCCGCCGGCCGTTCGCGCTCACCTCGACGGTGCCGCTCTCGATCGCGAACATCGCGTGCCCGAGATCGCCCTGCGTCGCCAGCGTCTCGCCCTCGTCGGCCTCCACCTCGACGGCTGCGGCGGTGATCGTGGCCAGGTCGGCCTCGTCGAGATCAGCAAACAGCGGGATCGCGGCCAGCCGGGAACGTTTCCATAGCGGACACGGTAGTGAGCGGCCCCGGCCGCGAGGGTGTGCTCCCGTGAACAAGCGGTTGAGAGGTGGTGAAGGCGCTCGACAGGGTGATGGCCGCGGCTGGCTAGACTCGTGTCCATGGCCGACCCGGTTGCCCACCCCACCACGTCCGCCGACCTGCGCCGGTCGGCCACTCGCCCCACCCGCGAGCAGTACTTCATGCTGCTGGCGGTGGCCACGCGCGAGCGCGCCAACTGCCTGCGGCGGCACGTGGGCGCCGTGCTGGTGGCCGATCAGCGCATCATCGCCACCGGGTACAACGGGACGCCCACCGGCTTCCCGAACTGCGACGAGGGCGGCTGCCACCGCTGCTCGCATCCCGAGAGCTACGCCGAGGGCCGCGGCTACGACATCTGCATCTGCGTGCACGCCGAGCAGAACGCGGTGCTGCAGGCGGCGAAGCTCGGATACTCCGTGCAGGGCGCGGCCTGCTACTCGACGCTGCGTCCCTGCTTCGGCTGCCTCAAGGAGCTGTACCAGTCCGGCGTCAGCGCGGTTCGCTACCTGAACGAGTGGACGCCCAGCGACCCGGTTGAGGCGGCGGCGTACGACTCGCTGCTGGGCGAGCTGGCGGGCCGCGGCGTGGTGGTCGCGCCGCTGGAGCTGCCGGCCGAGCTGCTCGACCTGCGCTAGTAGTGTCCTGAGTCATTGGTTCGCCTGCAGTAGTGGGCGATTGATTCGAGGATGTCGTGGGCGGTCTTTGTCCATACGAGTGGGCGTGGATTGTCGTTCCAGGTTTCGATCCAGGCGGGGATGTCGGCGTTGAGGTCGCGCACGGGGCGGTGGCTGCCGCGGCGGAGTTTCTTGGTGGTCAGCTCGGCGAACCAGCGTTCGACGAGATTCAGCCAGGAGCTGGATGTGGGTGTGAAGTGCAGAACGAAGTCAACGAACTGCCGGTCACGGGACAGCTTCCACGTCTGCTGACGGTGGGGCTGGAGGCCAAACGCCCGCCAGATCCGCGACACCGCGCTTTGGGAAAGGCCAAGCTCGGCCGCCAGTGACCGAGTCGACCAATCCGTCGCGTCGCGCGGCGTCGTCTCCAACGTCCGCACGATCACCTCTTCCAGCTGGGCGTCGGTCACCGTCCGCGGCCGCCCCGGCCGCGGCTCGTCCAGCAACCCATCCAACCGATCACGGCAAACCGCGACCGCCACTTCGCGACCGTCCCCCGGCTAATCCCCAGCCGCTCAGCGATGGCCGCGTTATGCAACCCATCGGCAGCTAACAGCACGATCCGCGACCGCTCAGCCAACCCCTGAGCGCTCTTCGGACGGCGCGACCACGACTCCTGGTCGCGCTCCTCAAAACCAGCTCAACCGCAATCGGACGTGGCATCCACCAAGTTCTACTCATAACTGCGGATGAACTATTGACTCAGAACACTAGGCGGTGCCGCGCAGCTTTCGCGGCTCGTCGCCCCAGTCGAACGAGAGCGCCTCGTCCGCGGGGATGGCGGGCTCCATGGGCACGATCGGCGCCACCTCTGCCTGCTTGGCCGGCTCCTGCTCCAGGTCGACCGTGACGACGGCGCGCAGCGGCGTCATCTGCGGTCGGCGGCTGGGGACGACCTCGCTCGCCCGCGGCGTGCGCTCGATCCGGGCCATGTGCAGGGTGTGCAGCGAAAAGCGCCAGGCCTGCAGCTCGAGCTCGGCCAGCGGCGGTGCCTGGCAAACCGGGCAGGGCGTCAGCGGCCGCTTGTCCTGGCTGCACTGATGACAGGCGATGGTGATCTGCATCCCGATCCTTTCGGCATCCCGCGCCCCGACCTTGAGCCGCTGTCCTCAAGTTTGCGGCCGCTCCAGCCGACGTTTGAAGCATGCACCGGGATGCCTTACGCCCGCTGCCGCGGTTGTTTGGGGTTGCCTGGGTCGCCATCCTGCTCGCGGTGTGCGCGGCGCTTGCCCACGCCGGCCCAGCCGCCGCCAACCCCGAGCTGGACCAGAAGAAGGCGCAGCTTGCGAAGGTCCGCCACGAGGTGCAGGCGCTCGACGGTCGCGTCGAGCTGCTGACCGAGCAGTATGACGGGGCCGTGGTGCGTCTGCACCAGCTGAAGGTGCAGATCCGACGGGCGACCAGCCGCTTGCACGCCGCCGAGATCCATCTCGCCTACGAGCAGGGCGTGCTCGCGAACCTGATGGTGGCCCGCTACAAGGGCCTGGACGCGACCACGCTCGACATCGTGCTGGGCGCGTCGTCGCTCGACCAGGTGACGGGGTCGCTCGACATCCAGGCGCGCTTCGACGCCGCGGTGACCGAGGCCGTCGACCAGATCCAGGTCGCAAAGGACGCGATCCAGGCCCAGCGCCTGCAGCTGATCGCGACCCGCGTTCAGGTGCTCGCCGAGAAGCGGCTGATCGCCAAGCGGCGCGACAAGATCACGGGGTTGCTTCGCCGCCGCCGTCGCCTGATGCATTCGCTGGGCACGCAGGTGCGGATCGGCGAGGCGGCAGACCAGATCGGGCAGGCCCACGTGGCTCTGGAAGCGGCGGCATGGGTGCGGCAGGACATGAAGCAGAACCAGGGCGATCCGGGCGCGGTGCTCCGCGACCAGGTGGTGCTGGACGGGCTCGCCCAGATCGGCGTGCCCTACGTGTGGGGCGGCGCGTCGCCCCAGACCGGGTTTGACTGCTCGGGCCTGGTGATGTGGCTGTGGGCGCGCCACGGCGTGGCGCTGCCGCACTTCGCCGCCTCCCAGTACCACCTCGGCCCGTTCGTCGCCGAGAGCGATCTGCGGATCGGCGACCTCGTGTTCTTCCACAAGCTCGGGCACGTCGGCATCTACATCGGCCACGGCTACGTGCTGCACGCACCGCACACCGGCGCCACCGTGGAGATCGAGTCGTTCAACATCCCCTGGTTCCAGGACACGTACGTCGGCGCCACCCGTCCCGGCCCTCCCTGAGAGCGCCCTGCCCGGCCCGTGGTGACGTAGGCTTCGGCGGTGCTGTTTCGACAGGTGCTTCATCCCGACCTCGGTTGCGCCTCGTACGTGATCGCGGACACGGCCGCCGGCCTGGGCGCGGTGGTCGACCCCAAGCGGGACGTCGCCGAGTACCTCGAGCTGGCGAGCGCCCACGGCTTCACGATCGCGCACGTGATCGAGACCCACAACCATGCCGACCACGTGTCCGGTCGCGCAGGCCTGGTCGCAGCCACCGGCGCGCGATCATGGGTGAGCCCGCTGGCCGGGGCCGGGTACCCGCACGACCCGTTCGCAGACGGTGCCGAGATCGAGCTCGGCGAGGTGCGGCTGCGTGCGCTGCACGTGCCCGGCCATCGCCCCGAGCACACCGCCGTGGTGGTGGTCGACGGTTCCCGATCCAGCCTGCCGTGCGCCGTTCTGACCGGAGACAGCCTATTCGTGAACGACGTCGCCCGCCCCGATCTGGCCGTCGAGAAGCACGAGGGAGCGGCGCAGCTCTACCACGCCATCGGCCGGCTGCTGGAGCTGGACGACGGCGTCGAGGTGTTTCCCGGGCACACCGGCGGGTCGCTCTGCGGCAGCGCCCGCATGAGCGAGACGACATCGTCCACGATCGGGTTCGAGCGCGCCAGCAACCCGATGCTGCGGCTGGGCGAGGAGTCCCTGTTCGTGACGGAGCTGATCCATGACCTGCCGCCTCAGCCGCCCAACTTCAAGGCCATCGCCGAGGCCAACAGGGCCGGGACGACCGGCGTCGTCGCCGCGGTCGCGCCGCTCCCGCCCGAGCGGCTGGCCGCAGCCATCGCCGCCGGCGCGCTGGTGGTCGACGGCCGCCCGGCACCGGAGTACGACGCCGCGCACATCCCCGGCACGATCGGCATCGACGCGTCCGTCAACGGGTTCGGGACGAAGGCGGCCTGGATCGCGGAGCCGGCAGCCGAGCTGGTGCTGGTCGCAGAGGACGAGCCGGCGGCGCTGCAGATGCAGGGGTTGCTGGAGTCGGTCGGCCTGTCCGCGACCGGCATGCTGGCCGGCGGATTCGGGGCCTGGTCGGCGGCCGGGCTCGAGGTCGAGCGGTTCCGGGTGATGGACGTGGACGAGCTGTACGCCGCCGGCGGCCGGGTGCAGATCCTCGACGTGCGCGACCAGCACGAGTGGGACGAGCAGCGCATCACCGGATCGCAGCACGTCGTCTACCACGACGCCGGGCGGGTGATACCGCCGCTCGATCGCGACCGGCCGGTGGCCGTGATCTGCACGACCGGGCGCCGCAGCGCGATGGCGGTGGGACTGGTGCGCCGATCCGGCTTCGCCGAGGTGATCCACGTCACCGGCGGCGGCGTCGGCACTTGGGCGGCGCGGGGCTATCCGATCGAGCAGTCGCAGCCGGCCGCGGTATGAGCGCTCCCGAGCTGTCGGCAACCGACGTGGCGGCCGCGCTGGAGCGCGGCGAGCTGGCCGCCGTCGACGTGCGCGAGCCCGGCGAGTGGGAGGCCGGTCACATCGCGGACGCGCTCTGGATCCCGATGGGCGAGTTCGCCGACCGCGTCTCGGAGCTGCCGGAAGGGCCGCTGGCGATCGTCTGTCGCAGCGGCGCCCGCAGCGGGGTGGTGGCCGACTGGCTGGAGCGGTCGGGGGTCGATGCCGTCAACCTGGCCGGTGGCATGCAGGCCTGGTACGCCGCCTCGCTGCCGATCGAACCGGTGGACGGCTGGATCGCGTGAGCGTGCGGGTGGGCACCTGCTCCTGGGCGGACGAATCGCTCAGCAAGCTGTGGTATCCGCCCGGTGTCGGCTCGGCCGAGGCGCGCCTGCGCTGGTACGCGGAGCACTTCGACACGGTCGAGGTCAACTCCAGCTACTACGCTCTGCCCACCGAGGAGATGGCGACCGCCTGGGCGCAACGCACGCCGCCCGGCTTCGTGTTCCACGTCAAGGCATTCGGGATGATGACGCGCCATCCGGTGCGGGTCGAGCAGCTGCCGCCCGACATGCGCTCGGAGGCGGAGTTCGACGAGCGGGGCCGGATCGACCGCCCCTCCCGGGAGCTGCGAAGCGCGGTCTTCCGGCGCTTCCTACGCGCGATCGAGCCGCTGCGTGAGGCCGGGAAGCTGGGCGGGGTGCTGATGCAGCTGCCTCAGTACGTGGTCTTCAAGCCCTCGTCGTTCGCCTACCTGGAGTGGGCGCGGGAGCAGCTCACCGATCACCACATGCTGGTCGAGTTCCGCCACCGCAGCTGGCTCACCGACGAGCACCACGAGCAGACGCTGGCCTTCCTGGAGCAGCTGCCGGCCACCTACGTGATCGTCGATGCACCGCGGGTGACGTCGGACAACGTCGCACCCACCGTCGTCGCGCGCACGTCGGACACCGCCTACCTGCGGCTGCACGGCCGCAACGCGGCGACCTGGAACTCTCGTGGCGGCGGCGCCGCGAAGCGGTTCGACCACCTCTACTCGCGGGACGAGCTGGCGGAGTGGGTGGGGCCGCTGCGGGAGCTGGCCGGCAGCGCCCGCGAGGTGTTCGCGATGTTCAACAACAACGGCCGCAGCACCGACGTGAACGGCAATCCCTTCGCCCAGGCACCGGCCAACGCTGCGCAGCTGCTGGAGCTGCTGAAGGACTCGTAGAAGCCGGTCGCGGCCGCCCGGTGAACCTGGGGAGGGCATACCGGGCGGCCGGAGGGAGACACGCCGGCCCGGTCAAGCCGGCGCTTGCGACTGGCGGCCACGGTTGTCTGCGTCGTGACCATTCGAGGGGTCTGATTCCTCGGTCGCAGCTACTGTCCCACGCATACTTTGGTGGAAGATTGGAGCGGCGGCCGGAGTCTCCGGCGGGCCGGAAGCGAGGTCATCACGGCGGCCGTTGCCGATGTCTGCTTCACTGTCTCGGTGACCGACCAGACCGTGCTGACCACCTGCCCGCGGGATTGCTACGACGCCTGCGGGATCCTCGTCGCCGTCCGCGACGGTGCCATCAGGTCGGTCCGCGGCGACCCCGACCACCCGGTCAGCCGCGGCAAGCTCTGCCGCAAGTGCTCGATCGGCTACAACGGCGTGTACCTCGACGCGGAGGCGCGGCTGACCACACCGCTGCGGCGGGTGGGTGCCAAGGGCGAGGGCCGGTTCGAGCCGGTCAGCTGGGACGAGGCGATGGCCGAGATCGCATCGCGCTGGGGTGCGATCATCGACGAGACCGGCCCGGACGCGATCCTGAACGCCCACTACACGGGCACCTGCTCGGTGATCGCCTTCGCGTTCGGCTCGCGGTTCTTCCGGCGGCTCGGTGCAACCGAGGTCGACCCCGATTCGGTCTGCAACAAGGCAGGCCACGTCGCGCTCGACTACATGTACGGCAGCTCCGTGACCGGCTTCGATCCGCGCAGCGCACGGGATGCGGAGTGCATCCTGGTGTGGGGTGCGAACCCGTCGGCCTCCGCGCCCCACGCCCACGACGACTGGCTTCCCGAGGCTCCCGGCTCGGTGATCGTGATCGACTCGATCCGCACGCCGACGGCGCAGCAGGCCGACCTGCATCTGCAGCCGTTCCCCGGCAGCGACGCCGCCCTGGCGTTCGCGATGCTGCACGTGATCGCCCGCGACGGGCTGGCCGATCGCGAGCTGCTCGAGCGCCACGCGACCGGCTGGGACGAGCTGGAGCCGCTGCTCGAGACGTGCACGCCGGAGTGGGCGGAGCCGGTCACCGGCGTGCCGGCGCGGCTGATCGAGCGGGCGGCGGCGATCTACGGTCGCGGGCCGTCGCTGCTCTGGATCGGCCAGGGCCTGCAGCGTCAGTCCACCGGCGGCAACGTGATGCGGGCGGTGGCGCTGCTGCCGGCCGTGAGCGGCAACCTGGCCAAGCCCGGGGCCGGGTTTCTGTACCTGAACGATCGCCTCGAGATCGACGAGGACTGGCTGGCGGCGCCGCAGCTGGGGGATCCGCCGCAGCCGATCAGCCACATGGACCTGGCCGCCCGTCTCGAGGATCCGACGCGCAGCCGCAGCCTGTTCTGCTGGAACATCAACATCGCGGCCTCCAATCCCGAGCAGACCAGGCTTCTGGCCGCGCTCCGCCGTGAGGATCTGTTCACGGTGGTGGTCGACCTGTTCGCGACCGACACCGGCGACTACGCCGACCTGCTGCTGCCGGCGGCCAGCTTCCTGGAGTTCGACGACCTGGTCGCGTCGTACTTCGACCTGTCGCTGTCGGCACAGGTGAAGGCCGTCGACCCGGTCGGCGAGGCGCTGCCGAACCAGGAGATCTTCCGCCGGCTGGCGACCGCGATGGGCTTCACCGAGCCGGAGCTGCACGCCGGCGACCGCGAGATGATCGACGCGATGCTGGCCCAGTCCGGCGTGATCGAGAGCTTCGAGCAGCTGGCGGCGGTGGGCACGGTGCCGCTGGCGGCGGAACCGGTGGTGCAGTTCGCCGACCTCGCGTTCGAGACGGCCAGCGGCCGCATCGAGATCGCGTCGGCAGCGGCCGAGGCGGACGGCCATCCGCGGCTGCCGCAGCCGTGGAGCGATCCACGGCCGGCCGCCGGCCGCCTGCGGCTGCTGTCGCCGGCGTCGCCCTGGCTGATGAACGACAGCTTCGCGAACGACCGCAAGATCACGAAGCGGATCGGCCGGCCGAGCGTGACGCTGCACCCGGCCGACGCCGCGAGCCGCGGCCTCGGCGAGGGCGACATGGTGCGGCTGTCGAACGCATCCGGCACGCTCGAGCTGGCGGTGACGGTGTCGGACATCGTGCCGCGGGGAGTGGCCTACTCGCCCAAGGGCCGGTGGCTCAAGCGGGAGCAGCAGCGGGCGAACGTGAACGTCCTGAACGACGGCCGCAAGGCGGACTTCGGCGCCAGCACGTCTGTGCATGGGGTCGAGGTCACCGTGGAACGGGTTTAGGGCGCCGGCGGGGAAGAACCGGTCGGGTTCGGGCGTCTTGACCGTGTAGCCACCACCGGCCCGCGCACTCGCTTCTCCCAGACTGTCCAAGCGAAATGCGGCTCCTGCGGGCCGGTGGTGGATATAGTGCGCATACGCGATGAGGCTCGCGTCTAACCGCCCTCGGGCTGATGGCTTCTACTCCTCGTAGAACCACGTCCTGGAGGTGAGCGGTGAGCGAGTTGGGGTTGGCTGCGCTGCTGGCGATCACGATTCTTCTGGCCAGCATGGTGTCGATCGAGATCGGGTTGTCGGTCGCGCTGATCGAGCTGGCGGCCGGCGTCGCGGTCGGGAACCTGTTCACGGTCACCGTGCCCGACTGGCTGTCGTTCGTGGGGACGTTCGCCGGCGTGATGCTGACGTTCCTGGCCGGAGCGGAGGTGGACGTGCCGCAGTTCCGGCGCGAGTGGCAGGCCAGCATCTCGATCGGCGCCGTCTCGTTTGCGGCGCCGTTCGTGGTGGC
>JAICYJ010000145.1 GCA_025934255.1 Thermoleophilia bacterium | reverse complement strand
CTACCAGGCGATCGGGCGGCTACTGCACCCCGCGGACGTCTCACACCTGCTCGCGGTCAGCGCTGCGGCGGTGATCGGCTTCGTCGGCAACGAGACCGTCGCCCGCTACCGCATCCGAGTCGGCCGGCGGATCGGCTCCGCGGCGCTGGTCGCCGACGGGCTGCACGCCCGCACCGACGGGTTCACTTCGCTGGCGGTGCTGCTGGGTGCCGGCGGGGTGGCCATCGGCTGGCGGTGGGCCGACCCCGTCGTCGGGCTGGTCATCACCGTCGCGATCCTGGTGGTGGTCAAAGACGCCGCCCGGGAGATCTACCGGAGGCTGATGGATGCGGTCGACCCGGTCCTGGTGGACCAGGTTGAGGCCACCCTGCGGGCGACGCCCGGCGTGCTCGACGTCGGTGCGGTCCAGCTGCGCTGGATCGGCCACCGGCTACGCACCGAATGCGACATCGCCGTACCGGCTGACCTGACGGTTCTGGCCGCGCACACCATCGCCGTGGCGGCCGAACACCGGCTGATCCATGCCGTGCCGCGGCTGACGTCGGCCATCGTGCACACCGACCCGCACACTCACGACGGCGCCGACCACCACGCCGACCTCGCCCACCACCGGCCAGCCAGGCGCTCAGCTCGTCTTGACGACGCCGATCAGGTGCCCCTCCGGATCGTTGAAAAGCCCGATCTCGATCTCTTCCATGACCTTCTCGGGACCCATCACCCGCGACCCGCCGAGGCCCTCTGCCTTGGCCAGCGCGGCCTCGACGTCGGGTACCCCGATGTAGAAGGTGACGTGACCGGGATAGCCCTCCGGCCCCGCCCCGATACCGCCACCGATTCCGCCGGCGCCTTCCTCGCGTTGCACGATGCCGTAATTCATCGGGTTGTCGGTGTCGATCTTCCATCCGAACAGGTCGGAGTAGAAGGACTGCAGCGCGGCGCCGTCCTGACCGATGACCTCGAAGTGCACTACCGGCTGTCCCATGGTTTCTCCCTTGGTGTTCTTTCAGATCCGCGCGCCGGCGAGCCGGCGCGTCGTGTTTCTCAGGCCTTCGACCCCTATGACTCCGGCCCGCCCGAGAACTCATCGCCGTGGCGCGCGAGCAGCTCAACCACGACTCCAGCCACTTGGCGTCGAGCCCGACTAGTCAGCGATCGGGACGATGACCCGGCCGAGCGGCGTGAGAGACACCGGGACCAGCTTGAGGTTCGCCACGGCGAGCGGGAGGCCGATGATCGTCAGGCCCAGCGCGATGGCCGTGAGCACGTGGGCGATGGCCAGCCAGAGACCAGCAAAGATGATCCAGATCACATTGCCGATGACCGAGGGTGCGCCCGCGTCGGCGCGTCGCACAAGCGTCCGACCGAAAGGCCACAACGCGAAGCTCGCGATCCGGAAGGAAGCCAAGCCGAACGGGATCGTGATGATCAGTAAGCAGCATATGACTCCGGCGAGCAGGTACCCCAGCGCCATCCAGATGCCACACAGCAGCAACCAGATGATGTTGAGCAGGGTCCGCACGCCATCGATTCTTCCAGGATACGCGCGCCGCAGCCGTTCGACCGGTTGCTGACCAACCCCCTCCCGGAAGATCACTGTTTGTGTG
>JAICYJ010000141.1 GCA_025934255.1 Thermoleophilia bacterium | reverse complement strand
GCGCCGCTACATCTGCTTCGAACGGCACCGCGACGTGCCGGTGCTCGGCCTCGCCACGCTGCGGGTCGAGCGGCTGCTGGCGCCGCCCCGCCAGGCCTGGTACCGCGGTGGCCCGGCAACGCGCGACGCGCGGCGCTAGTTTGGTCTCTCTCCAAGCTCCCCCGACACTTTCGGGGTTGATCGTCTTGCGGTAGGGCGGCGGACGTCGCCGCCCGTTAGGGAGGCGGCGACGTCCGCTGTGCGGCTCACGCTTTCGGGGTCTTCCAGGACTCTCGAAAGGACGTGAGCCGCGTGAGGGATCATGACGTTTTGTACGGCTACCGTTTGGCCCTGTTCGACCTTGCCGGCCGCACCAGCGTGAGCCATGCGTGTCGCAGCTTCGGGGTGCATCGCTCGACCTACTACCGCTGGAAGCAGCAGGTCGACCGCCACGGGCTCGAGATGCTGCGGCCACGTGAGCGGCGAGTGCCGCGGATGCCCAATCAGCTCTCGCAGCTGATCGAGCAGCGGATCGTGGCCTACAGCCTCGGCCATCCCGGATCGGGGCCGGATCGGATCAGCAGCGAGCTGGCCCGACCCAAGTGGGGCGGGATCATGGTCTCGGCCAATGGCGTGTGGCGGGTGCTCAGGCGGCACGGCCTCAATACGCGGACGAAGCGGCTGGCGCTCGTCGCCGGCTATCGGGCGCCCTATCAGCCGCCCCGAGCGCCACTCCCAGAACAGCACATCACCGTGTCGCGGCCGGGCGAACTGGTCGGCGTCGACTGCTTCTTCGTCGGTCGGCTGCGCGGCACCATGCACCCGGTCTGGCAGGTCACCGCGATCGACTGCTACTCCTCCTACGCCTGGGCCGACCTGGTCACCTGCCCCACCGGCCAACCCACCAACCAGCAAACCAGCAAGCTCGCTCGGCGCGTCGCCAAAGACCTCGCCCGCGCCGGCTGGAAGCTGGAACGCGTCATCACCGACAACGGCAACGAGTTTCGCTCAGGCTTCGACCAACTCCTCGCACACCACCACATCCGCCACACCCGCATCCACCCCGGCCGGCCCCAAACCAACGGCCACGTCGAGCGCCTGCACAAGACCATCCTCGACGAATGCTGGCGACCCAGCTTCGCCCGCTACCTCCACATCACCTACGGCGGCCTCCGCCGAGACCTCGACCAGTACCTCCACACCTACAACACCGACCGCGCCCACAACGGCCGCATCACCAAAGGCCGCATCCCCGCAGATATCATCGACCCCGCCCACAAGATGCGACCCCAAGCATGACCCCCACCCGTCGCGACAACTCGGGGAGAGTCCAGCCTAGACGGGCAGAATGCCGGTGGCGCCGACCTGGAGCAGCCAGCTGAAATACGTGACGGCGTCGATCAGCGTGGGGCCCGGCGACGGGGTCGGCGACGTCGCGCCGCCGGACGATCGCCAGCGTGCACGGCTCGGCGTCGACGAGCGGCACGTAGGCGACTTCGGGCTACGCTTCAGGACGTACGCTCATGGACAGTTTGGCAAGCAACTTGTCCTGTCCGAGCTAGGGTCGCCGGCCGCGGGCGCTGCTCGCGCGGTCAGACGCCACCGATGGAGAGCAACCGGAGGGACTTGATGCGGGCACTTATCGCAGGTGGAGGCATGGCGGGTCTGATGACCGCTCTGGCGCTGCGGGAGTCGGGCGTCTTCACGACAATCGAGGTCTTCGAGCAGACGCGCACGCCGAGCACCGCGGGAGCGGGGCTGAACATCCCCCCGAACGCCGCACGGCTGGCGCGGTCGCTGGGCGTCGACCTCGACGGCGGGGACCCCAAGGGCCCGCACGGGGCAGTCGACGGCGGCAGGGCGGCGATCCTCAGCGAGACGCGGATGGTCTGGGAGGACGGCCGCATCACGCGCAAGCCGCTCGATCACAACACGTCGGCCGATGACAACGCCGGCTT
>JAICYJ010000066.1 GCA_025934255.1 Thermoleophilia bacterium | reverse complement strand
GGGGGGGGGGGGGGGGGGGGGGGCCGGCGGGGGGGGGGGGGCGCTGGGGGGGCTGGGGGGGGGGGGGGGGTGGGGGGTGGTTTCGGGGGGTGGGGTGGGTGTAGGACCCCCGGCAGGTGGCGGGGGCCTCGGCGCCCCACCACCCGCTTGGGCTGCCCGCCGCGCGGGGCGGGCCGCGCGGGGGTTCCCGCCCGCGCCCGCGCCTGCCGGTGCCCGGCCGCTGACACCGTGATGCAGTCGTTACACGGTCGGCCGGCCGGGGTACGTGTGTGGTGATGGCCTCCCCAACTCAACCGGCGCCGCCACTTCCCGAAGCGCGAGGTCCGATCTCCGACGCCGTGCTGACGGCTCTGAGACGCGCACCGGGACCGATCGCACAGCCGAACGTCACAGTGGACGACGTGCTGGCGGACGACGACCTGCAGCTGGCCCTCTACTGCTGTTACGAGCTGCACTACAGGTCGTTCCGCGACGTCGATCCATACTGGGAGTGGAACCCCGACCTGATCGCAGCCCGAGAGCGGCTGGAGTACCTGTTCGAGGACTGTCTTCGCGAGTCGTTGCCTGCCGAGACGGGGAGGGTGCCCGAGGTCGAGGCAACGCTGCGCGAGCTTGTCGCCGAGGACGACGGCCCGCCGCTTGCCCGCACGCTCGAACGGCACGCCGGCATCGAGCAGTTCCGCGAGTTCGCCGTCCACCGGTCTGCCTACCAGCTGAAGGAGGCCGATCCGCACTCGTGGGCGATTCCTCGCCTGTCCGGCCGCCCCAAGGAGGCGCTTGTGGAGGTACAGGCGGATGAGTATGGAGGGGGGCGTCCAGGTCGCATGCATGCCACGCTGTTTGCCAATGCGATGCGCGAGCTCGGGCTTGATAGCTCCTATGGTGCCTACCTGGATCGGATACCCGGCTCGACTCTGGCGACGGTCAATCTGATGTCGCTGCTCGGCCTGCATCGCCGGTTACGGGGTGCCATCGTCGGTCACCTCGCCGTATTCGAGATGACCTCGCCGGCTGCCAACGGCCGCTACGCACGTGGCTTGCGCAGGCTTGGCCTTGGTGAGGCCGCCACGGAGTTCTTCGACGAACACGTGGAGGCGGACGCGGTGCACGAGGCGATCGCAGCTCACGACCTGGCAGGCGGGCTCGCCCGCCTGGAGCCCGAGCTGGCCGGCGACATCGTGTTCGGCGCCCGTTCGCTGCTGATGCTCGAGGCGCGGTTCGCCGGCGCCATCCTGCAGGCGTGGGACGCGGGCCGTTGCTCGTTACTGGTGCCGCTCGGCATCGACGCTCGCCACGAGCTCGTGGCGGCGGGCGGCCGCGGCGCTTAGGCCACCCTCGGCGCGAAATCCGGCCAGCCGATGGGACCCGTCGCAGAACGGGCGAAGCTGCGAGCGCCCGCAGCGACAGAGCGCAATGGTGCGCCGTCCCGCGTCGATCTCACGGCCCTGCTCGTCGCGGAGCGCGAACGCGCCTCGGATCACCAGTGGGCCGTCCTTGTAGGGGACGATCTCGGCCGGCTGCTCACTCATGACGACCTCCTACCCCCTGCGGGCCGGGCGTATGCCCGCTGTGCTCGGTCACGTCGGCGGACTCCTCGATCAGTGCCTCCAGGCCGGCGCGCAGAACGGTGGCCCGCTGTCGGCGAGGGTGGGGCGCATCCAACCGCCGACGGGCCCGTTCCAGTGCGCGCGTTTCGGCCGCAGACTGTGCGTGCACGACGACCTGGTCGAGCAGCTGTTCGAGCAGGTTCCGGGTGCGGCCGATCCGCATCCGGTCGAGATCGATCAGCTCGCCCTCGACTCCGTCCGTGGCCGCACGCCACCGGTTCTCCGTAATCGCAAACGACGCATGAGCGGGCAGCGACTGTCCGGCATCGTGGCGGGCCGCCAGCCATCGCACCATGCAGTGCAGCACCGTGGCCAGCGCCT
This sequence comes from Thermoleophilia bacterium, assembly GCA_025934255.1. GTDB lineage: Bacteria > Actinomycetota > Thermoleophilia > Gaiellales > JAICJC01 > JAICYJ01. Next base: position 14,980 of record JAICYJ010000066.1, on the reverse strand, counting down.
CCACCTCGACGGTCGACGATTGCGCGTCGGGGACGCGAACCTCGATCGTGCCGAACCCGGGATGAAGACGGCACTCCCACCAGAGCTCCGTGTGATCGAGGAAGGCGCCCGATCGAGCACCCCACGCCAGCAGGTCGGCAACGTCGTTCCAGGTGGCGAATGCCGGCCCCACGCCTTGGCGCGGCAACGCATCCGAGAGCTTGGGCCGGACGCTGGCAAGACCGCTGTCGCGCCCGGCGAAAAACGGCGCCGACGCCGCCAGGGCGGCTACCTGCGGCATCAGCCCGCGCAGCGAGTTGTAGACGGCCAGCAGCCGGTCCGCGTCGGGAACCCCGAGGTGGAAATGCACCCCGGCGGCCAATCCTGCGCGGTGCGCCGCCCACCGGTAGCGCTGCTCGATCACGGCGTACCGGGATCCCGGTGAGACCGCAGGCAGCAGGTCGCAGATGGGGTGGGCCGCGAGGCCCACGAGCCGTGCCTCTCCGTTCAGCGCCTCGACGACGAGGCGGCGACCCTGAACGAGATCCGCCACCGCTCCGGCGGCGTGCAGATGGATCCCCGACACGATCTCGATCTGCGACGGCGAGAGTTCCGGGTGGAACCGGTCATCGTCTGCGAGGAAGGTCAGGAGCTGAGCGGCGACCGGGCTCAGCGAATGAGACCGGTCGACCAGCAGCAGCTCCTCCTCGACTCCGACGGTGAACGCCTCGGCTCGATCGAATGCGGAGCGGAGGAGCTCCGCGCGGCTTGGGTTGGAGGAACCAGCGATCCCGGATGAGTACCCGGAACCGGGCGCTCCGACACCGACACCCGGCCGTGGCGGGCACCCGCAGGAGTGTGTTAGTTGTTGATCAGCTCTCTCCAGCTGCGCGCCTCGACCTCGACGTCGAAGCGGTCTGCAGCCCGCAGGATCCGCTTCCACGCCTCGTCGCGGTCCGCGTCCGACACGTCCTCGACCTGGTCGAATCGGGCAATCGCGTTTCGCACGTGAGCGGCGTCGTTCAGCGGTTCCTTGCGCTGGTCGGGAAACGCGAACTGCGTGTCCTTGAACCGGTCCTTTTCCGCGGTCGACATCCCCGACGCGCCGTTTCCGCCCTGCTTGCGTCGAGCGGCCTGGGCCTTCTTGATGTTCCTTTGGGCGGCCTGCTTCTGCTTCTCCGACGACATCGAACAACCTCCTCGTTCACTGGTCCGCTACGAGTGCTTCCTGGCGGTCGCCTTGCCGCCCTTGCGGCCGGCGGCCTTCTTCTGCGCCGTGGTGCCGCCCTGCGAGGCGTCGCCACCCGACCCCGAGCGCTCGCCGCCGTGCCTGGAGGCGTCCGGCGAGTTGGCGATCTTCGCCGCCCGCTGCTTGGACATGCCCTTGTCCTTCAGCGCCTCGTACTGCTTCTCGTTCTTGACAGCCATGATCCTCCTCCTCGTTCGTACGACTCGCGACGTACCCTCGCTCCGGGCGCGGCAAACAGCCACGGCCGTGGAGGGCTCAGCCGCCGGTTCAAACGCCGCGCCTGCGGGTATCAGCAGAGCGAAACGCGAGGAGGAGCTGACATGGGTGTAGCAGAGGTAGCGGGACTCGTGGTGCGGCCGGCCGTGACCGGCACGATGCGCGCCCGCAAGACCAAGTCACGGCAGCACAGCGTGGCCAAGAAGCAGTGGGTCGCATACATCGGCGTTGCGATCCTGACCACCCTGCTGACCAAGCTGCTGAACGACTTCATCGAGCGCCGGTTCGCGGCCGACGACGCCGAGGTCGCCTGAGCGATGTCGACACGGATCAGCAGCCCCGCTCGCCGCGCCGCCGAACCCGATCTCGCGGATCTGACCACAGGCGATTTCAAGAGCGTGCTCGTGCGGGCCGTCAAGCGGACGATGGCCGACAACATGACCAGCGTCGCCAAGGGAGTCGCCTACGGGACGTTCTTCGCGATCCCCTCGGCGCTGATCGTGGCGCTCGGCGTCCTCAACCTGACGGCCGGCCCCGACAGCATCAACAAGCTGGTGGACAGGCTCAGCGGGGTCGTGCCCGCAAGCGCGCAGGATCTGATCCGCGGCACCCTGCAGCAGGTGTCGAGCTCGCAGGGCGGTAGGGTGATGGTGATCGTCGGGCTGGTGCTGGCCGTGGCCTCGCTGATGGGCGCCGTGCAGACCGCGATGTGGGGACTGAACATCGCCTACGAGCGCCGCGAGCAGCGGAACTTCATCCGCCAGCGTGTGTCCGCGTTCCTGATCACGCTGATCCTGACCGCAGCGCTGGTTGCGGTGTTCGCGGTGCTCGTGCTGGCGCCCTACATGACGGCGTGGGTCGGCCAGGCAAGCGGCTACCCCGGCGCAGTGTCGTGGCTGTGGTGGACGCTGCAGTGGCCGGTGCTGTTCGCACTGCTGCTGGCGGCCTTCGCCGCCATCCTCTACCTCGGCCCCGACGTCGACCATCCCCGGCTCCAGTTCATCACGCCGGGAGCGGTCACGGCCGCGGTGCTCTGGATCGTCGGTTCGGCGCTGTTCGGTGTCTACGCATCGAGGTTCTCGTCCTACAACAAGGCCTGGGGGTCGCTGTCGGCGGTGATCGTGACGTTGACCTGGCTGTGGCTGTGCAGCGTCGCGATCCTGTTCGCCGCCGAGATCAACGCCGAGGTCGAGCGGACACGGGAGATCATGGCCGGGGCGCGTCCGTCCGAGACGCTGACGGCCGAGCACAAATGACCGAGCTGACGCTCGTCGAGCGGGTGGCAGGCGCGGGCAGCATGCCGCTGCACATAGTGACCGCCTGCGACGGCGACCGCCGTGACGGCTGTCTGGTCGGATTCGCCACCCAGGCCAGCATGAAGCCGGCCCGGATGCTCGTCTGCCTGTCCACGGCAAACCTGACGTACCGGATCGCCGTCGCCTCGTCCGGGTTGGCCGTGCACCTGGTGCCCGCGCACCGCCATGATCTGGCCGTGCTGTTCGGCGGAGAGACCGGAGACGACACCGACAAGCTGTCGGACATCGCCTGGACGGCGGGCCCCGGCGGCATTCCGCTGCTCGACGACTGCCCCGTCAGGCTGATCGGGCGGATCGTGTCACGTCACACGTTCGGAGATCACGAGGGGTTCCTGCTCGAGCCGCCGGCCGATGCGGAGGTCGCCCGGCAGCAGCCGCTGCTCACCCACGAGGCGATGGACGTCCGGCCCGGTCATCCGGTCTGAACAGCTCACGGGCCGGTCGACTCGAGCAGGGCGAGCACGGCCGCCTCGTGCGCGGTCAGCCCGGTACGGGTCGCCGTCTTTCCGAGCACGTCACGCAGGGTGCCGTCCAGGTGCGCATCCAGCACCTCCGGGTGGACATAGCAGCGGCGGCACACCGCCGGCGTGTTCCCCAGCTCCTCCGAGACGGATTTGACGGCCGCCGCGACCTGCCGCTTCGCCTGCGTCTTTGAGTCGAACTCGCCCAGCTCCTGCAACGCCCAGGCCGCGAGCACCGTGCCTGACCATGTGCGGAAGTCCTTGGCCGTGAAGTCGCCCCCCGCGACATCCTGGATGTAGCCGTTGACGTCGTCGGAGTCGATGTCGACCACCTCGCCCTCGCCGTCCACGTATTGGAACAGCTCCTGCCCGGGCAGCTCCTCGCAGCGCTTCAGCACACGTGCGGCGCGCGGGTCGGTCAGCTCGACGTCGTGCATCTTCCCGCTCTTTCCGCGAAACCGGAAGGTGATATGCGAGCCGTCCAGCTCCACGTGGCGTTCGCGCATGGTGGTCAGGCCGAACGACTTGTTGTCACGCGCGTATTCGTCGTTCCCGACCCGGATGTTGGTCGTGTCCAGAAGATGCACGACGGTGGCTATCACGCGTTCCCGGCTCAACGCCTTGCGCGACATGTCCTTCTCCACGCGGCGGCGGATCCGCGGCAGTGACCCGGCGAACGCGAGCAGGCGATGGTACTTGGTCTCATCGCGCACCTCCGTCCAGCGAGGGTGATAGCGGTACTGCTTGCGGCCGCGAGCGTCCCGGCCGGTCGCCTGCAGGTGCCCGTTCGCCGACCGGCAGATCCACACGTCGGTCCACGCCGGCGGGATCGCCAACGCCTCGATTCGCTTCACCTGCTCGCTCGACAACGCCATCTGCGTCGACGTACTGGTACCCCTTGCCGCGTCTGCGCCGGGCGAACCCGGATTCGCGATCGGACACGTACCGCAGCCCCGCCTCACGCGCGGAGGACTCCGGTGCGTCCTCGATCGGCTCCGTGACCGTTGCAGCCATGGGCCGACGATACCCACCGCTCCCGTCCTCGACACAGCGCTCGGGTATTCTTGACACGTTCCCACGCCGGGGACTAGGGTCATGCCCAGCACCAGGTGGCGACCCTGGCCGGCTCGCTGGACGGCTCGGCTCCGGTGCTGGCCGGCGCCGTCGTGGAGGGGCCGACAAGACCACCTCCAGGGGACTGGTGTCGGGCATGCGCACCTGCCCGGTCAACGGCGTCGACGTGTTCGCGCCGTTCAACGCCACCGCCACCTTCCAGGACAACGTCCAGTCGTGGTCGACCGACGAGCCGGCTATCGACCTGTCGGCGACAAGTCCGCTGGCGTTCGCCCGCCAGGCGGCGGGGCTGAACTGAGTCGACGCCGGGGCCGAGGCCAGACCCTCCGAGCTGCAAGGGACTGGGTAGCCTGGCCTATGGGTCGTTGCCCCCCAGGTCGGCGCGGGCGTCGCGCTGGAGCTGCTGGAGCTGAGCCGGGGTCGGGCACCAGCTCGACCCGAACTCGCCGGTGTCCCAGCCGGCCAGACCGGCGCCCGCCTCGTAGGCTGCCTCGCAGAAGGCGAGCAACGCGCGTCGCGGGTCGGGCGCGCGGCGCACCTCGTCGTAGCGGAGCACGGCCAGCGAGCCCGATCCCCACTCCAGCCACTCGCCCACCGGCAGCGGCTGATCGCGCAGCCCTTCCGGCTCGGGCGCGGTGTACGAGTAGTAGGCGGCGTCGCCGATGGTGTCGTCACCGGCCCAGAACCCGAACGAGATCGCCTCATGCGAATACGCCTCCTGCGTCACCGGATCGGCGGCGTCGGGTGGGACGCGCCGGCCCGAGAAGCGTGTCACCGCGAGGTCGAGGCTGTGCCAGAAGAGGTGCACGGGGCTGGTCTTGCCGTTGAACCAGCCGCTGAACTCCTCGAACACCGAGTCCGACCAGTCGAGCACCCGGCCGAACCGCTCGATCGCGTCGCGATCCCACGACGCGTGCTCGACATCCTCGGGAAACGGCGTCTTCACCGCGATGCCGAACGGCAGCTCGACGATCTCGACGTCGATGCCGAGCTCTGCGAGCAGCCCGTGAAGGCGCGAGTCGAACTCGGCGACCGGCACTCCGGAGGCGAGATCGAACGACCGTCTGCGGCCGTCGGCGGTGCGGACGACCAGGGCGTGGTCAACGAAGTCGACGGTGATGTCGAACGTCGTCCGCCCACGGTGCAGGCGCCGAGTGGTCAGGCCACGGACGTCGACGTAGAGCGGCACGTTCCACCAGTGGTTGCGCGGCGGGGTCGTCGCCAGCCGGATCTTGCCCACGACCTGGCAGTACAGGTGCAGCGTGTCCTTGGTCGGGCGCCAGTCGCTCAGGTGGAGCTCCGGAAGCCGGGGCGTGGTTGCGGATGCCATCCCAGCCAGGATAGGTCAGGCCGGCCGCGCCCGCACCAGCCCAGCTCACGGCTCAGGAGACGACGAACAGCTTCTGCGGCGAATACGCGCTTCGCCACGGGCCCTTGATCGAGCCCGTGTAGCTGAACCGCAGGTAGAACCGGCCCGCCGCGGGGAAGGAGAACCCGGCCGCGTAGCTGCCGTCCGCAGCAACCAGCGGAGCGGTCGTGGTGGACTTCCACGCCGTCGCGATCGCCGCCCGCGTCTGCACGGTCAGCCGTTTTCCCGCCATGTTCGGCGTGCTCTGCCCCTTCACGGTGAACGTCACACCGTGGGCGACGCTGTAGGAGCTTCCCGTCCACGTCGCCGTGGCGGCCAGGGTCAGGGACGGCTGCACGAACAGCGTCAGCTCGCCGGAGCCCGACGGCGCAGTGCCGGCGTCGCCGCTGTAGAACGCCCGCCAGACCATCCTCGCGGGCGCGATGGCGATGGTCACAGGCACAGACCAGTTGCCGGCCGCGTCGGTGACGGCGCTGAGATCTGCCCTCTGGACCTCACCCATGTAGCTGTAGGTGTTGACGATGGTGATCGTGCGCCCGGCCAGCGGATGCCCCGTCGTCTGGTCGGTCAACGTGCCGTGGAGCGTGGCGCCCGCGGCGGGCGTGATGACCGTCGCCGACTCGGCCCCGGTGAGCGTCGTCCGGTCGGCGGTGGCGCCCTGCGTGTCGGCGAGCAGCAGCTGTGCCAGCTGCGCCCCACTCGGCGCGCCGAGCCCCGTTGCCATGTCGTAGCCCGCCGTCGCCGGGTAGAGATCGGGCAGTCCGTAGATGTTGTTCGACCCGACGGTGATGTCGCGGAAGAGCGGCGCGCCCGCGTGTGCGTAGAAGAACGGGTTCGCCGACCCGCCCATCCGCCCTCCGCCGTGGGCGATCGAGTACGTGTCGGCGTCGGCGATAATAGCGGCCAGCAGCGGAGCGCCGCAGCTGGTGCCGCCGAACAGGCGCCATTTGCCGCCGCTGTAGATGATGTAGCCGGTGAGGGGGTTCGCATCGAACGAGACGTCGGGCACCTCGCGGCAGGGCTGGTCGTTGGCGGCGCCGCAGGTGGAGTGCGTGTCGGCCGAGATGACACCCGGCGCGGACTGCCAGGACGGCATCGGGTAGAGGATCGACGCGCCGCCGCCGCCACCCGTCCCGCGGTCGCTGTCGGGGTGCCCCCAGGACGTCTCGTACGAGCTGCCGGTCGTCCCCAGGTGCAGCGTCGTGCCGCCCACGCCGGTCACGTAGGGCGACGACGACGGGTAGTCCACACGGTAGGTGTGTGAGCCGGGTCCGCAGTCGTCCGAACCGGTGTCGCCGCTGGCCGCGACGACGGTGAGCCCGGCCGCCTTCGCCAGCTGGAACTCGGTGTCATCCGACCGCATGCTCGGGAACAACGCGGGGTACTCGCAGTCGCCCCAGCTGATGGACACGACGTTCGTGTGGGTCGTCGGCTGGTCCTCGATGATCGAGTCGATCAGGGAGCCCCAGCTGGTCGAGCCGTCGTTCGGCGCGATGTAGGTGTAGATGTGGCTCAGCCCCGGGGCGGCCGTGGCGGCCACCTCCTCATCCAGCTGCACCTCGCCGGCACCGCTGCGATCGGTCGTGCCGCCGTTCACCGGCACGTCGGTGATCGGCACGCTGGTGCCATAGCAGGCCTGGTAGGCGGCGACGTTGCTGGGCGTGTAGTTCGAGAACTCGATCAGGGCCAGCGTATCGGCCTGGCCGGCGTGGCCGGCGTCGAGCAGCGACTGGAAGTCGTAGCCGTCGGGCGACGCGAACTGGGCCGGCTGGTAGCCGCGCCCCAGCGCCTGGAGCTGGGATGCGCCCGCGCACGATTTCAACGTCGCCGCCGCGGTCGCGCGACCGGCCAGCGGATGCGCAATCGCGCGGCTGCTGAGGCCGTCGATGGAGCTGACGTGGCGGGCCAGGCCCCGCGGAAGCGACGGCCGCAGCGCAGGCGCCCGGAACAGCGCGCCGTCCTGCCGGTAGAGCAGGACCGGGGTTCCGAACGCCTGCGACGCGGCGGCCACCGACCCGGCGTAAGTACGTGTGAGGATGCCCTCGGCGCTGACCGATAGGCCGTGACGCGACAGGTAGCGGTCGGCCGCAGCCGTCGTCGCGCGGGTCGGTCCGAACCGCGCGCGCAACCATCGCGCATGCCGCGGACGCGCGCCCGCATCCGACGCGAGCAGCGCCAGTGATCGAGCGTGACGCGGCGCGAAGTGCAGCGTGACCGTGATCTGCGCGCCGGGCGCTGCCGGGCGCAGCGCAACTCGGCGTGACTGCGGTTCGCCGCTGCCACGCGTCGCGGCCTCACCGGGAGCCGCCTGCGTCAGCAGCGCGCCGAACGAGATGACCAGAATGGCGGCCGCCCACATCCACGATTCCCACGATGGCCGCCCACGCATCCGAGTCCCCCTAGATCGTTGCCGGAGCCTGTGGCGAAGCGACTGTTTCACCTGGCTCGGGCACCTGTCAACCCGGCAGGCCGATGGCGACCAGGGCCTCGACCACCTCGTCAACCGGTCTGGCCGCGTCGATCTCGTGGGTGCAGGTGGCTCGCAGCCGGGGCTCCGTCGACTCGAGGTCGTCGAGGATCTGCGCCCGCTCGTCCGCTGACTTTCCGAAGTCGTTCGTCGTGCGGCTCGCGATCCGGCTCAGGATCACGTCGGCGGGAGCGCTCAGCAGCACGACGGCGTCGAAGCGGTCGTAGAACCGTCCCTGGTTGGCCACGCAGCCCGAGACGTAGAGCGCCCGCTCGCCGTCGGCGGCCAGCAGCTCGGCGATCCGATCCTCCCGCCACACCCATTCGCCGTCGCGCAGCTCCCGCCAACCGGGCTCGTCCGTCTCGACGACCCGGAAGCCGCGCAGCGCGAGCTCCGCGAGCGCCGTCGACTTGCCGGTCCCCGACATGCCTGTCACCAGGATCCTGCGCACACGTGAGACCGTAGCGGGCGGCGGGCGCAGTAGGATCGGCGTCGTGACGGCCCAGCCCGACATCGTGACGAGCGGGGCCGGCTGAAATGAGCCTCGCCGGCGCGGTTGCGCTGGCCGCGCTCGCGGCCTGGATGTGGGTGGTCGGCAGCGCGCTGGCCCGAGGCCGACCGGCGGCCGAGCGGATCGCGAACGGCGCGCTGGCGGCCTGTGTGCTGGCCTGGACCGCGATGGCGTGCGGCGCGTTCGGGATCGGCATCCTGGGAAGCACGGCGATCACGGCTGGTGTCGCGCTTGCCGCCGCGGCAGCCGCCCTGGCGCGCCGGCCGCCGCTGCGCAGCGCTCGCCCGGTGCTGGCACCGCTCGTCGTCGGCAGCCTGGCCGGCCTGCTGCTGGCCGCTCCCGGCCTCGTGCGCTCACTGGACGCGCTGCGCCCCTCGCGCAACGACATGGTCTGGCACATGGCCTGGCTGCACCAGCTCAGCGCCGGCTTCTCGTCGCCGGGCGGCGTGTACGCCGGTGAGCCGAACAGCTATCCCTGGCTGTTCCACTCACTGGTCGCCTGGATCGCGGCGGCGCTTCCCGGCGGCGCCGTCGATGCGTTCCAGGTGCTGGAGCTGTTCGGCCTCGTCTGCGCCGGGATCGGCATGTGGCTGCTCGCGCGTGAGCTCGGTGCATGCGATCCGGAGGCCACCTGGAGCGTCGGTCTGTTTCTGACCGCGGCGGCGTTTGGATGGGCCAACCGCGCGGACTTCCAGTTCGAGATGCCGGCGCTCGAGCTCGGGCCCTTCCATGGCGACCCGGTGCCCGCGATGACGCCCGCCCTCGCCTACCTCCCGCCGATGATCCCGCGCGACCTGGGGCTGGCCCTGGCGCCGATCGCGCTGTGGCTTGCGATGTGCGCCGCCCGTGGGCCGGAAAGGATGTGGTGGCGCGCGGGGTTCGCCGGTGGGCTGGTCTTTCTGGCCGCGCCGCCCGCGGGCATCTTCTGCGCCCTGTGGGTGGTCACGATCGCGGTCGTCGAGCGTCGCTGGGGGATCTGGCGCGCAGCGCTGGCCTGGGTCGCGGCCACCTCCGTCTGGCTGGTGCCGCTGGCGATCGCCTACCACCGCTACCACGGTTTCGTGCCGATCGCGCACCTGCGGCTGACGGAGCCGAACGCGATCCAGACGCTGGTCGCCGTCGGCATCTCGCTGCCGCTGGGCGTGGCCGGCCTCGTGCTGCTGGCACGGTCTCGTCCCCAGATGGCCACCCGCGCGATCGTGCTGGTCGCGATCCCCGCGATCGCCGTGCTGCTGGGCGCGAGCATCTCGCAGCTCTCGACGCTGGTCGCGCACGGCGTCCCCACGCCGCTGGTGCGATGGCTGCGCTACCTGCCGTTCCTGGTGCTCGCGCTGTGCGTTCCCGCCGGGGTCGCGGCCAACGCGCTCGTGACTGTGCTCTCACGACGGGCGCGGCCGGTGGCCGTCGCCGCGGCCGTGCTGGTGATCGTCGTGGTCGCCGGCTCGACGGCCCTGGCGTCTGCGACCGTCTGGCGAGAGCCCGCGCACTCCGGGCTTGCTTGCTCCCGGCTGCCGATCGACGCCCGCACACACCTCGCTGTGCTCGGCCGCGCACCGGTCGCCGACTACCTCGGGTTGACGCTGTTCGGACGCACGGGCGCGAGCCTCTACATCATGGGGACGCGGCCGGCCAAGGTGCGCTTCCGCACGTGGCTGCGGGACCGCGTGCCCGACGCCGGCCGCAGGCGCAGCGAGCTGGCGGCAGCCCTGCACGGCGGGCCGCTGCCGCCCGGGATCGACATGGTGTTCGCCCCGAAGAACGCCGCCACCAGCGGCCTTGGGCCGGCGGTGGCGTCCTGCAGCTGGCGCGGCCAGACGTGGCAGCTGGCTCCGCCGGCGACGCGATGAGGGTCCCGCCCGCCGCCGGCCGCCGGTAGCATCCGGGTGACATCAACCGGGAGGATTGAGGGTGGAAGAGATCACCGAAGGCACACGTTTTGTGATCGACGGACAGGTGTTCACCTACATCGGCGACGGCGAGGACGCCGCCGGACAGCCGGTCGCACACCTCCGTGGCGGTGACTCGGACTCGCTCGAGGAGTACCCGAAGGACGCGCTCCAGAACCTGGAACGCGCATAGATGGTTGATCCCATGGGATCAACCATCTAGTCACGGGTGTCGTGCCCTACCGGCCGGGAATCCCGACCCGGGGCTGAACCGTCTTCACCGACAGGAACACCGGCCCCTTGGTCGAGCAGGCCCGGAACCGGAACGGGATCTCGGCCGCGGTGCGGGCGCCCGGCGGGTAGACCGTCAACCCGTCTGCGGTGACCGCGTTGCAGCTCGCAGGCGGAAATGCCGAGACGTCCGTGATCTGCAGGCGGGTGTGGGCCGTCGCGCGGTTGCGAAGCGTCACGGTCCGTGCCGGCAGGGAGTGGTCGCGCCCCGCGGCGCTACCGACCTGAATGCCTGCGCGCTCGGCCGAGACGCCCGGGAAGCCGTAGAGGTGGCAGGTGTGGCCCGAGACGTTTGTGAACTCCAACGGGTACACGATGCTGCCGGCCTGACCGCCGCCGGATCCGACGCCCAGCCAGATCGACAGGCCGGAGGTCTTGCAACGCGGCGTCGTGGACGCGGCCGTCTGCGCCCCAGCTGTGGCCGACGCCGCCAGCACCGCACACGCGATGCCCGCGAGCACCAAGCCGGAGAGCGCCCACCGGGCCGGCTTCGACGTGGTAACCAGCTCGATCATCTCTTCCCTGCCTTTCTCGGTCGCCGGCCCACATGAGATCCCGTGGGCACTATCCGATGCTACGAGCGGGGCGTATCCGCCGCATGTCGGCTGCGTAACGGTTCGATGACTACCACGGATTCACAGCAGGCCGGCCGATACCGTCAAGGCCGCCTGATACTCGTTGTGGGTTATGCGAACGACGCCCGCCTCGAAGTCGGCCCTGGCGTTCTCAGCCGGGTCGATCCGCGCCAGCACGGCATCCACCGGTACCGGGAGGTGCCACTCCTCGACCCGAGTCAGCACCACTCCGCCCCGGGAATCGCCGGGGTACACCCGCGCCTCGGCCGGCGTCCAATCATGGGCTGCCGACGCAACCTCGGCGCGACCGACGAACTCCCGCTCCGGCGCCCCGAGGTAGATCAGAATCAGGTCACCGGGGGTAAGAGCGTCGCGGTGCGGCTCGTCGGCAGTGAGGCCCCACATGCCTACCCGCAGCAGCCGGGTCGCCAGTTCGCGGGGCGATGGAACTCGCGCTGAGTCCCACCTCGAGGTGGTGAAGAGGAAGTACGCCATGTCGCCAGCGTATCCAGCGGCCGGTCGGCCGTCAGGACCGCCGTACGACGTACGCGAACGCTCCCGCCAGCGTCAGGGACGCGACGGCCAGGAATGCTCTACGGCGCCGGGCTCGTCGCGCCCGTCGGTCGCGGGCCTCCGTGTAGGCAGCGGCCGCCGCCAGGGCGACCTGCGCGATCTCCGACCAGAACAGGGGATCGGCCAGCTCATCCCGGCCGGCCCGTCTGACCGGCCCCGACAGGTGCGCGCCCAGCCGCCGCACGCGCGGATCGGGGGCCGCCTCGCGCATCGTCCGCGCCCCGGACACGGCCTGTCTCGTCCGCTGCGGATGCCGCGCCGCGACCGACGCGAACCTGGCGGCCTGGAGCGGATGGCTGCGCACCCACCACAGGGCCGCATCCTTCGCCGCCGCCTTCGCGGCCTCCGTCCCCTCAGGCACCGAGACCCTCCGAGCGGTCAGCCCGCTCCTGGGCTGCGATCACGATCCGGGCGATCCGGCCCAGTTCGGAACCGCGCTGGACGACCGCCGGGACCGTGAAGCGCAGCTCGCATCCGTCACCGTCACGGACGACGGTCACCTCGATCTGCTCGTCGCTTCCCCCAAACGGCAGATACCGCCACCCGGGCGCGTCGTCGATCTCGATGGTGCCCTCATCATCCATCGGAGTGGCTGCGTCGGCCATACGTCGGTGGTACCCCTCAAGCTCGCGGTCCAACCCCAGCCGCGGGCGCGTGCTGATTCTGAGCAAGCTCACAAGCGGCTCCGAGCTCGACCTCAACTGGGACCAACAGCCTACATGCAGAACGACCGTCCGCACCGTCCCAGGAGCCCTCCCATGAAGAAGCATGCATCACGCGCAGCGGCACTCATCGGCTCGGCCGCGATCGGCGCCGCCCTGGCGCTGGGAGCGTTCATCGCGACCGAAAGCACGAGCGATTCATCGACGCCGGCGACGAGCACGATCGTCGAGGGCACGGCCAGCCCGGCCGCCGTGACCACGTCGCCGAAATCGGTGGCCGACATCTACGCCGGCGCCGTCTCGGGCGTGGTCGAGATCAAGGTACGCGAGAACGCGACCGGCCAGAGCATCACCCCGTTCGGGCCCACGCAGCAGGCCCAGCTGGCACAGGGCACCGGCTTCGAGATCGACAGCAACGGCGACATCGCCACCAACGCTCACGTCGTCTCCGGCGCATCCTCGATCACCGTCCAGACCCGCGACGGCAAGAGCTACAAGGCGACGCTGGTGGGAAGCGACCCCACCACCGACCTGGCCGTCATCCACATCGACGCGCCCTCCGCCGCTCTGCACCCGCTCACGTTGGGCGACTCGACCAGCCTCCGGGTCGGCGACGCCGTGATCGCGATCGGCGATCCCTTCGGCCTGGCCGACAGCGTTTCGACCGGAATCGTGTCAGCGCTCGACCGCACGATCACCTCGCCGAACAACCACCCGATCGCAAACGCGATCCAGACCGACGCCGCCATCAACCACGGCAACAGCGGCGGCCCGCTCCTGAACGCCCAGGGCCAGGTGATCGGCATCACCAGCCAGATCTACGCCGACGGCAGCACCAGCGGCAACGTCGGGATCGGCTTCGCCGTGCCGTCATCGACCGTCCAGAGCATCACCAGGCAGCTGATCGCAAGCGGCAAAGCCGACCACGCCTACCTCGGCGTCTACCTACAGGACGCAGCCGGCGGTGCCAGGATCACGAAGGTCAGCTCCGGGTCTCCGGCCGCCGCAGCCGGCCTGACGGCCGGCGAGGTGATCAGGGCCATCGATGGACAGCGGGTGTCCGACGCGAACACCGCCGCGGCCCGCATCGCTGGCCACAGCCCCGGCGACTCGGTCAGGCTGACCGTCGAGGCCGGCTCGGGCACCCACCAGATCACCGTGACCCTGGGGAGCGTCGCCTAGGCGGGCCGCAGGGCCCGGATCCTGCTGACCGGAGCGGTCAGCGCCCGCGGTATTCGTAGGCGCCGATGTCGGGCGGCCCCCGGCGGCGGTGCCCGAGCAGGTCGAAGATCGGCGCGTAGAGCGGGTTGGCCTTGTCGATCACGAGCTCGGACGCGGCGGTCGGCCGTTCACGGGCGTTCAGCAACGGGTCACCGACCACGTCGGTGCTCCCGCAGGCGACGCCCTGCTCGACCACGTTGTGGGTCGACCGCCGCAGCCGTGGGCACACCAGGGTGGGCGAGAGCTGCTTGCCCAGGATGTTGTTCGCGATCAGCGGCCGCCACGCCCGCTTGATTCCGGGGTAGCGGTGGCTGACCACGATCGACAGGGAGTTGTGGTCGGGTCTCGGCGACCCCGAGAGGATCGTGTTGTTGATGATGTCGACATCGTGCGGTACCCGCAGCGCCGCCTTGGTGCCGACCAGGATCCCGGCACGCGGCACCACCGTCGGCGCCCGCGGGTCGGACGCCAGGAACAGGTTGTCGAGGACGCGCACGTGGTCGACGGCCAGCGCCATGTAGAGCTGTGCGCCGCCGAACTCGTTGACCCCGAAGATGTTGTCGCGCACGACCATGCCGTTGGCGAGGAACAGCTCGATCATGTCCTGGTGGCCGCACTTCTCCCAGCTGTGGTGGCAGGCGAGGGCGCGGTTGAACGTGTTGCTCTTGATCACCAGCTTCGGCCCCGCGCGGCCGTGGATGAAGTCGCAGCCGCGGCAGTCGTGGAACCGGTTGTCCTCGATGGTGACGTACGAGGCGTAGCGCGGCAGGATGCACATCGACCAGCGCGGCGTGTTGTCGCCGCAGTGGGCGAAGACGCTGTGGTCGACGGTCACGTGGCTCGAGTGGTCGAGATTGATGCCCACCTTGCGCGTGGTGTCGATGGCCGTGAACGTGAGGTTGTGGAGCCTGATGTGCTGCGAGTAGATGGTGTGGATCCCGCCGTCCCGGGACATGGCCCGGATGTGAAGCTTGTGGATCGTCACCGCCTGGGTGCGGTTCAGCACGATCGCACGCACCACCGCCCTGCCGCGGGCGGGCCCGGAGATGGTCAGCCGCCGCGACGAGCGCGGCCCGATTCGCATCTTGGTGGAGTACCTGCCGGGACTCAGCGTGATCGTGCCGCCGGAG
>JAICYJ010000144.1 GCA_025934255.1 Thermoleophilia bacterium | reverse complement strand
GGTCGAGTGGTGGCGCGCGCACCGCGAGGGCCGGCGAACGGCTGGCTGGGTGCGGAAGCAGGGGCCGAGCCGCCGTCGAGGATGATCGTTCCGGTGGCGGCGGCGGCAGTGGTGTGCTGGGCTTGTCCCGGAAAGCGGTACAAGGCTGGCACGCGGACCGCTGGGCGGTGCCGCTCGTGGTCGCACGTGATCGATTCCTCCGCGCACGCCTGGCTCTCGCGCACACCCGACCCTTGCGGCCGACCCAAGGCCGACCGCTTCCCTATCCAGCCGCAGTTCGCCGGGCCTGCCCCCGCGGCATCACGGTCAGGCCGCGGCCTGCTCCCGCCAGTCCTGATGCAGTCGCCAGTAAGCACCCTCGGCAGCCAGCAGCTCCTCGTGGGTGCCCTGCTCGACCACGCGGCCGTGCTCGAGCACGACGATCTGCCCGGCACGCTCGATGGTGGACAACCGGTGGGCGATGACGATCGCCGTGCGGCCGGCCAGCAGGCGGCGCAGGCCGGCCTCGATGCGGCCCTCGGTGTGGACGTCGACGTTGGAGGTGGCCTCGTCGAGCACGAGGATGCGGGGGTCGGCGACCAGCGCGCGGGCGAACGCGACGAGCTGGCGCTGGCCGGCCGAGAGCTGGACGCCGCGCTCGCCGACCGGGGTGTCGTAGCCGTCCGGGAAGGCGGCGATGAAGTCGTCGGCGCCGACGGCGTGGGCGGCGGCGCGCACCTCGTCCAGCGTGGCGTCCGGGCGGCCGAAGGAGATGTTCTCGCGGATCGAGCCGCTGAACAGGAACGCCTCCTGGGGCACGATCCCCATCTGCGAGCGCAGCGACTGCGCGGTGACCGTGCGCAGGTCGTGGCCGTCGATCAGCACGCGGCCCTCCGTCGGGTCGTAGAAGCGGGCCACGAGCTTGGCCAGCGTCGACTTGCCCGCGCCGGTCGTGCCCACGAGCGCCACGGTCTGCCCGGGCGGGACGTGCAGCGACACGCCGGTCAGGGCGTTGGCGGCGCCGTAGGAGAACGTCACGTCGTCGAGCACGATGTCCCCGCGGATCCGCGGCAGCTCCGAGGCGTCCGGCGCGTCGACCAGGTCCGGCTCCTCGTCGAGCAGCTCGAAGATCTTGTCCAGCGCGGCCATGCCGGCCTGGTAGGTCGTGTAGAGCTGCGAGAGCTGCTGGATCGGGTCGAAGAAGTTGTTCAGGGCGGCCAGGAAGCCGACCAGCACGCCGATCGTGATGTCGCCGTTCAGCGCCTGGGTGCCGCCGTAGAGCAGGATGCCGGTGGTCGCGACCGCCGAGAGCATCTCCACGCCGGGGAAGTAGGCGGCGTTGAGGTTGACGGTCGTCATGTTCGCCTGCCGGTTCTCCTCGTTGAGATCGGCGAAGCGGTCGAGGTGCCGGCGCTCCTGCCCGAAGGTACGCACGACGCGGATGCCCGACAGCGTCTCCTGCAGGTAGGCGGTGACCGCGGCGACCTTCTCGCGGGTGGCCCGGTAGGCGTCGGCGGAGATGACCCGGAAGATCAGCGACCCCACGCCGAGCACCGGGAACATCAGGTAGGTCAGCAGCGCCAGGTGGGCGTCGAGCACGAACAGGATCGCCGCCGTGCCGAACAGCATGATCGTGGAGCCGAACAGCGTGACCACGCCGTCGGTGACCAGCGAGT
>JAICYJ010000044.1 GCA_025934255.1 Thermoleophilia bacterium | reverse complement strand
GCTACGTGTGGGTGCCGACGCAGCTGTCCGAGCCCGGGAACGCGATCGATGTCGAGTCCGAGACCGGCACCATGCGCGGGCACACCGCCACCATCCCATTCGTCGATCCGCGCAAGGAGCGGCCCGCGCAGGCGCTGCAGGGGGCGGCCCGCTGACCGGCCGCGGCTAGATCGCGGCCACCAGCGCGTCCACCAACCGCCCCAGGCATCCGGGGTCGGCCGCTGCGTGGACGGGATTCAGCTCGGTCACGGTCAGCGCGGACGTGCGCCGGTCGGCCATCAGCACCGGCAGCGCCGCGGCAACGGCCGTCAGCGGCACGCCCACGTTGCGGCCGGTGTTCTCCGACAGCGGCGCGTCCACGAAGTCGACGACGTCGACGTCGAGGTGGACGATCACGCGAGTGGCATCGGGCAGCTGTGCGAGCGCGATCTGCGCGGCGGCGGCAGGGTCGGCCCGCAGCGCCTCGGCGGCGACGACGGCGATCGAGCGCTCGGCGATCACCGACAGCTCCCAGTCGGTGGCCTGGCCGTGCTCGTGGCCCAGCACCACCACCTGGGACGGGTCCAGCATCGGCACGAACGGCGAGGCGAGGGTCGCCAGCTCGGGCAGGCAGCCGTCGACGCCCAGCATGTGCGCCATCCCCATCCAGTCGAGCGCGCCGTCGACCACGCTCGAGGGCACGTTCAGATCGGCGTGCATGTCCAGGTAGACGAGGCCCGTGCGCCCGCCGGCCAGGCGGCTGCCCGCCACCGTGCCGAGGCCGACCGTGCAGTCGCCACCCAGCACCAGCACCCGACAGCCGGCCGCGAGCCTGCTCGCGAACTCGTCGCGCACGTGCGCCGCCGTCTCAGCCACCCGCGCCACGTGCTGGGCGCGCGGCTGCTCCCTGTCCGGACGCCAGCCGAACGCCGGCAGGTCACCCAGATCGAGCACGTCGCCGCCGGACGCCAGCCGCTCCACCAGACCGGCCTCGCGCAGGGCGGCCGGCCCACGTTCCTGGCCAGCCGCGAATGCGCCGGCGCTGGACGGGACGCCCAGTATGACCAGGTCACGCCCGCCCATCGCGTCAGAGGCTGAACGGCGGGTAGCGATCCGTCGTCAGCAGCAGCGCGTAGGCCTCGACCCGGAGCCCCCAGCGCATCACCCCGACGTTGTAGTCGAAGGCCCAGCGCGGATAGCGGCCGGTGAAGAGGATGGCGAACCACGCGCAGATGACGACGAAGAACGCCCCGATCGCCAGTGCGAACAGCACGATGTAGTGCGGCAAGGCGAGCAGCCACTTGACCAGCGGCAGCCAGCGCGACAGGGCGGCTCCGTCCGGCCGCTCCAGATCGAGGTGCACCGACTGGTGGTCGTCGGTCGACGGATATCGGTCGTCCAGCAACAGCAGGTACGCCGAGATCCGGGTCGTGAACCGTGTCAGCTCGAGGTTCCAGTCAAACCACCAGCCCGGGTACTTGCGACGGAACAGCAGCATCACCACCACCGGCAGGAACAGGATGCCGGCCGCGACGGCGGCAGACCCGCCGTTCCCACGGGAGTTGTCGAACACGTCCGGCTGCATCAGCGCTACGACGATCAGGATCGGGATCGCGGCGAAGACCCGGAAGAAGGTCGACAGCCGGCTCAGCTGGCGGTCGGGATAGTCCACCTCCAGCTGCAGCGGATACGGGTCGACCGGCGCGACAGGCGGCACCCATGCTCCGCCCGCATCCGGCGGAGCGCCCGCGGCACCGAGCTGGTGACCGCAGTTGGAACAGAACGCGGCACCAGGTGGTACCGGCGCCCCGCAGTTCGGGCAGTAGGCCATCGGGCGCGGTTAGGCCGGCGGCGCGGCGGCCGCATCGGCCTGCCACAGGTGGAACTCGTTGCCCTCGCTGTCCTTACAGGCGGCGAACCAGCCGTGGCCCGGCACCGGCGTCTTTTCGTCCGCACTGCCGCCCAGCTCTCGGACGCGGGCGCTGGACGCGTCGATGTCGCCGGTGTCGAAGTAGTACTTGGGATGGCCCGGGTTCTCGCCGGCGTAGATGGCCGCCCCCGACCCCTCACCGGTCTGCGCCATCCGGTAGTCCATCTCCGGCATCCCCGAGTCTCCGAACTCCCAGCCGAAGACGCCGTTCCAGAACCGCTGCGCGCGGTCCGCGTCCTGTGCGACGAACTCGATGTGAACGATCTCTCCCGCCATGCCGCCTCCTCGTGTGAACTCTCTAGAACCCCGCCATCGCCAGCACGGTGGCCAGCGTGTCGGCCTCGTCGGCCCGCTTGTCGTCACGGTATCGCAGCACCCGCGCGAACCGCAACGCGACGCCGCCGGGGTAGCGCGTGCTGCGCTGCAGGCCGTCGAATGCGATCTCCACCACCAGCTCCGGGTGCACCTCGACGGTGATCCCATGCCGGCCCGTCTCGAGCTTCAGCAGCTGCTCGGTCTGCCAGGTAAGCGTCGCGTCGGTCAGCCCCTTGAAGGTCTTGCCCAGCATCACGAAGCCGCTGCCGTCGTCCGCGCGGGCTCCCAGGTGCAGGTTGCTGAGCCACCCCTGGCGGCGGCCGTGCCCCCACTCCGCCGCCAGCACCACCAGGTCGAGCGTGAGCCGCGGCTTGACCTTGATCCAGCCGGCACCGCGGCGGCCCGCGGCATACGGAGCGTCCAGCGACTTGACCAGCACGCCCTCGTGGCCGCGTGCCAGGGTGTCCGCCTGGAAGGCCGCCGCCTGCTCGGCCGATCCCGCCACGATCCGCGGCACCCGCATCGACTCCGGCACGATCGCCGCCAGCCGCAGCCCCCGCTGCTCGGCGGGCTGATCGAGCAGGTCCTCGCCGTCGGCGTGCAGGATGTCGAAGATGAACGGCGTCAGCGGGATCTCGCGGCGCAGCGTGTCGACCGACGTACGGCTGCCGAAGCGCGACCCGGTCACCTGGAATGGGTGCGGCCGTCCATCCGGTCGCAGCGCGATCGCCTCACCGTCCAGCACCAGCGAGCCGGCCTCGAGCGCGAGCACGACCTCGACCACCTCCGGCACGCGGTCGGTGACCTCGTCGAGGGAGCGCGTGAACACGCTCACCTGATCGCCGCTTCGGTGCACCTGGATGCGGGCGCCGTCCAGCTTCCACTCGAGGGCGGCCGGATCGATCTTCGCGAGCGCCGTGGCCAGATCGGGAGCCGTCCCTGCCAGCATCGGCTGCACCGGCCGCCCCACCTCGAGCCGCACCGCGCGCAGGCCGTCGATGCCGTCGAACACGGCGATCCGGGCCAGCTCGCCGGCGTCTCCGAGCAGCATCAGCGCCCGTCGCGCCTCGCCCGGCGGCACGGAGGCCGCACGCGCCACGGCGTCGGTGACCGCCGACTGCAGAGCCCCCTGGCGCAGGTCGCTCAGGATCAGACGCCGCAGGAACTCCTGCTCCGGCTCGGTGGCCGCAGCGAACAGCACGTGAACGGCGCCGGCCCGCTCGGCCTGCGATCCCGCACCGGAGATGCCCGCGATCCGCTCCAGCGCGGCGTCCACGGCGACCAGCGTCAGCGTCGCGTCGACCGCCGGCGGCGGCAGCTCGCGCAGCGCCGCCCAGCCGGCGCCGAGCCGCCGCTGGCGCGGCTCGCCGGCCAGGAAGCCGGCGCCGATCGCGACCTCGTCGCGGTCCATGCCGGCGATGCAGGCGGCGAGCAGCTCGACCTTCTCGCTGCGCGACCGGGTCGCGGCGACGGCGGCGGACGTCTCGACGATCTGCTGGAGGAGCACCTAAACGGCGGCGATCGCCTCGCCGCGCCGGATGCTGACCACGGTCCCGCCCAAGCGATGACGGGCACTCAGCTTCATGTGAACCTCCTGACGAACTCCAGGGCCGTGTCGGCCACCTCGCGCCAGCCGCTGTCGATCGTGAGCGCGTGGCCACGGCCGCTCATCTCGACGATCTCGGTGACGGCGCCCTTGTTCTTCTTCTGCTTCTTGAAGGACGCGTTCGCGATCGCCCAGGGCACGGTGTGATCCTTCTCGCCGGAGATGATCAGCAGCGGGCCGCGATCGGGGTTCTTGTGGTCGACCTTCACCTCCGTCCACGGGTTGAAGTTGGCGGTCGCGGCCTGGAACAGGGGAGCGCCGGGGGCGGGCACGGCAAACGCGTCGTAGAGCTTCCTGGCCTCGTCCTCGTCGACCGCGTTCGCGAACGCGTAGCGGAACTGCTCGTAGGTGAGCGGAACGGCCCGGTGGCGATTGGCCGGGTTGGTGAGCACCGGGCTGGCCGATCGCAGCGCCGAGACCGGCAGCGGCAGCACGCCGCGGAACGGCGCCGGGTCGATCGCCACGGTGGCGGTCGACAGTCCCCGCCCGGCCAGGATCTGAGCCAGCAGGCCGCCGAAGGAGTGGCCGATCACGACCGGCTTGCGATCGAGCTTGCCGATCACCTCCGCGAAGTGGTCGGCGACATCGCCAACGGTCTTGTTGGCGAAGGTGTCGGGGTTCGCATTCGCCTCGGCGACGGTCTCCGGGTCGTCCGGCCAGCCGGGCGCGAGCGCGGCGTAGCCCGCCTCGTAAAACAGCGTCGCCCAGCGGTCCCAGCTGCTGGGAAGCAACCACAGACCGTGTACGAACACCACAGGAATCCGGCCGGTTGCGTTGACCTTCTCCACGTCCTGCTGCTCGTGCGTCGCAATCGTCGACATCGCATCCACCACCCTCAGTCGATGTTGTCGAGCCATCCTAGTCGGGCCTCGAAATGCCCACTGCTACCTTGCCGGGCGTGAGCGCTCCACCTCGAATTCGCCCGGTCCGGGAACTGACCTGCCTGGCACTGGCGGGCCTGGCGGTGGCCGTTCTGGCCGTCGGTTGCGGCTCCTCGGGTACCGCGTCGACGCAGTCGGGGTCGACGCCCGCGACGATCGCCGAGCATCTGACGTCGGCCGACGCCGCGCTGCGATCGGCACTCGGCAGGTGGCGCGCATCCGACCCGAAGCTGGCGAGCACACCCCCCGCAGGCGTGCTGGCCGCGGCCGCCCAGGAGCGTCAGCTGGTACATCAGCTGGCCGAGACGCCATCGCTGATCCGCCCCACGCTGGCGGCGCTGCCACCCTCGCTGGCGGCCGCCGTCCGGCCGCGGCTGCGTGCCGCACTGGCGCTGCGGCGGCTGGCCGGGCCGCCGTCGGGCAAGCCGGTGACGCTGCACCTCGACCCGGCTCCGCCCGCCGGGCAGCTGCTGGCCGACTACCACCTGGCACAGAGCCGGTTCGGGGTGCGCTGGCAGACGCTGGCGGCGGTGAACCTGGTCGAGTCGGCGTTCGGCCGCGTCGGCAACACCAGCAGCGCCGGCGCCCAGGGCCCGATGCAGTTCCTGCCGTCCACCTGGAAGGCTTATGGCCTGGGCGGCGATATCCACTCGCCCCGCGACGCGGTGCTGGGCGCGGGCAACTACCTGCACCAGTCGGGTGCGCCGGCCGACGAGCGGCGTGCGCTGTTCGCCTACAACCACTCCGGGTTGTACGTGCGGGCGGTGCAGGCCTACGCGCAGGCGATGGCGCGCGACCCGCTCGGGTTCCTGACCCTGTACGCCTGGGAGGCGAGTCTGCCGGCCACGATCTCGTGAGCGGCCGTTACCGGACCGCAACGCACCCGACCAGGTCCGGACACGTTCAGCGCGTACGCTTCGTGGTATGCACCGACCAGGCATGACCGTACGACGGGCTGCAGCCGCGGCAGCGCTCTGCGGCGCGCTGATCGTCGCGGGCGCGGCCCAGGCGCGTGCCGGCGGGCCGCCCCACGGGAGCGTGCCCGCCGCCACGCCCACCCTGACACAGCTGGTCGGCCAGCGGCTCGTGGTCGCATTCAAGGGCACGACCGCCAGCCGCAGCCTGCGAGCCAGGATCAGGGCCGGCCAGATCGGCGGCGTGATTCTGTTCGGGTCCAACATCGCCTCGCCGTCGCAGCTGAAGGCACTCACCGCCAGGCTGCAGCTGGCAGCGCACAATGGCGGCCAGCCGCCCCTGCTGATCACCACCGACCAGGAGGGCGGACTGGTCAAGCGGATCCCATGGGCGCCGCCGAACCACTCGGCACAGCAGCTGGGCCAGCTACCGACCGCACAGTCCCACACCGCCGGATCCCTGACCGGGGCGGCGTTGCGTGCGGACGGCGTCAACATCGACCTGGCGCCGGTCGCGGACGTGCCCACCGGGCCAACCGACTTCATCGAGCAGCAACATCGTGCCTTCTCGACCAGCCGCTTCATCGTCGCCAAGGATGCGTCGGCGTTCGCGGACGGGCTCGAGGGCCACAAGGTGTGGCCGACGCTGAAGCACTTCCCCGGCCTCGGACGCGCGACCGTGTCCACCGACGACGCGCTGGTGCACATCACCGCCACCGCCCAGCAGCTGGGGCGGGCGTGGCTGCCCTACAGGGTCGCGTTCCGGCAGAACCTCGACCCGCTGGTGATGCTGTCCACCGCCGTCTATCCGGCGCTCGACAGACGCGCGGCGGCCTGGTCACCCGCGGTCATCAAGGGCGTCCTGCGGAAACGGCTCGGGTTCACGGGTGTCACCATCACCGATTCGCTGGACGCGGCCGCGCACGTGCGCCACACGACCGATCCCCCGCTGGCGCTGAAGAGCGCAGCGGCCGGCTCCGACCTGATCCTGATCACCGGATCGCGGGCGTCCAGCCAGGCCGTGTTCAAGGCGCTGCTCGCGGCGGCCGGGAACGGCACGCTGCCGATGGGCGGCCTCAACAAGTCATACGCCCGCATCCTGGCGCTCAAGGCCCGGCTCTAGCACCACACCGCAGCTCAGAGCCGCGGCCGGGCCGATTCGTCGGTGATCGCCACGTTCACCGTCGAGCAGCGGCCACAGCGCACGCGCACCTTCTTCGTCATATAGGTGCCGTCCATCGACGCGGCGAGCAGGTTCCCGCACTCCACACACACGTAGTCATCCGGGCCGTTGCCGCGGAAGACGGGGCGGTCGGGGTCGTCCTGGATCGCCGTGCCGCCGTCACGCGGCACCTCGCCATCGCGGACGTGCCGCATCGTGATCGTCGCCATCGGCCAGGCCTCAGAGCTGTCCGAGCTTGCCGGCGAAGTCGGTGATCAGCGCGTCCAGCACCCCCGACACCACGCCCTCGCCCATCGACGCCGCCTTGCCAGTGATCTGGGCGCTCGTGTGGATGTCGCCGCCGGCGTCGTGCAGCGCGAACGTGATGGTGCCGTTCGCGAACCCCTGTCCGCCCGCCTCGCGGGACTTCACCGTCAGCACCGCGCGATGTGCGGCGGCGTCCTGCTCGGTCGTCTCGAGGGTGCCGGTGAAGGTCATCGACATCGCTCCCATCTTGACCTTGATCTCGGCCTTGACCGAGTTCGGCCCCGTGCGCTCGAGCACCGTCGCCCCCTCCACGCACGGCACCACCCGCTCCAGATCGAGGATGGTGGCATAGCTGTCGTCGAGCGACCGCGACGTGGTGAACGAGTGGTCGAGTTCTACCGCCATGATGCCGTCCTTGTGATCCGGTGGGTGCATGCGGGCAAGCCCGGCATTATAGGCTTGGGGGAGTGGCGATTCCCTCCGGCAGATACGCGCTCGGGCCCAACGACGGCACGCTCTCCGTGCGCACCCAGAGGACCGGGGCGGCGGCCATGGCCGGCCACAACCTGCTGTTCCACGTGGCCTCCTGGCAAGCCGTGCTGGTGGTGGGAGATGACCCGGCGGATGCGGTGATCGAGGTCAGCGCCGACGGCGGGTCGCTGCGCGTGCAGGAGGGCAGCGGCGGTGTGCAGTCGCTGAGCGACGACCAGAAGACGGAGATCGAGCAGACGGTCGACAACGAGGTGCTCAAGGGTGAGCAGATCAGCTTCGAGTCGAGGTCGGTGCGCGCCGACGGCGACGGCCTCAGAGTCGAGGGTGACCTGACGCTGCACGGAACCACCCGTCCGCTGGGCTTCAATGTCGCCATGACGGGCGACGGAACGCTCGGCGCCACGGCCGTGATCAAGCAGACGCTCTGGGGCATGAAGCCCTACTCGACGCTGTTCGGAGCGCTGAAGGTGGTCGACGAGGTCGAGGTCAGCATCGACGCGCGGCTCAGCGCGTAGGGCTGATCCGGCGAGGGTGACGGTTTCGTCACGCGCCCGCACAGCGCGCCACGCCGCCCACCCGGGCGTGCAACGCCCGTCGCGCTCTTAACGGCCTCAGAGCCCGACTCGGGCGGCGTGAGCGGTTCCGCCCAGGATCGTGACGGGTCGGTGTGAGACGGTGATGCTCGTCCGCTTCGTTGCGCGGTGCACGGTCCGGGGCCGTGATGTTCGCGCCGGCACGGCGGAGTCGAATCGTGACACGTGGCGGTGGGATCGTCACGGCGGCGCGTGGTTCGTTGCACGATGCGGTGTCACGCGCCGGTCACGACGGTGCAACCCACCCAGCCGCTGTCAGTCGCGGTAGACGGTCTGGGCGTCCAGCCCGCCCTCGACGCCGGGGGGCAGCGCGCCGGTGCCGTGCGCATAGAGCGCGATGTCGGCCACCGTGGCCACCTGTGACGGGTCGCTGCCGTCGCCGCTGACCCAGGCGCCGTTCGACCAGCTCAGCGTCTCCGGCGCGGCACCGAGCTGCATGCCCGCCAGCAGCTGCGCCTTGTCGCGGATCTTGCCCGTTGTCCTGGAGATGGCGGCGGCCGTGGCCGCCGACGTGGGGCTGGTGTTGTAGCCGTGCCCGGTGCCGAAGCGGTCGGTGTCGGCCGGCACCACCTTCACATCCAGCGCCGGCACGCCCAGCTCCTCGCCCACCTGCCTGGCATAGGCGGCCTCGTTGCCGTCGGCATCCGTCGTCAGGCTGAGCACCATCTTGCCGGTCGGGTGAACGCGCAGGAAGATCGCGCGATATGCCTCGTTAGCCACTCTGGATCTCCTCGTGCTCGGGGGTCGCTGCTGACGCGAGACGCTGGCGCTTCTGGTGTGCCGTCAGCGCATTGTGCTCCTCCAGGTCGCAGAACGCGGGCCGCGGCCCGCCCTGTGGATGTGCCGGCGCCGCCGGCCGCTCACAGCCCGGGTAGATGCAGATCTTGGTCGC
The DNA here is from genome assembly GCA_025934255.1 of Thermoleophilia bacterium. GTDB lineage: Bacteria > Actinomycetota > Thermoleophilia > Gaiellales > JAICJC01 > JAICYJ01. Next base: position 18,097 of record JAICYJ010000044.1, on the reverse strand, counting down.
GCCCTCCGGCATCCCTCAACCTCCTTTGAGTCGTCACCGATCCTCGGTCACCCACCCCGGGGTGGTGTTACCCCTGCTGGGGCCGTAGCCGCTCGGCATCGCGACCGAGCTCCCCGGCACCGGCGTGGCACTGGCCCAGGAATCCTCCCACTCCCGCTCGTCGGAGTCCACGGCGAGCGCGGGCGCCTGCCACGAGCCCGCCCCGATCGCCTCGACCACCTCGTGCAGCGCCTCGAAGCTGTGGCCGCTGACCAGCGCGTCGCAGAACGGCAGCGCCGCCACCATCCCGCCGGCCCGCACCGTGAAGGAGCTGGCGCCGCTGCGCGGATTGACCCACACGATCCGGTGCGCCAGCCGCGACAGTCGCTGCATCTCGCGGGCCACCAGCGCCGGGTCGCCGCGCTCCCAGCCATCCGACAGGATCACGATCACGGCGCCGCGGGCCATCCCGCGGCGGCCGTGGCGATCGTTGAACGTCTGCAACGCGTCGCCGATCCGCGTCCCGCTCGACCAGTCCGGTGCGGCCGCGGCCGCGCGCTGGATCGCGCGCTCCGGGTTGCTCGATGCGAGCGCCCGGGTCAGGCGCGTCAGCCGGGTGGCGAACACGAACGCCTCGGCGTCCGGCCCGCTGGCGGCGGCGCAGGTCAGGAACTGCAGGTAGGCACGGGCGTACGGCTCCATCGAGCCCGAGATGTCGCACAGCATCACCAGCCGGCGGCGGGTCACACGGCGCCGCCTCCGTGCCATTCGGATCGGATCGCCGCCGGTTCTGCGGGCAGCCCGCAGAGTGCGGCGCAGGTCGATCTGACGCCCGCGCCGCCCGCTCCGGTAACGGCGCGTCGTGCGCGGCGGAGTCGACAGCCGCAGGCCCGCCATCAGCTGGTAGAGCTGCGCCAGCTCGTGCGGCTCGAGCGCGTCGAACCGCGTGCCGGCCAGGCGCTCCTCTGCGCTGGCCAGCGCCAGTGGCACGTCCACCTGATCGCCGTCGTCGTCCCGTTCGGCGGCCGGGGCAGCCGACCAGACTCCGTCGTTCGCGTCCGGCGCGGCGCCCTCCCGCGGCGGGGTCGAACCACCCGGAGCAGCCCGCTCGTCGGCTGCGGTGGCCGCCGTCTGCGGCTGTTCGGGCTGGAACGCGTCGCCCGCCGCACGGCTGCCGAACACCGACCGGAACACCGAGTCGAAGACGGCCACCTGCGCCGGATCCGACACCAGCACGGCCCGCGCCGTCCAGTACAGCCGCCGCCGCGAGATCGGGCGCACCAGGGCCAGCGACCGCGCCAGGTCGGCCGAGCGGGCCGGTGTCACCGGCAGGCCGGCGTCGTGTAGCCGCCGCGTGAACGCGCCCGCGACCGCCGGCAGATCGAGGTGGATCGTCTCCACCCCGAACGGCGTCGGTGAGCCGGCCTCGTCAGTCACCGCTGCCCACGAGGTGCTCGAGGCCTTCGGCCCGGACGGCGTCCTGGTCGTCCTCGTACTTGAGCACGGAGCCGAGCGTGCGATCGACCGCGGCCGCATCCAGCGTCTCGACGCCGAGCAGGTCGAGCGCCGCCAGCCAGTCGATCGCCTCGGCGATGCCGGGCGGCTTCTGCACATCCGAGTCGCGGATGCGCGAGACCGCGTTCGCCACCTGTACAGCCAGCGCCTGCGACGCTCCCGGCACACGGCGGCGCACAATGTCCACCGCCCGGCGCGGGTCGGGGTAGTCGATCCAGTGGTAGAGGCACCTGCGTTTGACGGCGTCGTGCAGGTCGCGCGTGCGGTTGGACGTCAGCACGATCACCGGCGGGTGGGTGGCTGCGATGGTGCCGATCTCCGGGATCGTCACGGCCGCCTCCCCCAGCAGCTCCAGCAGGAACGCCTCGAAGTCGTCGTCGGCGCGGTCGATCTCGTCGATCAGGAGCACCGCGGGCCGCGGGCCGGGATGCTCGAGCGCGCTCAGCAGCGGCCGCCGAATCAGGTAGTCGCGGCCGAACAGGTCGTCCTCGCTGAGCGGCGAACCCGTCGAGTCGGCCAGGCGGATGCGCAGCAGCTGGCGCGGATAGTTCCACTCGTACAGCGCCTCGGCCGCGTCGATGCCCTCGTAGCACTGCAGGCGCATCAGCGGGGTGTCGAGCACGACCGCCAGCGCCTTGGCGGCCTCGGTCTTGCCGACGCCGGCCTCGCCCTCGAGCAGCAGCGGCTGTGGAAGCCGCACGCCCAGGAACATCGACGTGGCAAGCGACTCGTCCACGAGGTAGTCGGCGTCTGCCAGACCTCGCGCCAGCGTCTCGATGTCGGGCACCGCGTGGCGCAGCTCGTCGGCCGCCGCACAGGTGTCAGGGGGTGGGCTCATGCCACAACCTCGGACGACGCCAGCAACGCCCGGTAGTCCTCGTCGGTATCGACGTCGGCCGGGATGCGGCCGGCGACCGGTACCTCGGCGGCAGCGGCCGGCCGCCGCTCGAGCATCCGCCATACGCCCCTGTCCCCGTGCAGATCGGCCAGCTCCGCAAAGCAGCTGCGAGCAAACGCGATCGGGTGCCCGAGCCCGTCCTGGTAGCGGCACACGGCCAGCGGGGCATCGCCGCGGCCGGCTACCAGCGCGGCCACCGTCGACGCCGTCACGCCCGGCTGGTCGCCGAGCATCAGCACCAGCAGCTCACAGCGCGGATCGACCACGGCCAGGGCAGCGGCGATCGACGATGAGCAGCCGCTGCCGTACGCATCGTTCACGACCACCTCGGCGCCGTCCAGGTCGACCGCGCCGCGCACGTCCTCCGCGGCGCCGCCGATCGTCACCACCAGCTGGTCGAAGCGGCAGCTCCGGGCCACGCCCACTACGTGGCCGAGCAGCGTGGTGCCGGCGAAGGGCAGCAACTGCTTGGGCCGGCCCAGGCGGCTGGAGCCGCCCGCGCCGAGCACCAGCCCGGCCACGAATCCGTCAGTCGGCGAGCCGGGCATGCCCGTGCTGTGCCTCGTACCTGGATCTGCAACCGTCGCAGCAGAAGTAGATGGTCTCGCCGTCGCGCCTCAACGACGGCGTGCCGGCCACGGCCGCCACCGTCATCCCGCAGATCGGGTCGACGGCCAGCCGCGGCGAGCCGGAGGCCGGCTCAACGGCATCGGCCGGATCGCCGCCTCGATGCACGGGGGCGGCGCCACCGTTCCGCACGGCGATGATCCGGGCCAGGATCGACAGCGCGATCTCGGCCGGCGTGCGGGCGCCGATGTCGATGCCGGCCGGCACGTCGATCCGGGCCAGCAGCTCGTCGGGCACGCCGTCTCCTCGCAGCTCGGCGAGCACGCCGGTGCCGCGCTTGGGGCTGGCCACCAGGCCCACGTAGGGGAGGCCCGACTCGAGGCCGCGCCGCAGCGTGTGCATCTCGTCGCGCCCGTGCGCCGCCACCACCAGCGCGATCCCATCGCTGTGCTGGTCGACCCGGTCGCCGTGCACCGCCACCATCTCGAAGCCGACCTTCGTCCCCAGCCGCATCACGGCGGAGGCGATCGGCGTCTCACCCACCACCAGGATGGCAGGCGCCGGCAGCACCGGCTCCAGGAAGAGCTCCACCGCGCCTCCGGACAGGCATGGGTTCTGGACGGTGACGGTGCCGTCGTCGTCGACGTGTTCGGCCACCTCGGCCTGGTCGCTGAAGGGCAGGATCCGCAGCAGCATCGCGTTCCCGCTCTCGAGCGCCCGCTGCGAGTAGGCGCGGACGCTGTGCTCGGTGCAGACGCCGCCGACGAAGCCCTCGATGGTGCCATCGGCCAGCACCAGCGCCACCGCGCCGGCCCGTACGCTGGTGGGCGCGTGCGCGCGCACCACCGTCGCCGTCACGAACGGGACGCGCCCGGCGGCGAGCTCCTGGGCCCGACGCGACATCGCGGCCGTGATCATTGTGGCGGCTCCGGCCGCCCTTGCATCGCGGCCCACACGCGGGCCGGGGTGCAGGGCATGTCGATGTGGTCGACGCCGTGGGTCTCGTACAGGGCGTCGATCACCGCGTTCACGATGGCCGGCGGCGAGCCCACGTTGGGCGACTCGCCGACGCCCTTGGCACCGAGCGGATGGTGCGGGCAGGGCGTGACCGTCTCGCCCAGCTCGAAGTCCGGGCACTCGAGGGCGGTCGGGATCAGATAGTCCATGAACGACGAGTTCAGGCAGTTGCCCTCCGCGTCGAAGCTGAGCAGCTCCATCAGCGCGATGCCGATGCCCTCGGCCAGTCCGCCGTGGATCTGGCCGTCCACGATCATCGGGTTGATCCGCACGCCGCAGTCGTCGACGGCGATGAAGCGCCTGACCGTCACCTGGGCAGTGTCGGGGTCGACGTCCACGACGGCGATGTAGGCGCCGTAGGGGTAGGTGAGATTGGGCGGGTCGTAGATCACCTGCGCGTCGAGGCCGCCCTCCATGCCCTCGGGCATCGGCTCGCCGCCGTACGCGCGCACGGCGATGTCCTCGATCATGGCACCCTTCTCGGGATCGCCCTTGACGTACCAGCGACCCTTCTCCCAGGCAAGATCCTCCGGCCTCGTTTCCAGCATCGTGGCCGCGATCAGCCGCGCCTTGTCGCGCACTTTGCGCGAGACCACGGCCACGGCCGCGCCCGACACCGGCGTCGAGCGGCTGCCGTACGTGCCGAGGCCGTAGGGCGACTTGTCGGTATCGCCTTGCCGCACCTCGATGTCCTCCGGCGGGATGCCCAGCTCCTCGGCCACGATCTGCGCGAAGGTGGTCTCGTGGCCCTGGCCCTGGGTCTGCGCGCTGATGCTGACGACGGCCTTGCCGGACGGGTGCACCCGCAGGTCGGCGCCGTCGTTCATCGCCAGTCCGAGGATGTCCATGTGCTTGCGCGGGCCGGCGCCGACGCCTTCCGTGAAGAACGCGACGCCGATCCCCATCAGCTCGCCTCGCTCCCGCTTCTCGCGCTGCTCGCGGCGCAGGTCGTCGTAGCCGGCGATGTCCATCGCCACCTTCATCGTCTCGGCGTAGTTGCCGGAGTCGTACGTCCAGCCGGTGGTGGTCTCGTACGGAAACTGCCCGGGCGCGATGAAGCTGCGCATCCGCAGGTCGATCGGATCGGCCTTCATCTTCAGGGCCAGCGCATCGACCATCCGCTCCACCAGGTAAACGGCCTCGGTGATCCTGAACGAGCAGCGGTAGGCGACGCCGCCCGGCGCCTTGTTGGTGTACACGGCCTTGACCTTCACGTGCGAGGCCTGCAGGTCGTACGACCCGCAGACGATGTGGAAGAAGCCGGCCGGGAACTTGGTCGGCTGCGCGGTCGAGTCGAAGGCGCCGTGGTCGGCGATCACATCCACCCTCAGGCCGGTGATCTTGCCGTCCTTGGAGCACATCTCGGCGCGCATCACGTAGTCGCGCGCGAAGCCGGTCGAGACCAGGTTCTCGGTTCGGTTCTCGATCCACTTGACCGGGACGCCGGCCACGATCGAGCCGGCGATGGCGCAGACGTAGCCCGGGTAGACCGGCACCTTGTTGCCGAAGCCACCGCCGATGTCCGAGCAGCGGATCCGGATCATGTGCTCGGCCAGGCCGGCCACGTGCGCGTAGACGGTGCGGTGTGCGTGCGGCGCCTGGTTGCCGTTCCAGATGTTGAGCTGGCCGGTCTGCGGGTTGAAGTCGGCGATGATGCCGCAGGTCTCGAGCGGCGCCGGATGGCAGCGCGGGTAGATGATGTCTCGGCTGACAACGGTGTCGGCCTCGGCGAAGGCCCTGTTGGTGGCCTCCTCGTCGCCGGCCTCCCAGGTGGGGCTGGCCAGGTTGTCGTGCTGGCCCGCCTTGTCGTCGCGGATCAGCGGCGCATCGGGGTCGAGCGCCTTGCGCGCGTTCACGATCGCCGGCAGCGGCTCGTACTCGACGTCGATCAGCTGCAGCGCGTCGTTGGCCGAGTACTCGTCGGTCGCGATCACGAACGCGACCTCCTGGCCCTGGAAGCGCACCTTGTCGCCGGCCAGCACGGCCTGCGTGTCGTACGAGATGGTCGGCATCCAGGCCAGGCCCAGCGTCTCCAGGTCCTTGGCGGTGACGACGGCGGCCACGTTGGGATGGGCGAGCGCCCGGGAGGTGTCGATCGAGACGACCCGCGCGTGCGCATAGGGGCTGCGCAGGATCGCGCCGTGCACCATGCCCGGCAGCCTGATGTCGTCCAGGTAGGTGCCCTGGCCGCGGATGAAGCGCGCATCCTCTTTGCGCTTGAGCCGGCCAAAGCCGATCGGCCGCTCGGCGGACGGGCTGGGAAGGTTCTCGATGGTGGCCATGCTCATCCCTCCCTGTTCGCGGTGGCGGCTTCGTGCTCGGCAGCCCAGCGCACCGCGCTGACGATGTTCTTGTACCCGGTGCAGCGGCAGATCGCGCCCGAGATTGCGACCCGGATCTCATGATCGGTTGGATCGGGGTTCTCGTCCAGCAGCGCGCGCGTCGTCATCAGCATCCCGGGGGTGCAGAACCCACACTGCAGCGCGTGCCGCTCGTGGAATCCCATCTGGATCGGATCAAGCTGCCCCTCCACCTCCAGCGACTCGACGGTCGCCACCTCGTGGCCGTCGCACATGGCCGCCAGGATCGTGCAGGACTTGACGGGCTGGCCGTCGATCCGCACCACGCAGGCGCCGCAGTTGGACGTGTCGCAGCCCCAGTGAGTGCCTGTCAGCTCAAGCGTCTCGCGGACGAAGTGCACGAGCAGCATCCGCGGTTCGATGTCATGGGAGACCTGCGCGCCGTTGACGGTCATCGAGACGTTGATGGTCATGCCTCCTGGTGCAGTGCACGCGCGGTCGCGCGGCGCAGAGCTCGTTGCGTGAGAACGCCCGCGAGGTGGCGCTTGTAGTCGATTGGCCCGCGGCCGTCAGATGCAGGCGAGCAGTCCTCCGACGCGATCGCGCCCGCCTCCGCGAACAGCTCGTCTGACGGCGCCTTGCCGCGCAGCAGCTCCTCGGCGCGCGTCACATGGATCGTGGTGAGGCCGACAGCGCTGAGCGCGATGCCGGCATCCCCGATCGTGCCGTCCTGCATCCAGACGGCGGCCGAAGCTGCTGCGATCGCCCAGTCGCCGGCACGCCGCTCGACTTTCTCGTGGGCGCTGCCGCCGTCGGGGCGCACCGGCAGCCGCACCTCGATCAGGATCTCGGCGGCACCCACGGCGGTCGTGAACGGGCCGACGTGGAAGCCGTCCATGCTCACGACCCGCTCCCCGCCTGAACCGCGGATCACCACGCTTGCCTTGGCCGCCGCGCACACGGCCGAGAGGTCCTCCGCCGCGTCCGCCTGGCAGAGCGAGCCGCCGATGGTGCCGCGGTTCCGCACCACGGGATCGGCGATCACGGTCTCGGCGTCGCGGAACAGCGGGAAGTGCTGGGCAAGCAGGTCAGACCGCAGCAGGTCGACGTGCCGGGTCATCGCGCCGATCCTGATCTCGCCCTCCTGCTCACGGATGTAGGACAGCTCGGTCAGGTCGTTGATGTCGACCAGATGCTCGGGGTTCGCGAGACGGAGCTTCATCATCGGCAGCAGGCTGTGGCCGCCGGCGATCACCCGCGCCTCGGAGCCCAGCCGCTCCAGCGACGCGATCGCACCGTCGACGCTGGTTGCGCGCTCATACTCGAATGCCGCGGGCGTCTGCAAGGTGCGTTCCTTTCAGTTCACGGGGCGGTCACCCACCGCCGACTCGGGAGGCTGGGAGCCGCTTGCGGGGGGCGCCGATGTCGTCGCGCTGCTCGTACTGCACGGGGGCGTCGGTGCCGATCACCGGCGATCGCGGCAGCTCCGGCGGCGCGGTGTGGCGGACGGAGGGGTAGAGCAGCCGTGCGGCCAGGCTGCCACCCTCGACGTTGCGGAGCACCGGCCCGGCAGGATTCGCCGCTGCGATCGGCGCCTCGCGGCCCAGGCGCGCCAAGGTCAGGGTGCCCTTGGTGTAGACCTCTGACACGCGCGGGGCCTCGATCGAGGTGCTCTCGGGGAAGTTGCGGAACCCGGCGGCGGCCGCACCCGGGTAGAGGCCGTCCACGAGCCCGACGGCATCGACCAGGCCGGCCTTCTTCACAAGCAGTCCCTCGAGCAGGTCGACGCCCGCATCCAGCTGTCCGTTGATGGCGTCGACGACGTCGTTCACGGGCGCGCTCTTCTCGATGATCTCGGTGACGCTGGCGATCACCTCGTCCAGGCCCTTCGTGATCGTGCTCAGGGACAGGATCGTCGAGACCAGGTAGTAGACCAGCGCCAGCACGATCAGGAGCAGCGCCACGACCGTCACCGTTCCGGGCCCGATGGCTAGCACGACCATGGCCTCTCCTACTCCGCGTCGTCGATGATCACGTCGAGCGAGCCGCCGTAGTTGGCGACCCCCGCGACCGTTTGCTCAACCTGGCTCTGCGTGGTCAAGAGCAGCGCCGTCGCATCCAGATCCTTCGAACCCGCGGCTGCCGTGGCCGCGATCGCCCGTACACTCGGCACGATGCTGCGGGCGGCGCCGAGCACCCCGTGCAGCAGGTAGACGACCACCGGCAGCACCACGACCAGGAGCACCGCATCGCCGATCCACCAGAGCGTCACCGCGGTCTCCTCTCAGCCACCACAGCGGCCTTGCGGGCGATGCCCGGCAGCGCGCTGAGGATGATGTCGAACTGCGCGTTGATCGCCTGCACCGCGCCCTCGAGCGGTCGCAGGTGCTCGGCCTCGACGCCCTCGAGAGCGCCGGCCAACGTTGCCAGGCCGGTCGCGATCCGGGCCAGGCCGCGCTGCACGACGATCAGCGCGATGGCCAGCACACCCACCACCACGACTGCCAGCACCACGGTCAGGACGATGAGCAGGTTCGTGCTCATGCATCACCCCCGTAGCCGTCGGTGAGCGCGTTCATGTAGCCGTCCTGCACGACCGCCTCCTGCACGATCAGGCCCAGCACGGGCGCAGTTGCCTCCAGCTGGGGGATGTTGGCGGTGTTGCCGGCCACCTCGGTGGCCACCGTGAGCAGGCCGTCCACGGATCGCTCGATGCTGGCGACGGCGCGCACGAGCACGACCAAAAGGAAGGCGACAACCAGTGCGGCCACGAGGCCGACGCAAAGCGCGATCACCCAGTAGCCGTGGCTGGATACCAGAAGCGTCACTTGCCGACCGCCGTCTTTCGCAGCGCGCGGGCCGCGTGCAGGATCCTCACGCCGGAGTCATTGATGCGGGAGATGTCGGCGAGCTTCGCTGTCTGATCGCGCACCACGCCCACCGCAGCTTGGGCGACGGCCGCTTGCTTGGCGATCCGCAGGGCGAGCAGCACGATCGTGATCACGATCACAGCCGCCACCGCGATCACCACGACCCCGATCCCGATTCCCAGCAGCCACTGGGCCGACTCCGACATGAGCACGATCACGCGATCCGACCCTGACCGGAAACTGCTGCTTCATCCTTGCGCATCCGCACTCCTGGTCACCTCTGTCGCCGGGTCGAAGAGCAAGAACCATTATAGATAGGCTACTGCTCTGCGAACGGATTTCCGCGAAACCGGGGGCAGCTGGTCGCGTCAGATATCGGCCCAGCGGTACCCTTGGCCGATGAGGCGGACATGACCGAGCCGGCGGAGGTGGCGGACCGGGCCGATGTGGTGGTGAACGGCGTCTGGACGTGGGCGGTCTCCAACAGCAACATCGGCGGCGCGACATCCAGCTGCCAGGCCCTGGCCGCCGACGGCGAGGTCGTGCTGATCGACCCGCTGCGCCTGGCAGACCACGCCTTCGACGGGCTGCCGCGGCCGACGGCGATCGTGCTGACCGCCAAGTGCCACCAGCGATCGGCGTGGCGCTACCGCTCGCAGCTCGGGGTCGAGGTGTGGGCGCCGGCGGACGCACACGAAACCGACGAACAGCCGGACAGGCGCTACGCGGAGGGTGACCCGCTGCCGGGCGGCCTTCGCGCGATCCGGACGCCGGGCCCGGAGCGGGCGCACTACTGCCTCGTGCGCCAGTCCGCGCCGCGTATGCTGTTCTGCTCCGACCTGCTGATGGCCGGCGCGGATGGCGGGCTCGAGTTGGTACCGGCACGGTTCCACGACGACCCGGCCGAGACGCGGCGAAGCGTGGAACTGCTGCTGGACGTTCCGTTCGACGTGCTCTGCCTCGACCACGGCACTCCGATCACGGCCGAGCCCAAGCGCGCCATGCGGGAGGCGCTGAGCGGATAGGCCGCCGGGCCCGGACCTCGAGGGGGAACATGGGGCCCGAGCCCGACCGCTACTGGACCTACGAGCGCACCGATCCCGCAGATTGGGAAGCGGCCACAGGGCCGGCGCGGCGCTGCCGGTCACGAGCGGGGCATGCTCGTACGCACTCTCGCCGTGCATCGCCTCGTCGAGCCCCCGCTCCGCCTCTCGCCCACCCGCACCGGCGTGATGCGATCGAACACCTTCAGCATCACGTGCGCCTGGTGCCTGCACCCGGACGGGGCACCGGCCGTAGACCTACCGCGTGGCTGACCGGTGCCATCTCTGCCCTGGCGACCGCCGGCGGAACGCTGGTGCTGGCGGGCGCGGCGTTTGCATCGGTGCGCTCGGCCAATGTCGACCTGCTCTACGGCGACCACGAGGGCGGCCAGCGCACCATCCGCAGGTTCGTCTTCAACTCTCGGGAGGACGGCCAGTCGATCGTGGTGGTGGCTCGGCACGGGAACCTCGACCGGCCGGATCCACGGTTGATCGTGATTCGGCCGTTGCACGGCCGTGACCGGCGCATGACACCAAATCGTGCAACGAACCTCACACGGCCGTGACGATCCCAGCGGCGGCCCCCAACGATCCGCACCGCGGCGCCGGCACGAACATCACGATTCTCGATCGGCAACCGCACAACCATGCCGACGTGCCTCGCCGTCCGGTGACGACGCGTCACGATCCCGTGCCGGACCGCCCGCGCCGCCCGGGTCGGGCTCTGAGCCCGTAAAGAACGCGGCAGGCGTTGCGCAATTGAAACGCCGGCGTGACACGTGGCGCCGCGGCTCTGGGGTCGCGGCGCATCGCCGGCCTGCGCAGCCTCGGGGTATCGTCGCTGGCATGACCAACGAAACGCAGAGCCGACCGCGCCCCCACCGGGTTGTGGTCGTCGGCGGAGGCTTCGCCGGCCTGCGAGCCGTGCGCAGCCTGCGCGGGGCGCCGGTCGAGGTGACGCTGGTCGACCGCCAGAACTTCACGCTGTTCCAGCCCCTCGTCTACCAGGTGGCGACGGGGGCGCTGTCGCCGGCGGAGATCGCGGCGCCGCTGCGCTCGATCCTGCGCAAGCAGCGGAACGCGCGGGTGGTGCTGGCCGAGGCGACCGGCTTCGACCTCGAGCACCGCGAGGTCGTGCTCGAGCACCTGCCCAACCGGGGCGGAAGCACTCCCCTCGGATACGACACGCTGATCGTCGCGGGCGGCTCGCGGTACAACTACTTCGGCCACGACGAGTGGCAGGCCGACGCCCCGGAGCTGAAATCGCTGGCCGGCGCGCTCGACATCCGCAGCCGGATCCTGGCCGCCTTCGAGGCCGCCGAGCTCGAGCCTGACCCACAGCTGCGGCAGGCGTGGCTAACCTTCGTGGTGGTCGGCGCCGGCCCCACCGGTGTGGAGATGGCCGGCCAGATCGCCGAGCTCGCGCGGGACGTGGTGCGCGCCGACTTCCGGTCGGTCGACACCCGTGCCGCCCGCGTGCTGCTGGTCGAGGCCTCGGACAGGGTGCTGATGAACTTCCCCGCGTCGTTGTCTCATAAAGCAACGAGCGCGCTCGAGCGGTTGGGCGTGACGCCGCTCCTCAACCACACCGTCGTCGGTGTCGCCGACGACTCGGTCGCCATCCGGGGACCGGCCGGCGAGGTCGCGCAGAAGCCGGCGCGCACCGCGATCTGGGCCGCCGGCGTGACTGCGTCGGAGCTGGCTGCGAGGCTCGCCGAGGCGGCGGGCGCGGAGGTCGACCGGTCGGGCCGGGTCACCGTCGAGCCCGACCTCTCGCTGCCTGGGCATCCAGAGGTGCTGGCGCTCGGCGACATGGTGCGGGTGCGCGCCGCAGACGGCAGCATCGTGCCGTTGCCCGGCCTGGCACCGGTCGCCCTGCAGCAGGGCCGGTATGCCGCCCGGCTCGTCCGCGACCGCCTGCGCGGCCAGGCGACCAAGCCGTTCCACTACGTCGACAAGGGCGACCTGGCGACGATCGGCCGCTCGAAGGCCGTCGCCGATGTGAAGGGGCTGCACCTGTCCGGATTCACCGCCTGGGTGACCTGGCTGGTGGTGCACCTCTTCTACCTGATCGGCTTCCAGAACCGGTTGCTGGTGCTGATCCGCTGGACGATCAGCTTCGCCACGCGCGGCCGCGGGGCGCGCCTGATCGTCCGCCCGCCGGAGCATTCCACCAGCCACGACGCCGCGGATCATGAACCCGACGGGCTGAGCCGGCGGGTGTGATGACAGGTACACCCAGGAACGCTCGAGGTGCTAATGTCGCCAGTTGCGAGAACAACTATGCAGGGGGGCTCCATGTCTGGTCGGGGAAAGCGCGCATCGCTCGGAATGCTGCTTGCGATCAACGTGGCGGTGTGGTCGCTGGTGATCGCCGGTGGCGCATCGGCACAAGGCACGGCCCCGCCTGATCGCGGCGCCCGTCCCACCCATCCGCTGCTGAGCGGCGCCGCCGTGCCGGATGTTGCCCCGGCAGCAACCGCCTTCAGCGCGGCCTCGTCCCCCGGACTCGTCCGCAACTTCAACGGCGTCGGCAGCCTTGACAGCGCGGTAACGAACTTCGGCGCCGAGTTCGAGCCGCCCGACCAGGGGCTGTGCGTCGGCAACGGGTTCGTCCTCGAGCCGGTGAACTCCGCCTTCAGGGTGTACCGCGAGAACGGCCGCAGCGTTGCCGGGCCGACGAACGTGAACGCCCTCTTCGGCGACGGCTTCAGGCAGTTCACCAGCGATCCGCGCTGCCAGTACGACCCGGCCACGCACACCTGGTTCGCGAGCATCGTGTTCCTGAACGACACGTTTACCGCCAGCAGGCTCGAGATCGCGGTCAGGCATGCCGCCGACCCGCGCGGCACCTGGACGCACTTCAAGATCAACACCACCGATCCCGGCGGACACGGCTGCCCCTGCTTCGGCGACCAGCCGCTGCTCGGCATCGACGGCCAGAACATCTACATCTCGACCAACGAGTTTTCGATCAACGGCCCGCAGTTCAACGGCGGACAGCTGTACGTGATCGACAAGCGCCAGCTCGTGGCCGGCGACGCGTCGCCCACGTTCGTCCACATCGGCCCGCTGCGGATCGGCCGCCACAAGGCCGCATCGGTGCAGCCGGCCATCACCGTCGGCTTCAGCAGGGCCGAGTACCTGATGAGCTCGCTCGATCCGAACGGAACCGGCGACAACCGCATCGGCGTGTGGGCGATCACGAACCGCGTGCTGGGGACGCACCCGGATCCTCACCTGCAGCGGATCATCATCCCGTCGCAGAGCTACTCGGGGCCGCCCGCCACGCCGCAGATGGGGCCGCAGTCGCTGATCGACTCCGGCGATGACCGCATGCAGCAGGTGCAGGCGATCGGCGGCCGGCTGTGGGGCGAGCTGGGAACCGCGCTTCACACAGGCGGTGGAAAGCCGGTCGCAGCGGCGGCCTGGTTCGACGTCGCGCCGAGCCTGGACGGCGGCCTCCTGAGCGCCACCATCAACCGGCAGGGCTATGTCTCCTCACCGGGCAACGGCATCCTGTATCCGGCGATCGCCGGCGACCGTCGCGGGAACGCGGCGATGGGCTTCTCGATGTCCGGACCGGGCATGTTCCCGAGCGCCGGCTACGCGACGATCGCGTCAGGTCAGGCCAACTTCGGGCCGCCGATCATCGCCAGCCGTGGCCGAGGGCCGTACTTCAGGAAGTCGACGCGGTGGGGCGACTACTCGTGGGCGGTGCTCGACCCGGCCGCACACCGTGTCTGGCTGGCCAACGAATACATCCCGCCCCGCTCGAGCCAGACCGTCGACCGCCACCAGAACTGGGGGACGCGCGTCTACGCGGTGCGGCTGCCCAGCCCCTAACCGGGGGATGGCTCAGCCCTCTCGAGCCGAGCGGCGTGATCGGGGACGAAGGTCTGCGAGTCGACCGGAGGGCGGCGGTAGCCGCCCTCCGACTGCCTGCGCGGAAGCTTCGGCGGATGCTTCTCGGTGCGATCCTCGTAGGGGATGCGCGACAGCAGGTGCGCGATGCAGTTCAGCCGCGCACGGCGCTTGTCGTCCGCCTCGACGACCCACCAGGGCGACTCCGGCAGGTCGGTGAACACGAACATCTCATCCTTGGCCCGCGAGTAGTCGACGTAGTGCGAGCGTGACTCGAGATCCATGGGCGACAGCTTCCAGCGCTTGGTGGGATCGTCGATCCGCTCCTGGAAGCGCAGCCGCTGCTGCTCGTCGGAGACCGAGAACCAGTACTTGGTGAGCAGGATCCCGTCGTCGATCAGCATCCGCTCGAACTCCGGGCACTGGCGCATGAACAGCCGGTACTGATCATCGGTGCAGAACCCGAGCACGTGCTCCACACCGGCCCGGTTGTACCAGCTGCGGTCGAACAGGACGATCTCGCCCGCCGACGGCAGGTGTGCGACGTACCGCTGGAAGTACCACTCCGTGCTCTCGCGGTCTGAGGGAGCGGGCAGCGCGGCGATCCGGCAGAACCGCGGGTTGAGCGGCTCCGTGATGCGCTTGATGGTGCCGCCCTTGCCGGCGGCGTCGCGCCCTTCGAACAGCACCACCACCCGCGCACCCTCGGCACGCACCCACGTCTGCATGCGCGCGAGCTCGATCTGGAGCCGTGCCAGCTCAGCCTCATACAGGTCGCGCGGCACGCGCCGTGGTCGCTTCCTGGACATCGGCGAGATGCTACCCGCCGACCGGCTCACTCCGGCCGCGGACCCAGCAGTCGCGCCAGCCCCACCCGCGCGCGCTCGAGCAGCGCAGGGTCGCCGTACATGGTGTAGGCCGCGTGCGCCATCAGCAGCAGTGCGTCGACCTCGTAGGCGAGCTGCTCAGGATCCGGGTCGGCCGGTAGCTCGCCCGCCTGCTGCGCCGCAGCAGCTGCGGCCACCAGCTCCCCCACCCACTCCTCGATGAACACACTGATCCGCTCCCTGACGCGCCCCGGGTGGGTGTCGAACTCCGCGCCCACGGCGGCGAAGAAGCAACCGCCGGGGAACACCTCGCGCTCGAGGTGCGAGAGGAACTCGTCGGACAACGCCCACAGCCGCTGCAGCCCGTCCGCGTTCGCCCGGGCCGGGCTCAGCACCTCGGCCTCGAAGATCTCCTGGGCGCGCTCGATGGTGGCCAGCTGCAGCTCCTGCTTGGAGGTGAAATGGGCGTAGAGGCCGCTCTTGCTCATGCCGGTGTGCTCGGCCAGCCGGCCGATTGAAAGGCCCTCCAGCCCCTCGACGGTCGCCAGACGCGCGGCGTTGTCGAGGATCGCGTCGCGGCTGCGGCGGCCGTCGGCTCGCCGGCGGCGCTCGGGAGGTGCTTCGGCGGGGGTCGGCTGGTTCATACTTGACAAGATAGCACGACCGTTCGTATAGTGCACGGATTAGTCAGCACGATCGTTCGTGCTTCATACGATTCAAGGAGTTCCCATGAGCACCAGCAACATCCTCGCGCCGGACCTGTCCGAACTGACCGCCCGCCAGCGGCGGGCCTGGGCGGCGGGCGACTACTCACAGGTCGCGTCCCGCACCAACATGGCGGCAAAGCGACCGCACGACGACGCCGACCTGCGCGCGCGGTGGTACGGCCGGGCACGCGATTCACGGGGCAGCGCACGTTGCTAGCTTGCAGCACGTGACCGAGCGTGGGCATGGCACCGAGCCGGATCAGTCCGAGTACGACCGGCTCGGCGTCACGCCCACGCCCGACGACGGAATCCGCCTCTCGTCCACCCCGCCCTGGGACGAGATCGAGCGCCCGCACCGCGAGCGCTCCGGGCCAGACGTGGACTACACCCGGCGCGGGCGGCTGGTCGGCCAGCATCTGATCGACGTGCACGACATGCTCCGCTCCGAGCTCGGCGAGCTGCGCTCGGTGCTGTCCCAGGTGCGTGAGGGCGCGCTCTGCGCCGGCGCCGCCCGGGCGGCTCTGAACGACATGGCGCTGCGGCAGAACGACTGGACGCTGGGCGCGTTCTGCGCCAGGTACTGCGGCGCCGTGACGCAGCACCACGGGCTCGAGGACGACGCCATCTTTCCCCACCTCGTGCGCAGCGAGCCGGCGCTCTCGGCGGTGATCGGCCGCCTCGCCGACGAGCACCTGACCATCCACGATGCCGTCCACGCCGTCGACCGCGCTCTGGTCGATCACATCAACCGGCCCGACAGCTACGGGGGCATCCAATCGGCGATCGACTTCCTCACCGGCGCCCTGCTGTCGCACCTATCCTACGAGGAGTACGAGATCGTGGAGCCGCTGTCCCGGCTGGG
Organism: Thermoleophilia bacterium; assembly: GCA_025934255.1. Taxonomy (GTDB): domain Bacteria; phylum Actinomycetota; class Thermoleophilia; order Gaiellales; family JAICJC01; genus JAICYJ01. The sequence continues at coordinate 1,648 of JAICYJ010000044.1, read as the reverse complement.
GTTCTACCCGGGGCAGGTGTAGCTCACGATCGGCGCGGGCCGCAGCCCCAGACGCCCCCACCCCACGAGCGCCAGACCAGCGGGCGAATCACGAAGAAGGCCACCAGCGGGATCAGGAACCAGAGGTGGTGGCCGGTGCCGATCACGACCGCTGCGATCAGCGCCAGCGGCAGCAGCGGAAACGGCCACGGCCGCGGGCGCCACGGGCGGCGACCCGCTGGCCGCGGTGCCGCCGGTTCGCCCCCGGGCAGGTCGGCCACCAGCCGGTCGAGGTCGGCGTACGTCTTGGCCGCCATGCAGGCGTCGAGCCGTTCCTGGAACTCGTCGCTGTCGAGCCGGCCGTCTAGGTGGTGTTCGCGGAGGATGGCCGCGAAGGCCTCGCCGTCGCCGTCTCCGGCGCGGAGGCTGCGGTCGCGCGGCCCCCGGCTGCGGTCGTTTCGTGGGTCGCCGTCTGCCATGTCGGTCCTTTCGGTGTGGGTGGTGGTGTGGTGGGCTCGCGGCCGCGCAGCGGCAGCTCCTGCAGCAGCAGCACCGCCGCCAGCGCGAGCGCTGCCAGCGGTGCGGCCGCGATGAAGACCGTCTGCACGCCGTCGATCACGTCGGCGCGCGCCGCCGCCGGTGCCGTCGAGCCCGCCACCCGGGACGCGAAGACGGCTCCCAGGAGCGCCGCGCCGACGGCACCGCCGAGGCCACGGGAGAAGCTGGTGGCGGCCATCGCCACGCCCAGGCGGCTGCGATCGACGGCGTTCTGGACGGCGACGGTCAGCACCTGGCCGACCATGCCGAAGCCGAGCCCGAAGGCGGCCAGGCCGATCCCGATCGTTAGCCGCGACGGGCTGCCGGCGACGGCGGCCAGCTCGATCAGCGCGAGCGTCATCAGCGCCGCGCCGGCCACGGGGTATCGCTTGTAGCGGCCGGTACGGGCGATGCCGCGCCCGGCCAGGTTGGTCGAGACGGTAATGCCCAGCATCATCGGCACCAGCAGCAGCCCGGCCTCGGTCGGAGTCGCGCCAGTCGTGGTCTGCAGGTAGAGCGGCACGAACACGTTGACCGCAAACAGGGCGGCCGTGGTCAGGAACAGGGCCGAACAGGCGACCGCCATGGTGCCGGTGCGAAGCAGTTCGAAGGGGACGATCGGATCGACGGCGCGCCGCTCCCAGAGGACGAGCGCAAGGGCAAGGGCGCCGGTGAGGCCGGCCAGCGCCAGGATCTCGTGCGACCCCCAGGAGTAGCGCAGGCCGCCCCACACGCAGATCAGGATGAAGCCGGCCGTCGCGGCGGCGAGCAGTGCCGCGCCCAGGATGTCGAGCGCTTTGCGAGCGGCCGCGGCGGGCGGGGCCGGCATCCGCAGGCGCAGCCCGGCCAGCGCCGCCAGGCCGATCGGGAGGTTCACGTAGAACACCCAGCGCCAGCCGACGTGCTGGACGATCACGCCCCCCAGCAGCGGCCCGGCCACGGTGGCGGCCGCGAACGTGGCGGCGATGTAGCCCTGGTAGCGCGCCCGCTCGCGCGGCGACACCAGGTCGCCGACGGCGGCCATGGCCCGGGTCATGAGGCCGCCGGCGGCGCCGCCCGGGACGGCGCGGGCGACGATCAGCGCCGCCATGCCGGGCGCGGCGCGGCAGTGCGCGGACGCCGCCAGAAACAG
>JAICYJ010000100.1 GCA_025934255.1 Thermoleophilia bacterium | reverse complement strand
GTCGCGTTCCTGGTGGGCAGCCTGACGGTGCTGTTCTGGGTGTCCTACAACGCCCTGTTCGTGGTGCTGGTGCCGCGCGAGCGCTTCATCAGCGGAAGCTCGCTGCTGAACGGCAGCCGGGCGGTGTCGTTCATGGCCGGCCCCGCGATCGGCGGCCTGCTGGTACAGGCGCTGACGGCGCCGCTGGCGGTGGGCGTGGACGCGCTCTCGTTCGTGGCATCGGCGCTGTTCATGCGCGGGATCGACTCGCCCGAGCCGGAGCCCGACCCGGAGGCCGGCAGCAGCGGTGTCATGGCGGGGCTGCGGTTCATCGCCCGCAACCCGATCATGCGCGCCTCGCTGGGCGCGACGGCCACCATCAACCTGTTCAACTTCATGTTCTTCGCGCTCTGGATCCTGTTCGCGACCAAGACGCTGCACGTCAGCGCCGGCGCGCTGGGCCTGGTGATCGGCGCCGGCGCGGCCGGCAGCGTGATCGGGTCGTTCGTGACGGGGGCCGTGCAGCGGCGGCTCGGCGTCGGGCCCACCTTCGCGATCGGCTGCCTGCTGTTCCCGGCGCCGCTGATGCTGGTGCCGCTTGCGGGCGGCGCCCGGCCGCTGGTGCTGGGCATGCTGTTCCTGGCCGAGTTCTTCAGCGGCATGGGCGTGATGATGCTCGACATCACGGGCGGGGCGATCTCGGCGGCGCTGGTGCCCGCCGGACTGCGCTCACGGGTTGCCGGGTCGTACATGGTGGTCAACTACGGCGTGCGCCCGATCGGCTCGCTGGCCGGAGGTCTGATGGGCGCATCGCTGGGTCTGCGGCCGGCCGTGTGGGTGGCCACCGTGGGCGCCGTCGCCGGCGTGCTGTGGCTGCTGCCCTCGCCGATCATGCGGCTGCGGGAGCTGCCCGAGCCGGCGGACCTACGCTGAGGCGGCCGCGGTCAGCTCGGCGAAGCGGGCGGCGCCGACGTTGCCGCCGGAGAGCACCACGCCCACGCGGCGGCCCGGCCGGTGCACGCGCCCGGCCAGCAGCGCGGCCAGCGCGCAGGCGCCGCTGGGCTCGAGCACCACCTTCATGCGGTCGAATGCGAACAGCATCGCGTCGATGATCTCGCCGTCTGAGACCAGCTCGACCGAGTCGGCCAGCCGCCGATTGACCTCGAACGTGAGCTCACCGGGCGTCTCCACCTGCTGGCCGTCGGCGATCGTGCGCGGCACCGGAACCCGCACGCGTTCGCCGGCCGCCAGCGAGCGGCGGGTGTCGTCGCCCTGCTCCGGCTCGACCCCGATCACCTCGATGTCCGGCGCGAGCGCCTTGGCGGCGGTGGCGCAGCCGGCCATCAGCCCGCCCCCGCCCACCGGCACCAGCAGCGCGTCGAGGCCCGGCGCCTGCTCCAGCAGCTCCAGCGCAGCGGTGCCCTGGCCGCTCATCACCAGCGGGTGCTCGTAGGGAGGCACCAGTGTGAGGCCGCGCGACTCGGCCAGCTCGCGGCCGAGCTGGTCGCGATCCTGGGAGTAGCGGTCGTAGGTGACCACCTCGGCGCCGTAGCCGCGGGTGGCGTCCAGCTTGGCCGCCGGCGCGTCCTCCGGCATCACGATCACGGCCGGCGCGTCCAGCATCGCCGCCGCGATTGCGACCGCCTGGGCGTGGTTGCCGGACGAGTAGGCGGCGACGCCCCGGGCGCGCTCCAGTGAGGGCAGCCGCGAGATCATGGAGTACGCCCCGCGGAACTTGAACGCCCCACCGCGCTGGTAGCACTCCGCCTTGCAGAACACCGTGGCGCCGGTGGCCGCGTCGAGCGTGCGCGACGACAGCACCGGCGTGCGGTGCGCGACGCCGTCGAGGGCAGCCGCGGCGGAGCGGATGTCGTCGATGCCGATCATTGCCGCGGAAGACTAGAGGCTAGACCGTACGCTAAAAGTCGAACGGCATGATGCCGTCGCTCTCGAGCGCGGAGCGGAAGCGGTCGACCGCCTCGTTCATGTTCTCGCGGGTGACGCGGTCGAGCTCCTCGATCAGGCGGTCGGTGGCGTCGTTCAGCACGTCGTCGAAGCGCTCGACCTCGTGCGCGTCGTACGTATCCGTATGGCGCCACTCGCAGTCGGGGCAGCGCAGCTCCAGCTGCCAGCGCATCTCCTCGACCTCGTTCCACTCGGTGGGATGCACGCGCTCGCCGCCGCACCCGCCGCACAGCTCGAGGCGGCGGACGTGCAGCTCGGCGCCGGCCTCGATGTCGCGCAGGTCGCTGACGGGCCGCTCGCCGTCGCTCGCCTGGTAGTAGACGATCTCGACGGTCTTGCCGCTCGGCAGCACGATTCGCTTGATGTGAAACTCACCCATCGTCCCGATGTATCGGGCGCGGCAGGGCACTTCTTGAGGGGCAAAATGCGCGAGCTGATCAGATCATATTGATCAGCGTGCAAACAGGATCAGGGGCCGCCGAAATCGTTGGTCACGTAGTAGGCGGCGCTGCCGCTCCAGATGCCGCGCGAGATGCCGATTCCGATCCACCGGTAGTGCCGGCCCAGCAGGTTCGCACGGTGCGGCGCGCTCGCGATCCAGGCCCGCAGCATCCTGCGCGGGCTCCACAGCCCGACCCCGAGGTTCTCGCCCGCCCAGTTCCCGTGGAAGCCGAAGGAGTGCAGCCGCGTGAGCCACGTGGCGCCCGAGGACGAGTAGTGCGTCATCAGGTGGTGACGGGCCATGTACAGGCTGTGCGCACTGGCCGCATCTCCCAGATGCGGGCCCAGCTTCAACCGGTGCACCCCGTGGTTCGACCGGTAGTGGTTGATTCGGTGCAGCAGTTCAAGCCGCCATGCCTTGGCAGAAAACGTCGCCTGCGCGGGCGCCGCGACCGATCCCAGCAGCACCACCGCTAGCAGACAAACCATCAACTTCGCCTTCAACTGTCACCCCCTGTACGCGTTGCAGCGTTTCCGATGCTAGAGCACTTCGCGCAAGGCGAGAGGGTGCTTACAAGCTTTTTACGACAGTCAAACAGACGTATGTTCGACCATTGGCCGGAGCCGGTGGCAGCTCACCGGCGGCCGCTGTCGACGCGCCTAGCGCCCGGTCGCGGCCGCCGCCAGCGGGACGCCCAGGGCCTCGTCCACGGCCGCGTCGAACACGTCAAGTGATTCCTCGACCTGCTCATCGGTGGCGACCAGCGACACCAGCACGCGCAGGCAGTTGCCGTGCATGCCGGCCTTCAGGATCAGCAGCCCGCGACGCATCGCCGCCTCGGCCACGGCTGTTGCCAGATCAGACGCGGGCGTCTTCGAGATCGGGTCCTCGACGAACTCGGCGGCCAGCATCGGGCCCAGGCCGCGCACGTCGCCGAGGCGCGGGTGCCGCAGCTGCAGCGCCTGGAACCGCGAGCGCATCCGTTCGCCGATCGCGGTGCCGCGCGCGAGCAGGTCGCGGCGTTCGATCTCGTCCAGCACCGCGATGCCGGCCACGCAGCCCAGCGGCGAGCCCACGTAGGTGCCGCCGATGGTGGAGTCGCCGGCAGCATCCATCACGGCCGCGCGCCCGACCACGCCGGAGATCGGAACGCCGGCCGCGATCGACTTGGCGACCGTGATCAGGTCGGGCTCGACGCCGAAGTGCTCGATCCCGAACATCTTGCCGGTGCGCCCGTAGCCGGACTGCACCTCGTCCGCGATCAGCACGATGCCGTGGGCATCCGCGATCTCGCGCAGGCCGCGCACCCACTCGGCCGGGGGCACCACGAAGCCACCCTCGCCCTGCACCGGCTCGAAGATGATCGCGGCCACCTGCTCGGCCGCGACGTGGGTGGTGAACATCCCCCGCAGCGCGGCCAGCGCAGCGGCGGCGGGATCGGCCGATACGTCCCGGTAGGGGAACGGATAGGGAGCGCGGTACACCTCGGGCGCGAACGGCCCGAGGCCCGCCTTGTAGGGATGCTGCTTGGAGGTCAGCGACATCGCCATCAGGGTGCGGCCGTGGAAGGCGCGGTCGAAGCAGATCACGGCCGGGCGGCCGGTGGCCAGCTTCGCGATCTTGATCGCGTTCTCGACCGCCTCGGCGCCGGAGTTGAAGAACGCGGCCTTCTTGGGCCCGGCGATGGGCGTCTTTGCGAGCAGCCGCTCGGCCAGCTCGATGTAGGACTCGTACGGCACCATCGTGAAGTCGGTGTGCAGGAAGCGGTCGACCTGGGCGTGCAGCGCGGCCGACACCGCCTCGTTGGTGTGGCCCACGTTCAGGCAGCCGATGCCGCCGGTCCAGTCCAGGAAGGTGTTGCCGTCCACGTCGGTGACGGCGACGCCGTGAGCGTGGTCGATCACGATCGGCAGGTAGATGCTCTTCGCATCGGCGATCACGCGCTGCTTGCGCGCCAGGATCTCGGTGGAGCGCGGTCCCGGCAGCTCGGTGCGCAGGTCGATCGTCGGTGCCATCTCTCGTCCTTCCTCCAGCCGCCGCGGCTGCGACGGACAAACGGCAAGAGGATACCCAATCCGCCGGGCGCCTTCCTGCGCATACACTCCGCCCGATGGTGCTGTCCGATCACTCGATCCGTGAGGAGATCGCCGCCGGGCGAATCGTGGTCGATCCCTTCGTCGATGCGATGGTGCAGCCGTGCAGCATCGACGTCACGGTTGGGGACAGTTTCCGCGTGTTCCGCAACTCGCGCTACCCCTACATCGACGTCAAGCACGAGATGGAGGATCTCACCGAGCTGGTGCGGGTGGGACGCGACGAGCCGTTCATCCTGCATCCAGGCGAGTTCGTGCTGGGCGTTGTGGCCGAGCGGGTCGCGCTGCCAGACGACATCGTCGCCACGCTCGACGGAAAGAGCTCGCTGGGCCGGCTGGGCCTGGTGGTGCACCAGACCGCCGGCGTGATCGACGCCGGGTTCGACGGCCACATCACCCTGGAGCTTGCGAACATGGCGAACCTGCCGATCACGGTCTACCCGGGCATGCGGATCGCGCAGCTGAGCTTCCTGACCCTGTCCACGCCGGCCGACCATCCCTACGGGTCGAGCAAGCTGGGCAGCAAGTACCAGGGCCAGGCCGAGCCCACGCCCAGCCGCTACTACCTGAACTTCGCGGAGCGCCCTTGAGGGTGCTGGTTGCCGGCGGCACCGGCTACGTCGGTGCCGAGGTGGTCGCATCGCTGGCGTCGGCCGGGCACTGGCTGCGGGTGCTCGTACACGAATCCGAGCCGGCCCTGCCGGAGGCGGCCGAGGCGGTGCGGGGCGACGTCACCGACGCGGCGTCGCTGGAGGTGGCGGCCGCCGGCTGCGACGCGATCGTGAACCTGGTCGCGATCCTGGACGGGCCGGACGCGGCCTTCGAGGCGGTCAACGCGGGCGGCCCGCGAAACGTGGTGGCCGCGGCCAACGCGCACGGGATCCGGCGGATCGTCCACATGTGCGCGCTGGGCGTGTCGGCGGAGCACGCGCCGCTGACGCGCTACTGGGGGTCGAAGTACGCGGGCAAGCAGGCGGTCACCTCCAGCGGCCTGGACTGGACGGTGCTGGAACCGAGCTTCGTGTTCGGGCGCGGCGGCGGCGCGCTGAAGGCATTCGAGAGCCTGATCAGGATGCCGCTGGCGCCGGTGATCGGAAACGGCCGCTACCGGCACCAGCCGGTCTGGGCGGGCGACGTGGCGACGGCGTTCGTGCGGGCGCTGGAGCGGCCGCAGACGGCCGGGCAGGTGATCCCGCTGGGCGGCCCGCAGGTGTTCACGTTCGACGAGCTGCTGGACGAGCTGGCCCGGGTGACCGGCCGGGCGCCGCGGCGGAAGCTGCACGTACCGGCCGGATTGATGAAGGCGCAGACGCCGCTGTTGTCTCGGCTGCCACCGCCGCTGAAGGTGACGCGGGAGCAGATCGTGATGCTGATCGCGGGCACGGAGTGCGATCTCGAGCCGATGCGGAGCGCGCTCGGCATCGAGCCAGCGGCGATCGCCGAGGCCTACACGCGCTGATCACCGAAACCGGGGTTTGCGTCGTCGCCCTTCGTTGCTACACTCGCCCTACCACGGAAAGGAGGTGGTCCGACTTGGTAGATGGTTCAAGACGGGCGAGTGGAGGTGCTCGCGGGTAGTCGCGAGTCCCTGAACCTACGGGGAATCGCTGCAGCCGGCGTTGGGACAGCCGCCGCCACCTGCTAGGTGGACGGCAGGCACTCGCCGCTACCCAATCCACGCGAAACGCCGTTAGGGGCGCGCCGG
>JAICYJ010000010.1 GCA_025934255.1 Thermoleophilia bacterium | reverse complement strand
GCGTGATCGTCCACCTCGACGTCGACGTCGTCGACTTCGTGGACGCGCCGCTGTCGGAGAACACCGGCCGCAACGTGGGCGTGCCGCTGACGGCCGTTGCCGCGGCGCTGCCGGTGCTGATGGCCGACCGGCGCACGGCCGCGCTGACCGTGACCGAGCTGAATCCCGTCCACGCAGCGGCCGACCCCGGATGCCTGGGGCGGTTGGTGGACGCGCTGGTGGCCGCGATCTAGCCGCGGCCGGTCAGCGGGCCCGCCCCCTGCAGCGCCTGCGCGGGCCGCTCCTTGCGCGGATCGACGAATGGGATGGTGGCGGTGTGCCCGCGCATGGTGCCGGTCTCGGACTCGACATCGATCGCGTTCCCGGGCTCGGACAGCTCCGTCGGCACCCACACGTAGCCGATGTTCTTCTGCAGGCCGGGCGACCAGACGGCGTCGGTGACGCGCCCGATCGGCTTGGCGTCGACGTGGGCCGGCCAGGGCCGGGTGATGCCCTCGATCGGCTCGGTCTGGTCGAACTCGATGCCCACCAGCCGGCGGTCGACGCCCTCGCGCCGCACCCGCTCCAGCGCCTGCTTGCCGATGTAGTCCTGCGGCTGATCCTCGACCAGCCGCTCCAGCCCCATCACGTGGAAGGGCGTATCGTCCAGCGAGATGTCGGATCCCCAGTTGAAGATGCCGGCCTCGACGCGCCGCGCCTCGTTTGGAGCGATCGGCCGGATCGCGAACTCCTCGCCTGCGTCCATGATCGCCTGCCACAGCGCGTCGCCGCGGGTGCCGTCGAGCAGGTTCACCTCGAAGCCGGGCACCGCCGACCAGCCGGTGCGGCTGATCACGACCGGGATGTCGGCGATCGTGAAGCGCTCGCACCAGTAGTACTTGATGTCGTAGATGGCCGGCCCCACCAGCTTCTCGAGCGTCTTTGCCGACAGCGGCCCCTGCACCTGCACCGGGTGCACGTCGGGGTAGCTGACCTCGGCGTCCAGGTCGAGCTGCGACAGCACGCCGATCGCGTACAGCCCGGCGTCGCTGTCGGCCAGCTGCATCCACCACACGTTCTCCTCGACGTGCAGCAGCACCGGATCGTTGACGATGCCGCCGTCGGGCGACATGACGAGCATGTACTTGCCCTGCTTGACCGCGCACTTCGTGAGGTCACGGCAGGTCAGCATGTCGATCAGCCGGTCGGCGTCGGGCCCGCTCACCTGCACCGTCCGCTCGACTCCGACGTCCCACAGCGTGACACCCTCCTGCAGCGCCTTGTACTCGACGGACACGTCGTCGTACTCGGCCGGCAGGTACATCTTGTTGTAGATGTCGTAGGCCTTGCAGCCGGCGCGCCGGGTCGCCTCGAAGTAGGGAGAGCGCCTGTACCAGGGGCCGAAGTAGAGCTTCGTGGTGAGATCCGGCATTCGTTGTCCCTTCGCTCGTGAACAGGTAGCCGGACAGCCGCGGCTTCCTGTAGGATTTTGTCGCCTTGACTGATTAGTCAATCAAAACCCCGGGCGGCTGGCAAGCCGCGTGCGCACATGCCCAGAGATCCCCGCTACGACATCCTGTTCGAACCGGTGCCGATCGGCCCCGTGGTCGCGCGCAACCGGTTCTACCAGGTGCCTCACTGCAACGGCATGGGCCACCGCGACCCGACCGCCCTGGCCGAGATGCGCGGCGTCAAGGCCGAGGGCGGCTGGGCGGTGGTCTGCACCGAGGAGGTCGAGATCCACCCGACCTCGGAGGTGTCGCCCTACGCGGAGGGCAGGCTGTGGAACGACGACGACGTCCCGGCCCTGGCGCGGATGACCGAGCGCGTGCACGCGCACGGCGCGCTGGCGGGGATCGAGCCGGTCCACAACGGCATCCACGGCGCCAACCTGTGGAGCCGGGAAGCGCCGATGGCGGCCGGCCACATGCCGGTGACCGGCAACGACCCCATCCAGGTGCGGCAGATGAGCGCCCAGGACATCGCCGACCTGCGACGCTGGCATCGCCGCGCCGTGTCGCGCTCGATCGAGGCCGGCTTCGACATCGTCTACGTGTACGCCTCGCACGGGCTGAACACGGTCGGGCAGTTCCTGTCGCCGCTCTACAACTTCCGCACCGATGGCTACGGCGGCAGCCTCGAGAACCGCGCCCGGCTGCTGCGGGAGGTGCTCGAGGACACGCTCGAGGAGGTCGACGGCCGGATTGCGGTGGCCTGCCGGATTACGGTCACCGAACTGATGGGCGAGAAGGGCCTCGGGCGCGAGGACATCGAGCAGGTGCTGCGCTGGATGGGCGAGCTGCCCGACCTCTGGGACTTCGTGGCCGGGCCCTGGGAGGACGATTCGGCCACCGCCCGGTTCGAGGACGAGGGCCACCAGGAGCAGCACGTGCGCGGGCTGAAGGCGCTCACCTCCAAGCCGGTGGTCGGCGTCGGCCGCTTCACGTCGCCCGACACGATGGTGCGGATGATCCGTGACGGAGTGCTCGACTTCATCGGCGCCGCGCGGCCGTCGATCGCCGACCCGTTCCTGCCCGAGAAGATCGAGCAGGGCCGGCTGGAGGACATCCGCGAGTGCATCGGCTGCAACATCTGCGTCGCCGGCGACTCCACCATGACCCCGATCCGCTGCACGCAGAACCCGAGCATGGGCGAGGAGTGGCGGCGCGGGTGGCATCCCGAGCGGATCCGGCCCAACGAAAGCGATGCCAAGGTGCTGATCGCGGGCGCCGGCCCGGCCGGCCTGGAGGCGGCGATGTCGCTGGGCAGGCGCGGCTATGACGTGGTGCTGGCCGAGGCAGGGGACCACCTCGGTGGCCGGGTGGCGAGGGAGGCGCGTCTGCCCGGGCTGGCCACCTGGATCAGGGTGGTCGACTACCGCGAGGGCCAGCTGCGCAAGCTGGCCAACGTGGAGCTGGCGTTCAACAGCGAGCTGACGGCCGAGGAGATCGTCTCCTACGGGTTCGACCACGTCGCGATCGCGACCGGCGCCGGCTGGCGGCGCGACGGCACCGGGCGCCGGCACACAACCCCGGTCGACTTCGGCGACCTGCCGCTGCTGACGCCCGACGACCTGATGGACGGCGTCCGCCCGGACGGCGAGCGTGTTGTCATCTACGACGACGATCACTACTACATGGGCGGGGTGCTGGCCGAGCTGCTGGTGCGGGAGGGCCGCCGCGTGACCCTGGTCACCCCGGCCGCGCGCGTGTCGGAGTGGACCGTGAACACGATGGAGCAGGATCGCATCCAGCGCCGGCTGCTGGAGCTGGACGTCGAGATCCGAACGACGCACACGGTCGCGGGCGGCGGCGGCGGAGAGGTGCTGCTGGGCTGTACGTATACCGAGCGCGAGCACCCGGTCGGCTGCGACGCGCTGGTGCTGGTGACGGCGCGCGACCCGCGCGACAGCCTGGTCGCCGCACTGCAAGAGACGGGGGCGGGCGCCGTTCGCGCCATCGGCGACGCGTGGTGTCCGGCCACGATCGCCGCCGCGGTGTGGGACGGCCACCGCTATGCGGAGCAGTTCGAGCAGCAGGACGACCGTGAGGTGCCGTTCCTGCGCGAGGTCGTCAAGCTTGCCGACCAGCCCGCCGAGGCCTCGGCCTGATCAGCTGGGCTTGGTCGTCATCGCCCAGATGGCGACGAGGTAGAGCGCCATCAGCAGCAGCGGCAGGGCGCCGCCGACCTTGGCTAGCTTGCCGAGGCCGCCGCCCCGCCGTGAGCGGCGAAGCGCGATGCCGGTCAGGACCAACGTCACGATCAGGATCAGGCCGCTGAGGTCGGACGTTCCAAAGCCGATGCCGATCCAGCTCACGTTCGAGTTCTCGAGGTGCTCCTTGGACACGATCCACTGGGCGGCGCCGCGCATCACGATGAAGGCGGGCAGGGCCGCATAGAACATCGTGAGAGCGCCGAACCGGAACAGCCGGGCGGAGCCCTCGGGATCCGACTCGCGCCAGGACTGCACGAAGGCCACGATCGCGACCGTGATCGAGGCGACCAGGAGCATCGCGCCGCCGACGTGCAGCAGCAGCGGGAAGTTCCAGCTGTCGGGGCGGATCGCGAGCACCATCATCCGGCCCCAGGCTTGTAGATCATGTCGAGCAGGAGCAGCAGCACCGACAACACCAGCAGACCATGCGTCACCAGCGCCTCGCTCTGGGCGAGCGACCCGTCACCCAGGTTCTTGTAGCCCGCCGAGATGCGCCCGCCGATGGCCGAGGCGATCACCCACAGCACGATCGCGCCGAGGATCCAGCCATCGGTGAGCGAGTACTGGCTGACGTGGATCGCCAGCCAGATGCCGAACACCAGCGCCGACAGGCCGCCCACCGCCCACAGCACGCGCGCGGTCGGAAGCATCCGCTGCGCCACCAGGGTGTCGGGCTGCCGCCTGACCGCTAGCATGATGGCGAGGAACAGGCCCACCGACGCGACCAGGGTGAAGGCGCCGAGCACATGCAAGAACAGGAGCGTGCTGTAACCCACACTGGCTACGGTACCCGATCTCACAGCCCGTGTGTGGGTTCGAAACGGGTGGATTGACCTGTCACCTCCGGCGCTCTACTGTCAGCCGACACCTGCGAGACCTCACGAGGAGACGAGATCATGGACGAGTCCCACCCCAGCGACGGGCGGCGGCTGAATCGTCGCGAGGTGCTCGGTCTGGGAGCTCTGGCCCTGGCCGGAGCGGCGTGCGGCGGCTCCACCTCCAGCGGCGGCACTGCGTCGGCGCTCTCCGTCTCCAGCGGAGCGAAGATCGAGGGCACGCTGCAGATCTACAACTGGTCGCAGTACATCGATCCGAACAACGAGAAGGCGTTCGGCAGCAAATACGGCGTCACGGTCAAGGAGACCAACTACGGCTCCAACGAGGAGCTGTTCACCAAGCTGACGGCGACCAAGGGTCAGAAGCTGTACGACATCATCGTCCCGGACGCCGACCACGTGCGCATCGAGAAGAGCCTGGGACTGCTTGCCAAGCTCGACCACAGCCTGATTCCGAATCTCAAGAACCTGGCGCCGCACTGGACGGAGCTCGTATACGACCCGGGCAACGTCTATTCCGTGATGAAGGACGTCGGCATCACGGCGATCGGCTACGACCCGAAGATCGTCAAGACCGACCTGGCGTCGTGGAAGGATTTCTTCGACTACCTGCCGCACAAGGATCCGGGCGTGAAGGTCAACTTCATCGAGTCGCCCGCCGAGGTGATCGGCGTGGCGCTGAACTCGTTCGGCTACTCGATGAACTCCGAGGACGACAGCGAGCTGAACCAGGCCGAGCAGCTGCTGCTGAAGGTGCGTCCCTACGTCAACCGCATCAACACCGACGAGGTCGACCCGTTCAGCAAGGGCGACGTCAACCTGGGCATCATCTACTCGGGCGACGGGCTGCGGGCCAAGGCCGCGCGCAAGGGCGACTTCACCGTGGTGGCGCCCGAGGGCAAGTCGGAGATCTGGATCGACAACTGGGCGATCAGCGCCTACGCGCCCGATCCGGTGGCGGCGCACGCGTGGATCAACTACATCCTCGAGCCGGCCGTGAACGCGAAGGAGATGGAGTACCACCAGTACGAGGTGGGCACGCCGGCCAGCTATCCGATGGTGGGGTCGCTGGCCCAGAATCCGCTGGTCGTGTTCCCCCAGCGCATCCTCGACGACTACGAGATCCTGCAGACGACGCCGGACGGCCTCAACAAGCGCGTCGCCATCTGGAACAAGTTCACCAGCGCTTAGCCGGGGTTGTTCCAGAGCACGGGGAACAGGGGCGTTTCCATCCCCGCGCCCTCCGGCAGCTGCTCGGTCAGGCCGGGGAACTCCGGCGACGTCCGCCAGGCCCTCGGCGCGTGCACGACGTCGTCGCCCATGAAGCGCACCGAGAAGGCGCGGCGGCGGCGGTCGCCGCCGACCCCGCCGGCGGCGTGCAGCGCCAGCATGTGGAAGAACACGCCGTCGCCCGGCTCGAGCTCCCAGCCCACGATCGGGAAGGCGTCCCGGTCGGCCTCGATGTCGGGCAGGTCCTGCAGGCTGCCCTCCGGGAACCAGCGTGCCTGGCTGTCCATGAACGTGCGCGGCATCAGCCACGGCCCCAGGTGCGATCCGGCGACGAACTCGAGCGTCGATTCCCTGCTGACGGGATCGACCGGCATCCACAGGGAGCACGTCTGCGAGCCGGCGATGTTGTAGTACGGCTGGTCCTGGTGCCAGGGCGTGCGCTGCCGCGTGCCCGGTTCCTTCACCAGCATGTGGTCGTGGTACAGGCGAACCTGTCCGGTGCCCATCAGCTGCCCCGCGATCGAGGCGGCCTGCGAGCTGCGGACGAACTGCTCGTACTCGGGTATCCGCTGCCAGTTGCAGAAGTCCTCAACGAAGCGGCCGGCGTCGTCGTCGCGACTGGCAACGAGCGCCCGCTCGCTGGGCTCGGCCAGGTTGCGCTCGATGCCGCGCTCGACCAGCGCCACCTCGTCGGGGGTGAAGGCGCCGCGCACCCGCACGGCGCCGTCGCGACGGAAGTCCTCGATCAGATCCGGGGTCAGCACCGGCTTCAGTCTACGGGGTCAGCGGGGATCGACGCAGAATCGACCGTGCCGCCGGTTCAGGCACAGCAGGCCGGTGAGGCGGCCGTCGTCGTCGATCACGGCCAGGCGCTCGCTGCCCAGCTGCTCGAGACGCTCCATGGCCTGGCCCATGCTGGCGTGCGGTGAGATGGTGGGCGGGCGGTCGCCGGCGTAGCCGCGGGCCGGGGCGGCGTCGTCAGCGGCCTCGGGGATGAGGTCGCGTGTCAGCTCACCGACCAGACGGCCGTCGTCCTCGACGAGCGGGCAGACCTGCACACGCGGGTTCTCGAACACCCGCCGCGCGTCGGACACCGTGGCGCCGGCGGCGAGGGTCTTGGGTCGCTTGATCATCACCTCGGCGACGCTCTGCGACGCTGCGATCTCCAGGCCGAGCTCGTCCATCGACCGAAGTCTATCGCTCAGTCTTCGCCCTGAGCCTTGCTGTAGGCCTGGACGCCGTCGAACTCGTGCAGCTTCTCGATGTGCGTGAAGCGGTGCTCCTCGGCCAGGCGCGAGAGCAGCGTCAGGAGGTCGGCGTCGGACAGGCCGGCCGCCGAGTCGCGCATGACGAAGCGGCAGCGCCAGGCGTCCACGCAATCGGTGGGAGTGCCGGTGGCGGGGAACACGCGGGTGCCGCGGTTGTCGACGATCTTCAGCTCGACCGGGCTGCTCTCGACCAGCCGCTGCATCGAGGTACCGAGCTCGTCCGGCGTGCCGCCGAACTCGACGAACACGTCCAGGCCGGCCACGCGGCGCACCGCCGGGCGCACCATCACGGGGTCGCGCGTGATCTCGGGCATCTTCAGCGGCCGATAGGAGCGAGCCGGCCAGGACGCCGACTCGTTGCCCAGGTTGGCGATGATGGCATCCGTGAACGCGGTGGTTGATGCTGCGCCCGCGTCGCCGACGACGTCACGGGTGAGCGTGCCCTGTTCGAGCGTGCAGAGCAGCGCGTTCTCGATCGCGGCGGCCTGGTCGAACAGGTTCAGGTGGCGGAGCATCATCACCGCCGCGCCGATCATGGCGGTCGGGTTGATCGTGTTCTTGCCGGCGTACTTGGGTGCCGATCCGTGCACCGCCTCGAAGATCGCGACGTCGCTGCCAAGGTTCGCCGAGGGCGCGAAGCCGAGGCCGCCGACCAGGGCGGAGGTGAGGTCGCTGAGGATGTCGCCGTTCATGTTGGTGGTCACGATCACGTCGAACTGCTCCGGGCGCTTGACCAGCTGGTGCGCGCAGTTGTCGACGATCACGTGCCAGGACTCGATCTCGGGGTACTCGGGCGCGATCTCCTCGAACGTGCGCTTGAGCAGGCCCTCGGTCAGCTTCATGATGTTCGACTTGGTCGCACAGGCGACGCTGGAGCGGCCCTCGGCCCGCGCGAACTCGAACGCCAGCCGCACTATCTTCTCGCAGCCCTTGCGGGAGATCACCTTCAGGCACTGGGCGACCCCCGGCGTCTGCATGTGCTCGATGCCGGCGTAGAGGTCCTCGACGTTCTCGCGGACCACGACCAGGTCGATGCCGCGGCCGGAGTAGGGCGTGACGACGCCCGGGAACTCACGTGCCGGGCGGATGTTGGCGTAGGTCTCGAACAGCTTGCGCAGCGTGACGTTGGCGCTCTTCTCGCCGAAGCCGACCGGCGTCTCCAGCGGGCCCTTGAGCACCACCCGCGAGCGGCTGATCGAGTCGATCGTGTCCTGCGGGACGCCCGTCGGCAGGCCCTGCTTGAACACCTCGGCGCCGGCCTGGCGCGGCTCCCACTCGATCGGCGCGCCGCTGGCGTCGACGATCCGGCGGGCCGAGTCGACCACCTCGGGGCCGATTCCGTCGCCCGGTATCAGAGTCACCAGCGTCATCGGCGGGCAGCCTACCGAAAGCTCCCCGCCGCACGATCCGGTCTCCGGCCAGCCGTCACGCTCGCGTGGCCGGCTAGCGACCGAAGCGCCGGATGGCGGCAGTTCGCCGCCGCAGTCCCCGTGCGAATCGCTGCCGGCGCGTCAACCGCCTGCGTGCAAACGCCACATCGAGGTCGACCAGTTCCTTGACGACCTTGCGGCGGATCTCATCGATCGAGGAGGCGGGAGGGGGAGGCATTGCGGTCGATGGAGTATGACATCCCGTGCAGTCGAGGGTTCGTCGCCGGCCGGTTGTATGCTCGCGGAATGGCTTCGTTCCGCTCGCTGCTGGCCCACCCTTCGCACGGACACACCCGGCCACGCGCCCATGCGGCGTCAGCACCATCGATCGCCGAGCGCCTCCTGGCCTGGCTTTTCCCGCCGCGAACGTAGGGTGGAAGAAAAGCAACGGTTGCCGCGTCCTCTTAGTACCCGATAACCCGCGCGTGGCTTCCGCGCGACCTAACCGCAGGGAGCGTGGTGCGTGTGTTCACCGTGAGCGTCAAGTACAACGGCCAGCCAGAGCGTGACGCTGGTGACTATCCGACGCGGCAGCAGGCGGCCCATGCGGCCGCGCTGGCGGCCGGGATCGTCGGGGAACACGGCGCGCCACCCGTCAAGGTCGGCGTCCATGAATCCCGCACCGATCGGCGTCGCGTGCGCGACCGCCGGGCATGACTCGCCGCCGCTCGTGTAGCTGATCCCGCGGGTTAAGGCCGGGTTTAGCTGACAGTCCACGGCCGCGGTCGAGGCTAGTATCAGGCCCGTCGTGTTGGGCATCTGCCGACCCGCGAGGTTCCGTCTAAAGCGTATCGCCGGAAATGGCCGATAAGCCCATTGACCCGTCCGCGCTCCCCACACGAGGACCTCGCCTGAACCGATGAGCACCCCCGCACGAAACATCTCCGCCGTCCCCGAGCCCGCTCCCGCGCCCCGCATATCGGACGAGGAGGCGCTGAATCTCTACTACTGGATGGTGCTGACACGCGCCACCGAGGAGCGCGCGCTGAACCTATACCGGCAGGGCAAGCTGCCCGGCAGCTACTACACCGGCCGCGGCCAGGAGGCGATCTCGGTGGGCATGGCGGCGCCGCTTCGCAGGGGTGCCGACGGCGACTGGCTGTCGCCGTGGATCCGCGACCTCGGCTCCTACCTGGTGCACGGCGTGCCGGTGTGGCGCATGTTCGCGCAGTTCATGGGCAAGGCCGGCTCCACCACACGCGGCAAGGACGGCAACCTGCACATCGGCGGCTACGAGTGGAACATCCCCTGCCAGGTCTCGCACATGGCCGACATGATCCCGCTCACCGTGGGTGCGGCGCTGGCCTACAAGCAGCGCGGAGAGGATCGCGTGGCCGTCACGTCCTTCGGCGACGGCGCCACCTCTCGCGGCGACTTCCACGAGGGACTGAACATCGCGGCCGTGCTGGAGGTGCCCGCGGTGTTCGTGGCCGAGAACAACCGTTGGGCCTACACGACGCCGATCAGCAAGCAGACGAAGGTCACGGACCTGTACAAGAAGGCGCTCGGATACGGCATCCCCGCGATCGAGGTCGACGGCAACGACGTGCTGGCGGTGTACTCGGCCATGAGCGAGGCGGTGGCGCACTGTCGCGCCGGCCGTGGCCCGCGCTTCATCGAGTGCAAGACCTACCGCATGGCCGGCCACGCTGCCCACGACAAGTACGAGAGCTACATGCCGATGGAGCTTCTGGCCGAGTGGTCGGACAAGGATCCGCTGAAGCGCCTCGAGCAGGCGCTGCGCGAGGAGCGGACGATCGACGAGGCCAAGCTCGAGGGCATCCGCACGAAGGTCAAGGACGAGGTGCACGAGGCGGTCGAGCGGGCTGACGACGACGGGTTCGCGGACCCCTCGGAGGCGCATCTTGGGGTGTTCGCGGAGGCTGACACCGATGCCTGAGATGACGTACCTGGAGGCGATCCGGGCGGCGATGCACGACGAGATGGAGATCGACGAGCGGGTGTTCGTGATGGGCGAGGACGTCGGCCGCCAGGGCGGCGCGTTCGGGGCCACCAAGGAGCTGCAGCAGCGATTCGGCGAGCTGCGCTCCATCGACACCCCGGTGGCCGAGTCCGGCATCGTGGGCGTCGCCGTGGGTGCGGCCATGGCCGGGCAGCGGCCGATCGCCGAGATGCAGTTCGCCGACTTCGTCTCGTGCGCGTACGACCAGTTGATCACATGCGCCGCGAAGATGCACTACCGCATCGGCTGGGCGGTGCCGCTGGTCGTGCGCTGCCCCAACGGCGGCGGGGTCGGCGGCGGCCCGTACCACTCCGAGAACGTGGAGGCGTGGTTCCACCATCACGCCGGCCTCAAGATCGTGTGCCCGGCGACCGCGACCGATGCCTACGGGTTGCTGCGGTCCGCGATCCGCGACCCCAACCCGGTCGTGTTCTGCGAGCACAAGTTCCTCTACCGCCGCGTCAAGCAGCAGGTCGCCACCGGACCGCGGGACGGCGTGCTGGTGCCGCTGGGCAAGGCCGACGTCGTGCGCGAGGGCAGCGACCTGTCCATCATCACCTACGCCTCCACCGTGCAGCTGGCGCTGGCCGTGGCCGACACGCTCGAGCAGGAGGACCTCTCGGTCGAGGTGATCGACCTGCGGACGCTGGTCCCGTTCGATCGCGACGCGGTGCTGGACTCGGTGCGCAAGACCGGCAAGACGCTGATCGTGCACGAGGACAACCTGACCGGCGGATTCGGCGGCGAGGTGGCCGCCGTGATAGCGCAGGACGCGTTCGAGTACCTGGATGCACCGGTTCGGCGGGTGGCTGCGCTGGACACGCCGATCCCGTTCGCGCCCCCGCTGGAGCGCGAGTACCTGCCGCTCGAAGAGGACATTCTCTCGGCGGCGCGGGACCTGGCCGCCTACTGAAAATTGCGAGCCCGTGTCCCCCTTTTGGGGTGCTCGCGGCGGGCCGCCCGTTCGTATAATCCGAGACTGGGTCTGGGAAGGGGTCACTGAAAGCGTGCGCTTTCGCCACAAGCTGTCCATCGTCCTGGTCGGGCTGGCGCTGGTGCCGCTGATCGGCGCCGGTCTGATCGTTCAGGCGCTTCTGACGCGCGACACCGTCCGCAGCGTCGACGCGAAGCTGTCGATCGGCGCCGCCGGAGCGGCCGCCGCCTACCGCGCCCAGCAGGTCGTCGCCCAGACCGTGGCCGTGCAGCTCGCGTCGCGGCCGGACGTGGCCAGGGCCTTCCGCGACCGGGATGCGTCGCAGCTCGACCTGTCGTCCGTTCCGCCGGGCTACACCGTGGCTCTGGCCGACGACAAGGGCACGTTCGCGGGCTCGGTGCCGGAAGGTCAGGTCTGGCAGGCCAGCGCCGAGCTGGTCCCCCACATCGACGGCCGGCACGTGATCGTCTCGATGCCGCTCAACGACGAGCTGCTGCTGCGGGTAGCAGCCCAGAGCCCGCTGCCCGACGGCGTCGACCTGGCGCTGGCCAGCGGCGGCCACGTGATCGCCAGCCCCGACGGCCTCAGCGGCGACCTCAGCGGCTTCGCGCCTGGGCAGGCGGCCAGCGACGGATCGATCGGCGACGCCGATGTGCGCGCCCAGGTCGTGCGCGTGGGGGGGCCGGGGCGGGCGCTTACGGAGATGGTCGCGAACTACCCGACCGGCCGCATCAGCGATCGCATCGACGCGCTGCGGCTGAAGCTGCTGGTGCCGCTGGCGCTGCTGGCGGGACTGGTGGCCGCGCTGGCGCTGCTCGCCGCCGACCGCATCTCGCGCGCGCTCAGCCAGCTCTCGCAGCGGGCGCTGGCGCTGGTGCGACTGCAGACGCCGCTTCCTCCCCGCCACGGCGACGAGCTGGAGGAGCTGAACGTGGCGCTGGACACCATGTCCAGCGAGCTGACGCACCGCATGACCGAGCTGGAGGGTGAGCGCGCCCGGCTCAAGACGACCGTGGCCAGGTACGGCGAGACCCTGGCCGCCACGCATGATCTGCGGGTGCTGCTGGGCGGGGTGCTTGAGCTGGCGGTGCAGGCCACCAAGGCCCGCGGCGGGCGCCTGTTGCTGTACGACACCCAGAACGGCGAGGCCACCGAGCAGGTGCGGCTGGGCACGGCTCGCGGCTCGCGCACCGACCTGCCGATGGTGGTGCAGATCGGCCGCGGCATCGAGGGCGAGGCGCTGCAGGCCCAGGAGCCGCGGTCGTCGGCGTCGCCGCGGGCGCTGCTGGCCGTGCCGATCGTGCGCGAGCGCGCGCTGCTCGGCTGCTTCACGGTGGTGGATGCCGAGGGCGGCGTGTTCGGCCCCGACGACGTCGAGACGCTGTCCGGCCTGGCCGTGCAGGCCGGCGTGGCGATCGAGAACGCAAGGCTGCACCGGGCGGTCGAGCAGCAGGCGATCACCGACGACCTGACCGGGCTGGCGAACCGGCGCCAGTTCTACGAGGTGCTGGGCCGCGAGTTCGAGCGCGCCCACCGGTTCGGCACCCCGCTGTCGCTGGTGATGCTCGACATCGACGACTTCAAGCGGGTCAACGACACGCATCCCATGAAGCACCTCGCCGGCGACGCGGTGCTGCGGTCGGTGGCGATGGCCATCTCGGGCCACATCCGCGACATCGACCTGGCCGCGCGCTACGGTGGCGAGGAGTTCGCCGTGCTGCTGCCACAGACCGACCACGAGGGTGCCGTCAACCTGGCGGAGCGGCTGCGCGCGGCCATCGCCGAGCGGCTGGTCAGCTTCGGCGGCGAGGACGAGATCGCGGTCACGGCCAGCTTCGGCGTGGCCTCCGGTCCGGACCTCGACCAGACCCAGCTCGATCTGATCGCGGCTGCCGACAACGCCCTCTACGCAAGCAAGCGCGAGGGCAAAAACCGGGTAACCTGATGCCGGAATCCCGAACCAGATGTTAACGACTGGATTACAGGCGGCTGCTATATTCACGCCCGCAGATTGGGTTCCACGTTCAAATGACATGCGTCCGGAGAGGTGTCCATGACCGGTAGTAGCTCGCTGTTTTCCTCGGTGATCGAGGACCATCTCGCCCTCAAGCGCCAGAACAGCCATCTGGACGACGACATGCCGATCGACGAGTTCGCGGTGCATGATCCGTTCCAGAATCACCCGCTCTTCAAGACCGAGGCCGAGGCTCGCGCCGAGGAGGAGGAGACGGGGGAGCACCCCGCAGTGTCGCTGGAGATGCCCGCCGACACGCTGACGATGCCCGTGATGGAGGAGCCCGAGGACGGCCAGCCCATCGCCTGGATTGAGACAACCACCGACCAGGACTTCCGCTGGGAATAGGCTGACGGCTGCGCTAGAGGGTCGCTACGCCCGCTCGCAGCCCGCTCAGCCGCGACGAGATGACCGCGTCCGCCGCCTCGCGGCTGGGCGCGTGCCCTGTCACCGCCGCGATGAACTCGTCGCGGTCGAGCGCCAGCAGCGCCAGCTCGCTGGTCGCCCGCACCGTCGCCGTGCGCGGGATGTCCTGCACCAGCGCGATCTCGCCGAAGTAGCC
This sequence comes from Thermoleophilia bacterium, assembly GCA_025934255.1. Taxonomy (GTDB): domain Bacteria; phylum Actinomycetota; class Thermoleophilia; order Gaiellales; family JAICJC01; genus JAICYJ01. The sequence continues at coordinate 59,314 of JAICYJ010000010.1, read as the reverse complement.
GCCCTCACCTAGCCGGGTCACCTCCGTTCCGTCCTGCACGACCGAGGCCTCGCCCGACTCGATCAGGTAGAAGCGGTCGCCTGCGTCGCCCTGGTCGAACACCGCCTCGCCGGCGGCCACGGCCACCGGCTCCAGCAGGCCGCTGATCCGTTCCAGCGTGGCCTCCGCCAGCGGCTCCAGGAATGGCACGCCGCGCATCAGCGCCACCCGCTCCGGCAGCAGCACGCCGACGTCGAGGCGGATCAGCATCGGCCACGTGATCACCACCAGCACCGGCAGCAGCGCCCCGGTCGCCACCAGCGCGCCGCGGATCCCGATCAGGTCGATCATCAGCGGCGCCGCCGCTCCACCCAGGCCGACCGCCAGCGAGAACACCGTCTCGAGCACGCCGAACACCCTGCCCAGCACGTCGTCCGGAGCGACCCGCTGCAGCAGCGTCAGCCCGGCCACGTCGACGAGCACGTTCCCGATCCCGACCACGACCAGCATCGCCAGCGCGAATCCGGAGTTCGTGAACGCCGCGACCAGCGCGATCGGAACGCCCCACAGCACCAGCCCGCCCGCGAAGTTGAGGGACTGGCGGCCTCGGCCGACCAGCGCGGCGGCGACCACGCTGCCCAGCACCCCACCCACGCCGATGGCGGCGTTCAGCAGGCCGACGCCGGACTGCCCCATGTGCAGGAGCTGCAGCGCCATCACCACGATCAGCACGCTGATCGCCCCGGACACGAATACCTGTGCGCCGAACAGCCCCATGATCAGCCGCATGCGGGGGTTGCTGCCGACCGCGGCGAAGCCCTCGCCCACCTCCGCCAGGATGCCCGCCGCCTCCGCCTCCCTGATCGGGCGCTCACCGCGGGGGATGCCCGACAGCATCACCAGCGACCAGGCGAACGTCAGCGAGTCGATCGCCATCACGGTGCCGGTGCCGGCCCAGACCAGCATCAGGCCGCCCAGAGCCGGGCCTAGGAACGTGCCGACGCTCTCGATGGTGCTGGTGACGACGTTGGCCGCCGTCAGCTGCTCCGGCGAGGAGGTCAGCGACGGCAAGAGCGCCGTCTGGGCCGGCTGGAAGGCGGTGGAGACCGCGGTCACGATCAGCGCCGCTGCGTACACGATCACCGCCGGGGCCGACGTCCACACGGCCACCGCCGCGCCGGCGGTCGCCAGCAGGCGGATCGAGTCGGAGGCCAGCATCACCGAGCGGCGGCGGTAGCGGTCGGCCAGCACCGACAGGAACGGCGCCGCGAAGGCCGCCAGCGTCCAGCGCGCCAGCGCCAGCAGCCCGACCGCCTTCGCGCCGCCCGCGTCGTACGCGTAGACGGCCAGCGCGATGCTGAACGCCCAATCGCCGATCACCGATCCGGCCAGCGCCAGCTGCAGCCTGCGCAGCCCCTTGCTGGAGAAGGCCTCGCGGAACGCGCGGGTGGAGTCGGTCAGGCGGCCGGGCACGGCGCCATTTCATCACGTTCTTGCATTTGTGAAGGCATGTGGGAAGATTTCTGTGCGCTGATCCGTCATGTGTTCAGTTTTTCGTGTTCGCCCAACAAGCAGGAGGACCCCGAATGTCGGAGTACGAGCACCATCGCAAGGCGCAGGACGAGGACGCGTCGAAGGACGACGTGGAAGCTCACCGCCATCGCCACGCTGCGGATGAGGGCAAGGACGACTCCAAGGAGTCGACGGAGCCGGACGTCGAGGCGCATCGGCATCGCCATCGCCACCGCCACGCCAGCGACGAGGGCACGCAGGACGCGACCGAGCCCGACGTCGAGGCTCACCGCCACCGCATGTAAGCACTCCTGCAAAAGGGGGCTCGGCCAGAGGCCGGGCCCCCTTTTGCATGGTCCCGTGGGGCGTTCGGCCCCGGATCAGGCGCGGCGCCGGCGGCGCATCGGCCGCTCGGCGGCTGACTCGGCATCGCCGTCTGCCGGGCCGAGCACGTCGGCCAGGGCTTCCAGCAGCCGCCGCACGGCCGCCGAGTCGGCGCCCATCTCGTCCAGGCGCCGGGCCACGGTGGCCACGGCCGCGTAGGCCGGGTCGCCGCCCTCCAGCGCTTCTCTGGCACGGCGTGAGCGCTGGGTCAGGTCGAGCGCGATCGCAGCCTGGTTCGCGAACAGGCCCAGCAGATCCATCTCCGCCAGCGTGAACTTGGCGTTGGCCGGCCGGTCGAGCACCTCCAGCACACCCAGCGAACGCTCCTGGTGCAGCAACGGCACCGCCATGATGCCCTTGGGCACGTAGCCCGTGTCCTCGGCCACGTCCTGCGCGAACCGGGGGTCGGCGCGAACGTCCTCGATCACGAGCGGCTGGCGGGTGACCAGCACCCAGCCTGCAATGCCTGCGCTTGACGGCAGCCGCCGCCCGATCAGGGTATCGGCCCCCGACCCGGCCACCGCCTCGAACACCAGCTCGTCGGTGCGCTCGTCGTAGAGGAAGATCGAGGCTGCCTTGGCGCCGAAGATCGCGCGCGCGGTCTCGGCGACCGAGTTCAGCAGGGCGCGATGGGCATCGTCGGCCGAGAGCACGCCGGCCGCCACCGCCACCATCATGGGATCGTCGCTCACGGTGCCGCCTCCTCCACGTTCGTCGCGGTCCCGTGCAGCACGCTCTTCAGCTGGAACGGGGTCAGCTCGGGGTGCTTGCCCAGGATCAGGGCACAGATGCCGGTCATGTGCGGGGTCGCGAAGCTGTTGCCGCTGCAGCGCAGCGTTGAGCCGCCGATCCAGGGCACGTCCAGGTCGAGGCCGGGAGCGAAGAACTCGACCGGCGGGTCGGGGTTGTAGAAGAAGGTGAGCGGGCCCTGCTGATCGTGGCTGCCCACGGACAGCACCGACGAGAACCGCCACGGGTAGCTCTCGACCGGCATGTTGTGCGCCGAGGCCACGATCATGGTGTTGTTGAAGTAGGCGTCGTCGGCCAGCTCGTGCAGGAACTCCGAGAACTGCCGCTTGGTCGTGGACAGGCTCATGTTGATCAGGTCGAACTTCTCGTCGACGGCCCACTCCAGGCCGGCCATCAGCACCGGGCCGCTGCCGGTGTAGCCGGCGCCCAGCACGCGCACGCTCACGATCTCACAGTCGGGTGCGATCGACCGCACGATCCCGGCGCAGGCGGTGCCGTGGCCGCACAGGTCGCCCTCGGTGTCGGCCAGCACCTCGACCTTGTCGGGGTCGCCGATCGTGACCGCCTGCTGCACCTGGCCGACCAGCGGGTGGTCGGGGTCGACGCCGCTGTCCACGATGGCGACCCGCACGCCCTTGCCGGTGGAGCCGCCCCAGGCCCACTCGCGCGTGAACCGCGACGGCCACGCGGGATCACGCAGCTTGGCCGCCTGGTCGGCCGTCAGGCTCCAGGCGGGCAGTTCTTCGGGGGCGTCGTCTGCGGCGTCGCTCACAGGCGATCGCGAAGGTGTTCGACGAGGGCGGGGCTGGCCTCGAGACCTGCCCGCGCGAGCGCTCCCTCGAGATCCTCGAGGGTCTGCGACCGGAATGTCGCGTCGGCCCCCGCCAGCGCCGCGATCTGCTCGATCGCGCGGCGTGTAGCGGGAAGCCGTGCGGCCGTCAGCACCCAGGCCTCGGGGGCCTGGGGCATCGCCCGCAGCAGTGCTCCTATGCGCTCTTCGTCGTACATCTCATACTCATGACGGGGGACGGGCATGTTCTCTTCCCTCGAGTTGGTCACGAAGTTTGCCGAGGCAGCGCGAGATGCGGCTGGCGATCGTCCCGGATGGCAGGCCCAGCGCGGTTCCGATCACGGCGTAGCTTTCGTCGCGGCGGAAGAAGCGATCGAGGATGTCGCGGCAGTTGTCCGGCATCGCCAGCATCGCCTCCTGCACCGACAGCGCCTCGTCGAGCTGGTCGAGGCTGTCGTCGACGCCCGCTTCCAGCGCCTCGGGGTCGGCTGCCTCCCGCGTGCCGGCGCGGATCCGGTCGATGCAGAGCCGGCGCGTCAGCTGCGCGATCCAGGGCCGTACCGCCTCGTCGTTGCGGAGGTCGCCCAGCCGCTCGTAGGTGCGCGCGAACACCTCCTGGAACACGTCCTCGGCATCGGCCGGCGACAGCCGGTAGGCCTGCTGGGCGATCGCCAGCACGTAGCGCGAGAATCGGCGCACCAGCTCCTCCCAGGCGTCGTCATCGCCGTCCCGGCAACGGGCGACGAGGCCGGCATCCGTGGCCGTGCTGAGCGCCGTCATACGTTGATGAAACTCCATTTACCTCTCGCTGGCAAGGGTTTCGGCCGCACTCTCCGCCCGGGTCACCAGCAGCCGCGCCTCGGATGAGCGGCTGTCGTCGGTGCGGCTGAGCAGGTTCACCGCCACCAGCAGCGCCCCGGCACGGGCCGCCGCCTCGGCCAGCACGGCCGCCACCGTCATATCTGCGTGGTGGGCCTGGTCGCAGCGATGGCCGGCCTCGAGCGCCAGTTCGGCCAGATCGGCGGCGATCCGGGCCAGCTCCAGCGAGTCCTCGGCGGCCTGCGGCAGCGTCTCCGCGATGCGCGGTTGATTGCTCGTCTCCAGCGCATCGGTGGCCGCCTCGTACGACATCTCCAGCGCCGCGGCGTTGACCCAGAGGCGGGAGTCGAGCGCCGCCGCCTGGGCGATCGCGCCGCCGGCCTCGGGCCACACCTCGCGCGAGCGCCGGGCGACCTTGGTGACGAGCGCCGCGGACAGCGCCGCCGCGGCGGTCGCGGCGGAGCCGGCGGCCGGGGTGCGTTCTGCCGAGCTGACCCGTGTCAGCAACCGCTCCATTGGCGCCAGTCTAGAGCGATCAGGGGTCGAAGATGCTGAAACCAGGTGATCGCCAGGATCCAGCACCCGGAGTACGATTGCTGGATGAGTCGCAACGACGCCACCGCCACCGCTCCCGACCTGTCGTTGCCCGAGGAGCGGATGCTGAACCGTGAGCTGTCACGGCTCGACTTCAACGCGCGGGTGCTGGCTCAGGCGGCCGATCCGGAGGTGCCGCTGCTGGAGCGGGTGCGCTTCTGCTCGATCGTCTCCTCGAACCTCGACGAGTTCTTCATGGTGCGGGTGGCCGGGCTGCTGCGCCAGGCGGGCGCCGGCGTCACCACCCGCTCCGCCGACGGCCGCACGCCGCTGGCGGCGCTCTCCGACATCCGGGTGCGCGTCACGGACATCTACGATCAGCAGGCGCAGCTGTGGCGCGAGCAGCTGACCCCGATGCTGGCCGAACAGGGCATCCTGGTGGGCAGCATCGCTGACTGCAGCGAAGACGAGCTGACCGAGCTGACCAGCCGCTTCGACCAGGAGGTGTTCCCGGTGCTGACGCCGCTGGCCGTCGGCCCGGGTCAGCCGTTCCCCTACATCTCGGGCCTGTCGATGAGCCTGGGCGTGTTCGTGCGCGAGCCGGAGAGCGGCGAGGACCGGTTCGCCCGGGTGAAGGTGCCGGAGGTGCTGCCGCGGTTCCTGCCGGTGGGCTCGCGCGGGCTGCTGCTGCCGCTCGAGGAGACGATCGCGCACTTCCTGTCGTGGCTGTTCCCGGGCATGGAGGTGGTCGAGCACGTGGTGTTCCGCGTCACCCGCGATGCCGACTTCGAGGTCTCGGACGAGGCCGACGACCTGCTGGAGGCGGTGGAGCTGGAGCTGCGGCGGCGCCGGTTCGGAGATGCCGTGCGGCTCGAGGTGGCCAGCACCGCCAGCCCCGCCATGGTGCAGCGGCTGCGCGACGGCATGGGCGTGTCGGCCGACCAGGTGTACGCCATCGACGGCATGCTCGATCTGGCCGACGTCGCCCAGATCGCCGACCTCGACCGGCCCGACCTGCGGTACGACCCGTGGATGCCCGTGACGCGGCCGCGGCTGGCCGCCACCACCGGCCGCTCCGACCTGTTCGCGGAGGTGCGGCGCGGTGACCTGCTGGTGCACCTGCCCTACGACTCGTTCGCGACCTCGGTCGAGCTGTTCGTGCGGGCCGCGGCCAAGGACCGGGATGTGGTCGGGATCAAGACCACCGTGTACCGCACCAGCGACGACTCGGCAATGCTGCCGGCGCTGATCGACGCGGCCGAGCAGGGCAAGCAGACCGTGTGCCTGGTCGAGCTGAAGGCCCGCTTCGACGAGCGCCGAAACATCGAGTGGTCGCGCGCGATGGAGCAGGCGGGCGTGCACGTCGTCTACGGCTACGCGAACCTCAAGATCCACGCCAAGATGACGCTGATCGTGCGCCGCGACGGCGAGCGGCTGCACCGCTACGCGCACATCGGCACCGGCAACTACAACTCGAACACCGCCCGCTCGTACGAGGACGTGGGCCTGTTCACCGACGACGAGGCGATCACCGCCGACCTGGCAGACCTGTTCAACCACCTGACCGGGTTCGGACGGCCGCAGCGATTCCGCAAGATCCTGGCGGCGCCGTTCAACCTGCGCAGCGGGCTGATCGAGCGGATCAGGGCGGTGGCCCGCGCGGCGGCCGAGGGCGAGCGCGCCCGCATCCGGATCAAGGTGAATGCGATCGCCGATCCAGGGATCGTGGAGGAGCTGTACCGGGCCTCGCAGGCGGGTGCCGAGATCGACATCATCGCCCGCAGCATCTGCACGCTGCGACCCGGCGTGCCCGGGCTGTCGGAGACGATCCGGGTGCGCAGCGTGGTCGGGCGGTTCCTCGAGCACAGCCGCGTGTTCGCGTTCGAGGCGGGCGACACCGAGACCTATCTGCTGGGTAGCGCCGACCTGATGCCGCGCAACCTCGATCACCGCATCGAGGTGGTGGCGCCGATCGAGGACGCCCGCGCCCGCGAGGAGGTCTCGACCGTGCTGGACTCGCTGCTGGCCGACAACACGGCCTGGCAGCTGTCGGCCGACGGCAGCTGGCAGCGGCTGTCGCCGGATCCGGGCACCCCGGGGCGCAGCACCCACCAGGTGCTGATGCGGCGCGCGCGGCTGCGCGCCCGCCGCCGCTCGCGCGCCTAGCCGCAGGTTCACCACATGTTCACCGAGTCGTCACCGTGCGCCCTCCCCAGCGTCCGAGGGGGTTGTGACAATGCAGACAGATGAAGATCGGCATCATCGACGTGGGCTCGAACACGGTGCGGTTGCTGGCCGCAGAACGCGACGCCGGCGGGCTGGTGTATCCGCTGCACGAGGCGCGGCGCCAGGTCGGCCTGGGCGAGACGATCGAGCGGCGCGGCCGCATCACCGACGCCAAGCTGGCGGAGACAGCGCGGGCGGCGCGCGACTACGCAAAGCTGGCCCGCCGGCTGGACTGCGAGCGGCTGGAGGTCGTGGTGACGGCGCCGGGGCGTCAGAGCGCGAACGCCGATGACCTGCTGGGCGTGCTGCAGGGAGCCGTGGGCGTGGCGCCGCGGGTGCTGTCGGCCAAGAGCGAGGGCCGCTTCGCCTACCTGGGCGCGGTGGCCGCCGCCGGAGCGCTGCCGGGGCTGATCGCCGTCTGCGACGTCGGCGGCGGGTCGACGGAGGTCGCCTTCGGCGGCCGCTGGATCGAGCCGGACTGGGTGGACTCGATCGATCTCGGCTCGCTGCGCCTGTCCAGCCGCTTCTTTCCCGACGGCACCGGCCAGCGGTCGAGCGTGCGCGCCGCCCGCGCCGAGGTGCGGATGCACCTGGAGCAGATCGGCGATGCCACGCCGGACGTGGCGCTGGCGGCGGGCGGCAGCGCCCGCGCGCTGCGCAAGCTGGTCGGCCGCACGCTGGGGCGCGACGAGCTGCAGGAGGCGATCGAGATGCTGGTCGGCCGATCGCCGGCCAAGCTCGCCCGCAAGCACGCCATCGACCTGCGACGCGTCCGCACGCTGCTGGCCGGTGCGGTGATCCTGGCCGAGGTGCAGGAGCGGCTGGGCGTTCCCTTCGAGGTGGCGCGAGCAGGCCTGCGCGAGGGCCTGGCCGGCCAGCTGCTGTCCGAGCTGCAGGCCGCCTAGCTCGGATCAACCAGGTATTGCACGGGGCTGCGATGCGCGGCCTCGATCACCCACACCGACCCCTTCTCGGCCTTGCGTTCCGCGCCGATCAGTCCGGCGATCACGTCTCCGTGGGTGCACAGCGCGACCGGCGTGCGGCCGACCTCGTTCAGCAGGCGGCCGACGTCCACCGCGTCGGCGCCCTCGGCCAGCTCTGCGCGCTGCTCGACGTCGAGATGGAGGTCTGTCGCCAGCGGCTCGACCGTCTCCACGCAGCGCCGGTAGGGGCTGCTGAGGATGCGGTCGATGCCGAAGCCGGCCAGCAGCGCGGGCAGCGCCGCCGCCTGCCGGCGGCCCTTTCTGTCCAGCGGCCGCAGGCTGTCGTCACCGGCCCAGGCACTGCGCTTCCCGGCCCGACCGTGCCGGATCAGCAGGATCACGACCAGGCGGCCCGGCCGCGCTTGCGTACAGCCTTCCACGCCTGCGGATAGGCGGCGCGCGCGACGCGGCGCCGCTCGCGCTGGCGCTCGGCCAGCATGCCGGCGGCGAATGCGGCTTGGGACGAGGCGCCCTCGGCCAGCTCGTGGATCGTGCGCTCGGCGACCGCGGCGTCCTGGTGGTCGCCGAGCACGTCCTGCAGCTGCTTGGTTGCGGCGATGAACCGCTTGGCCTTGCGCCCCCGTGCCCGCTCGGCCAGCTCGGCCGCGTAGCGGGCGCGCTTGGCGGTCTTGCGGGCTTCGTGCAGCGCCGTGTCCGCGGGGTTCGGGCCCAGCTCGGCCATCTCGCGCGCCAGACGCTCGAACTCGTCGCCCGCGATCCGCTCCAGCGACGGCTGCTCGTCGCCCGAGGGGGGCGCGACCAGCTCGCCCTCGAGGCGGTCGAGCAGGCGCATGTAGCGCTGTGCGCGGAGGGTCGTCAGCATCCGCTTGCGCGCCTCCTCGCGCCGCGACGTGATGGCCACGGTCAGCGTGTCGAAGGCGTGGCGCTGCTCGACCGGGAGGTGCTGAGCATCCTGGTCGAGGTGCCCGAGCAGCACGTCCAGGTCGCGCACCTCGCCGAGCGCGCGGCCGGCCCAGGCCAGCTCACGGCGCACGTCCTTGACCCATTCCGCGTCGAGCATCGGCTTCGCCGCCTGCAGGAGGGCGCGCAGCCGGCGGATGGCGACGCGGTGCTGGTGCAGCTCCTCCGGGTCGCTGCCCAGCCGCGTGCCCGGGTCGTGCTGGAGGATCGCCCGGTACTGCGCCTCCAGCATTGCGGTGAGGTGCTTCATCGGCTTTGCCTTGCGACGTGGCGGCTTGCCCTCGGGGCGGACGAGGCCGAGCGCCCGGAACAGCTTCGGACGCTCATCGGCGTCGAGTGCGCCGGCGGCACGCAGCGCCCGCTCGATCCGCTGCAACGACGCGTCGTCGCCGTCGACCAGCTCCACCTCGAGCTCGTCGATACGCGATACGCGCCGGCCGCTGCGGGACACCACCACCTCGTCGATCACCACTTCGGCCAGGTCGCGGCCGCTGTCGCGAACGATTATCCCCTGCCGGGTCGTGTCGAGCGTCGCCACCGGAGCCAGCGGCCGGCCGCGCGTGGTCGCCGCCAGCAGGTCCCCGAACGGCGGCGGCACCGACTCGGGCGAGCCCGGCAGCTCGAGCTCCAGCCGGTTACCGTTACGCGGCAGCTTCAGCTGCCAGGCGCCGGAGCCGTGCTCGGCCCGGTAGCGGAGGGTGAACCCCGACGCCGCCAGGCGATGGTCGGAGGTGTCGTGATACGTCGAGGAGAAGCTCCGCGGGGCCAGCGGATCGCCCAGCCCGCGGGGCAGCGCGAACCCGGCGCCCGCCCGCAGCTTGATCTCGCGTTCGATGGTGCGCTTCACGGTTCTCTCAGTGTACGGGCCGATGCGATACTGACGCAGCATGTCCGTGACACACCAGACGCAGCCGCCGGCGCCTGTAACCGACCTCGACTGGGATTCGGCCCGCATGCGCTCGCTGGCCGATCGCGCCGTGGGGCTCTACGCAGAGTTCCTGGACGGCCTCGACGACATGCCGATCTCCCGCTACGCGCCGGCCGCGGAAGTGCGCGCCGCGGTGGTGCGGCCGGTGCCGGAGCACGGCATGAGCGACGACGAGCTGATCGCCCACCTGCGGGACGTGCTGATCGAGTGGGGCGTCCAGTGCGGGCACCCGCGCTTCCTCGCCTACGTGACCGGCAGCGGCACCGTGCCGGGGGCGGTGGTCGACATGCTGGCCTCCGGGGTCAACATGAACGTGGGCGGATGGCAGCTCTCGCCTTCGGCGAGCGAGATCGAGCAGAACCTGGTGCGGTGGTTCGCCGCCCGGTTCGGCATGGGCGATGAGGCGGCCGGCCTGCTGGTGTCGGGCGGCGCGATGGCCAACATGGTCGGGCTGAAAGCCGCGCGCGACCACGTGGCTGGGTGGAACACCCGCCGCGACGGCATGGCCGCAGGCCCGCCGCTGGTGATCTATGCAACCGATCAGACGCACGTCGTCACCGACCGCGCGGCGGACGCGCTGGGGCTGGGCACCGCATCCGTGCGGAGGCTGCCGGTCGACGACCGGCTGCGGATGACGACCGGCGCGCTGCGCGAGCAGATCCGCGCCGACCGCGCGGCCGGTCTGCGGCCGATGGCGGTGGTGGCCACGGCGGGCACGACGTCCACGGGCACCATCGACCCGCTGGCGGAGGTGGCCGAGGTCTGCGCCGAGCAGCAGGTCTGGATGCACGTCGATGCGGCGTACGGCGGCCCCGCGGTGCTGGCCGACGACCTGCGGCCGCTGCTGGCCGGGATCGAGCGCGCCGACTCGATCGCATTCGACCCGCACAAGTGGCTCTACATCGCGCAGTCGGCGGGCTGCGTGCTGGTGCGCGACCCGCAGCACCTGGTGGACGCATACCAGGTGCACGCGTCATACGTGTGGCAGGACCGCGAGCGCACCGGCGCCGGGGTCAGCCTGGGCGAGCTGGGGCCGCAGTACAGCCGCGGCTTCCAGGCCCTCAAGCTGTGGTCCTCGCTGCTCGCGCACGGCCACCGCGCGTACGGCGCCCGCATCTCGCACGACGCGGCGCTGGCGCGCTACATGGCGGCACGCGTGCAGGAGCGCGACCGGTTCGAGCTGGCCGCTCCCGTGGGGCTCTCGATCTGCTGCTTCGCGTACGTGCCTGAGCCGGGCCTGGACGCCGGCTACCTGTCACGGCTGAACGAGCGGATCATGACCGAGCTGCAGCTGGACGGTCGCGTCTACATCTCGAACGCCCTGCTGGGCGAGCGGTTCGTGCTGCGGGCGTGCATCGTCAACCACCGCACCGAGGCCGACGACATCGACGCCGTTCTCGACGTGGTGGCCGAGCTGGGCGCGCGACTCGACTCCGAGCTACGGGGTTAGAGCCAGCGTCGCGTGTCCCGGGTATCGGTGGGCCGCGAGTCGACGCCGTACAGCAGCGCCAGCGGGCCAACCGCCAGGATGAAGATGATCATGAACGTTGCCATGTGTGAAGTATCGGCCGTGGGGACGATTCGCTCAAATCCACTAATCGGTGTATATGATTAGCCATGCTTATGGAAGATTTCGCCGAGAACGGCCTATTCACGCGACCGGTGATCTCACGTACACCCACCACATGGGAAGTTGAACATGGAACCTGATAGTTGGCTCGGGGTCGAACTGCGGCATCTGGCTGCCCTGCAGGCGGTGGCGGAGGAGGGCAGCTTCGGCCGTGCCGCGATCCGGCTGGGCTACACGCAGTCCGCCGTCAGCCAGCAGATCGCGACGCTCGAGCGACTGGTGGGCGATCGTCTGGTCGAGCGGCCGGGCGGCCCGCGCCCGGTGTCGATCACCGAGGCGGGGACGGTGCTGCTGCGCCATGCCGACGGAATCGTGGCGCGCCTGCGGGCGGCACAGGCCGACCTGGCGGCGTTGCACGAGGGAAACGCGGGGTCGCTGCGCGTCGGCACGTACCAGAGCGTAGGCGCGCGCGTGCTGCCCGAGGTGATGCTGCGGTTCTCGTTCGCGCATCCGCACGTCGACGTGCAGCTGTCCGAGAGCGAGGACGGCGCGCTGGTGCGGCAGGTCGAGACCGGCGACCTCGACCTCACGTTCATCCAGCTGCCGCTGCCGGACGGCCCGTTCGAGGCGATCGAGATCCTGCGCGATCCGCACATGCTGGTCGTGAAAACCGGCTCGCCGCTGGCCGCGGGACAGCCCCCGTCGCTGCGTGAGGTCGGCGACCTGCCGCTGATCAGCTACCGCACCTGCACCTCGTCGCACCAGGTCGAGGAGCAGCTGCGCCTGCGCGGCAGCACCCCGGAGATCGTTTTCCGGTCAGACGACAATGGCACCATGCAGGGGATGGTGGCGGCCGGAGTGGGGGTTGCGCTGATGCCGGCGCTGGCGGTCGACCTGGCCGATCCGCGCACCCGCGCCGTCGACATGAGCGGCAAGCTGCCGCCGCGGCTGATCGGGATCGCATGGCACCGCGACCGCGTCCAGTCCGCCGCCGCCCGCTCGTTCATCGATCTCGCCGCCGAAGTGTGCGCCGAGATCGCGCGGCATCCGTTCGCCGCAACCGCCTGACGCGCTACTCGTAGATGATCACGTCGGGGCGCGGGTGCAGGCGCATCACCGCGGGCGGCGACATCATATGGCTGTCCTCGTGGTAGAACAGCTTGAAACCGTTGTACCAGGGCGGGTGGCGCTTGGCGAAGAGGTCGTACTTGGAGATCTTGTTCGGCGGGTTGCCGAACCCGTCGATGTTGATCACGAGGGCAACGCCGGGGTGCTCGGCCAGGGTGCGCCGGTGCTGGATCATGCCGGGCGTGAACTGGTGCACGATCAACAGCTTCTGCGGCAGGTCGTAGCGCTTGACCAGGGCCGACAGGTACGCCCCGGCCTGGTTCACGATCGATGCGTCGGTGGAGCCGATCACCTGGCCCGGGATCTCGTGCCTGCGCATGCTCCACTCCGGGTCGAGCGCCAGCCCCACGTCCGGCTCGCGCAGGTACCGCTGATAGGCGCGCACCTCGTCCATGAAGCGGGCCCGGCCCGGCTGGATGTCGAGGATCAGCAGCGCCTTGGCCCGGCGTGCCTCGGCCAGGTAGCGATCGATCAGGTCGCTGCTCTGCCGGTACCGGTACTTGCCGTCGTCGCCGGGCGCGGCCGTGACCAACGTTGCGATCAGCTCGAGGGCCGGCATCACCGGGCGGCCGGGGCGGGCGTACGGGGCGGCCTGCGCCAGCAGCTTGGCGGTGGCCGAGTGGGGGGTGCCGATGCCGAGCTGGCCGAGGCCGGGGTCCTGCGGGGCGCCGTAGTAGGCGACGACTCGGTAGTCCGGCAGCAGCGTGCGGCCGCCGCGCGGCTCCTGCGCGGGCGGGGCGGCCTTTGAGGAACCGTGCTCGGCGGCGCTGGTGTCGATCCCCGAGCCGCCCTGGCTGAGCGCGAAGAAGGCCCCCACGACGACGACGCAGCCGAGCGTCACGCCGGCGGCGAGCTGCCGCTCGCGGCGGACGCGGCGGCGGGCGATGTCGCGTCGCTCCTGGATCGTGCGCGGGCGGCGGGGTGCGGTCTTCATGCGGCCACGCTGCCCTTGTGGCGTGCGTACCAGGCGCTGTACCCGCCCTCCGAGCTGTGGACGTGGCCGTCGCGCACCTCGAGGATGCGGTCGGAGATGCGGTCGAGGAAGTAGCGGTCGTGTGAGACGAACACGGCGGTGCCGTCGAAGCTCTCGAGGGCGCCCTCGAGCGCCTCCACCGAGTCGATGTCCAGGTGGTTGGTGGGCTCGTCCAGCACCAGGCAGTTGGCGCCGCCGCGCATCAGCAGCAGCAGCTCCAGGCGGGTGCGCTCGCCGCCCGACAGCTTCTCGACCGGCTGGCGCACCTGCTCGTAGGTGAACAGGAAGCGCATCAGCGCGTGCACGGCCTCGCCCTCGGTGCAGGGGCGCTGGAGGCGCACGGCCTCGATCGGGGTGGCGGCGCCGAGGGCGGGGTGGTGCTCCTGGACGAGCGTCCCTAGCTCGATCGAGGGGCCGATCCAGCGCTCGCCGGAGGCCGGCTCCAGCTCGCCGGTGATGAGCCGGGTGAGCACGCTCTTGCCGGAGCCGTTGGCGCCGATGATGCCGACCCGCTCGCCGCGCATCACCGTCAGCGAGACATCGCGCAGGATCGGCTCGCCGTCGTAGGCGGCGTCCACGTGGCGCAGCTCGACCACGCGCTGGCCGCCCCGGCGCTCGCTGCGCAGCCGCAGGCCCATCTTGCGTCGCTCGAGCACCGGCCGGTCGACCTTCTCCATGGTGTCGATCTGGCGCTGCTTGACGCGCGCGGCGACGATGAAGCGCTCGTTGTCGCCCTGGTTGAACCACTGCTTGAAGCGGCGGATCATCTCCTCCAGCCGCGCGATCTCCTTCTGCTGGGTCTGGTAGTGATGCTCCTGGCGCTGCAGCGCCAGCTCGCGGGAGACGGCGTAGGCGGAGTAGTTGCCGGGCCAGAGCGTGATGGCGCCGCCGTCCAGCTCGGCGATGGTGGTGACGGTCTCGTCCAGCAGGTAGCGGTCGTGGCTGACCATCACCACGGCGCCATCGAAGCGGCGCACCAGCCGCTCGAGGTCGCTGCGGCGCTCGGCGTCGAGGTGCGTCTCGGGCTCGTCCAGCAGCAGCACATCCGGGTCCTGGGCGAGGCAGGCGGCCAGGGCCACCAGCTTGCGCTGGCCGCCGGAGAGCACGGCCGAGGTCTCGTCGAACTGCTCCGGGCGCAGGCCGAGCTCGAGCAGCAGCGTCTCGATGCGGCCCTCGAAGACGTGGCCGCCGGCCCGGTCGAGCTCGTCCAGCAGGCGCTCCTGACGGCGGAGAACGCGGCTCATCAGGTCGAGGTCGGCGATCACGTCGGGCTCGCCCAGGCGAGCGGCGCAATCGGACAGCTCTCGCTCGATCCGTGCGATCTCGGGCCTGGCGCCGCGCACGATCTGGCGTGGCGTGCGCTGCTCGGGCGCGACCTGCTGGGGCAGGAAGGCGGTCACCAGCTCACGGCGGCGGGCGACGTTGCCGGCGTCCACCTGCTCGCTGCCGGCCAGCAGGCGCAGCATGGTGGACTTGCCGCCGCCGTTCGGCCCGATCACGCCCACGCGGGCGCGCTCGTCGACCTCGAAATCGAGGCCGCGCAGGATGGTACGGGCACCGAAAGTCTTCGACACGCCGGTGAGGCTGATCAGGATGATGAGGTGTCCTCTCTTCCCCGCGGGCGCTGAAAGGCGGCGCCGCGATGGATACTGTACGGCCGAATGAGCATCTCAGGCGAACTGCGGCTTGACTTCCGCGAATGCGTGGGCGCGTTCGCCACCGGCGTGACCGTGGTGACGACCCATGCGCAGGGCCAGCCTGCGGGCATGACGCTGAACTCCTTCACGTCGGTTTCGCTCGATCCGCTGCTGGTGCTGGTGTCGCTTGCGCACGCCACCCGGACGCTGGAGGCGGTCAAGTCGTCGAACAGGTTCACGGTCAACGTGCTGCACCGCAACCAGCGCGACGTGGCCCTGGCGTTCGCGAAGCCGGGAGCGCCGTTCCCGGAAGGCTACACGGTGCAGGACCCGCACGGCTTCGTGGTCGTGCGCCACGCGCTTGCGATCCTGCGCTGCGAGGTGTACGGCACGCACGTGGCCGGCGACCACGACCTGGTCGTGGGCGAGGTGATCGACTTCGAGGGGTCGGGCGGCCAGCCGCTGATCTTTCACCGCGGCGCCTTCGGCGGCCTCGATGCAGACGCGCTGGTGCCCCAGGGCCGCGTGATCGGGATTCACACCGCCTCCGGCTGGTAGCCGGCACCGCGCCGTCACGGGTCGTTTCTCCGCCGTTGGCAACACCGGTGCCAGGCGCGGGCGTTGCGCGCGGCACTCCGTGACGGGCGCGTGCGAGGTCGTCACTGGGACGTTGGCGGTGGCTGCGCGTGATCCGGACGTGCTGGACGAACCTGTCACGGCCGTGGCTGCTTCGCCGGGCGCGCGTCGCAGGTGGATGTACGGGTCGTTGCAACCTTGCCGGAGTCACGCATAAGCCGGATCTGGCGGTGCCGGCCGGGCGGGGCGTTACCTGGTCGTGCGCGGTTGTGACGGCTCGGGCAGGTCGGCCAGCTTCCGCTGCAGCAGCCGGCGCTCGGCCTCGTTGCCGGCCTGCTCGATCGCGGTGCGGTAGGCGGCGGCCGCCTCCTGTGAGCGCCCCAGCCTGCCCAGCATGTCGGCCCGGGTCGCATGCAGCAGGTGGCTGTGGGCGAGCGAGCCCTCGGCGGCGATCGAGTCGGCCAGCGCCAGCCCGGCCGCCGGCCCCTGCGCCAGCGACACGGCCACCGACCGGCTGAGTGCCGCCATCGGGGACGGTGACACCCTCAGCAGCATCTCGTACAGCGCCGCGATCTGCCACCAGTCGGTGTCCTCGGCGGTGGCCGCCTGGGCGTGCACCGCCGCGATCGCCGCCTCCAGCGCGTAGCGCCCGGGCGTTCGCGTCATGCGTAGCGCCCGCTCCGTCAGCGCGACCCCCTCCGCGATCTCGTCGCGGTGCCACTGCGAGCGGTCCTGCCGCCCGATCAGAACCACCTCGCCGGCGGCGTCGGTGCGGGCATCGCGCCGCGAGTGCTGCAGCAGCATCAGCGCGAGCAGCCCGGCCGCCTCCGGCTCATCCGGCATCAGCGTGCTGATCACGCGCCCCAGCCTGATCGCCTCCCCGGCCAGATCGTCTCGCCGCAGCTGCGGCCCCGACGTGGCCACGTACCCCTCGTTGAAGATCAGGTAGACCACCGCCAGCGTGCTCGCCAGCCGATCGGTCAGCTGGTCGTCGGGAGGCACCCGCACCGGGATCCCGGCCGCCCGCACCTTGTGCTTGGCCCGCACCAGCCGCTGGGCGATCGTCGGCTCCGCCGCCAGCAGCGCCCGCGCGATCTCCGGCACCGTCAGCCCCGCCACCAGCCGCAGCGTCAGCGCCACCTGCGCTTCGGTCGCCAGTGCCGGGTGGCAGCAGGTGAAGATCAGCCGCAGCCGCTCGTCGGGGACGGTGTCGTCGTCCGCGCTCTCGTCGTACCGGTTCATCTCGTCCTCCGCCCGCCGGGTCAGCTCCTCCGTGTGCCGTTCCAGCACCCGGTCTCGCCGCAGCCGGTCGATCGCCCTGTTCCGCGCCACCGCCACGATCCACGCCCGTGGGTTGTCGGGAATCCCGTCGGCCGGCCAGCGGCGCAGCGCGGCCAGGTACGCATCCTGGACCGCGTCCTCGGCGAGTCCGATGTCGCCGAGGACGCGGGCAAGCAGCGCGACGGCGCGCCCGAACTCTGACCGGAACACCCGGTCGACTGCCGCCGCCTCGGAGGTCACGCCGTGGCCGGCATCACCATCACGGGCCGCACCTCGATCGAGCCGTAGCGGGCCCCCGGGCAGCGCCCGGCATGCTCCAGCGCCTGGTCGAGCGAGTCGCACTCCAGCACGTAGAACCCGCCCAGCACCTCGCGCGTCTCCGCGAACGGCCCGTCGCTGATCAGCTGCTGGCCGTCACGCTGCCGCACCGTGGTCGCGGTCTGCGCCGACTCCAGCGGCTCGCCCGAGACGTACGCGCCCGACCGGCGCAGCCCCTCGGTGTACTCGAAGTACTCGGCCATCATGGCGCGGCCGTCCTCCTCGGACATCCCCTCGGCAGCGGCCGGATCCCCGTAGATCAAGAGCACATACTGCACCGCTTCCTCCGTTCGTTGGTTGGCGGCGTGGGTCGCCGCCTCGATCCTATGACGAACGGGCGCGTGCCGAAATCGACATGTGCGATCCTGCCGCGGTGCAGGGCGTCGACGATCGCACGCTGTGGGCCGGGGCCGAGGCCGTCCGCGACGCGCTGCTCGCGCACGACATGGATGCCCTGCGTGGCCTCACCACGGAGGAGCTGTGGGTGCGCGCCGCCGCCGAGGAGCTGGCTCCGCTGGCCGAGCACGCCGTTGCCGCACGCACGCTCGGCCTGCTCGGCCGTCACACCATGCTGCACGCCATCACGCCCGGCGCCGCCTATCCGGCCTACGTCGTCGAGCAGCAGTGGACGCCGGCCGCCGGGCGTCCGCTGGTCGAGGACGAGCGCCTGTTCACGCTGATCGACCGCGCCGCGCTGGAGGCGGCCGGCGATACCGGCCGGCTGGCACGCCTCGCCACCAAGCTGGCCGCCCAGGACGCGGCGCGGGGTTACGTCGATGCGCTCAACGCTCACGACGCGGCCGCCGTGATGGCGCTGTGGGCGCCGGACTTCGCCGCCGGGCGCGCCGGTGCCGCTCCGCGCATCGACGGCCTGCGGTCGGCGGAGCTGATCGGAAGCGTCGGCCCGCGGACGTTGGTGCTGTGTCGCTTCGACGACCATGACGAGACCCAGGAGCTGCTCTGGCGTCCGCTGGACGGGCGCATCCTGGTACAGGGCCAGCGCAGCTTCCGGCCGCCGCCCGCCTGAGTACAGTGCACGCATGAGCGCGGTCGGCGATGCCCCCGAACTGCAGCTGGACGCGCCTCGGGATGAGGTGCTGCAGCTCGCCGTGACGCTGATCAGCCAGGCCTGGAACAGCTTCGACCAGGCTCGGCCGGGACAGCCCACCGTCGACGATGATCTGCGGGCTGTGCTGCGCGAACCCCTGCCCGACACGCCGGAGCCCGTCACCCGCGCGCTCGAGGAGGCCGCCCAGATCCTCGACGAGAGCATCGCCCAGCCCCGCCCTCGCTACTTCGCCTTCGTGGGGTCGTCCGGCCTGCCGATCGGCGTCGTCGCCGACGCGCTGGCCTCCTGCTTCGATGCCAATCTTGCGGTCTACGCCGGTGCCGCGTCCGCCATCGAGGAGCAGGCCGTGCGCTGGGTCGGGGAGCTGGTCGGCTACCCCGTCGGCGGCGGCGCGTTCACGAGCGGCGGCACCATCAGCAATCTGACCGCCCTGGCCGCCGCCCGCGAGCGGGCGCTGCCGGGCGCGCGCGCCGCCGGCATGGGCGACCTGCGGGCGGCGGTCTACTGCTCGGCCGAGGCCCACTACTCGGTGATGCGTGCAGCCGAGCTGCTCGGCATCGGCGCCGCGAACGTGCGGCCGGTCGGCCTCGACGGCGACCGCCGTATGGTGCCGGGCGAGCTGGCCGAGCTGCTCGACCGCGACCGCGCCGCGGGCGTCACGCCGGTCGCCGTGATCGCCACGGCGGGCACCACGCTGACCGGCGCGGTCGATCCGATCGCGCCCCTGGCCGCTCTCTGCCAGGAGCGCGGGGTGTGGCTGCACGTGGACGGCGCCTACGGGCTGGCGGCCGCCTGCCTGCCCGAGACCGGCGCCCTGTTCGCCGGGCTCGACCAGGCCGACTCGGTATCGCTCGACGCCCACAAGTGGCTCTACCTGCCGAAGGCCTGCGGCGTGATCCTGGTGCGCAGGCGCGAGGACCTGCACCACTCGTTCGCGCACGACGAGGGCTACCTGCCGCACGAGCGCCACGAGCCGCACGCCGTCGACGTCACGCTCGAGTACTCGCGCCCGTTCCGCGCGCTGAAGCTGTGGCTGGCCTTTCGCGTGCACGGCGCGGAGGCCTTCCGCCGGGCGGTGCGGCGCAACCTGCGCCAGGCGGCGCTGCTCCACGAGCTGGTCACCGCTCAGCCGGATCTGGAGGCGCTGGGCCCTCCGCAGCTCTCGATCGTGCCGTTCCGGCACGTCCCGGCCGGCGTTGCCGACCTGGACGCGCACAACGCGCGGCTGTCCGTCGAGCTGCAGCGCGACGCCCGCGTCTACGTCGCCCCGGCCGCCATCGACGGCCGTGTGTACCTGCGGCCCTGCATCGTCAACTTCCGCACCAGCGACGCCGACGTGGCTGCGCTGGTCGAGATCGCCCTCGAGGTGGGGGAGGCCCTGGCCGAGACCTAGGCGACGGCGACGGCCGGCGCCGCCGCGCCGCCCACCGCGCCCTGCGCCCGCAGGGCCGCGATCTGCTCGGCGTCGTAGCCGAGCTCGGCCAGCACCTCGTCGGTGCTGGCTCCCGGCTCGAGGCCGGCGTGGCGGATCCGTCCCGGCGTCAGCGACATGCGCGGGTGCACGTCCAGCTGCAGGATCGGGTCGTTGCCGGCCGGGCTCTCGACCTCCACGAAGCAGCCCCGCTCCCGCACGTGGCGGTCGCGCACCAGCGCCTCCGCGTCGTAGACCGGCCCCACCGCGGCGCCGGCGGCTGCGATCGTCTCGATCGCCTGCTCGACCGTGTGCCGCACCGTCCACTCCGTGATGATCGCGTCCAGCTGCTCGACGTGCTCGATGCGGGCCCGTCCGGTCGTGAAGCGGGGGTCGGTGCGCAGGTCGCTGCGGCCGATCGCGTCGAACACCCGCAGCGCGACCTGGTTGGCCGAGCCGGACAGCACGATGTAGCCGTCGCAGCATCGGTAGATGTTGCGCGGCGCCGAGAAGCACAGCCGCGACCCGATCCGCCCGTCCGACTGGCCGGTGCGGTGGTAGATGGCCGGCCCCGGTCCCACCATGTCCACCAGCGACTCCAGCAGGCTGATGTCGATCACCTGGCCGTCGCCGGTCCGGTCGCGGTGGCGGAGCGCTGCCAGCACGGCGAACGCGCCGCGCATGCCGGTCACCTCGTCGGCCAGGGCGATCGGCGGCAGCGTGGGCGGGCCGTCCGGCTGGCCGGTGGTGTGCGCCAGCGTGGACATGCCCTCGGCCATGGTGCCGAACCCGGCGCGGTTGGCGTAGGGGCCGGTCTGCCCGTAGCCCGTCACCCGCAGCACCACCAGGCCCGGGTTCTCCGCCAGCAGCACCGTCTCGGGGTCGAGACCCAGCCGCTCCAGCGCCCCGGGCCGGAAGTTCTCGACCAGCACGTCGGCGCCGCGCACCAGTCGCAGCAGCACCTCGCGGCCGTGCGGCGACTTCAGATCGATCTCGATCGGCCGCTTGTTGCGGCCCACCTGGCGCCAGTAGAAGCTGTCGTCTCCGTCGCACTCGCCCAGGTGGCGGGCGCCGTCACCGGCGTGCGGCCGCTCCACCTTGATCACGTCGGCGCCGAAGTCGGCCAGGTGACGGCACGCGGCCGGGCCGGCGAAGATGGTGGCCAGGTCGAGGACGACCAGGCCGGACAGCGGACCATGGCTGGATGCGCTCATGCCGCGCATCCTCGCGCACGAGACTCAACTAATCCATGAAGACAATGGATTGATTCTGAAGCGATGGGTGAACTAGCTGATGCGCGCCCGGAACTGGTAGACGCGGCCGTCGTCGAGCGGCGAGCCCATGCACGAGTACTGCGATCCTCTCCAGCAGCTGAAGCGGGTGCTGGCGTTGGTCTCGATCAGCACCACCCTGGAGACGTGGCCGCGGCCGAACCCGACCCGAACCGAGCCGTCGCCGCTCCGGTTCAGCTTGTAGGTCTTCACGGTGACGGCGCCCGAGCGGGAGAACACCATCAGCCGGCCCCCGGGGCCGAAGCCGTAGCGAGGGCCGTCGAACTGCACCGTCAGGTGGGCGCGGGCACCGTCGCTGCTGCCCGGCTTGAAGGTCACGTAGATGCTGCTCATGTGCTTCAGCTTCACCCCCAGCCAGCCGGTGCTGGTGTTCCTTGCACCGAGCGCGAACCTGCCCGAGCCGACCGGCGTCGGGTAGCGGCCCGCCTCGCCCTCGGAGTAGCGCTGCCGCGAGATCTTGTTCCACACGGCAAAGGATGCGAACTTCTTGCGGAACGTGGTGCCGTGGGCCGCCAGCACGTGGCTGATGGCCTGGGCCGAGTAGTCGTCCGGCCCGCCGGGGGCGGCGTCGGCCCGATCCCAGATCTCCTGGATCACCCCGGGGCCCATCGTCTCGCTCAGGAACCGGAACCAGATCCACGAGCCGTACTGGAAGCAGCAGCCGTTGAAATGGTCGAGCGGAACCCACGGATACTTCAGCTGGCTGTTCTGGAGGTACTGGCGGTTGTCGTTGATCGCGTCGTAGACCTGATCCTCCATCCATGTGGCCGTGCCCTCCATCAGCCAGCGGTCCTCGCCGATGTCGTATGCGAACTGCACCGCGTGGAAGAACTCGTGGGCGAGCGTCACCTTCAGGTTCTGGATCGGGGTGTGGTTCTGGAAGACCGGCTCCGTGTAGTTGTTGTCGACCACGCAGTAGGCGGACGCCGTGAACGTGCCAGGCATGTCCAGGCCGGGGTCGTCACTCGTGCAGTACCCGTACAACTGTGGCCCCAGGTTGCTGAGGTAGATGTCGAGTCCGCCGTCCGGACCGTGGTCCGTGGAGGTGACGTCGGACAGCGGCGACCGGTAACCCATGGTGCCGACCTCGGTGCTCCACACGTTCTCGGCCACGGCCAGGGCCTGATCGACGTAATCGGGGATGCCGTTGGCCGGTGTGGTGTCGGTCAGATTGGGCTTGTCTCCGCTGGAGTCGACCCAGTGGATGCAGACGTTGGGCCCGCAGTCGGGTGAGGCGCTCGCCTCCGGGACGGTCCAGGCGTTGCCCTGGGGGTCCACCGAGTCGGAGGGCCGGGCCAGGATTGCGTGGGCAATCTTGCGATCGCTGGGTGCCAAGCCGTCCAGCCGCACCGCCAGGTCGCGCAGGATCATTGTGGCGTCGCCTCCGCCGTGGGCGATCGGCCCGTAGACGGCGGCCACCCGCGCCGGGCTAAACAGCGCCTGCGCTCGCAGCAGCGCCTCCCTGGCGGGAGAGATGCGGCCGGACGCGAGCGCACGCGACAGGCCGTCGGCGTGGGCGGGAAGCGTCAGCGCGGGCGCCGTGTGCACTCGCGCGGCCGCGCCGGCGGTGGGGGTGGTCGCGCACAAACCTGCGATCAGTGCGAGCGCAGCCGCTCGTCCCAGAACACGCCGCATGAGCGCTCCTTCTCCCGTTTCCGCCGCCAGACTCCGGCAAGGGTAGCCGAGCGGTCTGACGGCAGAGGCCTGGTGCTAGGCCGCCCTGGACCCGCGCTTCTGCGTCCGGGCCGAGCGGTCGGACTCGGGCAGCCGCGTGGCGTCGGCGGCGGGGTGCTCGACGGCGAACATCCCCGGCAAAAGCAGGGCCGAGACCGTCACCAGCGCGCCGGCCGCGCCGGCCACGACCAGCGCCGTCTGGGCGCCGATCGCGGCGGCCACCGGGCCCGTCACCGCGAACGAGATCGGCAGCAGGCCGATCGAGATCAGCCAGTCCAGGCTGGACACGCGGCCCAGCATCGCCGCCGGCACCTCGCGCTGCTTGAGCGTCATCCACACGATCGTGCCGGCCGTCTCCAGCGCGTTGAACGCGAAGCTCGCGAACATCAGCTGCCAGGCCGAGTTGGCCAGCCCGTACCCGGCCACCGCCAGCGTGGCCAGCGTCCAGGTCGCGTAGATGACCGTGATGCTGCGGCGCGGCTGGCCGACGTGGCTCATCACCAGCGCGGCGCCCACCGAGCCGAGGCCGCCGGCCGCGAACACCAGGCCCAGCGCCGCGGCGCTGCCGTGCAGGTTGTTCTTGACGACGTAGGGGAGCAGCACCTCGACCGGCCCCAGGAACAGGAAGTAAGCGATCGCGGCCGACACCAGCGTACCCCACAGCCACACGTTGCCCCGTACGAACCGGAAACCCTGCCGCAGGTCGGCCGCGATCGAGTGCCCGCCGCTCGCGTGCGACTCGCGCGACGACATCGCCAGCACCATCGCCGCCGACAGCGCGAACGACGCCGTGTCCACGGCGAAGGCCGTGCCCACGCCCAGCCCCGCCACCAGCCAGCCGCCCAGGGCGGGCCCGGCCAGCCGGAAGCAGATCGGGCGCATGAACTGGTCGAGCGAGTTCGCCTGGGCCAGCTCCGACTCCGGCAGCAGGTCGGGCACGATGGCGTCGAACGCAGGCCCGAAGAACGCGGTGCCGGCGCCGTAGAGCGCGACCAGGCCGAACATGTGCCAGAGCTCGAGCGTGCCGGTCAGCGACAGCACCGCCATCAGCCCGACGGCCAACCCGCGCACGGCGTCTGCGGCCAGCAGCACCCGGCGGCGATCGAAGCGGTCGGTGACAACGCCGCCGATCAGCAGCAGCACCACCGTGGGCACCGTCATCGCGATGCCGACCATCGAGAGCGCGGTGGGCGCGTTCGAGAGCGCGTACACCTGCCACGCCATCGCGACCAGGAACACGCCGTCACCGATCAGCGAGCCGGTCTGCCCACCCCACAGCAGCGCGAAGTCGCGGTGGCGCAGGGGCGCCACCAGGTTTACTCGGGTGAAGCCCCCCGGGCGGTCGAGCGAGTCATAACTATGCTGCATCGCTCTGCGCCTCGCCCTGCGCGTCGTGCTCCTGCGCAGGCGGCGGCAGGCGCAGGACGGAGCTGCCGCCCCTGGCGTCGTCGAGGTAGTTGGAGATCGACTCCATGCCCATCGGGCGTGCGAACAGGAAGCCCTGGCCGAGCTCGCAGCCGAGCTGGCGCAACGACGTCATCTGGGTGGTCAGCTCGATGCCCTCGGCGACGACCTGCATGTCGAGCGTCTCGCCCAGCGCCACCACCGCCGCCGCCAGGCCGCTGTCGGCGTCCGACTCGGCCTCCAGGAACGAGCGGTCCATCTTCAGGATGTCGACCGGGAAACGGCTCAGGTAGCTGAGCGACGAGTAGCCCGTGCCGAAGTCGTCCATCGCCAGCCGCACGCCCAGGCCCTTCATCTCCTCGAGCCGCTTGATGGCCAGGTCGGCGTCGGTCATCATCAGGCTCTCCGTGATCTCGAGCACGACCGTGGACGGGTCGATGCCGCTGTCGCGGATCGCGCGGCGCACGTCGCCGACGATGTCGCCCTGGTTGAGCTGGCGCGGCGACAGGTTCACCGCCATCGTCAGCTGCGGGTCGGACGGGAACCGTGTCTGCAGCTCCACAGCCTGGGCGAAGGCCTCGCGCAGCACCCACTGGCCGATCGGCACGATCAGGCCCATGTCCTCGGCGGCCGGGATGAACTGCGCCGGGGCGATCACGCCGCGCGTGGGGTGGCGCCATCGCAGCAGCGCCTCGACGCCGGACACGGTCATGTCGTCAAGCCGCACAACCGGCTGGTAGACGAGCGCGAACTGGTCGGAGTCGATGGCGCGCTGCAGGTCGGCGCGCAGTTCCAGGCGCTCGAGCGCCTCGGCGTGCATCGACTCCTCGAACACGCGGTAGCCGCCCTTGCCGTCGCGCTTTGCGATATACATGGCCACGTCGGCGTTCCGCAGCAGCTCGGACGGGGTGGACTCGACGCCTTCGCGGGTGATCGCGATGCCGATGCTGGTGCGCACGAACACCTCGGCGTCGGCCAGCTGGATCGGCCGGCGGAACGCGTCCAGCACGCGCTCGGCCACCTCGGTGGCGTCATCGTCGGTGACGATCCCCTCCAGCAGCACGGCGAACTCGTCGCCGCCGAAGCGGGCGGCCGTGTCCTCGGGGCGCACCGTCGCGGCCAGCCGGCGGGCGACCTCGACCAGCACCTCGTCACCGGCGCCGTGCCCGAGGCTGTCATTGATGGTCTTGAAGTCGTCCAGGTCGCCGAACACGACGGCGATGCCGGTGCCCTGCGAGCCGGCGCGTGCCAGCGCGTGCTCGACGCGGTCGGCGAACAGCGCGCGGTTCGCCAGCATCGTCAGCGAATCGTGGAAGGCCTGGTGGGCCAGCTGCTCCTCGAACGCCTTGCGCTCGCTGACGTCGCGGCTGTTCAGCACGATGCCGCGCACGTGCTCGTCGTCCAGCAGGTTGGTGTGCAGCACCTCGAACTGGAGCCAGCGCCCGTCGCGGTGGCGCAGGCGGCAGTCGATCGCCTCGGGACCGGAGTCGGGCTGCTTGTTCTTGGACGACAGCACCGCCAGCAGCCGCCCTCGCTCGTGGTCGTCCATCAGGTCGTCGAAGCGGGTGCCGATCACCTCGTCGGCGGCGTAGCCCAGCACCCGCTCGATCGACGGGCTCTGGTAGAGCACCGTGCCGTCACCCGCGACCACGGTGATCAGGTCGCTCGAGCGTGCCACCAGCGAGCTGAAGCGGGCCTCGCTCTCGCGGCGGTGCAGATCCTCCGTCAGCGCCGCGCCCTCGAGCGCGAGCGACACGCTGGTCGCGAGCGACTGCAGCGCTGCCCGCTGGCTGCCCGACAGGTTGCCGGGGCCGGCCGCCAGCAGCACGCCGCGCGCTTCGTCGCGCACCTCCAGCGAGAGCACGTGCGCCGTGCGCGGCCGCTCCGAGAACAGCAGCTCGTTGTAGACCTCCTCGGGCAGCTCGGTCGCGGTCGGGATCGAGGCGGCCAGCAGCAGCCGCTGAGTGGTGCCGCGGGAGAGCAGGGTGCCGCCGGTCAGCGCCAGCCCGATCAGCTCCAGCTGCTCGCCGGTCAGCAGGCACAGCCGCGCCGAGTAGCCGGCTCCGGCCAGCGCGCGCGCGGCCGACAGCGCGGCCGCGCCGATGTCGGCCCGGGCGGCCGCGCCGACCAGGGCCGTGCCCGCCTCACGCAGCGCGCGTTCGCGTTCCACCGACCGCTCCTGCTGCACGACCAGCACCGCCATCCGCGCCACGACCAGCAGGAACAGGCCGATCGAGGCGGCGATCA
Organism: Thermoleophilia bacterium; assembly: GCA_025934255.1. GTDB lineage: Bacteria > Actinomycetota > Thermoleophilia > Gaiellales > JAICJC01 > JAICYJ01. Next base: position 32,908 of record JAICYJ010000010.1, on the reverse strand, counting down.
TGACCAGCACGTCCACGCCGGCATCCTTGCCGCCGAGCAGCACCTGCAGGCCGGGAGCGATCAGCGAGGCGACCGTGAGCACGCCCAGCCGCTGCCAGGACAGGCTCGTCTCCTTCTCCGGCACCGGCTCCTCCAGCGTGCGCATCGACGGGTGCAGCGCCGAGGTGCCCCAGAGCAGGTAGTAGGAGATCCAGCCGATGTCGAGCAGCACCTGGCCGTTGTAGGTGCCGTTGTTCAGCATCACGCCGTAGATGAAGTCGGTCACGAGCAGCGTCGTGATGCTGCCGAACAACAGGTAGAAGGCGGGCTGGCGCTTGCCGTTGTCGACCGCCAGGCGCAGCGCGCCGGCCAGCAGCAGGATGTCGGCCGTGGGGTAGGCGATCGAGACGATCCGGGCCAGCTGCGTCTGGCTGTCGTCGTGGATCACCGGCGAGATCAGCACCAGCCACGAGATCAGGCCGAGGCCGATGGTCAGGATCAGCGAGTCGATCAGCGACGCCCACTCGCCGGACGGGTTCCGCCGCCGGGCGAGGATGAAGATGCCTCCGAACAACGCCGGGTAGAGCGACAGGTAGATGGCGTCGCCCCACGACGGGAAGGGTACGTCCGCGCCGAACACGCGCGGGTAGATGTACGTGTAGGCGTCGCCCATCGCGAACATGAACTGCCCGAGCGCGAACAGGTACCAGGCCCAGGCCGCATCCGGCTTGTTGCGGCGGGTGCCCAAGATGATGGCGACCGAGCAGGACAGGCCCACGCCCGGCACGACGAACCCGTTGCCCGCGACCGGCGGCACGAAGGCGTAGAGCACGCAGACCAGCGCGCCGAGGGCCGGATACACCATCCATAGCGCCGGCCAGCGGATGCGGGCGGCGACGGCCGTCATGCGGCACGCTCCTGGGCGGCCGTGCCGGTCTGCAGGAACCCGCGCTCGGCGAGGTCGGTCAGTGCCAGGATCAGCCGGTCGATCTCTGCGTCGGTGTTCGCCGCCGTCATCTGGACGCGGAAGCCGACCTCGTCGCGCGGCACCAGCGGGTAGGCGGCCAGCGTCACGTAGATGCCGCGATCGAACAGCATCCGCCCGACCACGCCGATCTGCTCATGCTCGGCCAGCGGTACCTCGATCACCGGGAAGCCGGAATGGTTCGGCGTGTGCGCGCCCAGCCGTTCCATGCAGTCCAGCACGCGCGCGGTCTTGTGGTTGATCGAGGCCCGCAGCAGGTCGCCGCGCGCCTCATTCACGTCGAAGCCGGACAGCACGGTGGCCAGCGATGCGACCGGGGACGGCCCCGAGTAGAGGTAGGGCGGAGCGGCCACCTTCAGCATGTTCTTGACCGCGGTTGGGCAAGCGATGAAGGCCAGCAGCGACGAGTACGCCTTCGAGAAGCCGCCCACCAGGATCAGGTTCTCGTACGTCTCGTCCGCGTGCCGCACCAGGCTGTTGCCGCGGCAGCCATAGCTGCACAGCTCGTCCGGGCGCCGCTCGCCGATCACACCGAAGCCGTGGGCGTCATCGACGTACAGCAGCGCGTCGTGCTCGCGGGCAACTCGGGCGAACTCCCGCAGGTCGGGCGCGTTGCCGGTCATGCTGTTGACGCCGTCCATGCAGATGATGCGCGGGTGGGCGCTGATCTCGCGCAGCAGCTGGTCGACGTGGCCGGGATCCTCGAACCGGAAGCGGCGGACGGTGGCACCGTGGCTACGGGCCACCTGGCAGCCGTCGTAGATGGTCTTGTGTGCGCGGCTGTCCAGCAGGATCGTGCCCGAGCCCGCCAGCACCGGTATCACGGAGGTGTGGATGTGGGTGATGGTCGGCAGCACCAGCGCGTCCTCGCAGCCCAGCAGCTCCGTCAGCCGCGCCTCGATCTGCTCGTACAGGACGGGCGACCCCAGCAGCCGTGACCAGCTGGGATGCGTGCCCCAGGCGTCCAGGTACGCCGGCACCGACTCGATGATGTCGCGGTCGAGGTCGAACCCGAGGTAGTTGCAGGAGGCGAAGTCGGCCAGCCAGTGGTCGCCGATCCGGATCATGCGGCCGTCGATCTCGTCGATCACAGCATCCAGCATCGGGTGCGAGTCCTTCAGTGTGGCCAGGTCGGCGACCGTTGCCAGCCATCGGTCGATCCACCGCGCTCCGGAGGAGGCGGCGCCCTTCGCGCGCACGGGCGCACGGCGTGGGTCGGGCAGAGCCATCGAGAAAGGCATCGGCGTGCGAGGTCCCGGGCTTGAGCACGGGTGTACGGCGTGGACGGGCGCCCGCGGGCGCCTCCGCATCAGCGATCGGGCAGCCAGCCCCCCTCGTCCGACGGGTCGGGATCGAGCGCCACCGGCTCCGGGTTCGTCCACGCGCGTCCGCCGTCGGCCGCCGCGACGTCCACCCGCGCCCACGGCCAGCGCTCCGGGAGCCGGAAGCGAGCGGCCGTGATCAGCCCCTGGGGGCTGCGCGAAAGCGCCTCGCCGCGCCAGTTCATGCGCCGCGGATCCGCGTTGACACGGCCCCCGTCCCACGGGCCCGATCGCAGCGTCACGGCCACGGCCGGCGAGCACTCGACCTCGATCGCATCGGGACCGACCCGCACGTCGTGCAGCACCGCGCCGCTGGAGCCGTAGAACCGGCCCGCGTTCAGCGCCTCCAGCACCGCCGCCTGGTCGCGCGACTCCGCCCGCACCATCGTCCAGGCCAGCAGGCTGTCGTGGCCGGGGTAGTGGCAGTCGTCGGTGGCGACGCCGGTGCAGGCGCGGCCGGCGTGGCTGACCAGGTCCCACAGCGCGTCCGACAGCCCGTTGCCGTTGGCGAGCTCGCTGCCGCCGTTGTAGAGCTCGATGCCGGCCAGGCTGGGCGCGTCGAGCACGTGGTGTGCGGAGAGGCCGCTCCAGTAGGGATGGGCCAGGAACGGCACGCCTCCCTGCTCCCTGACCCAGGCCGCGCACTGCTCGACCGTGGCGAAGTGCTCGCGGGGCTCGGGCACCACATCGGCGCCGATCGCCAGTACCTCGGCCTCCTCCAGCTCCTGCTCGGGCACGCGGGCGGACAACTCGCTGGAGGCGATCACCGTCACCCGGTCGTGCTCGTGGGAGGTCGCGTGCCAGTGATCGGTGATCGCCAGCACGTCGAAGCCGGCCCGGGCGTAGTGGTCGACCAGACCCTGCGGCGTCGCGTCGCCGTCGGAGTTGGTGGTGTGCGAGTGCAGCTGGCAGCGCAGCCAGCCGCCGGGCCCCCGGAAGGGGCCGGTCATCCGGTCGGGTGCGGGCTCGTGTAGAAGCACTTGCAGTAGCCCCACAGCTGCGGATCGAACCCGGTCCAGGAGTTTGAGTGGGCCGTGATCACGTCGGTGTCCACGAGCTGGATGTAGGGCCGCTTCTGGGCGAGGTACGCCTCCATCTGCCAGACCAGCTGCTGCCGCTGCTTGAAGCTGACCAGCCCCGCCTGCTTGCGCCACATGGCGTCGTACGTGGGGTCGTCAAAGCCGGTGTCGCTGCTGTTCCCCCACTGCGCCCGCGTCACCACCGACAGGTTGTAGTTGGGGTCGATGTAGGGGTGCCAGTACCAGGTGAACATGTCGGCGTTCTTGTAGGTGTAGTTGGGAGCGGTGATCAGGTCGTAGGCCTGCGACACGTCGCCGCCGGAGATCTCGTGCAGCTGCACGCCGACCTTGGCGTAGGCGGCCGCCAGCACCGAGAACTGCCGGTCGCCGTTGAAGTCGAGGTCGTTGGGGACGATCACGCTGTAGCTCATCGGATGCGCCGGCTGGGCGTACTGGCCGGTGGTGGCGGGCGCCACCCGGATGCCGTTCGAGCCGCGCGTGTAGCCGAGCTGATCGAGGATCTGGTTGGCCTTGGCGATGTCGTAGGGCAGCGGCTTCACGTCCGGGTTCAACCAGCCGGACGGCCCCGACCAGGCGGACATGATGTTGGCCCAGGGCTGGGCGTGGCCGCCGTAGACGACGTCCACCAGCTCCTGGCGCGGGATCGCGTACTCGAGCGCTTCCTTCACGCGGGGGTCGAGCAGCTCGCGGTTCTTGGGCTTGACCGGGTTCGAGTTGATGCCGAGGTTGGTGACCTCGCTGCCGGGTGCGATCGAGACGGTGATGTTGCTCTTGCCCTTCATCGAGTTGGCGGCCGTGTAGGGCGTGGCGTCGATGAAGTCGAGCTGGTTCTGCTCGAGGTCCGCGATCATCGACGTGGCGTTCGTGTAGTAGGTGAGGGCGACGGCGGCGACGTGGCTCTTGGGCCCGTAGAAGTACGGGTTGGGCTTGAAGACGGTGGTGCCCTTCTCCTGGAACTGCGTGATCGTGTAAGGCCCGCCCGACACCACCGGCAGGTGCTGCTCGGGGTCGAACGACTTCATGTCCTTGCCGTCGTTGCCGGTGTACTTCGACCAGACGTGCTTGGGCATGAAGTAGAACTGCTCGAGGTTCGCGAGCGCTGAGGGCACCGGCTTCCTGTAGGTCAGCACCAGCGTGTTGGGGTCGGGGGCCGTGATCTTCTTGAGGCCGGCCAGCTCACCGGCCAGGTAGGAGGTGGCGCCGTTCTGGTACTTGAAGATGGTGTTCACCCACCACACCGCGTCCTCGGCGGTCAGCGGCACGCCGTCGCTCCACTTGCCGCCGGGCTTGAGGTGGAACGTCCAGGTGAGGCCGTCCTTCGACTCCTCCCAGCTGGTGGCCCAGTCGGGGGCGATCTTGAGGCCCGGGCCGTACTGGACGAGCTGCGGGTAGATCATCGCGAACGCGTTCGACGCCTGCGGCTCGTAGGCCAGCAGCGGGTTCAGGGAATCGATGTAGTAGGTGGTGCCGATCCGCAGGATCGTGTTCTTGCCGCTGCCGCTCGCGCCCGAGCTGCTGCTGCTACCGCCGCAGCCGCCGCAGACGGCGGCCAGCAGCGCGAGCGCCATCAGCATGGTTCGCGGCCGCAGCATGGTGCGGGCACACTACTGGCTGACTGATCAATCAGTCAAGAGGGCCGGAGGGCCGCTCCACGATAGACTGAGGCGGCCCGGGGCGGTAGCTCAGTTGGGAGAGCATCTGGTTTGCAACCAGAAGGTCGTCGGTTCGATCCCGATCCGCTCCATACCCGCGGCGATCAGCTCAGCGCCTGGCAGAACGGCTCGTTGCCGCCCTCGAGCACGGTATGCGGGCCGGCCACCTTGATCACCTCGCTGGTGATGTCATTGAAGATGACCAGGCCGGTGTCGTGGATGACGTTCGCGCCCTTTCCGCCGACGCCCATGAACACCTGGCCTGTGGTTCGCCGAATACCGGTAGGCAGGTCAATCGACTCGGTGTACGAGCCCTTCACGCGAACGCTCGTGCCGGTCTCGGAGTTGATGTCCGTCTCGCGTTGCAAGAACTTGCGACGAACCATGATCGGGTTGCCGTCCGCGTCGAAGAACGTCGTTGTCCTGATCGTCACCGTGCCGGCGTAGTCATCGGTGAAGCTGCCGCAATCCGCGCTATCTGAGAACGAGAAGCTGTCGACCTCTCGGTCGGGCGCGGTCGCGCTGGCAGGAGCCGCGACCACCAGCATCGTTCCGATGGCGAAACCAGCGCTGAGGATAGTGCGCCGCATGGGAGCGGAGCCTCCTTGGCCGCTGAATTGAGCCAATACTCACAAAGTCCGCGCGTTCTGTCAACCATCATCATCGACTCGGAGGAGCGGGCTTTCACCAGAAGGTCGTCGGGCCGATCCCGATCCGCTTCGTTGGGTCCGGCCCACAGGCCGCCGCGGGGTCGGCGGGTATGGTTCCGGTGTGGTCGTGCCCGCCCTCCCGCGCCGCTACGTGCTGCCGCTTGCCTGCGCCGGCCTGTCCGCCTCGGTGACGCTGCTGCTGTGGCTGTTCACGAGCCCCGGCATCGATGCACCGTCGCACCTGTTCCAGACCTGGCTGTTCAGCCACGGCGGCTTCGACATCTACAACAACTACTGGTACGCCGGCCGCTACGAGTTCGTCAACTACAGCATGCTCTACTACGCCGTCGCCGCGCAGGTCGGGCAGCTGGGCGTGCTGCTGCCGGCGTCGGCCCTGATGGGCGGCTGCTTCGCGCTGGTCTGCAGCCGTGAGTGGGCGTCGGCCGCGCGCGGCCCCAGCATCACCTTCGCCATCACCGCGCCGTTCATCATGATGGTCGGCGGCACCTATCCGTTCCTGGCCGGAGTGGCCTCGTCGCTGCTGGCTTTGGCGCTGCTGCAGCGTTGCCGGCGGATCTGGTTCGGCCTCGCAGTGCTGGTGACGCTCGCCTTCAGCCCGCTGTCCTTCTCGTTGCTGTGCGCGGTGCTGGCCGGGGTGCTGCTGGGCAAGGCGCAGCCGCTGGGTGCGCTTCGCTCCAACCGCGCGGCCTTCGGCATCGTGGTGGCCGTGTTCGTCGTGGGCGTGCTGCTGCAGCGCGCCTTCCCCAGCCAGGGCTGGTACCCGTACGACCTCTGGGACGCGCTGATCGTGCTCGTGTTCTCGCTGGTGGGCCTCTGGATCGCCGGCACCGCCGCGCCCACCCGCTCGATGCGGGCGATGTTCGTCGCCTACCTGGCGCTGAACCTGTTCGCGTTCCTGCTGAAGGGCCCGATCGGCTCGAATCCCAGCCGCCTGTTCGCGATCGCGGGGGCGCCGATGCTGTGGCTGACGGCAAACCTGAACCCGCGCCGATCGCGGCTGCTGGTGTTCCCGCTGATCGCGGCCGCGGTGGCGCTGCAGGTGGCCCCGAAGATGCGTGATGCCTACTCGGCCTACGAGAACCCGGCGGCGGCGGCCAGCTACTGGCGCCCGGCCAGGCAGTTCGTCGAGGAGCACCGCGCCCAGATCGCCGGCTACCGGGTCGACGCCGTCTCCACCTGGGGTCACTGGGAGGCCTACTACGTGGCCAAGTGGCGCGTGCCGCTGGCGCGCGGATGGTTCCGGCAGGAGGACTTCCCGCAGAACGGCTCGCTCTACAACGACGAGATGACGCCGGCCATGTTCCGGGCCTGGATGCGCTCGCTCGGCGTCCGCTACGTGATGCTGCCCGACGCGCCGCTCGACTACAGCTCCGAGCGCGAGGCGCAGCTGCTGCGCACCGGCGTGTCCGGGCTGCGGGTCGTCTCAAGCTCGCCGCACTGGACCTTCTACGCGCTCCCGCACCCGACGCCGATCGTGACGGCGCCGCCCGGCCGGCGGGCGACGCTGACGTATCTCGGCCAGCAGCGCGTGGTGCTGTCGGTGTCGGGCCCGGGTAGCTACATGGTGCGCGTGCGCTACAGCCCCTACCGGCAGCCGACCCCGGTCGGCGCCTGCGTGCGCCCGGCGGCCAACGGCATGACCGAGGTGGTCGCCCAGCAGGCGGGCATCGTGCAGCTGAACATCGACACCGATCCCTCCGCCGTGGCAGCCGGCGCGGCCGACGGCGCGGCTGCGAGCACCCCCGCCGGCTGCTGAATAGGCCATCTTCGCCGTCGGTCCGCCGCGACCTCCCCGACCGCGGTATGCTCCCAGGTCCGCTCGAGCGGGCGGGAGGACGGATTTGACCAGCATCGCCGAGAACACCGCAAGCTGCGCTCTCTGCAGGCGCCACCTTCTGGTTGGCGAGCCCGCGCGCCTGTACCAGGACCCGGCGTCGAAGCGGTTCCTGAAGGTGTGCCCGCTCTGCTACGAGCAGGCCGACCGCCGGGGCTGGCGCGCCGACGGGCGTCCGATCGTGGCCGTGCACGCGAACCCCCCGCGCGACCACGCCCTGCGCGAGCGCGAGGGCCTGATCGACCGGCTGCGCGGCCAGCTGCAGTCGGTCGAGTTCGACCTCGACCAGGTGCGCAGCGCCCTCGCCAAGGCCGAGCAGCAGGCCGGCGAGCTGCGGACGGTCAAGCGGGAGATGAAGGATCTCTCCAACGAGATGCGCCGGCGCGACCGCGAGCTGCGCGGCATGGCTGACGAGAAGCGCCGCAGCGATGAGCGCGCCGCCCAGGCTGAGTCGGCGCACCGTGCCGAGATCGCCAAGCACCACCAGGTCGGCGCACGGCTGGACGAGCAGACGGCGATGGTCGAGCGGTTGGAGAGCCGGGTCGGACAGCTCGAACAGGAGCTGGAGCATGAGCGGCGCCGCTACGGCGAGCTGGCCGAGGCGCGGCGCACCGAGGGCGACGCCCGGCAGGTGCGGCGGATGGCGCTGGAGGCGTTCAACCGCTCGCCCCACGTCGAGCGGGTGGTCTCGATCTCACGCAGCCTCGGCGACCCGCTTGTGAACGTGGCGGTGGACGGCTGCGAGCTGCCGCGCGTGGTCTCGATCTGCGTGGCCTGGGACATCTCGTGGTACGAGTACGAGGTGCGGCTCGATCTCTACGAGCAGACCGTGTCGGTCGACGAGGGGCGCCGCGGCGACGACCCGCGCGACCTGCCCGCCCACCGCCTGCACCCCAACGCCGTGCTGCGCTCCGACCGCGTGGTGCTGACGATGCAGGCGTTCGGCGTCGGCGCGACAGGTTAGGGGTACGAGGTTCGACCAGGCCCCGGGTCGAACCTCCTGATCGCCAGCAGCCCGAACGCAAACCCACCCACGTGTGCCATGTAGGCGACGCCGCCGCCCCCGCCGGCCGCCTGCCCGATCGTGCCGGCGGCCCCCGCCAGCTGCAGCAGGATCCAGATCAGCAGGAACACCATCGCCGGCAGCGGTATCGGGATCCAGCCGACCAGCGTCAGGATCAGCGCGCGCGGGTACAGCAGCAGGTACCCGGCCAGCACGGCCGCGATCGCGCCCGACGCGCCGATGGTGGCCACGGCGCTGCCGGGGTCGGCCACCCACTGCAGGCCCAGCGCCGCGACGCCGCCCAGCAGGTAGAAGGCCAGGAAGCGGGACCGTCCCAGCCGATCCTCGACCTTGCTCCCGAACACCCACAGGAACAGCATGTTGAAGCCGAGGTGGGCCCAACCGGCGTGTAGGAACATCGACGTGAACACCGTCGCCACCACCGGCACGTGGTGCACGCGGAAGGGCGCGTTGGCGCCGAAGTCGACGGTGTCGTCGCCGAGCGGGCAGGAGCTGCGCAGCTCGCACGGCACGAAGCCGTACTCGGCCGTGATCGCGCTCTGGCCGTCCACGGCGAACACCTGGCCGCGGGTGGTCGGCAGGTGCTGCTGGGGCGCGGCCAGCTCGACCAGGAACACGGCCACGTTGATCGCGATCAGCGCCAGCGTCACCACCGGCCGGTGCCGGGTGGGGACGGTGTCGTGAAGCGGGATCACCGGGTGGCGGTGGCGACCCTGGCCGCGCTGATGCGGTCCCGGGCCATCTGCTCGGCGGCCCGGTGAGGCGCCACGCCCTCGCGCCGCGACCGCTCGAACACGTCTCCCAGCGTCTGCTCGATCCGCTCGACGCTCTGCCGCGCCCGCTCCGCGTCGTACACCCGGCCGCCCAGCTCCTCGCCGATGTTGATCACGCCGCCGGCGTTGATCGCGAAGTCCGGCGCGTAGACCAGGCCGCGCTGCTTCAGCTCGTCGCCCATCGCGGCGTCGGACAGCTGGTTGTTGGCCGCCCCCGCGATCACCCGGCACCGCAGCCGCCCAATCGTCTCGGGCCGGATCACCGCGCCCAGCGCGCAGGGTGAGTAGACGTCGCATTCGACCTGATGGATCTGCTCGGCCGGGACCACCGCCGCGCCCAGTTCCTGCAGCGGCTCCAGCCGGTCGGCGTGGATGTCGGCGACGGTGACGGTGGCGCCGGCATCGAGCAGATGGCGGACGAGCGCGGCACCGACGTGGCCCGCGCCCTGTACGGCGACGTGGACGCCGTCGTAGGTGGCTCCCAGCCCGGCCTCCGCCAGCGCCGCGCGGATCCCGCAGAACACGCCCCAGGCGGTCATCGGCGACGGGTCGCCGGAGCCGCCCTGCTCGACCGGCAGGCCCGTGATGTAGCGCGTGCGGGTGCGCACCTGCTCGGCGTCCTGGGTGGTGGTGCCGACGTCCTCGGCTGCAAGGTAGGCGCCGCCCAGCCGGTCGATGAATCCGCCCAGCGCCTGGAACTGCTCGGGCGTCTTGTCGGTGCGGGGGTCGCCCACCACCACCGTCTTGCCGCCACCCAGATCGAGGCCTGCCAGCGCGTTCTTGTAGGTCATCCCCTCCGACAGCCGCAGCACGTCGGTCAGCGCCGCCTCGTCGCTGGCGTACGTCCACATCCGGATCCCGCCCAGGCCCGGGCCAAGCGTCGTGTCGTGGACTGCGATGATCGCGCGAAGCCCGCTGTCGCGGTCAGTGCAGACCACGATCTGCTCATGCTCGCCGAAGAGTCGCACGACGGGCGAGTATAGCCAGCAGCAGGCGCGCTCCGGTTACGGAATGGTGGGCGGTGGCGCGCCCGTGAGGTCGCTGGCGCCCGAGCGCCGCAGCACCAGGCCGGTGATCAGGATCAGGGTCACGGTCACCACCAGCATCACCGTGGCGAGGGCGTTCACGGCCGGCGTCACCCCGAAGCGGACGGCGGAGTAGACCACGATCGGCCAGGTGTTGACGGTGCCGTTCGTGAACGCCGGCAGCACGTAGTCGTCGAACGAGAACGTGAACGAGAGCAGCGCGCCGGCGATCACGGCCGGCAGCAGCCGTGGCAGCGTCACCTGCCGGAAGGTCGCGATCGGGCCGCCGCCGAGATCGAAGCTGGCCTCCTCCAGCGAGCTGCCCATGCCCACGAAGCGGGCGCGCACGATCAGCATCACCAGCGAGGCGCTGAACACGATCTGGCCGAGCAGGATGGTGGACTCTCCCAGCGTCGGGAAGATGCTGAGGTTGTTGTGCGCCTGCACGAAGAAGATCAGCGATGCCACCGCGATCACGATCTCGGGCACCACCAGGGTCAGGTACACGAGCACGTCGAAGGGCACCCGCCAGCGCTTCTTCATCCGCGCCAGCGAGAGCGCCGCGGCGGTGCCCAGCACGGTCGCGATCAGCGATGCGCGAAACGCGATCCAGAAGCTGGTCTTGACCGCGGGCACGTAGGTTGGGTCGTTGAGCGCGGTGTGGAACCAGCAGGTGGTGCCGCCGTTCCAGACCGTCACGTTGCCCATCCGGGAGGGGTCGACACTGCAGGGGCTGGCGCCCTGGGGAACGCTCGTCGGCTGGTTGAAGGCGAAGATCACGACCACCACGATCGGCAGGTACAGGACCAGGTAGACCAGCACCGCCCAGCCGGTGAACATGCGCTTGCCGAACCGGTGCCGGGAGCGGCGGGGCGTGCCGGCGCTAGGCACCGAACTGCTCCTCGCGGGTGGCGAAGGCGATGTAGATGACCACGAAGATCGACAGCAGCACCATGAAAGCGATCGCCATCGCCGATCCGAACGGCCAGTTCTGCGCGCCCAGGAAGTTGCTGCCGATGACGGTGCCCACGAACGCGAACTGGCCGCCGCCCAGCAGCTGGGGGATCACGTACTCGCCGCACATCGGGATGAACACGAGCAGCGCACCCGTGATCAGCCCCGGCAGCGTCAGCGGCAGGGTGATCTGGCGGAAGGCCTTGAACGGGCTCGCGCCCAGGTCGGTGGCGGCCTCCACCAGCTTCCAGTCCATCCGCTCCAGCGAGGCGTAGACCGGCAGGATCAGCAGCGGCAGGTAGTTGTAGGCGAGGCCGATCGCCACCGCCTTGCCGGTGTAGAGCACGTTGAACTGGCTGCTGATCCCGGTCCACTCCACGAAGTGGGCCAGGTAGCCCTGCGGGTCGAGGATGATCTTGAGCGCGTAGGTGCGGATCAGGAACGACGTCCAGAACGGGACGATCACGAGCAGCAGCGCCAGCGTCTTGTAGCGGGTCAGATAGCGCGACATCCAGTAGGCAACCGGGTAGCCGATCGCGATCGTGAGCGCCGTCCCGCCCGCGGCCATCAGCATCGTCTGGCGGAACACCTTGATGTAGAGCGGATCGTTCAGCGCCTTGAACTGGCTGGTGCTGAACGTGTAGGAGACCGAGCCGAACCCGGCCTGGGTGGCCACCGAGAACACGACCAGGATCGCCAGCGGTCCCAGGAAGAAGATCATGTAGTAGATCAGCGACGGCGCCGTCAGCCAGCCCGGGTAGCGCGGGGCGAACGACCGCCGACGCGGGGACCGCTTCGGGGGCTGGATGGTCTCGGAGGTCACGTTCGATCAGGCCGACTGGAACGCCGTGTAGATCTGCGTGCGGGCGTTGACGATCTCCTGCGAGGGGTTGAGGATGAACTTGTAGTGGTCGGTGTAGGACGTGGGCACGTTGAATAGCGGGTCGTTCTTCAGCTCCGCCGGCGTCTGGTCGAGCGCCGCCTGAATCGGGATCGGGTAGTTGTGGTACTCCATCTCCGTGACCGCCACCGCCGGGTCGCAGAGGTGGTTGATCCATGCGTGCGCCGCCACCGGATCGGGCGCGGTGGCGGGGATGCACCAGTTGTCGGCCCACTTCTCGGACGTGTCCTGCGGCAGCACTGCGGTGATGTCGCCCTGCTTCTTGCGTGCCGAGATGATCCGGCGCACGTCGCCGTTCCAGCCCTGCCCGAGGATGATCTTGCCGGCCGACGCGTCGTTGATGTAGTTGGACGAGTCGATCGTGGTGACGCCGCTGCGGATCGAGAGCAGGAAGTTCTTGGCCTTGTCGAGCTCGGCCGGGTCGCCGGTGTTCGGGTCGTAGCCGAGCGCCATCAGCGCCAGCGGCACCACCTCTTCGGCGCCGTCCATCAGGTTGGTGCGGCCGACCCTGCCGTACTTGGGCAAAAGGTCGTAGAACTGCTTCATGGTGGTGGGCTTCTCGGTGACGATCGTGTTGTTGTAGAAGAACATGGTGACGCCGAAGTCCTTGACCACCTTGTAGTCGCCGGTCGGGTCGTATGCCGTCTTCACCCAGGACGACTCCACGGCCGAGGCGTTCGGGATCAGCGCCTTGTCCAGCTTCATCAGCGATCCCAGCTGCACCAGCTCGCCGACGGCGTTCTGGCTGGGCACGATGATGTCGTAGCCGGTGCCGCCCGCCTGCAGCTTGGCCAGCAGCTCGTCGTTGGACGAGTAGTACGTCTCCTTGATGGCGACGTGGTTCTGGGTCTTGAAGCTCTTGTACGTGCTGGGGTCGTCGTACTGCGACCAGTTGTAGATGACGAGGTTGCTCTCGATCGGCTTGCCGGCCAGCGGGTCGGCGGCGCCGCTGCTCGAGGCTCCGCCGCCGCCTCCGGTCGAGGTCTTCCCGCCGCAGCCGGCGGCGGCCAGCAACGCCAGGCCGGCCAGGCCCAGGGCCTCGGCCCTGGTCATGCGCCCGCCGCCGGAGCGGCGCACCAGCCGTTCCAGGCGGTCGAGCCTGGGCCGGATCTCGATGGGAGCGAGGACGTTCAGCTTGGGGTCGTGCTCGATCATTCGCCATCCTTCTGTGGTTGCAGGTCGGCCATCAGCAGCGGAGCCGCCTCATCCCAGCGGGCGGTGGCCGTGTCGCCCGGTTCGAGGCTGTCGATGGCAGGTGCGGCGCTGGTGCGCTGCTCGCGCACCACGAACTCGCTGCCGTTCGCCAGGCGCAGGATCAGCTGCACCTGGTCGCCGAGATACATCTTCGTCAGCACCTCGCAGCGGGCGCTGTTGGCGGTGCCGGATCCGTTGCCGCGCTCGACGACGATCCGTTCGGGGCGGATCCCGACGCGCACGATCGCGGCGCCGGCCGGGTGGCCGCGGCCGCGGACGACGACGCCCTCTCCGGCATCGATGGCGTAGCCCCCGTCGGCCGACTCGGCGACGCGGCCCTCGAGGAAGTTCATGTCGCCGATGAAGTCGGCCACGAAGGCCGTCAGCGGGTGGTCGTAGATGGCGCGCGGCGTGTCCAGCTGCTCGATCACCCCGTTGCTCATCACGGCAACGCGGTCGGACATCGACAGCGCTTCCTCCTGGTCGTGGGTGACGTAGATGAACGTGATGCCGACCTGATCCTGGATCCGCTTCAGCTCGATCTGCATCTCCTTGCGGAGCTTCAGGTCGAGGGCGCCCAGCGGCTCGTCCAGCAGCAGCACCCGGGGGTTCATGACCAGCGCCCGCGCCAGCGCCACCCGCTGCTGCTGCCCGCCCGACAGCATCGCCGGCCGGTGCGAGTCGCGGCCGGTCAGCTGCACCAGCTCCAGCGCCTCGCCGGCCTTGGCGCGGCGCTCGCGCCGCGACACCTTGCGCTGCTTCAGCCCGTAGCAGACGTTGTCCAGGATCGACATGTGCGGGAACAGGGCGTACTGCTGGAACACGGTGTTCACGTCGCGGCGGTAGGGCGGGATCCCGACCGCGTCGGAACCGCCGATCAGGAGCTCTCCCTCGTCGGGCTGCTCGAAGCCGGCGATCATGCGCAGCGAGGTGGTCTTGCCGCAGCCGGACGGCCCCAGCAGCGAGAGGAACTCACCCTTGCGCACCTTCAGCGAGACGCCGTTGACTGCCACCAGGGAGCCGAAGCGCTTGGTGATGGCCCGGAACTCGACGTCGTAGTCGATGGACTGGTCGCTCATGAGGGGCGCCTAGGCTACCGAATCACCGCCACCCCGGGAACCGTTGCGGTCGGTCCTCTGTCCAAGCGGGCATGAAGACGGTGATCGCGATCACGCTGGCAGCGCTCGCGGCCGGGTGTGGGTCGGCCCCCGCGGCCGCGACGCGGCCGCCGGTAGCCGGGGTGCAGGTCACGCAGGCACGCGCGGTGCACGCCGTCGCGCTGCGGGCCGGAGTCAGCGGTGGCCGCGCCTACGCGCGGGCCGTCTGGTGGGGTGGCGTGCCGGCCTGCTATGGGCTGACGCCGGTGCGTGTCGCCCGCCACGGCACCACCATCACAGTCGACCTGCGTGAGGGGTCGATCGTCCCTCCCGGGACGGCCTGCATCGAGCTGGCCATGCGAAAGACGGTGCGCGTCTCGCTGGGCGCGCTCGAGCCCGGCAGCTACCTGGTGGTGGCCGGCGGCCGCACCGCGCGCCTGCGGGTGTGACCCGGCCTCAGGTGGCCTCTGCCAGCTGCGCCTTGCGTACGGCACCGCTGATCGCGATCGCGTCGCGCTTGCCGCGGTAGTTCTGGTAGAGGATGTTCACGGCCATCAGGCCGATCGCGATCAGGAAGATCATCGAGCCGATCACGTTCACCTGCACGGGTACGCCGGTGCGGGCGGCGCCGTAGATGAACAGCGGGAACGTGATGTCGGGCCCGGCGTTGAACTGGGTGATCACGAAGTCGTCGATCGACAGCGCGAACGCCAGCATGGCGGCGGCCAGCACCCCCGGCATGATCAGCGGCAGCGTGATCTTGCGGAACGTCGTGAACTCGTTGGCGTAGAGGTCCATGGCGGCTTCCTCCATGCGGCGGTCGAACCCGTAGATGCGCGCCTTCACCGTCACCACCACGTAGCTGATGTTGAACATGATGTGCGCGATCAGGATGGTGGTGAAACCGCGGTTGAAGCTGATCGAGATGAACAGGGTCAAGAGCGACGAGCCCATCACGATCTCGGGCGTGGCCATCGGCAGGAAGATCACGAAGTTGGTGACGCTGCGCCCGCGGAAGCTGTAGCGGGCCAGCGCCAGCGCCATCAGGGTGCCCAGGATGGTGGCGATGATGGTCGACAGGAACGCGATCTTCAGCGACAGCACGACCGCGTCCTGGATGCCCGGCGTGGCGAACGGATGCTGCCAGGCGGCGGTCGAGAACTTGTGCCAGGTGAAGTTGAACCGGCCCGGCGGGTCGTTGAAGCTGAACAGGATGACGACCGCGATCGGCACCAGCAGGTACAGGAATGCCAGGCCCGCGAAGACGTTCAGCAGCTGGTAGCGGACCCTGGCCCAGAAACGGCTGGGCGCCTTGCGGGGCTGCGCCGTGTCCTGCTGCGCCCCCGTGGCCTGCGTGACCTCGGTGCCGGCCGCCATCAGGCCAGGTCCTCGGTGCCCAGGATGCGGGCGTAGATGATCACGAACACCATGATCCCGGCCATCAGGGTGAACGAGAGCGCCGCCGCCGACGGGTAGTCGTTGAACGTCAGGAACTTGCTCTGGATCACGTTGCCGATCATGGTGGTCTGGGTCGAGCCCAGCAGGTAGGCGTTGATGTAGTCACCGATGGCCGGGATGAACGTCAGCAGCGTGCCGGCGAAGATGCCGGGCAGCGACAGCGGCAGCGTCACCCTCATGAACGCCCGCGGACGGTTGGCGTACAGGTCGAGCGCGGCCTCCAGAAGCCGTTTGTCGATCTTCTCGAGGCTGACGTAGAGCGGCAGCGTCATGAACGGCAGGTAGTTGTACGTGATGCCGGTGACCACCGCCAGCGGCGTTGCCAGCAGCCGCTGGCCGGACGTGAACCCGAGCTTGTCGGTGGCCGTCAGGATGCCGAGCGACCGGAAGGTGCTGGTGACGATGCCGTGGTCGGCCAGGATCGTCTCCCAGGCCAGCGTGCGGATCAGGTAGTTGGTGAAGAACGGCGCGATCACCAGCATCAGCAGGAAGTTCTTGTACCGGCCGCCGCGGAACGCGATCACGTAGGCCAGCGGGTAGCTGATGCAGAACGCCAGGGCGGTGGCCGAGGCGGCGTAGATGATCGAGCGGATGAACTGCTCCTTGTTCTCGCGGATCGCGTCGCCGTAGTTGGCGAACCGGTACACCTGGTTGAAGCCGTCCAGCAGGTTCCCCGTGCGCAGGGACATGTCCAGCAGGTAGTACATGGGCACGAAGAAGAAGATCGCCAGCCACACCATGCCAGGCAGCAGCAGGGGATAGGCGGGCGCGGAACGGAACAGCCGGGTGACTCTGGACATCGCTTAGGCGGTGCCCGTCAGGTCGGCGAACAGGGTGTTGAACTGGGTCTCTTCGCTGGCGGACAGCGACTTGAACACGTGCGCCTTGTCCAGCGTCGACTTGGGCGGGAAGATCAGCGGGTTGTCCGCCACCTTGGGATCGCCCTGCAGGCCGATCGAGGGATCGCCTGCCTTCAGCACGTCGGCCGCGCCGTTGACCGGGCAGATGTAGTTGACCCAGTCCTCCACCAGCGCCGCGATGTTGGGCTGGTAGTAGTAGTTCATCCAGAGGTGCGCGTTGTAGGGGTTCTTCGCGTGCTTGGGGATCATCATGTTGTCGGTCCAGAGCATGCAGCCCTCGTCCGGCACGACGAACTTGAGGTGCGGGTTGTCGGGCAGCAGCTGCACCATGTCGCCGGACCACACCATCGCGGCCGTGAGGTCGCCGTTGGCCAGGTGGTTCGAGTAGTCGTTGCCGTAGAAGGCGCGGATCTGGCCGTTGTCGACGTAGGGCTTGATCGCGTCGTGGGCCTTCTGCGCGTCGGCGGTCGTGCACTTTGACGGGTCGATTCCCAGGTTCAGCATCACCAGGCCGAACGTGTCGCGCATCTCGGTCAGCAGGCTGACCTTGCCCTTGAACTTGGGATCCCAGAGGTCGCTGACGGTGGTCAGGTCGCGGCCGGTCAGCTCGCTGTTGTAGCCGATGCCGGTCAGCCCCGACTGCCAGGGCACGAGGAACTCGTCGTTGGGGTCGATCGAGCGGCCGTGGTAGGTGGGCAGCAGGTTCGACTTGACGTTGGGCAGGATGTCCCACTCGAGCGGCTCGACGTAGCCGAACTGCACCCACTTGCCGGCCATCCAGTCGGTCAGCGTGACCATGTCGCGGCCGATGTCCTGGCCGGCCTGCAGCGTGGCCTGGAACTTCCCGAAGAACTCCTCGTTGTCGTTGATGTCCTCGATGTAGTTGGTGTGGGTCTTGTACTTGGCGTCGAACATGTCGATCGAGGGGTGGCGGTGGTTCTTCTCGTCGATGTAGAGCGTCCAGTTCGACCAGTTCCAGTCGGGGGAGACGGTGTGTGGGTACTTGACCGCCCCGGCGGAAGAGCCCGGGTTCTGGGTGCTGGCGCCGCCAACCGAACCGCCGCAGGCGGCCAGCAGGTTGGCCGCGGCCAGCGAGCCTCCGGCGAGGCCGACACGGCGCATGAAGTCGCGCCGGGTGAGGGCACCACGGGCAAAGGCGAGGGCCTCGATGTCGGCGCGGGAGCCTCTGGGCTCGTTGGTCATAGCTGCTCCTCCAGGGTAGGTACTTCTCGGGTGTCGGTGATGACGAAGGTGTGCTCGGGATCCCACAGCACACCAACCTTCTGGCCGGGCGCGGCACGCTCCGCGCTCCGGCCCACGTTCTGCGCGAACACGGTCAGCTCGTCGCCGGCCGCGGTCTCGATGATGTACTGGGTGCTGACGCCGATGTAGCTGACGTCCTTGACGGTGCCATCGAGCCGGTTGGCGTCGCCGGCACCGTCTCCGCTGCCGTTGGCCACGATCCGCATCTTCTCGGGGCGCACGCCGATCCGCAGCTCCTTGTGCCCGCCCTCCAGGCTCTCCTGGGGCACGCGGGCGACGGTGCCCTCGTGCAGCTGCACGGTGCCGGGCCCGGTGACGGTCGCCCAGACCATGTTGGAGACACCCAGGAACCCGGCCACGAATGCCGTGCGCGGCTGCTCGTAGAGCTCGCCGGGAGGGCCGATCTGCTCGACCTGACCCTGGTTCATGACGGCGATCCGGTCGGCCATTGTCATGGCCTCTTCCTGGTCGTGTGTGACGTGGATGAAGGTGATGTTGACCTCGGTCTGGATCCGCTTCAGCTCGATCTGCATCTGCTTGCGGAGCTTCAGGTCGAGCGCGCCCAGCGGCTCGTCCAGCAGCAGCACCCGCGGCTTGTTGATGAGCGCCCTGGCCAGCGCCACGCGCTGCGCCTGGCCGCCGGACAGCTGCGTGGGCTTGCGCCGCTCGAAGCCGGCCAGCTGCACCAGCTCCAGCATCTCGCCCACCTGCTGCGCGATCTGGTGCTTCGAGCCGCCGCCGCGCTGGCGGATGCCGAACGCGACGTTGTCGAAGATGGTCATGTGCGGGAACAGCGCGTAGTTCTGGAAGACGGTGTTCACCTCGCGCTTGTAGGGGGGCAGGCCGGTGACGTCCTGCTCTCCCAGGTAGACGGTGCCGGCGGTCGGCTCCTCGAAGCCGCCGATCATCCGTAGCGTGGTGGTCTTGCCGCAGCCGGAGGGGCCGAGCAGGGCCACGAAGCCGCCACGGTCGAAGGACAGCGACAGGTCGTCGACTGCCTTCACGTCACCGAACTGCTTCGTCACCCGCTCTAGGCGGACATCAGGCTGCTCCACGCAAAGCTCCCTCCCAGCGATGGTTGGCGTGTTCGTGGCTTCGGAGCGACGGACCGTGGGGGGCTCGACCGCCATCGACACGCAGAAACATCGAGAGTGTACAGACCGATCGCCGCGCTGCATATCCAATCGGTCACAATGCAGGGTCGTGAGCCGGGACGCCCGCTCAGGCCATGACCATGGCCATCAGCGCCTTCTGGGCGTGGAGGCGGTTCTCGGCCTCGTCCCAGGCAGCCGAGCTGGGGCCGTGCAGCACCTCGTGCGTGATCTCCTCGCCGTAGTGCGCGGGCAGGCAGTGCAGCACGACGTGGCCCGGCGCCGCCGACGCAAGCAGCTCGCGGTTTACCTGGTAGGGGGTCAGGTTGGAGACGCGCTGGTCGCGCTCGGCCTCCTGGCCCATGCTCGTCCAGACGTCGGTGGCGACCGCGTCCGCGCCGGCCACCGCCTCCAGCGGATCGTCGGTGACGGTCACCGGGCCGGCGGCGGCCACGACCGCGGGGTCGGGCTCGAACCCGAGCGGCGTGGCCACCCGCACCTCCATGCCGAGCATGCCGACGGCCGTGATCAGCGAGTGGCAGACGTTGTTGCAGCCGTCGCCGACCCAGGCCAGGGTGCGGCCGTCGAGGTCGCCCAGCCGCTCGCGCAGCGTCTGGGCGTCCGCCAGCGCCTGGCAGGGGTGGTGGAGATCGGTGAGGCCGTTGATGACGGGCACGCAGGCGGCGGCGGCCAGCGCCTCCACCTCCGCGTGCGCCCCGGCCCGGATCATGATCGCGTCGACGTACCGCGACAGCACGATGCCCGTGTCCTCGATCGACTCGCCGCGTCCCAGCTGCATCTCGGACGACGACAGCACGACCGCGCTGCCGCCCAGCTGGCCGATGCCGACCTCGAAGGAGACGCGCGTGCGGGTGGACGCCTTCTGGAAGATCATGGCCAGCGTGCGGCCGGGCAGCAGCCGGTGCGGGACGCCGCGCCCCTGCAGCATCTTGAGGTGGTCGGCGAGATCGAGCAGCTCGATCAGCCGGTCACGGCCGAGCTGGTCGACCGAGAGCAGGTCGCGGCCGGCGAGGCCGGCCGGAGTGGGGGCGAGCATGGCCATGGACGCAAAAGTATGCCACAGATGTGCATGAACATGCAATGCGGTACGATCGATCGATGCCCGGGATCGCGCTGGCAACCGACCGGCGAGAGCAGTTCGTCGACGTCACCGAGGCGGTGGCCGCGGCTGTTGCCGAGCTGGGCGTGACCGACGGCGCGGTGCTGCTGCACGTACCGCATACGACGGCGGCGGTGACCATCAACGAGGGGTTCGACCCGGACGTGGCCGCCGATGTCGTGGACGTGCTGGCACGGCTGGTCCCGCGCGATGACGGCTACGCGCACCTCGAAGGCAACTCGGATTCGCACGTGAAGTCGATCATGGTCGGTTGCTCGCAGCTGCTGGGGGTGGCCGGCGGTACGCCGGTGCTGGGGCGCTGGCAGCGCATCTTCTTCTGCGAGTTCGACGGCCCGCGGCAGCGGCAACTGCTCGTGCTCCGCGTCTGAGCGACCGAAATCGGCCCCCCGTTTCGGGGGATGCGGTATAGCCCACGATCGGCGATAACGCGAGCAGGAGCTCGTCGGCTCCGCTCCCTCCCCCCGAGGTGCACCATGGTACGTCGCGGATCCCCCTTTCCGCGCCGACATCGCGTGGTACTGCTGCTGGCTCTCGTGATCAGCCTGACGGCCGCTGCGCCTGCCTACGCGATGCCATACGTGCCGCACGTGACGCGACCGGCGTCCCACGCCACCAGGAAGCTGACCGTGAAGATGCTGCGGAAGCCGGCGGCCTACGTGCACGTCACCAGGGCGTGGTTTTCGTGGAGGCACACCGGCACCGTGCGCCGCACCACCTGCAAGCTGGACATCCGCAGGGCGACGTCGTGCAGGCACGGCAGGATCAGCTACCGCAACCTCGCGGCCGGCCACCACACGTTCGTGCTGGCGGTGAAGGGCGTCTCGTCGCGCCGCACGATCACGGTCAGGTGGCTGGTCGACCTCGATGCTCCGCTACCGCCCACGTCCGTGCTGGGCGGTTCCACTGCGTGGAGCACGGCGCCGGTGACGGTGACGGCGGCCGGAGGCAGCGACGCCGCCAGCGGGCTGGCCGGCTACCAGTACCAGGTGTCGGTGAACGGCGGCGCATGGCGCTCGCCGGTGCAGCGGAATCCCGCTGCCATCGGCATCGAGGGGTCG
Source organism: Thermoleophilia bacterium (assembly GCA_025934255.1). Taxonomy (GTDB): domain Bacteria; phylum Actinomycetota; class Thermoleophilia; order Gaiellales; family JAICJC01; genus JAICYJ01. The sequence continues at coordinate 11,586 of JAICYJ010000010.1, read as the reverse complement.
TCGATCGTGCAGTTCCGAAGCGTTGATCGGGCCGGCAACACGTCGAGCTGGGTGCCGTCCGTTCCCGGGCCCGACAACACGGTCAACATCGACACCACGCCTCCCGCCATCCCCACGCTGACGGGAGGGTCGCCGCTCTGGCAGGACGTGGCGTCGGTGACCGTGAACGTGAGCGGCGGAGCGGACAGCGGTTCCGGGTTTGCCGGCTTCGGCTACCGACTCTCCACGGACGGCGGCACCACCTGGAGCCCGGAGGTTGCGGGCACCGGCGTGACCGTGTCGGCGGAGGGCTCGACGCTGGTGCGCTTCCGGAGCTACGACGTGGCCGGCAACGCGTCGCCGTGGGCCACGGCCACCGTCATGATCGACCGCGCCGACCCCACCGACCCGGTGGTCAGCGGCGGGTCGGCGGCGTGGCAGAGCGTGACGTCCCTGCACCTGACGGCGGCCGGCTCGACCGACACCGGGTCGGGAATCGCCGCCTATCAGCGGGAGACGTCGACCGACGGCGGTCTCACCTGGTCGGCGCCGGCGAGCGCGTCCAGCCTGACGGTGGCGTCGCAGGGCGAGACGCTGGTGCGGTTCCGTGCGGTCGACGTGGCCGGCCGGTTCAGCAACTGGGTGACGGGGATCGCGCGCATCGACCACACCGCTCCGGCCAAGCCGACGCTGACGGGAGGGTCGCCGGCGTGGCAGGACGCGGCGTCGGTGGACGTGGCGGCGACCGGGACGACGGACACGGGTGGCTCCGGGTTCGACCACCTCAGCTACCGCACGTCCACGGACGGCGGCACGACCTGGGGCCCCGAGACGGCGGGGACGCACGTGACGGTGTCCAGCGAAGGCGCCACGCTGGTGCAGTTCCGCGGGTGTGACTTCGCCGGCAACGTGACCCCGTGGGTGAGCGCGTCGGTCAACATCGACCGGGCCGATCCCACCGACCCGGTGGTCGCGAACAGCTCGACCACGTGGCAGAACGTGGCATCGATCAACCTGGTGGCCAGCGGCTCTACCGACTCGCCCGGTTCCGGCATCGCCCGCTACGAGCGGCAGGTCTCGACCGACGGCGGCGCCACCTGGGGCGCGGTTTCGACCGGTTCCTCGCGGCTGGTGACGGCCGAGGGCGAGACGCTGGTGCGGTTCCGGGCGGTGGATGTGTCCGGCAAGACCAGCAACTGGGTGGTCGCGACGGCCCGGATCGATCGCACCAAGCCGACCGACCCGAACGTGAGCAGCGCCGGCGCCGGCTGGCAGAACACGACGTCGCTGCCGCTGAGCGCGTCCGGCTCGAGCGACAGCGGCGGCTCCGGGCTGGTCGGATACCAGAGCGAGATGTCCACGAACGGGGCGCCGTACACGGCACCGGTGCTGGGCGCGAGCCTGTTCGTGACGACCGACGGCGTGACGGTGGTGCGGTTCCGGTCGATCGACGGGGCGGGGAACACGTCGGCATGGAGCCAGGTGACGGCGAGCCTGGATTCGTCGCCGCCGTCGGATCCGACCGTGACGGGAGCGTCGCCGGGATGGGTGAACTCGGCGTCGGTGGTGGTGACGGCGGCCGGATCGGCTGATCTCTGGAGCGGCCTCGGCGCCTACCAGTCGCAGACGTCCACGGACGGCGGGGTGCTGTGGTCGCCGCTCGTGTCGGGGAGCCAGGTGACGGTGACCGGCGAGGGATCGACCGTGGTGCGGCTCCGGTCCACGGACAACGTCGGCAACACCTCGAACTGGGTGTCCATGACGGTCAAGATCGACCGCACCCAGCCCAGCGCGCCCGTCACGGTGGCCGGCGGTTCGGCGGCGTGGCAGAACGTGGCGTCGATGACGGTGACAGGGTCCGGGTCGACGGATCCGCTGGGCGGAGCGGGGCTGTCGGGCTACCAGACGCGGACATCGTCGGACGGGGTGACGTGGTCCGCGCCGGTGGCGGGTGCCTCGGCCACGATCTCGAACGAGGGCCTGACCTACGTGCAGGTGCGGTCGGTGGACGGCGCCGGAAACGTGTCGGCCTGGGCGCCGGGGGCGCCTATAGCAGGCAGCACGGTCAAGATCGACCGCACGAACCCGATGGCACCGACGGTGACGGGTGGCTCGGCGAGCTGGCACACGAGCACGCCGGTGACGGTGTCGGCGGCGGGTAGCACGGATGCGGGCAGCGGGATCCTCAGGTACGAGTACGAGACGTCGACGAACGGCGGAGCGACCTGGACGGCGGCGGTGGCGGGCAACAGCTTCTCGGTAGTGAGTGAGGGGCAGACGCTGGTGCAGTTCCGGTCGGTGGACAACGTGTTACGGGTGTCGCCGTGGGTGCAGGCCCAGGTGCGGATCGACACGGTGAAGCCGAGCGCTCCGGTGGTGTCGGGCGGCAGCCTGACGTGGAAGAACGTGGCGCAGATCGCGATCTCGGCATCGGGGTCGACGGACCAGGCCGGTGGGTCGGGCTTTGCGGGCTACCAGTACCAGGTGTCGACGAACGGCGGGGCGACCTGGTCGGCGGCCGCGTCCGGCAACAGCTTCCCGGTGGTGAACGAGGGCCAGACGCTGGTGCAGTTCCGGTCGGTCGATAACGCCGGCAACGTGTCGCTCTGGACGCCGGCCGTGAACGGGGCCACGAATACGGCACGGATCGACCGCACGGCGCCGAGCGCGCCGACGGTGACGGGTGGCAGCGGTGCGACGAGCTGCTCCCACCGGAAGACCGTGTCCGCGTCGGGCAGCAGCGACGGAGTGGGGTCGGGGGTGGCGCACTACCAGTACCGGGTGTCGGCGGACAACGGCGTGACGTGGGGCGCGACGACCTCAGGATCATCGGTGAAGTTCGCGACGCGCGGTGTCTACCTGGTGCAGTTCCAGGCGGTGGACAACGTCGGGCTGCTGTCGGCCTGGGCGCCGGCCGCGCCGGTCACGGCGAACACGGTCTGTATCCGCTGACGCCGCGCAGGCGGCGCATGACGGTCGACGGGTCAAGGCCGGCCGCGGCGCCGATCTCGCGCAGCGAGTAGCCGGCTCCGCGGGCAGCGGCCAGGTCGGGCAGCACCGCGGCAAGCAGTGGGCGGGTTGGGGGCTCCTGCTCGACCAGTCGGCGGAAGCGGACGCGGGCCTCGTCGATGCCGAGGTGGGCGTCGAACAGGGCCATGATCAGGTCGAGGGTGACGTGCGGCGTGCGCGGCCTGATGCCGAGCGCCATGGGGTAGGTCGACCACGGCCACAGCTCGGCGCGATCGCAGAGGCCGGCCCGCAGCGGATTGGCCGCGATGTAACCGGCCACCTCGATGATGGCCTTGGCGCCGGCGACAGGCGACGCCCAGTAGCGATCCTGGAACAGGTGGCCGTCGACGTCGTGGGTGGCGTTGAAGCGCGCGGCATAGACCCCGTTCAGCCAGTGCATGCCCTTGCCCAGGTTGGCGTTCGGCGTCTCGATCAGCAGGTGGTAGTGGTTCCCCATCAGGCAGTAGGCGTGGTAGCGGAACCCGAACCTGGGCAGGGTGTCAGCCATCATCTCGAGGAACAGGTGGCGGTCCTGGTCGGTCTCGTAGATGGCCTGGCGTCTGTTGCCTCGCTGAACAACGTGGTAGAGGCCACCGCGGCAAGGTGTCCGGCGTCTGCGCGACATGCCGGCCAGCCTACGGCCGCCGGCAGCCACGAATCGTCCCCCAGCCGATCACAACTCCGCGCCAAGGGTGCGACGCAACACGTGCGTCTGGCACCGGTGTTGCACGAATTCCGATAGCAAAACGGGGTCGCAGCTTCGAAATTCGTAGAATCAGGGCCTGTTTTCTACGAAATTCGTAGAATCGGGCGCAACACCGGTGCCAGGCGCCGGTGTTGCATCCGCGGGTGTGCGGTGGCGGGGTGGAGCGCGGAACTAGGCGATGATGCCGTGCGCGAGAGCGATGGCGCAGGCCACCGCAAACAGTGCGATCAGCAGATTGACGGGACGCATGGTGCCGGGTCGGGCGGCATGCGCCTCGGTGGTGCGAGGGGGCATGTGGCTGGAACTCTCCTGGAAGGCGATGGACGGATGCAGCATCGGGTCACATCCCCTATCGGCGCTTCGTCGTCTTGAGGTAACCGGTATCCCGCAATTCGTTGGCCGGCGGTACGCCTGGGTCGTCGATCTGCGTGCGTGGCCGCACCGCACCGATCCCGTACCTGACCCACCGCAGCGCCAGGATCAGCGCCCCCACCAGCGACGTGGCCGTGCCCACCGCGAAGAACGCGACTCCCAGCGCGATCGCCTGCTCCGCGGTCGTCGAGTCGTGCAGGAACGACACGAAGACCGCCTCGCGCACCCCGATGCCGTTCAGCGACACGGGCAGCACCAGCGCCGCGAACAGCACCGGCCCGGTGGCGTAGATCTCCGTGATCGGCACGTCCAGCCCCAGCGCCTTCACCAGCATCCAGATCGTCCCCACCCGTACGATCTGGACCCCCAGCGCCAGTCCGAACACCGCCGCCAGCGCCGCTCGCTGTTCGCGGTACCCGTGCAGCGCCTCGTAGAACCGCTGCCCCGTCGCCAGCCGCTTCTCGCCCACCCGCGGCTCCAGCACGCGCGCGGCCAGACCACGCAGCCGCGCCGAGAACAGCAGTCCCAGCACCAACAGCGCCGCCAGCCCGAACGTCGTCTCGGCGACCACCACCTCCGGCCCCCCTGCCGAGTGCCCTCCCGCGGCGTACGCCAGCACCGCCAGCCCCACCAGCGACACGACACCCACCAGCCGGTCGATCAGCACCGACGCCACCGCCTCCGGCCCGTCGTGGGTGCGCCTCCCCAGCTCCACCGCCCGCACCGCGTCCCCGCCCACCGCCGCCGGCAGGAACTGTCCCAGGAACAACGCCACGAAGTACGTCCTCACCAGCCACCAGAACGGTGCCACCATGCCCTTCGCGCGGATCAGGATGCTCCAGCGCCACGCCATCACCGGCACCGTTGCCACGTTCACGGCCATCGCCAGCGCCACCCACTTCAGATCCGCCTGCGACAGCGTCCGCCAGATCTCGCGCGGGTCCGTAAACCACAGGAGCGCCACCAGCAGCACCGCCGAGACGACCGCTCCGGCCGCCACCCGCGTGCGCCGGCTCATCGCGTGAACGCGGCGTGAAGCTTGCGGAGCGCCGCCAGCACGTCGTCGACGTCCTGCTCCGTGTGCGCCCCTCCCAGCGGCAGCGACAGCACCGTCTCGCCCGCCGCTTCCGTCGCCGGCAGCGACACCGCCTCCAGGTTCTCCCGGTACCACGTCAGCGTGTGCACCGGCAGGAAGTGCAGCCCGGTCGCGATGTTCTCGGCCGTGAGCGCCGCCGCGTAGCGATCCCGGTCGCCGCCCGCCGCGTCCGGGTCGATTCGCACCACGTACAGGTGGTGCGCGTGCCGCCCGAACGGCGAGCGCCCGATCGGGTCGATCCCGCCCAGCCCCTCCAGCCCGCGGTCGTACCGCTCCACCAGCGCCGTCCTGCGCCTGTGCATGTCGTCCAGCCGGTCGAACTTGGGCAGCGCCACCGCCGCCTGCAGGTCGGCCAGGTTGGCCTTGAACCCCGGCACCGTCACGTCGTAGTGCCCGAGGCTGCGCGACAGCTGCCGCCGCCAGGGATCGCGCGTGATTCCCTGCGACCGCAGCAGCCGCAGCTGTTCCGCCGCCTGCTCAGACCTGGTCGTGACCACTCCGCCCTCGCCGCCCGCCAGGCTCTTGGTCGCGTACAGCGAGAAGCACGTGAAGTCCCCGATCGATCCCACCTTGCGATCGCCCACCGTCGCCTCGACCGCGTGCGCCGCATCCTCGATCACCAGCAGCGAGTGCTCGCGCGCGATCGCGCACAGCGCGTCCATGTCGCACGGCCCGCCCGCGAAGTGCACCGGCAGCACCGCCCGCGTGCGCGGCCCGACCAGCGCCCGCACCCCGTCCGGGTCGATGTTCAGCGTGTCCGCATCGACATCCGCGAACACGGGTGTCGCCCCTGCGTGCAGCACCGCATTCGTCGTCGCCGGCCAGGTGAACGACGTCGTGATCACCTCATCGCCCTCGCCCAGCCCCGCCGCCACCATCGCCAGGTGCAGCGCCGCCGTGCACGACGAGGTCGCGATCGCGTGGCCCGTTCCCACCCGCGCCGCGAACCGCTCCTCCAGCTCCGCCGTGCGCGGCCCGCTGGTCAGCCAGCCCGACCGCAGTGTCTCGATCACCGACGCGATCTCCTCGTCACCCAGCACCGGCGGCGAGAACGACAGCATGCTGTCGCGCACGGGCGTGCCGCCGTCGATGGCCAGGGTTGCGGGTATGGCGCTGCTCATGCGACCTCGAATCGAACCGCCTCGACCGCCGTTCGCGCTCGTTTGAGCGCCTCCTGCCGCGTCGTCCCCTGCGCGATCACGTATCCGGCCCGGTCGGTGGCGGTGCGCAAGGGGCCGTACCGGTGCCCGGCGGCATGATAGAAGCTGACCCCCGCCGGCCCGCCGGTCGACACCAGTTCGCCCTCGGGAGCGCGCAGGAACTCGATCACGCACGCGCCCTCCGGCCGCGGCTCCAGCTCCGACGCCGCGATCGCCTGGCCGACCGCGATCCGCACCGCCAGGCCGGCCAGATCGACCCCGGCCGCCCTCCGGCAGATCTCGCTGTCATGCCCGCCTCCCAGCCGCGCGGCCACCTCCATGATCCGCGGCCCCTGCGGCGACAGGATCAGCTGCGTGTAGCTGGGCCCGTCGGTGATCCCCAGCTCCGTCACAGCCGCCTCCGCCGCCGCCGATGCCCCTGCGTCATCGAGCCCGCTCGGGTACACGTGCCGCTGCGCCACCCCGGGCGCGTCCGCGAAGTGCTCCCGGGCGGTCACCGCCACCGGCACGAACCGGCCGCCGACCGAGAAGCCGTTCACCGTCACCTCCGGCCCCTCCACGAATGACTCGAACAGCACCCGGCCGCTGCGCGACCCGCGCCGCGCCGTCAGCTCCGCCTGCCCGGCGGCGTCGGCGTTCGCGACGATCGACATCGCCCGCTGCCCCTGCCGGTCCGGTGCCTTGACCACGCACGGGTACGCCGGCGGAGCGTCCACCGACCACGCCGGCTGCGGCACGCCCGCGGCGTCGAACGCCTCGCGCTGTGACACCTTGTTCGTGCACAGCACCGCCGTCGCCACCGACAGCGGGTGGGTCAGGCCGAGGTCCTCGGCCACGTAGGCCGCGATCCGCACCGGCCAGTCGGTGCCGGGCGCGATCAGCCCGACCGCGCCGTGCTCGACCGCCGCCCGCCGTACGCCGGCCGAGTCCTCGCTCGAGACCGCCACGTCGCCGACCCCCGGCTGGCTGTCGCACACCACCGTCGGGATCCCCACCGCGGCGGCCGCCTCGATCGCCTGCCGCTGCGCCGGAGCGCCGCCGAGGACGATCAGCGTCACACGGTCTGGGCCGTCTGCTCGGCCGCCAGCACCTTCTGCCACCACTCGGGGTGGTTCCGGTACCACGCGATCGTGCGCTCCAGCCCGTCCGCGAACGCGATCTTGGACGTCCAGCCCAGCAGCTGCTCGGCCCTGTCCGTCGATCCGATGTGGCGGTCGACCTGGCCCGGTCGATCGTCGATGTTGGCCTTGAGGGAGGCCGGCTTGCCCAGCAGCTCCAGGATCATGTCCGCGATCTGCTCGACCGACTCGTCCACGCCGGTGGCGACGTTGATCGTCTCGCCCTTGATCTGCTCCAGCGGCACCTCGCAGGCCTGGGTGATCGCCTCGGCCGTGTCGAACACGTGCAGCCAGTCGCGGCTGGCCTGGCCGTTGCCGTGGATCGTCAGCGGCTGGTCGGTCAACGCCTGGATGATGAAGCGCGGGATCACCTTCTCCGGGTGCTGGTAGGGCCCGTAGTTGTTGAACGGCCGGATCACGGTGATCGGCAGGTCGTACGTGCACCAGTACGAGTAGGCCAGGCGGTCGCCGCCGGCCTTGGTGCCGGCGTAGGGCGAGCGCGGGTTGAGCGGGTGATCCTCGGACATCGGGTCGCTCTCCGCCGTGCCGTACACCTCGGACGACGAGATCAGGATGAACCGCTCCACAGGGCGCTCGCGGATCGCGTCCAGCAGCACCTGCGTGCCCACCACGTTGGTGGTCACGAACTCGGCGCCGCCCTGCTCGATCGACTTGGACACGTGCGACTCCGCCGCCGCGTTCACGATCACGTCGACGCCGTCGAGCGCCTCGGCCACGTCGTGGATGTCGCGGATGTCGCCCCGGATGAACCGCAGCCGGTCGTGCGAGATCACGTCGTCGAGGTTCTCGAGGTTCCCGGCGTAGGTGAGGGCATCCATCGTCACCACCTGGTGCTGGGTGTGTTCCAGCAGGTAGCGGATCATGTTGCTGGAGATGAATCCGGCGCCGCCGGTCACGAGGATGCGCTTCACGTGCCTACCCGAGTTCGCGATCGATGTAGTAGATGGGCCGCTGCTCGACGTCGCGCTGGATACGGGCGAGGTACTCCCCCAGCACGGCCATCAGAAACCCCTGCAGCCCCAGGACGAACAGCACCAGCCCGCCCAGGAACAACGGGCCCGGAAAGTCTCCGTGACGGATCCAGAACACGGCACCCCACAGCGTCACGATCGACGCCATCAGGATACCTCCGATCGCCAGCACGGCCCCCACCCACTGCACCATCTGGGCCCAGAAGCCGGTCAGGACGTGCAGCGCCAGCGTGATCAGCTTGATCATCCCGTAGCGGCTCTGGTCGTCGCGGGCAGCGTGCTGCAGGTCGACCTCCGTCACCGAAGCACCGGTCGTGCAGACCAGCGCCTTGGTGAACTTCTGGCGGCCGATCCTGTGCATCACCGGCTCGATCGCATCGCGCCGGTAGGCGTTGAAGGCGCAGCCGAAGTCGGAGATGGGGGCGCCGGTCAGCCGCGCCAGCAGCCCGTTGATGAAGCGGGACGGCACCCGCCGCAGGAAGAAGCCGTCGTGCCGCACCACCCGCCGGCCGCTGGCCACGTCGGCGCCGGCGTGGATCGCGGCCACCAGCTTGGGGATGTCGCTGGGCTGGTTCTGGAGGTCGCCGTCCATCGTCACCACGATCCGCCCGCGCGCCCGCGCGATGCCGGCGTGCATGGCCGGGTGCTGCCCGAAGTTGCGCTTGAACGAGACCACCCGCACCCGCGGGTCGCGCTCGTGCAGCCCCTCCAGCAGCGCCATCGTGCCGTCGGTCGACCCGTCGTCGATGAAGATCACCTCGGCCGCGATGCCGGAGTCGGCCAGCGTCTGGTCGATCCCCTCCCACAGCCTGGCAACGGTCGCCTGCTCGTTCAGGAGCGGGATCACGATCGTCACCTCGGGGGCATGCAGCCGGCTCTCGACCGTCTGCGGCGCGGCTTCGGTAGCCATGGTGAAAGCGTACCGGTTCGTGCGGATCGGGACGTACGCCTGCGCGCTCCGGCCTGGTCCCGGCGTCATAATGCCGCCCGATGCGCGCCTTCCTGACCGCCCGCTGGGCTCCGCTCACGGCGGTGATCGCAACCGTGGCCTACGCCGTCACCGTGATCGGTTTCGGGCTCAACTATCGGCCGTTGCACAACGACGAGGGCGTGACGCTGTCGGTGGCCTCGCGCCCGTCAGCACGGGACGTGCTGGACGTGGCCATCGACGACCGCCACGGCCCGCCGTTGCACTACCTGGCCGTGCACGCGTCGCTGGTGCTGCGCGACGACATGCTGGGGCTGCGCCTGCCCTCCGCGCTGTTCGGCATCCTCGCCATCGCGCTCGCCTACGGCTTCGGTCGCGAGCTGCTGGGCCGATCCGGCGGCGCCGTGCTGGCGGTGCTGGTCGCGACCATCCCCGAGGTGGTGCACCTCGCCCAGTTCGCGCGCGGGTACACCGCGATGCTGGCCGCCTCGTTCGGCAGCATGTGGCTGCTGCTGCTGCTCGTGCGCACGCGCCGCGCCCGCTACGTCGCGCCCTACGCCGTGTCGGCGCTGCTGCTGGTGTCCGCGCACCCGTTCGGGCTGTTCGCCCTGGCGTCCGAGATGGTGCTGCTGGTGGTGCTGGGCCTGGCGCCGCTGCGGCATGGCTGGCGCTCGCAGCGCCGGAACCTGATCGTGCTGAGCCTGGCTCTGGGAACCGGGCTGCTGGCGATGCTGCTGCTGTGGCGCGTGTACTCGCAGCTGCAGCCCAAGTACGGCGTCGGTCAGGGCGGGGCCGTGGTCGACCTCGGGTCGTCGGAGTTCTGGCGCCGTATCGGCGACGCCTGGACCGGTTCTTCCTACGTCGTCGTGTGGCTGGCGCTGGCCGCCGCGGCGCTGGCCGGGCTGGTGATGCTGGCCCTGCGCGACCGCCGCGCCGCGCTGATCCTGGGCATCTGGCTGGTGCAGCCGATCGTGCTGTTGTCGATCTTGACAGCGACCTCCCCCGACTTCGCGCCGGAGCGGCACCTGTCGTTCATGATCCCCGCCTACGTCGCCGCGCTGGCCACCTTCCTGGTCGAGGTGGGGCGCCGGGCAGGCCGCTACGGGCCGTGGCTGGCGGCGCTGCTGACGCTGGCAGCGATCACGCCGGGCGTGGTCGCGCTCAGCCGCGACGTCGGCAACTTCACCCCCGACCTGCGGCACGCCAGCCTCTACCTGGGCAGCCAGTTCGGCCGCGACGACGTGCTGCTCTCGACCGGCGGCGTACCCGAGCCGGGCGTCGATGCCCGGCTCTACGGAGCCTACGCGGCTCTGGATGCGTCCGACAGCGACTCGCTGTCGCGGTGGCGTGACGTCGGCCAGGACACCGGCTGCGACCTGGTCGCGCGCCTCGGCGATCAGCCGACTCCGGCCGCGGCTTGGGTGCTCCTGCGCTCGTCGGACGCGGCCCAGCTGGCGACGGGCCTGGAGGCGAAGGGCTTCGATCACGTCGAGGTGTTCGGCCCGTTCGTGGTGGCCAGGCGACCGCTGCGGCACCGAACGACGGTGGCAGCGCTGTCGGCCGGGATCCGCGCCTACCGGGTGGCCGCGCAGCTGACCCCGGCCACGACCGACTTCGCGCACCTGGCCGGCGACTACCGCTCGGCCCGCAGGGACGCCCGGCACCCGGAGCTGTGTCCTAGCTGAGCGCGCCGCGGGCGCGGTCGGAGAGCACGCCGAAGTCGAGGTTCTGCCCGGTCACCTCGCGCAGCAGTTCGTCGGCGTTCAGCGACTGGCCCAGCTCCCACAGCTCCCGCACCAGGGTGCCCGCCTCGCGCTGCGCGAACCAGTTGCCGCCGTACCGCTCGCGCAGCCACTCCGACAGCTGCGCCTCGAACGCCCACGCTCGCAGGTAGCACGTGCAGTAGAAGCCGCCGTCCACGTCCTCGAGGAAGTCCGACTCGGGGTAGGGGACGCCGACCGCGCTGGACAGGAGCTGTGCGTAGCGGCCGGGCAGGGACGGAAGCGGCGCCCCCGAGTGCAGCTCCAGCTCGTAGCGCAGCTTGGCGCAGTATCGGCGCAGGAAGAACAGCGTGACGAAGGCCGAGAAGCGGACGAACAGGTCGCTGCGCGGCATGTCCAGCCGCGCCGCCAGCCAGCGTGCGTCGCCGGTCAGGTGCTCGAGCAGGAACGCGAACCCCTCGGTGACCGCGTTGTCGCCCAGCACCCGTTCCTCGGCGGGCAACGT
>JAICYJ010000107.1 GCA_025934255.1 Thermoleophilia bacterium | reverse complement strand
GCCTTCGCGGTGGTGGTGGTGTCGGCCGACGAGATCGACCGGCGCGGCCTGCATCGCTCGAACCTGGACGGGATGGCACGCGCGCTGTGGTCGCTCGGCGACCTGCCCGAGGTGCGCCTCAGCGACGGGTTCCGGATCGGCGCGATCGCGCCGCCGCACCGCGCGATCGTGGGCGGCGATGGCCGCAGCGCCGCCATCGCCGCCGCCTCGGTGCTGGCCAAGGTCACCCGCGACCGCTACATGCACGGCATCGCCGACCGCTACCCCGGCTACGGCTTCGAGACGCACGTCGGCTACATCACGCCGGAGCACACCGCCGCGGTGCGGTCGCGCGGCACCACCCCGCTGCATCGCCGCTCGTTCCAGGCCGCCGCCTACCAGGAGCTGGGCGCGCTGGCGTGAGCAGGCTGCCTGACCACCGCTACGGCCGCCTGGCCGAGACGATGGCGGCCTGGGCGATGCGGCTGCGCGGCTACCGCATCGTCGGGCGCAACGTGCGCGTGGCCGGCCGCGAGGTCGATCTGCTGGCGCGCAAGCGCGACCTGCTCGTGATCTGCGAGGTGAAGGCGCGGCGGGTGGAGCGGTACGGCGGGCCGCTGGAGGCGGTGGGGCCGCGGCAGCAACGGCGGCTGCACGAGGCCGCCGAGGTGCTGATGGCGCGCGACGACAGCATCCGGCAGGTGCGCTTCGACGTGATCGCGGTCAGCGGCTACGCCGTGCGGCACCTGCCGGCCGCGTTCTGAGCCGCGCCTGACCGGGTCCGTTGCCGTCCTTGCGACGGTTCCGGCACGTCCCGTCACCCACCCGCGCGCGCCGCCTCCGTAGCGTGGCGGCATGATCGCGACGGCGACCAGCTTCTGGATCACGGGCATCGATGCCCGCCGGATCGACGTCGAGGCCCACGTCGAGAGCGGCACGGCGCCCGCCTTCGCGGTGGTAGGGCTGGCCGACCGCGCCGTCCAGGAGGCGCGCCAGCGCGTGCGCAGCGGCATCAAGTCCGCCTCCTACCGGTTTCCGCCGGAGCGGGTCACGGTCAACCTGGCGCCCGCCCGTGAGCGCAAGCAGGGATCCGGGTTCGACCTGGCGATCGCGCTCGCGATCCTGGCCGCCAGCGGCCAGGTCGAGTCCGCCGCCGTGGGCCGCGTCGGCGCCGCCGCCGAGCTCGGCCTGGACGGCCGGCTGCGGCCGATCCAGGGCACGATCGCGATCGCCGAGGCGGCGGGCAGGCAGGGCCTGGAGGGGCTGCTGGTGGCCCCCGAGAACGCCGTCGAGGCCAGCCTGGCCGAGGCGGTGCCGGTGCTCCCGGCCTACGACCTCTACGAGGCGGTGCAGATCCTCGCCGGGCAAGCCGATCCCGCGCCGGTGGCCGTCGCGGGCTCCGAGCCGCCGCCGGCCGGCCCCGACCTGCGCGACGTGTGCGGCCAGCCGGCCGCCCGGCGCGCGCTCGAGATCGCCGCCGCCGGGCACCACAACCTGTTGATGGTGGGGCCGCCCGGGTCGGGCAAGACGATGCTCGCCCGGCGGCTGCCCGGCATCATGCCCCCGGCCAGCCTCCCGGAGCTGCTCGAGATCACGCGCATCCAGTCGGTGGCCGGGACGCTGAACGGCCACGGCCGGGCGTACGCGCGGCCGTTTCGCGCGCCCCACCACAGCGCCTCTCAGGCGGCGCTGGTGGGCGGCAGCAGCCTGCGTCCGGGCGAGGTGACGATGGCTCACCGCGGGGTGTTGTTCCTGGACGAGCTGCCCGAGTTCAACCGGGCGGCGCTGGAGGCGCTGCGGCTGCCGATGCAGGACGGCGAGGTGCTGATCGCGCGGGCGGCGGGCTCAGTGCGGCTGCCGGCCCGCAGCCTGGTGGTGGCGGCGATGAATCCGTGCCCGTGCGGCCACCATGGCGATCCCAGACGCGAGTGCGTGTGCACCGAGCAGCGGCTGGCGACCTACCGGGCGCGCATCAGTGGGCCGCTTGCCGACCGCTTCGACCTGCGCGTGGCGGTGCCGCGCTCCGACGCGCACGGGGCTGCGGGTGAGAGCAGCGAGGCGGTGGCCGCCCGCGTGCTGGCCGCACACGAGTTTCTGGCGACGTCACATGCGGATCTGGAGCCGGCCGCGGAACGGCTGCTGGCCGACGCCTGTGACCGGCTGCTGCTCTCGATGCGGGCTCGCCGCCGGATGCAGAGCGTGGCGGCCACCGTGGCCGCTCTCGACGAGCGGTCGGCGGTCGGCGAGGACGACGTGGCCGAGGCCCTCGCCTACCGCGTGGAGCTGCGGTGAGCGCCGCCGATGAGCTGCGCGTGGTGCTGGCCGGCGCGACCAGCGGCGTCGATGCCGGGCGGCTGGCGCGGCGATACGGCTGCGGCTCGCTGCTGCGGGCGGGGCCGGGGACGCTGCAGCGGATGGGAGCGCTGCCGGCGTTGATCGACGGGCTGCGGCTGGCGCGCGAGGCGGACGTGGCCGCGTACCGTCGCAGCCTGCTCGAGCGCGGCATCGAGTGCGCGACCGTCTCGGAGCCGGGTTACCCGGAGCGGCTGCGGGTGCTGCACGATCCGCCGCTGGCGCTGTTCTGGTCGGGGGCGCGCCCCGACGCGCTCGACCCGCCGGCGCCGGTCGCCGCGATCGTGGGCGCGCGGAAGGCCTCCGACGCGGGCCTGCTGCTGGCCCAGCGGCTGGCCGGCGCCGTGGCCGAGGCGGGCGGGGTGGTGGTGAGCGGACTGGCACTCGGCATCGACGCGGCCGCCCACCGCGGCGCGCTGGGGGCGGAGGGAGTGACGGTCGCCGTGCTGGGCTGCGGCGTCGATGTCGTCTACCCGCGCAGCAACCGAGCGGTGTTCGAGCAGATCCGCGAGGCCGGGCTGCTGGTGTCCGAGTACCCGCCCGGCACGCGCCCCGCGACCTGGCGGTTCCCTGCCCGCAACCGCCTGATCGCCGCGCTCGCCGACGCCACGGTGGTGGTTGAGGCGCGGGCGCGCAGCGGCGCCCTGATCACCGCCGACCACGCGCTCGATCTGGGACGCGACGTGCTGGCTGTGCCCGGCACCCCGGGGATCGCGTCGGCGGCTGGCACGAACGGTCTGCTGAAGGCGGGAGCGGGGCTGATCGAAAACGCTGACGACCTCTGCGGCTGGCTGGGTCTCGATCGTCCGGCAGAGCCGCCGCCGCTGCCACCCGGCGACGAGCGGTTGCTGCTGGAGGCGCTGCGCGAGGCGCCAGCGCTGCCAGACGAGCTCGTGGCGCGGCTGCAGCTGCCGCCGGGGCGTGCCGCCGCGGGGCTGACGCGCCTCGAGCTGGCGGGGCGGATCGCCAAGGACGAGCAGGGCCGGTGGCGCACGGGGTAGGCGGGTCGAGGGATACCCCCGACGCGGCGCGGTTTCCATCCTGGTTTCCTGAGCCCATGAACGGCAACACGGAATACCTCACCATGCGCAGCGGCGTCGCCGTGGCGGTGGGCGCGATCCTCGTGATGCCGGCCATCGTGCTCGAGTTGATGGGCCTCAGCATGGCGCTCTCAGACCCCTGCGCAGGGGTGAGCGGTTGCCAGCCGATCGTGGACATGAGGCCGGTGGGCTGGGTGCTGGCGGTCTTTGCGCTGATGGTCGGACTGCCCGCCGCGTGGATGGTGCACTGGGGATCGCGGCTTACCAGCGAATGACCGGCCTGCCCGCGGTAGGCTGGCGGCATGGACAGCGGCCGCTGGGCGACGTTCGACTGCTACGGCACCCTGATCGACTGGAACAGCGGCGTCTCGGCCGCCCTGGCCGGCGTGTTCGGGCCGAATGCGGATCTGCCGCGGCTGCTGCACCGCTATCACCAGATCGAGCCGGAGATCCAGGCCGAGCGCTACCGGCGCTACCGCGAGGTGCTCGACCTGTGCCTGGCCGGCCTGGCGCTGGACGAGGGGCGCGTGCTGGGCGACGACGAGGCGCATGCCTTGTCGGAATCACTGGCCGGATGGCCGGCGTTTCCGGAGGTGCCGGACTCGCTGGCCGAGCTGAAGCGGCGCGGTTGGAGCCTGGCGATCCTGTCCAACTGCGACCGCGACCTGATCGCTCAGTCGCTGCCGCGGCTGGGCGTGCGCTTCGACCGGGTGATCGTGGCCGAGGACGTGGGCTCGTACAAGCCGCAGCCCGGCCACTGGAACCGGTTCTTCGAGCTGACGGATGCGGACCAGCAGCGACACGTGCACGTCGGTGCCAGCCTGTTCCACGACATCGCACCGGCCGGCGAGATGGGCATGCCGACGGTGTGGGTGAACCGACTGGGCGAGATGCCCGAGCCGGTGCCCGATCGCGAGATCGGCGACCTGTCGGGGCTGCCTCAGGCGCTCGAGGAGCTGATGCCTGCGTGAGCGAGGGCCGGCTGGTGCGGGTACCGACGGCCTTCGGTGCGGGCGGCGAGCCGATGACGACGGCGGCCATGATGGACATCGGCGTTCCGGAGGCCGCCATCGTGGCGGAGGCGACCGTTTCGGAGCAGACGCAACGGGTGCGCTCGCTGCTGCCGGAGCGCGCCGTTGTGCTGGGAGGCTGCTGCTGCACGCACGTCGGTGCCGTGGCCGGGCTGGCTGACCGCGAGGGCCGCGTGGCGGTGGTGTGGATCGACGCCCACGGCGACCTGAACACGCCGCAGACATCGCCCTCCGGAAACGAGTGGGGGATGCCGTTTCGGATGGTCCTGGACGACGGCCACGCCCGGGTCGAGGACAGCTGCCTGATCGGCGCGCGCAGCCTCGACCCACCGGAGCAGGAGTTCATCATGACCAGGGGCCTGGCCACCGAGCTGGGGTCGCTGGAGGGTGTGGCCGGCGCGTACATCGCATTTGACTGCGACGTGCTCGACCCGGGCCAGATCGACTGCTTCATGCCGGAGCCGGACGGCATCAGCCTCGACCAGGGCGTGGCCATCGTGGAGCAGGTCGGGTCGCGGACGGCGATCCTGGGGATCGGCCTGACCGGCCTGGTCGAGAGCCCGGGGAACCCGGCTCGCCTGCGGCGACTACTGGACGCTGCGGGCCTCGGCTGAGCGGCGGTGGGCTAGGATTGGCCGTGCGTGTGGGCGCGTTCCGCACGCTCCGAGGGGTGTAGCTCAGTTGGTAGAGCGGCGG
>JAICYJ010000122.1 GCA_025934255.1 Thermoleophilia bacterium | reverse complement strand
GTTGCCGCGTGCCTGGTAGGTGTCGACGATGTCGCGGATCTCGTCGGTGGCAAATCCGCTGTGCACGCCCCAGTAGTACGCCACGATCCCGACGCCGATCTCCACAAGAGTGCCGTAGGGGAAGCTCAAGGCTGGGTGCTTGAGCGGCCCGTAGTGGCCGTAGTAGGAGAGCGGGAAGGTGGCCAGTATCAGCGTGATGAGCCAGAGGCTCGCTAATACATGGCGCCGAAGAAGTTCAGGCCGAAGAAGACGGTTCAGGTAGGTGTACCGGACGATGGCGCCCGAGCGCGGGATCATCGCTCCGATCTCGGCATAGGTCAAGGCGATGAGCCCGACCAGGATCGAGGCGATGATCCACGAGAGGACCGCGGCTGGCCCGGCGACACCGGCGGCCGAAAGCACGGCGAACAGCCAGCCCGAGCCGATCTGCGCGCTGACGCCGAGCAGCAGCAGCTGGGTGAACGAGATGCTGCGGTGCAGTCCCTTGTCGGCGGCTTCGAATTTGCCGCTGTTCGCAAAGTCCTCCGCCCTGGCCCGCGTCTGTGTGCTGACGCCTCCGTTGTGTCCCGACGCACCGCTTCCCTATCGCCCGACTTTGCCCTTCGGACCGAACACGCGTGGCGGCCCGAGTTGGGGGCCGATGTGTCCGAGTTGCGGCCGCGGCAGGTGTCCGGTCGGGACCGAACACGCGTGGCGGCCCGAGCCGGGCGATCCCGGTGGCGATCCGGGCGCGCGGCGGCGGGAGGTTGCGGCGTTGGAGGGGAGGCTGGTGGGGCGGCCAGCAGGCGAAAATTCGGTGGCTCCGGTCGGCGCGCGGACCGTACGGTGCGCGCATGGGTGCATTCGTGATAGTCCGTCGTGTCCGCCGCGCGTCGGCGGTCGTGGCACGGTCCGTCGTCCGACCTGCCGCAACCTCAACACTGGGGCGTCCACCGACTCGCTGACGACTGGGCAAGGTCCGTCGTCGCCAACGCCGGGATCCGGCCAGGCGATCTCGTCGTCGACATCGGCGCTGGCGACGGCGCGCTGACGACGCATCTGTTGCGGGCCGGCGCCAGGGTGCTCGCCGTCGAGCTACACCCCGGCCGACGGCGGCAGTTGCTGACTCGCTGCGGTTGCGCAGATCTCACGGTGATCGGAGTCGACGCGGCCCAGCTGCGATGGCCGCGACGTCCGTTCAAGGTGGTCGCGAACCCGCCGTACGACCTCACGATCGGGCTCGTCCGTCAGCTGCTGTCGTCGCACGTCAATCTGGTCTCCGCGGACCTCGTGTTGCAACGCCGGATGGTGCTGCAGATCATCCGGGCGCCACCGGGGCGGAAGTCGTCGTACGACGACAGGGTGGCCCTTGACCGCGGACTCGTGGTTCCGCGCCACGCCTTCCGCCCGATGCCGCGCGTCGACTCCGCCGTCCTCCAGGTCCGCCGCCGCTGACCGCCACACCGGCCGATGGCCCTGGACACCCGCTTGGCACTTGACCAGACACCGCTTAGCCGGCGAATTCGGGCACAAAGGTCCCTGATTCGCCGGCTAAGCGGTGTTCGGTCGGGCAACTCGGGGGAGGGCGTCGGGGTGGCGACGCCCTTGCGGGCGCTGGCTGGAATGCTTGCAGCGTGCCTGACAAGCCTGCGACTGGCGAGTCTGCGTCTGGCGAACCTGCGCCGTACGGCGACCAGTCAGTGGGAGCGGAAGCCTCCCAGGCTGGCACGCCGATCGACCCCACGCCGCCGGCAGCCGAGGCCAGCCTGGTGGACGCAGGCGTCGAGCCGGAAGGCCCCGCTGACCAGCGCTGGCTCACCAAGGGCGTGCTCGGCGTCGGCGGCGCTTCACTTTTCAGCGACGCCAGCCACGAGTGGGTCACCTCGTTGCTGCCGACCTTCCTCACCACGACGTTGCACTCCGGTCCAGCGGCGTTGGGCGCGATCGAAGGCTTCTCGGATGCCCTTGTGGGGTTGAGCAAACTGGCCGGCGGGCCACTCTCTAACGACCGAGAGCGGCGTGGCAAGTTGGCGTCCGGCGGCTACTTGGTGACGGCGATCGCATCGGCGCTGATCGGCCTGGCCGCCGCCGTCTGGCAGGTGGGCGTGCTGCGGGCCGCCGCCTGGGTTTCACGCGGGATCCGGGGGCCGGCTCGCGACTCGCTGCTGATCTCGATCACGCCGAAGGGCGCTTATGGGCGGGCCAGTGGCCTCGAGCGGGCCGGCGACAACCTCGGTGCGGTCATCGGCCCGCTGATCGCCGCCGGGCTGGTCGGCGTGATGGGGATCCGGCACGCGATCCTGCTGGCTTTCATCCCGGGGATCTTCGCCGCGCTCGCGATCACGATGGCGGCGCGGGAGGCTCGCCGCACTCTGTCGGTTCCGGCGAGGCGCCGGACCCTGTCGTTCAACTTCAAGGAGCTGTGGCAGGCCGGCCTGCCGCGGGCACTCACGCCGGCGGCGTTGTTCGAGCTCGGCAACCTCGCCAGTGCGCTGCTGATCCTGCGCGCCACGGACCTTCTGCACGTGGGCGGCCGTGACCTGGCCGCCGCGACTAGCCTGGCCGTGCTGCTGTATGCGGCCCACAACGCGGCGGCGACGGTGTCAGCGTTGGCCGGCGGCCACGTCATCGACCGGACCAACCCGCGGGCCGTCTTCGCTGTGGCCGGGCTCGTCTATGTCGCCGGCTACGCGCTCTTCGCCATCGACGAGCACCACATCTGGATGGTCGGGTTGGCGTTCATCTTGGGCGGGATCGGGATCGGTCTGGGCGAGACCGCCGAGTCGACGACCGTCGCCTTGATGCTGCCGGATCGGTTGCGTGGCAATGGTTTCGGCGTCTTGGGTCTGGTGCAGTCGATGGGTGACTTGGGCGCCACGCTGGTCGCCGGTGTGCTATGGGCGGTCGTGTCGCCGACGGCCGCCTTCGCCTACGCGGCGGGCTGGATGCTGCTGTCGGCCTGCAGCTCGGGCCTGCTCATACCCCGCCGCGCCGCCACCTGACACGCCCGAGTTGGCGCTCACCTTCCGTCGTACATCGGAGTCTCCGGGGCAAACCTCAACCTTCCGGGGCAAACGCGGATCGGCGGGGCGGACCGGCGGGCGGGTCCGGGCGGATCGGGGGGCGGACGCGGTAGTCGCCGAGACGCCGAGACGGCCTGTGGCTGGCCGGACCGCGTCAGGGGATGGGCTGGAACTCGGC
>JAICYJ010000099.1 GCA_025934255.1 Thermoleophilia bacterium | reverse complement strand
GCGGTCGGTAGCGATCTGCGATTCACGCAGATCGCGGACGGCGCCGGGCAGGCTGGATGATGTCCCGGCCGAGGACGATCGTGGCGTCCGGCGTGTGCCAGACCAGTCCCGCGCCGCGTAGCTCGTGGGGCCAATCATCCTAACTAGGTACCCACCGTCGCGGTGACCGGGTACTCGAGGAACTCGGCGAAGCGCTCGTCGCGGCCCTCGACGGTCGCGAAGAACACCTCCTGGATCTGCTTGGTGATCGGGCCGCGGCCGCCGATCTCCTGGCCGTCCACCGATGCGATCGGCGTCACCTCGGCGGCCGTGCCGCACAGGAACGCCTCGTCGGCGAAGTAGAGGTCGGATCGCACCAGCGTCGCCACGCGCACGTCGTAGCCGAGCGACTGCGCCATCTGGATGACGCTCTCGCGGGTGATGCCCGGCAGACAGGAATCGCTGGTGGGCGGCGTGTACAGCACGCCGTCGCGCGCCACGAACACGTTCTCGCCGGAGCCGTCGGCGACGAACCCCTGCTCGTTCAGGAGGATCGCCTCGTCGTAGCCGCTGCGCGTGGCCTCATGCTTGGCGAGCACCGAGTTGATGTACTGGCCGGAGGCCTTGGCGGCCGGCGGCATCGTGTTAGGCCCGTAGCGGCGGAAGCTCGACACCTTGCAGCGGACGCCCGCCTCCAGCGCTTCCTCGCCCAGGTAGGCGCCCCACGGCCAGACCGCGATCGCCACGTCCACCGGGTTGTTGAGCGCGAACAGGCCCATCTCGCCGTAGCCGCGGAACACGATCGGCCGCACGTAGCAGGAGCCCACGCCGTTGGATGCGATCGTCTCGTGGATCGCCGCGGCCAGCTCCGGCGTGGACAGGCCGATCTCCATCTCGTACAGCGCCGCAGATCGCCGCAGGCGCTCCAGGTGCGCGTTCAGGCGGAAGACGGCCGTGCCCTTGGGCGTGGCGTAGGCACGGATTCCCTCGAAGACGCCGGTGCCGTAGTGGAGCGCGTGCGTCAGGACGTGGACCTGGGCATCGTCCCACGGTATGAAACTCCCGTTACGCCAGATCTTCTCGGTCGCCTGCATCGGCCCGTCCTTTTCGTCCGCGGATGTGGCCTGATGCTACCGGACGCCGCGGGCTGCTGGAGTCAGAGGCCGGCCAGCGATACCACCCGCACGGAGTGGATTCCGGCCTCTCCCCTCAGCCGCTCGAGCACGTGCGGCTCGGGCGGCGTGTCCACCGAGAGCACCATCACCGCCTCCTCGCCGCGGACGTTTCGCGACACGTTCATGTTGGCGATGTTCGCGCCCTCCTCGCCCAGCAGCGTCCCGACGCGCCCGATCATGCCGGGCCGGTCGTCGTTCAGCATCACGACCATGTGCGCGTCCAGCTCGATCTCGACCTGGTACGGCTGCACCCCCACCAGCCACGGTCGGTCGTCACGGCCGATGGTGGTGCCGGACACGGTGTCACCGGGCAGCGTGGCCACGCTCACCAGGTTGGTGAAGTGCCCGGTGGACGGCTGCGCCGACTCGACCACGTGGATGCCCATGCCGTCGGCCAGGGCCCGCGAGTTGACCAGGTTCACCTGCTCGTCCACCTGCCCCGCGAACGCACCGGCCAGCGCCGCCGACGTCAGCAGCCGCGTGTCGTACTCGGCCAGCGACCCCGAACAGGTCACCTCGACCCGGTCGAAGCCGCCGCCGCTGAGCCCGGCGGCCAGCCGCCCCAGCTTGAACGCCAGCGGCAGGAACGGCCCCATCACCTCCATGTCCTCGGCCCGTCCCAGCGGGATGTTGACGGCGTTCGAGACGAACTCGCCGCACAGGGCCGCCACCACCTGCTCGGCCACGATCACGCCGGCGCGATCCTGCGCTTCCTGCGTCGAGGCGCCCAGGTGCGGCGTCACCACCACGTTCGGCAGGGTCAGGATCTCGCCCTGGGTGTAGGGCTCGGTCGGGAACACGTCCAGCGCGGCGGCCGCCACGCGGCCGTCCTTGAGGGCCGCCACCAGCGCGTCCAGATCGATCAGGTCGCCGCGCGCGGCGTTCACGATCCGCACCCCGGGCTGCATCAGATCGATCGTCTCATCCCGGATCAGGTGCTGCGTCTCGGCCGTCAGCGGGGCGTGCAGCGAGATGAACTCGGCGCCGGCCAGCACCTGCTCGAGCGTGGCGTGCGTGACCTGCGCCTCCCGGAACCGCTCCGGCGTCACGAACGGGTCGTGCGCGATCACCTGCATGCCGAGGCCGCGGGCGCGGGCGGCGACCAGCTGGCCGATGCGGCCGAAGCCGAGCACGCCCAGCGTCTTCCCGCACAGCTCGACGCCTCCGAAGCGCGAGCGCTCCCAGCGGCCCTCGACCAGCGCGGCGTGCGCCTGCGGGATGTTGCGGGCCAGGGCCAGCAGCAGCCCGATCGCGTGCTCCGCGGCCGACACCATGTTCGAGCCGGGTGCGTTGGCCACGATGATGCCGCGCCGCGTGGCCTCGTCCACGTCCACGTTGTCGACCCCGGTACCCGCCCGGCCCACCACCTTCAGCCGCGAGCCACACGCCAGCACGCCGGCGTCGACGCGGGTTTTGCTGCGCACGATCAGCGCGTCGTAGTCGCTGATCCGGTCGCACAGCTGGTCGGCGGAGATGTCCAGCTCGACGTCGACGTCGAAGCGGTCGGACAGCAGCTCGACGCCGGACTGGGCGATCTGCTCCGTGATCAGCACCCGCGCGCCGGTGCTGCGGCGCACGGCCGGCCGTGACGGCTGAGCCAGCTCAGACACGGCTGGTCTCGAGCTGCGCGAACACCTCCACCGCCCGCGCCGCCCCTGCGCCTGCGGTCGGCGCCTGGTAGCCGAGGTCGCCCAGCACCAGCTCCAGCGCCGAGAGCGCGGTGATGATGTCGAACCGGTTCATGTAGCCCATGTGGCCGATCCGGATCACCTTGCCGCGCAGCGGGCCGTGCCCGCCGGCCAGCACGACGCCGAAGCGATCACGCAGCAACCCGTACGCCTCCTGGCCGTCGATGCCGTCCGGCATCTGCACGGCGGTGACCATCGATGAGCTGTCGTCGTCCGGGGAGAACAGCTCGAGCCCGAGCGCCTTGGCGCCCTCGCGGGTGGCGCGGCCCAGCAGCCGGTTTCGCGCCCACACGTTCTCGGCGCCTTCGGTCTCGATCATGGTCAGCGCGGTATTCAGCCCCGCGACCAGCGTGATCGGCGGCGTGAACGGCGTCTGCACCTTCGCCTGCGAGTCCCGCGTGACCCGCCAGTCCAGGGTGAAGCGCGGCAGCGCGGCCCGCTCGGAGATCGTCCAGGCGCGCTCCGACGCCGCGGCGAAGGCGAGCCCGGGCGGTGTCATCAGTGCCTTCTGCGACCCGGACACGACCACGTCGACGCCCCACTCGTCCATCGCAAGCTCGACGCCGCCCAGGCTGGAGACGGCATCCACCACCAGCAGGGCACCGGCCGGCCGCAGCGCCTCGGCGATCGCGCGGACGTCGTGGACGACACCGGTCGACGTCTCGGAGTGCGTGATGTAGACCGCCACCGCACCCTGCGCCTGCGCGGCGACGGCGGCAGGATCGAGCGCCTCACCCCAGGGCTGCGCATGGATGCGCGGCTCGATGCCGTAGGCGCGCGCGATCTTCGTCCAGCGATCGCCGAAGTTGCCGGCCGACGCGACCAGCACGTCGTCGCCCGGGGACAGCAGGTTGGCCACCGCCGACTCCATCGCCGACGTGCCGGAGCCGGCGAACAGCAGCACCTCCTGCTCGGTCGCGAAGGCGCGCCTCAGCTGCGCCAGCGTCTGCTCCAGCAGCACCTTGAAATCGGGGCTGCGGTGGTGGATCAGGGGCCGGGCCATGGCGGCCGCGACCTCGGGCGGCACCGGCGTGGGGCCGGGCGTGATCAGGTAGGTCCGCTCGGGCACGGCCGGAGTCTAGATGGTCGATTCCGCGGGATGCGTGGATGCTGGGCGCAGGATGGGGCACGTTGGACGACGCGAGCGTCCGCAGGGCAGGCTGGGCATGTCCTGGCCAAGGCCGATCGTGGCGTCCACCGTGTCCCAGACCAGATCCAGCGCCGCGCAGCTCGCGGGCTCGACCATCCGGATGTATGTCATACGGGCCTGCGCTACAGCTTCGAGCGCAGCAGCTCCTGCACCTGACGGGCGTCGGCGCGGCCCTGGGTGCGCTTCATGACCTGGCCCACCAGCGCGTTGATCACGCCGTCCTTGCCGCTTTGGAACTGCTCGACGAAGGCCGGGTTCTCGGCGATCACCTCGTCCACCATCGCCTCCAGCTCGCCGCTGTCGCCGATCGACGCGAGGCCGTGGCGCTCGACCAGCTCGGCCGGATCGGCGGCCGGGTCGGCGACCAGCATCTCGTACACCTGCTTGGCGATGCTGTTGGTGATGGTGCCGCCGGCGATCAGGTCGATCAGCGCCGCCAGCGTCGCGGCCGGCACGTTGTCGACCGGTGCCGGGCGCGTGTTCAGTACCCAGTCGGCCGCGGACTTGGCGTCGGACGACGCGGCCACCGCCTCGAAGTAGTCCGCAAGCCGCGGCTCGGCGTTGAGGTCGGTCGCGTAGGCGGCCGGCAGGCCGTGCTGCGAGGCGAACCGCTCGATGCGTGCCGCCGGCAGCTCCGGCAGCCCGTCGCGCAACCGCTCGATCAGCGCCGGCGAGGGCGCCAGCGGCACCAGATCCGGCTCCGGGAAGTAGCGATAGTCGTGTGCCTCCTCCTTGGAGCGCAGCGACCGCAGCGCCTTCGTGCCCGGGTCGTAGTGAAGCGTCTCCTGCACGACCTGCAGCCCGCGCTCCAGCAGGTCGATCTGGCGCCGGATCTCCGCCGCCATCCCGTCACCCAGGAACTTGAACGAGTTCATGTTCTTGAGCTCGGTCTTGGTGCCGAACTCCCCGCTTCCGGCCGGCCGCACCGACACGTTGGCATCGCACCGCAGCGACCCCTTCTCCATGTCGACGTCGGACACACCGATCGTCTGCAGGGTGTTCTTCAGGAGCGCCAGGAAGGCGATGGCCTGCTCCGGCGACCGCAGGTCGGGCTCGGTCACGATCTCGACCAGCGGCGTGCCACAGCGGTTGAAGTCGACCAGCGTGTACTCCGCGCCACCGATCCGGCCCGCCTCACCGCCGCTGTGAACGAGCTTGGCGGCGTCCTCCTCGAGATGCGCGCGGGTGATGCCGATCCTGCTGCCGTCCACGTCGAGATGGCCCTCCAGGCAGATCGGCTCGTCGTACTGGCTGATCTGATAGGCCTTGGGGCTGTCCGGGTAGAAGTAGTTCTTGCGGTGGAACACGCTGCGCTCGGCGATCGCGCAGTTGAGCGCCAGACCGATCTCGATCGCCTTCTCGACCGCCCCCTGGTTGATCACCGGCAGCACTCCCGGATGGCCGAGGCAGAGCGGGCAGGTGAGCGTGTTGGGCTCGGCGCCGAAGTGGTTCTCGCACGCGCAGAACATCTTTGTGGCGGTGTTCAGCTGGACGTGGATCTCGAGCCCGATCACCGGCTCCCAGACGGCCTCGCTCATCCCGCGCTCCTCATCGCAGCCGGCACCGGGTCGAATCCGATCGCCCCCTCGAGCGCGTGCGCGGCGGCCAGGATCCGGTTCTCCGAGAAAGCCGAGCCGATCAGCTGCAGGCCCACCGGCAGCCCCTCCGAGAGTCCGCACGGCAGCGAGATCCCGGGCAGACCGGCCAGGTTCACCGGCACCGTCAGCAGGTCGCATGCATACATGGCCCAGGGGTCGTCGATCCGCTCGCCGATCGGGAAGGCCACCGTCGGTGACGCCGGCGTGGCGATCAGGTCGACGTCGGTGAACGCCTGGTCGAACTCGCGCCGGATCAGCGTGCGCACCCGCTGGGCGGTGCCGTAGTAGGCGTCGTAGTAGCCGGCCGAGAGCACGTAGGTGCCGAGCATGATGCGGCGCTTGACCTCGGCCCCAAACCCGCTCGAGCGCGTGCGCCCGTACATCTCGACGATCGTGTCGCCAGGCTCCTCGAGCCGCAGGCCGTAGCGCACCCCGTCGAACCGGGCCAGGTTGGCCGAGGCCTCGGCGGGGGCGATCAGGTAGTACGCGGGCAGGGCGTGGACGGCCGTCGGCAGCGTGATCTCGCGCACCCTGGCTCCCAGGTGCTGCGCGTGCTCCAGCGAGCGGTCGAACGCCTCGCGCACGCCCGGCTCCACGCCCTGGGCCAGCAGATCGGCGGGCACACCGATGGTCACCCCGCTCAGGTCGTCACCTTCGGGTACGGCGATCGGCTCCGGCAGCTCCACCGAGGTCGAGTCGCAGTGATCGCGGCCGGCGATCACCTGCAGCGCCAGCGCTGCGTCGCGCACCGTCAGCGCGAACGGGCCGATCTGGTCGAGCGAGCTGCCGAAGGCGATCAGGCCATGGCGCGAGACGGCGCCGTACGTGGGCTTCATGCCGACCACCCCGCAGAGCGCCGCCGGCTGCCGGATCGAGCCGCCGGTGTCGGTGCCCAGCGCGAGCGGCGCCAGACCCGCGGCCACGGCAGCCGCCGAGCCGCCGCTGGAACCGCCAGGCACCATGCGCGCGTCCCAGGGGTTGTGCGTGGTGCCGAAGGCAGAGTGCTCCGTGGACGAGCCCATTGCGAACTCATCCATGTTGGTCTTGCCGAGCGGGATCAACCCGGCCGCGCGGGCGCGAGTGACGACGCCGGCGTCGTACAGCGGCCGGTGCCCCTCCAGGATGCGGGAGCCGGCCGTGGTCTCCTCGCCCCGCACGCAGAGGATGTCCTTGAGCGCGATCGGGACGCCCTGCAGGCCGCTGCGACCCTCGCGGTCGAACCGCGCAGCCTCCTCGCGAGCGGCGTCGGCACGGGTGCGGAGATAGCAGTTGAGGTCGCCGTCCTGCTGCTCGATGCGGGCCAGATAGGCTTCCACCAGCTCCACGCACGACACGTCACCGGCGTCGAGCAGCGCCATGCAGCCTTCGGCGGTGAGACCGAGGGTGTCCGGGGTCATGAGGTCGGAGGTACCCGGAATGCGCCATCCTGCGCGGCCGGGGCGTTGGCGAGCACCTCGTCGCGCGGCCAGCTGGGACGTGACCGGTCGGGCCGCGTCACGTTCTCGACCTCGAGCGC
>JAICYJ010000133.1 GCA_025934255.1 Thermoleophilia bacterium | reverse complement strand
GCCCGACCGCCTGGCCGCCGTGCTCACGGTCGTCTACCTGATCTTCAACGCCGGCTACGCCGGGCGCGGCGACCTGGCCGCCGAGGCGATCCGGCTGGGCCGTGCGCTGGCCGAGCTGATGCCGGACGAGCCGGAGGCGCAGGGGCTGCTGGCGCTGATGCTGCTGCTCGACGCCCGGCGCGAGGCACGGTTCCAAGGCGACGACCTGGTGCTGCTTGACGACCAGGACCACGCGCTCTGGGACGCGGCGCAGATCGAGGACGGCCGCACCGTGCTCGACCGGGCGCTGGCGCTGCACGGGCACGGGCCGTACGTCGTGCAGGCCGCGATCGCGTCGCTGCACGCCGACCATCCACGCGACTGGCCCCAGATCGCCGTGCTCTACGGCGAGCTGTCACGGCAGACCGGCTCGCCGGTGGTGGAGCTGAACCGCGCCGTCGCCGTGGCCGAGGTGGAGGGCCCGTCCGCCGGCCTCGCGATCGTCGATCGCATCGACCTCGCCGACTACCGCTACCTGCACTCGACCCGCGGCGAGATGCTGCGGCAACTGGGCCGCACCGACGAGGCCCGCGGCGCCTACCGGCGCGCACTGGAGCTGGTGCACGACGACGCCGAGCGGCGGCTGCTGGAGCGCAAGCTGGCGGAGCTGGAGGGGCCCACTCCGCTGGCCGGCTAGGGCTGGAGCACCCGGCCGAACAGCTCCAGCAGCCGCGACCAGTGCCGCTCGGTGGCAGCCTCGTCGTAGACCTGCGCGTCGGTCTGGGTCCACCCGTGCAGCGCGCCCACATACAGCTCCACGGTGTGACGCACGTGGGCCTCGGCCAGCGCCCGGGTCAGCCGCCCCATCTGCTCCGGATCCATCCCCCGGTCGTTGTCCGCGTGGCCGATGTAGAGCTCACCGGTCGCGTGTACGGCGGCCAGGTGCGGGCTGTCGGGCTGGTCGGTGGCCATGCCGGCGCCGTGGAAGCTGGCGGCCGCCGACACCGCGTCGGGGAACTCCCCGGCCAGGCGCAGGCTGAAGCGCCCGCCCATGCAGTAGCCGACCGTGCCGATCGGGCCGTCGCGCACCTCCGCACGATCGCGCAGGAACCCCAGCCAGGCCGTCGCATCGGCGTTCGCCCCCTCCGGCGTGACCGCCTGGATCTTGGGGCCGAGCTGCGCGAACAGGGCCGAGCGGTCCTCCGACTGCATCAGCTGCTCGAGATTCTCGAGCACCGGCGAGCGGCCGTGCCGGTAGAACACGTTGGGCACCAGCACGCAGTAGCCGCCGGCGGCCAGCCGCGCGGCGTGCGCCTCGAGCGCCGGGCGGATCCCGTAGGCATCCATGTACAGCAGCACGCCGGGATGCGGCCCTGCCGACGCCGGTCGCACGAAGAACGCGTCCGCCGTGCCTTCGGCGGCCGCGATGTCGATGGACTCGGCTGTCACCTCGGCGCTCATCACGGCGAGTGTCGCACACGCCGGGGCGTGATCGGCATCACGGCGCCACCGGGTGTAACACTTTCGGCGTCCCATGACAGATAGCAGCATGACCCACACCCGCACCCAGGCCGACAGCGCCGAGGCCCGCTTCGCCGAGGTCTTCCAGAACCTCGGCGCGATCGTGCGATACGCAGCCGCGCGGGGCAGCCGCGACCCCGAGGGCATCGCCGCCGAGGTGATGACCATCGCCTGGCGCAGGCTGCCGTCGCTTCCGGCCGACGACCCCAGGCCATGGCTGTTCGTCACGGCCCGCAACCTGCTAATGGCCGAGCGCCGCCGAACCGGGCGCCAGGCACCGCTCGGCGAGCACCACGCGGACACGGCCGCGCCGGAGGCCGAGAGCGGCGACCCGGCCGTCACCGCAGCCCTGATGGAACTCCGCCCGGCCGACCGCGACGCGCTGCTGCTCGTGAGCTGGGACGACCTGACACCGGCACAGGCGGCCAGGGTGGCGGGCATCAGCCCGGTCGCCTTCCGCGTCCGGCTGTACCGCGCGCGGCGCCGCTTCGAGCAGGCGCTCTCGGCGCAGCAGGGCGGTATCAACGGACCTCACACCGTCGGAATGGAGTCGACATGAGCCGCAGCATGGAACGTCTTTCCCGGGCCCGGCCCGACATCACCGACGGGATCGACCGCGACGCGCTGTTCGCACAGATCGTGGCCAGTGCACAGGACCACGAGCAGCCGCAGATCAGCCGCTCCGGCCGGCGGCGGCTGCTGATCGGCTGCATCGCCCTGGCCGTCCTCTGCCTGACCGCCGGCACCGCCTTCGCCGTGACGGGGTTCAACCTGTTCGGTTGGCACACGGACACCACCATCGTCAAGAGCCCGCGCGAGTGGCAGCGGCTGTACCGCGACGCCACCCGCCGGCTGACGCTGCCCCCGGGCGAGCACTGGCCG
>JAICYJ010000048.1 GCA_025934255.1 Thermoleophilia bacterium | reverse complement strand
GTCGACGGCCAGTGGGTTGACAACGGCCCGGGCTGGGTGGCGGTGCTGCTGCGCGACGCGGCCGCGGTGCTGGCGCTGGAGCCTGGGTACGTGGACATCGAGCTGGGCGTCGTGGGGCCCTATCCGGACGGTTCCGAGGCGGCCTTCGAGGTGCGCGCGTTCTTCCCCAAGTCGGGAGCGACGGCCGAGGATCCGGTGACTGGTAGCCTCAACGCCTCTCTGGCCGGGTGGCTGCTGGCGAGTGGCCGGGCGACCTCGCCCTACGTGTCCAGCCAGGGCACGGTGCTCGGCCGGCGGGGTCGCGTGCACGTCAGCGCGGACGGCGACGGGACGATCTGGGTCGGCGGAGGCACGGTCACGTGCATCCGCGGCGAGGTCGAGCTCTAGCTGTTGCCATCGATGGGAACGCGCCCCCCGCAGGCGTTCCCGGCCACGGCTACGAGCGAGACGCGAACAGCGGAGTGAGTAGCGCGTGCAGCTCGGTCTCGCCACGCATGTCGTCGAGTTCGCGTCCGATCGGGTCGTCGAGCCTGCGGGCGAGGAGCAACGCCGCGCCGACGCCGATCAGCAGTGTGATTGTGAGAACGGAGTCCATGACCGAAGTGTCGCTGCCGCGGCCGATCGGCGCCTACGCGGAAGTGGGCGATCGGCGCCCCGTTTGTGGGAATCGGCCGGTTGTTATGTCAACAAGCCCGTGAGAGGATGCGGGCGTGGGGATGAAACCGGCTGAGCATCCGCTCGTGACGCTGCTGCCCGAGCCTGTCCGAGTTGATCTGGTGGCACACGTGACGCGCGTGTCGCACCCGGCCGGGGCGGTCATCCTGGCGGAGGGCACGCTCTCAACCGACGTCTTCCTGATCCTCGACGGCACCGTCGAGATCGTCCGCGGCGGCGAGGTGCTGGCAACGCTGGAGGCTGGATCGTTCTTCGGCGAGTTGGGTGCACAGGACGCTGGGCCCGGATATGCGATGGCACGCAATGCCACGGTTCGCGCGGTGACCGCCGTCGAGCTGGGCGTGCTCGAAGAGGAGGCGTTCACGGCGGTGTTCCGATCGGTGCCCGAGTTCCGCGACGCGATTCACGCCACGTCCGATCGGCAGGGCTAGATCCGAAGCCGATCGATGGTACGTTTGACCGGCTCTGTCGGTGATCGAAGCTGGATGGGGAGGCAGTTGTGATCGCACGAGTCGTGATCGTGGTCGCTCTGGCGTTCGTCGTGGCCGGCGCAGCTCCGGCCTCGGGCGCCACGGCGTTGATGCCGGATCTGGGGATGGCGAAGCTGAGCACGGTCAGGCTCGACACCACCACGATGCCCGGACACCGGCTGCTCCGCTACACCGCCGTGATGGTGAACATCGGCGCCGGCCGTCTCGAGGTTCGCGGCACCAGGCCGGACACGTCCAGCCAGATGACGGTGAAGCAGCGGATCTACAACACGGGCGGCGGCCACACCGACCGAGCGACGTCGATCGCGATGCAGTACGCGGGTGACGGCCACGAGCATTGGCACTCGCTGGACATGGAGGGCGGGACGCTCGCCCATGTTGACAGCGGAGGCACCGTGAGCGCGCTGGCCAAGCACGGGTTCTGCTTCTTCGATAACGTCAAGTACCGGCTGACGCTGCCCGGCGCACCGGCCACGGCCCACTACGTGCCGGGTAACAGCTGCGCGTTCGGCAACCCGGATGCGCTGAACGTGATGATGGGCCTGTCCGTCGGCTGGGGAGACGAGTACTCGGCCTCGACCAACTTCCAGTGGATCGACATCACCGCCCTGCCGAACGGCAGGTACCGTCTCACCGCGACCGCGGATCCGGGGCACCTGGTCAGGGAGAGCAGCTACGCCAACAACGCCGCGTGGGCGACGATCCGTATCAGCGGCACCTCCGTGACGGTGCTGCGATACGGCCCGGGGGCCTAGCCGGGTAAATGGTCTGCCCTGGCAGGCGACCTCCTATGCGGGCTCGCGGTGATGTGGTCGTGGTCAATGGTTAGGACAGATCACTCGTTAGAGGGGCGGTCAGGTGTGCCTTTGCGTCGATAGCAAAGTGTTCGACCCTTGACCCCAGGAGGAAACATGACGGAGTTTCTGCAGAAGCTGCAGGATGAGGCCGGCCAGACCATGGCTGAGTACGCGGTGGTGCTCGGCGTGATCACGATCGCCGTTGTTGTGACGCTCGGACTGCTGTCGACGAAGATCAGCGACGTCCTGAACAGCGTCATCTCGTCGATGTAGCCCACTCGCCCTATCGGTGGCGATAGGAATGATGCCGCCTCGTCGCCTTGCCTAGAAGGCGGCGCGGGCGGCATCGGCGTTTCTGGGAGCGGCGGTCGCTAGTGCCGTCTGAACCGGACGGTCACGGAGACGTCCGCCGGCGCCCGCGTGTGCTTCGTGATGCGCAGGTACCAGATCCGTGACGCCGCTCCGCGCTCGAGCCCTTCGAACGGCCCCGCCCGGCACGTCGCGTGGGAGACCGATCGGCAGTCGAACCCCGCGACGTGGCGCCCATCCACCTCGAGATACCCGGTGATGGCTGCGCTTCTGGGCCTGGCCACGGTGATCGTGAACGTGTCGCCGAATCGTGGGTAGCCGATTCGGACGCTGGCGTGCCGTTGCCCGGCCGCGAGGTGCAACGACGCGGACTGGCGCATCGGCAGTGACCGATCGGTGGACGGCGCGGTTTGGGGGCGGTAGGCCCAGTATCTGACCGGCGAGCCCTTGCATCCGAAGCACGGGCCGCCGTGGTTGACCACCACGCCGGTGGCGGCGAGCGCGATCACGGTCCCGGCCGGTGCCAGCGAGGCGGTCTGGTACTGCTTGAGCCGGGTGCCGCCGTACTGCACGGTGGCGTCGGTGACGCCGCCGGAGGCGAGCGTCCAGCTGCCCGCGGCAGCTCCCACCGTCGCCGCTTTGCCGCAGAACCACGCGAACATGCTCGTCTTGGTGACGACCGTGTGGGGGAAGCACTCGCCGAAGCCGAACGGGTTCGCGGTCGTCGCCGACCAGCGGTTCGTGGCCGGCGAGTAGTCCTGCGTGTCGCCTTCGTAGTCCCACGCCACCAGCCGCCGGCCGATCCATCCAATCGAGCTGGCCTCCGGCGCCAGTGTCGATGGCGGAAGCCGCTGCCAGGCGTTGGTATTGGGATCGTACGAGGCGCCGATCGAGGCTCCGAACACGATCATCTGCGAACCGGTCCACGCGCCGCTGGGCGACCTCAGGCTGATCGGCGCTCGCGCGATGCGGCGCCACCGGTTCGTCCCGGGCGCGTACTCCGCTCCGTCGTCGCCGGCGTGGCCGCCTCCCCAGACGATCAGCGCGTGGCCCGTCCAGACCCTGGCCGCGTGAGTCGGCAGGGAGAAGGGCGGTTTGGCGATCCGCCGCCACCTGTTCGTAGCCGGGTCAAGCGCGACGTTCGCGGGCTGCTGCTTGCCGTGACCGTACCCGCCGACGAGCAGCGCCTCGCTTCCCGTCCACACGGCGTAGGCATCGGTTCTGCCCGGTCCGGGGGCGGGCGGGATCTGGCTCCAGTGTCCGGTGCGCGGGTCAAACGCGTAGCCGTCGCGCGCCGGTCGACCGGCGCCGGGCACGGCACCTCCCAGCGAGAGCAGTTTGTTGCCTGTCCAGGCAAGCGCCACGCCGGTCCTGGCCTGCGGCGGCGAGGGCAGGCGCGTCCACCGGTGCCGGTAGGCCGCCCACGGATCACCCGGCGCTGGTTGCGGCTGGGCCGGGGAGCGGGCGTGCCATGCCACGGCGCCGACAGCTGCGACCACCAGCGCCAGGCCGCCAACAGCTGCCACGCGAGGCACCGTGAACCGGGCGAGCTGGGGGTGCGTGAGGTTCACTGCCCGACATACGCCTCGGTCGAAGCCTCGCGTCCCGGGACGCAGAACTGCTTTTGATCCGTAATATTCATGTGACGATGGTTGAGCCGTCTGACGGCGAGCTGGTCGGTCGCGCGCATCGCGGCTCGCGTGACGCAGCGGCGATGCTGTTCGAGCGGCACTGGGGTGGGGCGTGGCGGCTGGCGCGGACGGTCAGCGGCCGGCGCGACATGGCCGATGACATCGTCCAGGACGCGTTCGAGCGGGCCTTCGCCGCGCTCGGCCGGTTTGATCAGAGCCGGCCGTTCGCGCCCTGGCTGCACCGGATCGTGATCAACCGCGCGCTCGACCTGCTGCGCAGCGAGCGGCGCCTGGTCGGCCTGGACGTCGCCGCGCATCCCAGCGCCGAGTGGCGTGACGTGAGCGCCGATGACAGGGCGCTGCTCGAGGCGGTGGCGACGCTGACGCCGCAGCGGCGGGTCGTGATCGTGCTGCGCTACGGGCTCGGCTACGCGCCGGCCGAGATCGCACGGATGCTGGAGCTGCCGACGGGCACGGTCAACTCGCGCCTGGCGCGGGCCCTGGATGACCTCCGGGAACGGGAACGGGAGCGCGATGCCGAGCGAACTTGAACGACGCCTCGAGCGCGCCCTGCACGACGTGCCGGTGGAGGCCTCGTCGGACGCCCACGACCGTGCCCGCGACGCCGCGCTGGCGGCCGCCGCCGCGCCGGCGCCGGGGCGCGGGTCGACGTGGCGGGTGGTGATTGCCGCAGCTGTGGCGATGGTGCTGGTGACGACCGGCGTGACGCTGGCCGCCACCGGCGGCAGGCCGTTCTCAGATACGGCAACGTTGACCAAACCGCCCCCGGCTGTCCGGCTGCATACCGGCATCTTGCCGCTGGGAGCGCGTGCCTTCTCGATCCTTACCGGTGGCCGCGCCTGGGTGGCGATCCCGCACCGCGTGCTGCTGCACGGAGCACCGCGCTCCGCGATCGCCGTCAGCCCCGGCGCCGTCTACGTGCTCGAGGCACACGGCCGCACGCTGCGCGCGGTCGCCGCCGGTACCGGCCGCGTCGCGCAGACCCAGCACACGGCAGGGCCCGTCACCGCGGCCGTGTGGTCGCCGTTTCCGATCCGGATCGCGTACGTGACCGAGGTCGGCGGCCACCAGCAGCTGCATGACGAGTGGGGCACGCTGTCACACGACTACCTGGTCGACCGGCGCGTGGCCGCCGTGGCGCCGTCCTGGCGGTGGGACTCGCTCGCGGTCGCCTACGTTCGCGCCCACGGTCGCGTCGTTGTCCACAACGCCACCAGCGGCCGTAACACCGTGATCCCCCCGAACTGCGGGCTGCGCCACCCGACGGCGTTGGCGTTTGCGCCGACATCGGGGCTGCTCGCGATCGCCGACCGCACGCGCCTTCGGATCGTCGACACCACGGGTGGTGCGCCGGACGTCTGCGCCGCGCACAGCCCGGGCGCGCCCAGCATCGCCTGGGTGCGGCCCCACCAGCTGTTCGTCGCCGCCGGCACCACGCTGTACCGCTACCTGCTGCTACAGCCGGGCCTGGGCACCGACACGACCACCGTGCCGGCACGAATCACCGGGCTCACCGCCTCTCCCGACGGACGGCGCCTGGCACTGGCCATGACCAGCGGCGGCTCGACCCGGGTCGTGGCCGCGGCCGCGCCCCCGTTCAGCGAGCAGGCAACGCCGCTTCACGTGCTGCAGCTGCTGCTGCCGGCACGGCCGGCGGCGGGGCCGGTGACCCTGTCCTGGCAGTGACCCGGCAGGTGGTAGCGTGTTCGGATGATCTTGGTCACGAGTGGCGGGTGGATCGCGTTCGTGCTGGTGATCGTGTTCCTGGTCGTGATGCTGGGATCGTTCCAGAGGATGCGCCGCGAGAAGTAGCCGCCGGGTGGGGATCCGGCTCGCGGGTCAGGGGCGCGCGGCCGTGCCGCCGGCGCGCTCGAGTTCCAGCTGGCGCAGCTCGATGCGGCGGATCTTGCCGGTCAGTGTCTTTGGCAGCTCGTCCACGAACTCGACCCGCCGCGGGTAGGCGTAGGCCGACAGCCGCTCGCGGACGTGGGCCTGGATCTGCCCGGCCAGATCGTCCGAGGCCGTGTGGCCCTCGGCCACCACGATGAAGGCCTTGACGACGTTGCCGCGCAGCTCGTCCGGCGACGCGACCGCGGCCGCCTCGCGCACCGCCGGGTGCTCCAGGCAGACCGACTCGACCTCGAAGGGTCCGACGCGGTACCCGGCGGCGATGATCACGTCGTCGGCCCGGCCCTCGTACCAGATGTAGCCGTCCTCGTCGCGGACGGCCGCGTCCTTGGTGTGGAACCAGTCGCCGCCGAACACCGCCTCGGTGTCGTCGGGCCGGTTCCAGTAGCCGAGCGGGTAGTGCGGGTTGGAGCGTGCGCGCAGGCAGATCTCACCGCGCTCGCCGGTGGCCAGCGGCGATTCGTCCTCGTCCAGGATCTGCACGTCCCAGCCTGGCATCGGCCGGCCCATCGAGCCCTCGCGCACCTCCATCGAGGGGTAGTTGGCGACTAGCGGGTAGGACTCGGTCAGCCCGTAGTAGTCGAGCACGGTCACGCCGAACTGCTCACGGAACCAGCGGATCGCCTCCGGGTTGAGCGGCTCGCCGGCCGAGCAGACGCGGCGGAACCGCTGCGGGTGGCGGGTGCCGGCGTCGGCGACGGCCATCATCGCCCGCATCGCGGTGGGCGTGGTGAAGACGTTCGACACGCCGTTTCGGCTCAGGAACGCGAGCTGCTGTTCGGCGTCGAAGCCGCGCTCCCGGCGGTAGACGTACTGGACGGCGCCCAGCCGCCACGGGCCCAGCAGCGGCGCGATCCCCGCCGCCCAGGCCCATTCGCCCATGCCGTGGAACGACTCGCCGTCCTGCACCTCGTGGCAGTACGTGAACTCCTCGTGGGCGAGCAGGTAGCGGTGGGCGTGCACGATGCCCTTGGCCAGGCCGGTGGTGCCGGAGGTGTAGTAAAGCTGGGCGGGATCATCGGCCGCCGTGTCGGCCGCGATGTGCTCGGCGGGCGTGCCGGAGAGGGCGTCGGGATCGAGCACGATCAGCTTCGCGGCGATCCCGGTGAAGCGGCCGGCGTTGGCCTGATCGGTCACGACCACGCTCGCCCCGGAGTCGTCCAGCCGGTAGCGGATGGCATCGTCGCCGTAGAGCAGCGACAGCGAGAGCAGCATCGCTCCCAGCTTCCAGATGCCGAAGAAGACGGCTGCGGTCTCCGGCGCCGGCGGCAGCACCACTGCTACGCGGTCGCCGCGCCCGACGCCGTGCTGTCGCAGCATGGCCGCGGCCTGGTCGGCCATGTCCTGCAGCTCGCCCCAGGCCAGCTCGCGGCGCGAGCCGTTGAAGCTCTCCCACACCATCGCCCGCTTGTCGCGCGGGTGCTTGTCGCAGACGTCGTGGGCGATGTTGTACCGGCCCGGGACGTTCCAGCTGTGCGCGCGGCACATCTCGGTGTATCGCTCGTAGTCGCTCATGGTTCCTCCGAGGCAGACGGCGATGAGCCTACGCCGAGCCGTCGGGTGCCGTCAATTCTCGGCCCGGTTTATCTGACTCTGACGGTTCCGTAAAGAATCCGTGAACTTCTGGCCGGCATCCCACAAATCGGTAGCCGGAACACCCCACTGGGGTGACTGCCTCGGGCTCCACCTGGTCGATGAGCAGGTGGGGTCTTTTTTCACTTAACGAGGGGTCTTCATCATGGGCATCACACGTCTCCGCGTGGCCGGAGTCGCTGCCGTTGCGATCCTGTCCGTGCTCGCCGCCGGTGCGAGCGCCTCGACGTTCGAGGTCACGGGTCTGGTCGCCGACGCCACGCCAACCAACGCTGCGCCATCGATCCACTGGAATTCGCTGTCAGGGGCGATCGCCTATCGCGTTGTCCGCGACGGCAACCGCCTGGCTCAGGTCACCACCACTTCGTTCGTCGACAGCACGCCGATGAGCAACGGACGGCACACCTATCGGGTCCGCGGCATCAAGGCCGACGGGTCGCTGTCGGGCGTCGCTTCCGTCACCGTGGTCTACGACGTGCTGCCTCCAGCGGACATCGCCGCCGCGCCGACCGGTGACCGGCTGACGTCGGACAAGCCCACGATCTCCTGGACGGCGGTCAGCGACGCGGGCCCCTCGGGAGTCAAGCAGTACAACATCCGCCGAGACGGCGTCTACATCGGCTCGGTGCCCAAGGGGACACTCACCTTCACCGACCGCGATGCCTCCGAAGGACAGCACTCCTACATCGTGCGCGCCCAGGATGCCGCCGGCAACAAGGCCGCGGACTTCTCGCCCGCGGCACTGGTCACGGTTGATCGCACCGCGCCCGACGCGCCGGGCGGCCTGCGCGCGGCTGTCAGCGGCGATTCGGTAGGGCTCGACTGGAAGGCCGTGGTGGATCAATCCGGCATCGCCGGCTACCGGGTGCTTCGAAACGGCCAGCTGGTCGCTACCACCGATGCGACCGCCTACACCGACACGCCGCCGGCGGGGGCGACCTACGACTACAGCATCATGGCCGTCGATCGGGCCGGGAACGCGTCGCAGGCGACCGGCAGCGTGCCGGCGACGGTGGTCGCAGCGCGGCCTGGGGGCGACACCACCGGCCGCCTTGCGCTGCAGGCGAACCTGCAGATGTGGGGGGCCAGGATCCCGGACGCCGCGACGGCGGTGGCGCTGGCGAAGAGCCACGACCTGATCACCGCCGTCCCGGGACGGCTGGCCGGGTACGTCCCGCTGATGCGCGAGGCGAACCCCAGCCTCAAGATCTACGGCTACGTCAACGGCATGTTCGCCCAGCAGGGCCAGGGCGACATGTTCCCGGCGTCGTGGTACATGCGCGACGCCGCCGGCGACAAGCTCCAGTCGGCCGGCTGGGGCAACTACATGATGGATCCGCGTGGCACCACGCCGTTCACGCGCGCAGGCGTCACCTACAGCAACTGGACCGACTGGGTCCGCAAGCAGTGCCAGCAGGCGATCGTTACCCACGGCCTGGACGGATGCTTCCTCGACATGCTGCTGCCGGCTCCGGTCGATTACCACCCCTACCTGGTGGGGAGCAAGATCCCGGTCGAGAATCCGGTGACGAAGGCGCCGTGGACGGCCGCCGATTACATGGAGTTGACAGGTTCGGTCGGGCGCGCCGTCCAGCAGTACACCGGCCGTGCGGTGATAGGTAACAGCCTGGAGTTCGGTGCGCACTTCTACGCGACCCCGACCAAGGCGCTGCTGCCAGACACCCAGCTCACGCTCGCCGAGCTGTGGATGCGAAATCCGCAGCAGCCGGCCGACAGCTGGCCGACCGTGGATCGGTGGAAGCAGGAGGTGCAGATGATCATCGACTGCAACGATGGCGGCCACCCGATCGAGGTCACCATGAAGCTGTGGGCGGCCTCCACCGCAGCCCAGCGACAGGCATGGCGTGACTTCGGGCAGGCCAGCTTCCTGATCGGGAACTCGGGATCGGCCTGGTTCGAGTACTCCTCCGGCCAGTCGACGCTGCCATGGAATGACACCTCACCGCTGGACGACGTCGATCTGGGCGCGGCGCTGGACACTCACTCCAGCGTCGATGGCTACCTGCGGGACGGTGTGTACCAGCGGCGTTTCCAGCGGGGGATCGCCCTGGTCAACCCGGGAACGGCCGCCGTCACCGTGCAACTCGACCAGAGCTACCGGACGTCGGGCGGTAGCCTGGTCACCCAGGTGACGCTGGCACCGCACAGCGGCGAGGTGCTTCAGACTGCGTAGGGGGTGACGCCGCCGTCGAGCACCACGACTTCTCGAATAGCGCATGGAGCCGGTGCGGGGCTACGTGGTCACACCGTCCCCGGCTGCCTCGTGCCGCCTCGAAGGATCGGCGCGGCGAGGTTGAAGCCCCACACGAGCGGATAGATGCCGAGGAACAGTTCCCAGATGAACTCCGGAACAGTCGCGATGCCCATCACGGGGCCGCCCGTCTTGATGACACCAAACAGTGCGGCTACGCCGGTGATGATAATGAGCGGGCCCGCGATGAGCCCGAGCATGGCCATCCGCCTCGGAACCAGTTCGGATCGATACATCAGGTAGCCAAGCAGCAATCCGTTGCCGACGCCAACCACGAAGCCGGGGCCAAGCAGAAACGTCCAGTCCTTGATGGCGGCGAGTGTATAGGCGATCGAGCCGAGCGTCGCGCCGGTTCCAGCAGACGGGTTCCGCTGCAAGGTGACCACGGTAACCATCGCCAGGATCCCGACCAGGATGAACGTGCACTCCATAACCCGAGCCGTCACATAGCTGATCGCACAGATCTCGTTCACGCGCTTCAGCAGCACACCACGGTGGCTGTACCGATGTTGGAGATAATCAGCAGCAGCTCCAGGAACGCTCCCAGGAGGATCTTGGTGCTGTGACCCGTACCGGCGACATAGGCGGCCGGGTCTTTGAGAACCGGCTGGTACAACCAAAGCGCGGGGATCGAGGTGGCGAGGGTGACGAGGTAGAGTGCCCCGAACGTCTGGGCGATCCGCCGCGACCCTGCTGGTGGTACCGGGCGGTTGTAGTCCACGTGGGTTTTCCTCCGCTCGAAAGCCGAGCGCCGCGACGCTCGAACGGGATTGCTGCCAAGTCGTTCTCGCGGAGACGCGACGGTAATAAGAACTGGAAGTCCGCACAAGCCGGGCTGCCACGTCGACGTCGTGGGGCGTCTTCCAGGACGATCTCGTCGTAAGCCAGCCAGACGGCACCGTGAACGACATCAGCGCATGGTCAACGCTCGATGAGCGTGACCCGGCGTGACGGCCCCCGTCTTCCTGAACGTCGTCCAGAACCCCGTCCGCGGCTGCTCACGGCGCCGTGGATGTGGGCCCGCGGTTGTTCGCATCGGTTCCCGGCTTCTTTACCGTCCCCGAACGGATGGTTGTCCTCACCCTTACGGTTGGCCCCTAGGGTGAACCCCCGAGGCAAACACACCGCGGCGATCCGCGCCGCGATGCACCCCGAAGCCGAAGGAGCCTGCCGATGCGTTCTCGCGTAGGAGTGGCGATCGCCACGTTGGTCCTGGGCCTGTGCGTGGCTCCCGCCGCGCAGGCCGGTCCGCTTGACATGTTGTACGCGCCCTTGCACGTCCACGGGACGTCGCAGACCGAGTCGTTCATCCAATCGCACTTCCCCACCGTGAGCGTCTCCGCGGGCCAGCTGAAGCAGGGCTGGCACTCATCGAACACGGGGCTGTACACGAAGGGCACCCGCTCCTCGGTCGGCACGTATCCCGAGTCCTGGTACCTGCACACCGCCACCGGCGCCCGCATCCACGACCGCGCCCTCAAGAGCTACTTCGTGATGAACCCGTCCAGCTCCGGCTGGCGCCAGCAGGTCGTGCAGAACTGCGCCGGCGCACCCCAGTGGTGCTTCGTCGACGCGATGGGTACCGACGGCTATCAGCGGATGTCGACGAAGCCCAGCGTCAGCGAGAGCTGGTGGATCAGCGAGACGACCGCCGAGGCGAACTACGTCGAGAATGCTTCGAGCAGGTGGTCGGTCATGGCCAACAACCTGATCACCCCCAACAACCCCATTTTCGCGGTCGGCTTCGAGATGTTCGCCCGTGTCTCCGCGGCGCAGTCGCTCCAGGTTCTGGAACACACCCGGTGCTACTGCTTTGCCAAGCTCGGCACCGAGTCGGGGGCGCGCTACGGGTTCACGCTGTTCCTCTCCGGGGCCGGCCCGGGAGACCACATCAGCGTGGGAACCGACTCGCAGACCGGCAAGTGGTGGGACTTCTACAACAGCGCCAGTACGCTGGGCAGCCCCACAGGGCAGGCGACGGTCAGCGGCAACCTGATCGTGCGCCAGTTCACCAACGGCGAAGTGATCGTCAACACGGGCGGCACGACCACCACCGTGGTGGCGCGTCCCGGCGGCCCAGCGACGAGCGTGGCCCCGCACGACGGCAAGATCATCCTCAACCCGTAACCCGCCGGAGACGGCGCGTTTCAACGGGCGGAGCGCTCGGGGCGTGCGGCGAGCCGCGCGCCTAGCGCCCCGAATGCGACAGCGACACCGGCAGTACCAGCAGCACTGCGATGGCGGCGCTGAGGTTGTCGCCGACCGCGTAGGTGGCCAGGTTGGGCGCTCCGCTGCGGTGGTACTCGGCGATCACATAGCGGTCGTAGGGTCGGCCGTCGCTCACGTAGCTGGCGACGGAGGCGCCGACGAAGAACACCAGACCGCCGAAGAGCCCTCCCCACAGCCCCGCCCATGCTCCCGCGGCCATGCTCCGGCGCGTCCAGGCAAGCCATGTCGCCGCGACGATCGGTGCCAGCAGGGCGGCGAAGATCGGCAGGAAGCTGATCGACTGCCACACCGCGAACCAGGAAGCTCCGGTTGCGAGCCCTGCGACCACGCCGACCCGGCGGCCGGCCGCTGCCTCGGGGCCCGGCTGTCGTGAAAGCAGTACGGCAAGTCCGGCGTACGCGGCAAGCAGGGTCAGGCACATGGCCACGGCGGGCCAGGTGCCGGCGCAGCACCCGGGATGGCGGAAGCGCCGAAGCGACGGCGCGCAAGGTCAACAGTGGCAGATCGCGCTGCTCTAGGCGCCGGCCGATGGAGCTTCTGCGCCGGCTGTGCCTGCGGCCGGCG
The DNA here is from genome assembly GCA_025934255.1 of Thermoleophilia bacterium. GTDB lineage: Bacteria > Actinomycetota > Thermoleophilia > Gaiellales > JAICJC01 > JAICYJ01. The sequence goes on along the minus strand of JAICYJ010000048.1, from coordinate 13,018 downwards.
TGCCTGATCGATTGCCACCGCCCTTGCCCGGTGGGCGGCGTAGCGCGGCCGCGAGCAGACCGAGCCCTGTCACCAGCGCGACTGCGAACAGCACCGCTATGACGCGCCCCTGAGGTGCGGTTGTCCAGGGACCGCCCGCTCGGCGATGTGTACGGGCCGCAGGGTGGACGCCAGCTCGTGCCCGGTCGGCGTCAGCCGGTACAGATGGCGCGGCGGCCGCCCGCGGGGTTCGTCCTCCCATCGCGCCTCGACCAGCGTGCGGTCGGACAGGCGCATCAGGATCGGGTAGAGCGACCCGGACTTGAGGCCGACCTCGACTCCCAGCTCGTAGCCGTAGCGCCACTGGGCGGGGTTGGCGGCCAATGCGTGCAGCACGGCCTGGGTCTGGGCGGAGGGTCGTCTTGGCCGCGTCATCCAGCTAATCCTACATAGATAGATGTTATCTGCAAGACTTCGGTCGCAGGCTGTCGGAGCGACCAAGGAATGGGTCGCTGCGGCCGCAATCAGCCGATCGAGTACTCCTCGACGCGGTTATTGAACATGTCGCAGACATAGAGCGTGGTGCCGGCGATTTCGAGCTTGGTCGGCATGTTGAACTGCCCTTGAGCGTTGCCGAGCGAGCCGAAAGTCTGGATGACCGAGCCGGCTGGGGAGAACTCGACCAGCTTGTTCTGGTTTGTGTCCGCGACCCAGACGTTACCGTTGGCGTCGACGGCGATGCCTTGCGGGTTGTGGAGCGACCCGAAGCTCTTGATCAGCGCGCCGGTGGTTGCGTCGAGCTCGACGACGCGGTTGTCGTTGGTGTCTGCAACATAGACGGTGTTACCGACCACGGTGAGATCCTTTGGGCCTTTCAAGACCCCAGCGGCGCTCGTCCAGGTCGTGGTCAGGGTTCCGGTGTCCCACCGCTCAACCCGGTTATTGAAGGTGTCTGCAACGATCACGTCTTTGCCGCTCGAGTCGATCGCAAACGGCCAGTGCAGCTGGTCGGTGCCGCTGCCGAACTTGCCGGCTTTCTTGCCGGTCGGGTTGCCTTGCGGGTTGAACTCGGTCAGCCGGTTGTTCTTCGTGTCTGCGACCCAGATCGTGTTGGACGCGCCGTTTAGGGTGACGTCGCGCGGCCAGTTCATGCCGAGCAGGTCGGTGGCAAGCCAGCCGCGATGGCCGATCACCTGCTCGAACGCGCCGGATGACGTCGTGAACTTCTGGATGCGCTGGTTGACGGCGTCGGCGACGTAGGTGTCGTTCGAGCCGACGGCAGCGCCGCTTGGCTCGTTGAAGCCGCCGTCCTCGGGCCCCTGCCCGCCGTAGGTCTTCTGGAACACGCCGGTGTTCGAGAACCGCGACACGTGGAAGCCCCAGAGGTCGGCGCCGTAGACCTCCGGCGCGGTGCCCGACCCGACGGCGACGCGGCGAAGCTGGAAGAACTGGCCGTTTCCGGTGCCGGAGCTTCCCATCTGGCGGATGAAGCCGCCGGTCGCGGTGAACTCCTGGATCCGTTCGTTGTCGGAGTCGGCGACGTAGACGTTGTTTGCCGCGTCCAAGGCGACGCCGTAGGGCCGGTTGAACTGGCTGGCGGCGGCGCCTTTCACGCCCCAGCTGCGGATGAAGGAGAAGGCGGGCGAGAACTCGACCATCCGGTTGTTGGCGAAGTCGGCGACATAGATGTCCCCCGAGGAGTTGGTCGCAGCGTCGCGGGGAGCGTTGAGATCACCGTCTGCGGTGCCAAGCGGCGCCTTGAAGGCTCGAATCAGCGTGCCGTCTGGCTTGAACAGCGAGATCGTGTTCTGCGCGTCGTCGGCGGTGAGGATGATCGGAGTGCCGCTTGCATCGACGCCTGCGCTGATGCCGATGATCGACGTCGGCCGATACGACCAGGTGGAGAGCCAGTGGCCGCTGGTCGCGTCCAGCACCTGCACGCGGTTGAACTCAGTATCGGCAACGTAGACCTTCCCGTTCAGATAGGCGAGGTCACGAGGGTTGGAGAAGACGCCGTTTGCCTTCGGCCCACGCACGTCCGAGCGCCAGAGCTGAGTGCCATCAGGCGCGTAGGCGGCAACCTGGTCGTTCCCCGTATCAGCGATGTAGAGATTCCCGGACGCGTCGACGTCGATCCCGGATGGGTACATGTCCGCCTGCCCCTGGCCGTTTCCGAGCGTGCGCAGATAGGTCGGCTTCGTCACCGTGCTCGCCTGGCCGAGAGAGACCGTCGCGGCGTAGCTGGCAGCGCCGCTCACCGCCTTGACGTTGATCTTCCAGGTGCCGCTCGTCGAGGCCTGGTATGTCAGCGTCTTTGGCTTGGCCGCACCAGTCGCCGAGGCTACCTGCTTCCCGGCCGGATTCTTCAAGAAGAGGGTCAGGTTGGCGCCGGCGTTGTCCCAGTCGAGGTTGACGGTGATCGACGCGGGAGCAGCAACGGTGAACGAGCCTACGGCGAGCTTCGTGCCGTTCGCATCGAGCGATCCCGTGAACGTCTGATCGCCGCTCGTCGTTGATCCGGCGGTGGTTGCGATCGTGGCGGTGAATGCGGAGGAGCCCGACAGCGCTTTGACGCCGACTTTCCACGTGCCTGTGCTGGTTGCCTGGAAGCTAATGGATTTCGGCTTGGCGGTCGTTGTGACCGTCTTTGCGAACCTCCCGTCCGGCTTGTAGAGATACAAGCCGAGGTTGGCGCTTGTGTCCGACCAGTCGAGGTCGACCGTGATCTGATCGCCAGTGGTCGCCGAGAACGTTTGGTACTTCCACTTCGTCCCCGTCGCGGAGACCGTGCCCGAAAAGGCCTGCGACGCGGCAGCCCCGCTCGCCGGGAGGACAAGCGCCACCAAGCACACAAAGAGAAGTAGTCGTACCGTTCGCCCGCGCGTCGCCATGCCGCCTCCCATACCGATGGATCGCCTGTTGCCAGCACTAGCGTACGGGCGGCGCTGCGGCAGGCCAACCACTATTAAGGGATCCGAACAGAACTGGCGCGACGAGGCCCGTACCATCCAAGCGTTGGCAAACGGGAGGTCTTGGCGTGGGCAGGTTTCGATGGTGGATCATGTCGGCTGCGGTGGGCGTCGCGCTCATGCTCGTACCCGCGGCGTCGGCAGACACGGCGACCCAAACGTTCACCGGCACCGTCTCTAGCACCGGCACGGTGTCGAAGACGTTCGCCTTCGATGTGACCCAGACCGGAACGATCTCGGCGTCGCTTGACTGGCCGGTCAGCTCGGCCAACCTCGATCTCTTCCTCGTTCAGCCTGGCGGCGGCGATGTCGCCAGAGCAGTCTCGCAGACAGCGAATCCCGAGTCGCTGACCTTCGACGCCACCCAAACCGGCACGTGGAAGATCCGCGTTCGAGCCACCAGCGGCGCCTCGGCGTTCACCGCACACGTCAGCCATCCCGTCATTCCACCCCCGCCCCCGGACACCGGCCCGACCGATACTGCCACCTTCACGGGCACGCTGCCGACGTCAAGCTCGATCACGCGAACCCACAGCTTCGACGTCACCCGCACCGGCACGATCACTGCCAATCTCGACTGGTCAAACAATGCCGCAAACTTCGACCTGTTCTTCGTTCAGCCCGGCGGCGGCGACGTGGCGAAGGCCGTGTCGACCACTGCCAAGCCGGAGCAGATCAGCTTCACCGCGACCCAAACCGGCACCTGGAAGATCCGTGTCAAGGCGACCAGCGGCAGCTCCGACTACACCGCGACGGTTGTCTACCCGGTCGAGCAATCCTCGGGCGGCGGCGGAGGGCTCGCAACGTTTTACAAATCGATCGGGTTCAGCGGCCCAGCCGGAATCTACGCTTATGGGATGGACTGGGACTCGAGCGACAACTCGATCCTGGTCGGCGACTACTGGAACTACCGCGTACAGCGCTTCTCAACCAGCGGCAGCCATCTCGCAAGCTACTCAGACATCACCGGCCCAAAGGCGAACGGCGGCGTGCAAAGCGCGGCCTACGACATCGCCGCCGATCCCACGGATGTGGTCGATGGGGGCGCATCGTATTGGGCGGCTGATCAGGGCAGCTCGAACTTCGTCGAGTTCTCCCACACCGGCAACTGGCTGCAGACGATCGGAAAGCAGCAATCCTCCGTTACCGGTACCGACGCCTCGCATCCCGGCCACAGCTACCCGGTTGGCTGCGGCGGCGGCCAGATGAACATCCCCACCCACATCATGGTGGACACGGTGTTCGCGACGCACTACCTGTATGTCTCGGATCCCCGCTGCCGCCAGGTCTACGTGTTCGACCACCACGGCGTTTACAAGGGCGCCCTTGACTGGTCCGGCTCTGGAGTTGGCACGCCGATTCCACGTGGTATCGGTGAGGATGCCGCCGGACACATCTTCGTGGCCGAGTACAGCTCGCGGCGGATCTTCGTCTTCAGCCCCCTCGTCGATTCGACGCACGGCGGCACGATCATCGCCTCAAGCCCCGCCCAAAGCGACCTTCGCGACGTCCGCGGCATCGCCATCGACCAGACCAGCAATCTCGTCTACGCGGTCGGCGCGGCGCTGAACCGCGTCTATGAGTTCCACTACACGCCGAGCTCGATCCCCGGCGCAAACCCCGGCGCGTCGAACACCGCCGTTCGCTTCGTCAACGAATGGCGAAACAGCGACGGCACGAACAACGCGACCGGTCATCAGGGCTTCGACTCGATCCGGTTCGCAGCGGTCGACGGCCGGGGGAACGTCTACGTCGGCGAGACCTGGGGCTGCGATGCCTTCTGCACTGGCACTGCCTACGGCTATGGGGTCGAGAAGTTCGCTCCCGGCGACATCGCCGCCAAGCCCAACTGCGACGTCTCCACCGCCACCACGACGGTGAACACCTGCGCCGGAGCAACGCGTCTGTCCTGGTCGACCGGCCCGCAGCCGCCGCCGCGTGGCGGCTACAACCAGCAAAACGGCATCGCCATCGACGGCTCCGACAACCTCTACGTCGTGGACACGTTCGAGCAGCGCGTGCAGAAGTTCGACCTCTCCTCGACCTGCACGACGGCGGGTAGTTGCCCCGCCTGGATGCTCCAATGGGGATCGAGACAGCCGGCTGCGCCGACGTCAGACGGCTTCGGGTATCCCCGAGCCCTCACCTTCGGCGATGACGGTCGGGCCTGGGTCGGCGATAACAACAACGCCGTCATGGCGTTCACGACCAGCGGCAGCTTCGTCCATCGCTTCGGCTCGCAAGGCAAGACCGCCGGCCAGTTCTCCGGCGGCGTCCAGGGCATCCAGGTGGTCGGCGGCAAGGTCTACGCCACCGATGTCGGCGGCTGTCGCCTGCAAGTGTTCGACGAGACGAAACTGCTCTCAACCACCAGCATCGCTCACGCTCCCAGTGGCACGCTGCTCGAATCGCTCGGCAGTTGTGGCACCGCGGCGGGTCAGATGACGGCGCCGCGCGGCATCGCTGTCTCGCCCGACGGAAGCACCGCCTACGTCGCCGAGACCGGAACCAACCGGATCACCAAGTGGAACCTCTCCACCAAGACGGCCACCGTCATCAAGCCCACCTGCGCCGGCAAGGGCCTCGCCCAGCCGTGGGGCATCACCTGGGATCCGTCCCACACCTGGCTCTATATCGGCGATGTGAAGAACGCCCGGATCGTCCGCATGAGCCCCGACGGCGCGACCTGCCAGGTCGTCGTCACTCAGGCCGACCTGCCAACTGGCCTTCAGTTCCAGGGGTCGAACTTCATCGAGTTCGACAGCGCCGGGCGCATGTGGGCAAGCGATAACAGCCGCCACATCTACGGCTTCACCATCACCGGTTAGCGCTGTCTGGCCCATGCCTTCGGAGTGCCCGCCCTGAAGCCGGCGGGCACTCCGGAGATCCCAGAGAGCGCGCAGCCGCGTTAAGAAATCCAAACACGGTCTGGCCATCGACCGCTTCGCGCAGGCGCGTAGCATTGAGCCATGCGGCTCCTCAGTATCCGATGGTGGCTGCCGTTGGCGTTCACGCTCGTCGCGGCGGGCACTGCCGCAGGCGTCGGCCTACTGCTGAACCAACGCGCAGAGGGCGCGTTCCAAGCTCGAACGCATCAGCTGGCAGCCGGTGACGCGGTCGACGCCGCGAATCTCCTTCAGCGATCCGCCGGAACGAGCCCTACCACCGTCGAGTCGATCGCGGAGAGGCAAAACCTCGCGATCTTCGTCGTCGACTGGCACGGAAAACCGCTCACCGCCTCACTCTCGCACGGAATCGATCTGAAGGACGTCCCCGATCTCGCGGCGGCGGTATCGGCGGTCAGCAAGCTTCGCCGCTACGTGCGGGGCACACCGGGCAACGGCACCGTGGTCGGACTTCGCCTCCCGATGATGGACGCCGCGCTGATCGCCTACCGTCCCGATTCCTCAGCCGCCGCCGAAGCCGCAGTGGTGCGACGGGAACTTCTGCCCAGCGCCCTTATCGCCGGTTTCGGCGGTGCGCTTCTGGGCATCTTGATCGCGGCTCTGGTCACCCGGCGGGTCCGCCGGATCGCTGTCACCGCATCCGCCATCAAGGATGGCGACTTCACCCGGCGGCTGCAGCCGCGATTCCCGGATGAAATCGGCACGCTCGGCCGTGCGGTCGACGAGATGCAGCGCCAACTCGACGCATCATTCCGCCGGGTGGCCTTCGAGCGCGACCGGCTCCGTATGATTTTGGAGCGCTTGCACGACGGCGTTATCGCCGTCGACTCCGGCGGACATGTTGAGTTCGCCAACCCCACGGCACAACGCTTCGCCGGAGATCTCCAGTTCCATCCAGGCGAGGAGCTCATCGATCCCTGGCCCAGCATCGACTTGCGAGAGATGGTGGCCGAAGTCCGACGCCAAGATCATCCGGTTGAGCGGAGATTCCGACACGGCGGACGGACGTTCGACGTGGTCGGACTGGCAGCTAAACCTCACGAAGATACCGTCATTCTCGTGTTCACCGACGTGTCGGAGCGAGAGCGACAAGAACGCGCAGAACGCCAGTTCGTCCAGAACGCCGCACATGAACTTCGCACCCCGACCGCAGCGATCATCACCTCCGTCGAGTCGATCCTGAACGGCGGCCGCGACGACCCCCAAGTGCTCGACCGGTTCCTCGGACACATCGACCGCGAAGCCGGACGCCTCGGACGTCTGTCGTCAGCAATGCTGACGCTCGCACGCGCGCAGACGACAACCGAGGCGGTCGCTATGGGCCCCGTTCCCGTTCGCGAACTGCTCGAGGAGTGCGCCGATGGAGTCGACCTGCGGGGTCTTCACCTCAACCTCTCCTGCCCTGACCGCGTATGTGTCGCAGCAAACCGAGACCTCGCCTATCACCTGTTCCATAACCTGCTCTCCAATTCGGCCAAGCACGCCGCCTCCTCAATCTGCGTCCACGCAGCCCAAGATCCACGTGGCACCGTGATCTCCGTCCGCGACGACGGCGCCGGCATCCCACCTGACGAGCAGGATCGGGTCTTCGACCGCTTCTACCGTCTCGACGGCCGACGCGACGCCAGCGGATTCGGGCTTGGCCTTGCGATCGTCCGCGACGTCGCCGCAGCACTCGGCGGTGAGGTACGAGCATCCAGCACCGCGGCCGGTACGACGATCGACGTCATTCTGAAGACCTGGAAAGAAGCGTGAGCGGCGAGCGGATCCTCATCGTCGACGACGAGCGGCCGCTCCTGGACGGCATCATCCACAACCTCCGCCAGGCCGGCTACCACCCGCACGCTGCCACCAGCGCGGAAGAGGCGCTCCAGCACCTCGAGCAGGAGACATACGACGTCGGCATATTCGACCTGATGCTGCCCGGCATGTCCGGTTTTGACCTTTGCCAGAAGCTGCGGGCACAAAACAACGACATGCCGATCATCATGCTGACCGCACGCGACGGCGAGGACGACCGCGTGCGGGGCCTGCAGAGCGGCGCGGACGACTACATCGTCAAACCATTCTCCCAGCGCGAACTGGTCAGCCGCGTCGCCGCACTCCTGCGCCGACGAGAGATGGACGCCAGCGCCGCCCGCAGATCGCAGTTGATTCGCGTCGGGGATCTCGAGATCGATACCGCGACGCAACAGGTCACGGTACGCGACCGGAAGGTCGTTCTCACGCCGTCCGAGTACGTGGTTCTCGCCTCACTCGCTCGAGCACAAGGGACAACCGTGCCACGAGTCGAGATAGTCCGCGAGCTATGGAACAGCAGCCACACCGGTGATGAGCGAGTCTGCGACGTTCATGTCTACGCAATCCGTCAGAAACTTCGCCAAGTCGGCTGCCGTCAGGAACTCATCCACACAACCCGCGGCATTGGATACGCACTGCGGGTGTAGCCGCTCGCGGAAGCTCACCGCGTCGAGAGCTGGCTACCTCCGCCCTCGACTCCGAAGTGGCGGATAGACTCGTTCGTAACGCGGCTGTGGAACGTCGCACGCACCGAGCGAACTCCAGGCTCAGACGATCGTGTCACCCATGGCACGCTCGGCGATTGCCTCTGCGTCGGCGGCGCCGCTGGGCATTCCGGCTCTGACCCAGAGGCGGTGGAGAATCGCTGCGATGACAATGGCGGCGGCGAGGCTCGCGATCGGGTACACCCGTCCCAGATTGACGACGAGCGTGAGGGTGACGGCCGCGAGGCCGGCTCCGGTGAGGGCCACGAAGCGGCGCGTGTGCTCGGCACGGGCGAAGCGGTACATCGAGAGCAAGCCGAAGAAGAACGCGACAAACACCGCGACCGCATAGAACAGCACGAGCTCCTGCTCGGAGGCACCGGCTGCCACGACAACCACCGCCGCCACGCAGAGGAATGCCCCCACGCCCCAATATGGCGTGTGATGGTGTTGGTCGAGCCGAGACTGCGATGCAGGATGCCGATGCCGCCCGGTGCCTGCGACAGCGCCTTCAGGAGGCCGGGGCCGGCCTGGAAGGAGGAGCTTGCTGCTGCCAGCAACAGCACCGCGCTTGCCAGCTGGAATGCTCCGAACAGCGGGCCGGAGCCCACCGAGGCCTTGGCGAGGTTGGCGATCTGGGTGGAATCCGGCCCTGGCACACCCACCCGCAGGCGCACCGCCAACACGGTGAGGCCGAGCTGCCGGGTGCGGTCGGTTTACATCTCAGGCTAGCCCGGCACGCTCCAGCCCCTGATTACCATCCCGGTTGCGTCTGGCGGCTGCCCATGCCGTGGTAGGGGAGAATGCCTGTCAGATTTGAGTCGGGACGGCGAGATTTGAACTCGCGACCCCCTGCTCCCAAAGCAGGTGCGCTACCAGGCTGCGCCACGTCCCGTCGCCGATCAGTCTATGCCACGCGCGCCCACAACCCTGCACGCGCGGGGTGGCCGCTACCAGGCCGCGCCGAACTGCTCGGCGGCGATCCAGCGCGCCTCCGACATGGTCAGCCGCAGCGTGCCCGTCGCGGTCACGGCCTCGCCCAGCGCCTCGTCCTCGCGCCAGCCGTCGTGGCCGTAGCGCTCGAACCAGAGGTCTCCGCCGCCGCTGATCGCCCGCCACAGCGGGATCTGCGGGGTGTCCTCCTCGACCGCGATCGTGGTCAGGTAGGCGACGCCGCCGGTGCCGTTACTGCTCATTCCGCAGCTATCGGGATCTCAGCGCCGCGACTGTAGCCCCATCGCCCGGTGACTTAGTCGGGCTCCGGCTCGTCCTCGCCGTCCGGCCAGAACAGGATCGCCGCGACGATCACGCCCAGCACCAGGAGCCCGGCCGCCAGCAGCAGCGCGTACTTCACGAAGCTGGTCGAGCCGGAGCCCGATCCTGTCGTCGGCGGTGTCACCGTCTTTGCGAGCGGGATCACCGGCACCTTCACACCCTCCGAGGCGGCCAGCTTCCGCACTGCCACCGTGGCCGCCGCCATCAGCGCGTCCGGCGTGCCGTTGGCCGGCGGCGGCAGACCCTTCAGCGCCTTCACACCCGCCAGGTACGGCTTCGTGTGCTCGCGCACGCCGTAGCCGGCCGCCATCACCACCAGCAGCTTGCCCGTCCACGCGCTCTGCAGTTCCGCGTCCAGGAACTTCGCGTACGGCGCCGGCCGCCCGAAGAACACCGGCACCGATCCCAGGTCGGTGGGCGACCCGATTACGGCCACCCGGATCTGGTACCCGCCCTGCTTGGCCGCGTCGATCGTCTTCTGCGTGCGGTCGATCTGCGGCTGTGACGGCCGCGGGTTGTTGGGCGGACACAACGATCCCACCAGCAGGTAGTCGCTGCAGGGGTCGCCGTCTGCCCGCGCCGGAGCCGCCGGTTGCAGCACGACCGCCGCCGCCAGCACCGCGAACACCAGCGCCGCGAAGCCCCGCATCAGACCACTGCCTGCCCCAGCAGCAACACGATCACCACCGCCGCCACACCCGCGCCCAGGGCCAGCAGCGACGCCAGCAGCACCCGCGTCTGGCTGTTCATCTCAGCCCTCCGCCTTGTCCTCGACGATCACGGTGAACGGCGCCGAGCCCTTCGGCTCGACCTGGAACGACAGCCCCCAGTGACCGACCATCACCAGCGCGGGCGTCGTTCGCGAGTACGTCCCCGGCGGTCCCTCCGTCAGCGTGTACGCCTGCTGCTGCATGTCCATGTCCAGCATGTCAAAGCGCTGGATCACCGTCGCGCCGGTCACGGGCTTTCCGCCACGCTCGATCGAGATCGAGAAATCGCTCGGCGCTGCCGCGCGGTTGGGGTTGATCTTGATGTCGACCGTGTAGGGCCCCTCGTGCACCGTCTGGTTGACGGCGCCCGGCCCCACGTGCGCGCTGATCGCACCCAGCGATCCCAGCGCCTTGGCCGGCGGCGGCAGGCTCGAGAGCACCATCGCCGCGGCCACGATCCCGGCCACGATCAGCACCTCGCCGGTCACGTTACGCCGCAGCAGTCCGGCCCCCGACGCGCCCAGCTCCGCATCCCTTCGCTCGTGCGCCGCCACCAGCCGCGGGCTGGTGCGCGCGAAGTTGAGGCCGCCCAGCACCAGCGCCAGGCACAGCAGCCCCACCTTCACCAGGATCGCCTTGCCATAGCTGGTCTGCCATAGCGTTGCCAGCGTCGGCAGGTGCAGGATCGACGCGCCCACGCCGCTTGCGATCACCGCCAGCACCGACGCGATCGCAAGCTTCGAGAACCGCGGCACCGACGTCGCCAGCACCTCGCCGCGCCGCTCGCCGGCGAAGGCCAGCAGCACCAGCAGCCCGACCAGCCCGCCGATCCAGAGCGAGCCGGACACCATGTGCACCCAGTCGAAGGTGAGCGACAGCCCCGCCGGCGAAGTCTGCGCAGCGTGTCCCGCCAGCCCCGGCACCGCCAGCATCGCGCCGCCGGCCAGCACCGCCCCGACCATCGCCACCAGTGCCGCCACCGACCGCGCGCCGGTGCCGCGGTCGATCCGGATCGCGACCGCCGCCGCCAGCCCGAACAGGGCCGTCACGATCTCCAGGTCGACCAGCGCCCGGCCCAGCGCCGATGAGCGGATCAGCGGCACGATCTGCGTGACGTCGAGCACCGAGCGAAGCGCGAAGCTGGCCGTGGTCACCAGCATGTAGATGGGGATCGCGATCAGCCCGGCCACCAGGCAGACGCCGAAGGCGATCGAGAGCGCCCGCATCGTCCGCGGCGCGGCGGCGGCCACCGGGCGCGCGATCAGGGTGCGCATCGAGAACAGTCCCACGGCCAGCATGATCGACAGGAACGTCGCCCAGCGCGCCGTGACCAGTCCCGGCGTGGCCGCCGATTCCGACAGCGACGGGATCACGAACTGCGGGGCCGGGCCGGGGTTGGGGCCGACCGCGAACGTGAACGCGCCACGCACCGGGTGGCCGTCGGCCGAGATCACCCGCCAGTAGACCAGGTACCACCCGGGCGACAGCTTGTTCACCGGCACCTCGAGCGTGTCGGGGTCAGACGGCGAGGTGTGCGGCGCTCCCCTGGCCTGCTGCTGGCCGGCGGCGTTGGTCACCGACACCACGGCGAACCGCGGTTCCACCGCCTCGTCGTACGTGAGCGTGACCTGAGCGGGCGAGCCGTTGACGGTGACGCTGGCCTGTGGTGACGTCCTCAGCAGGGCCGCGTGCGCCCACGCGGCCGGTGCCGGCACCAGCAGGAACAGACAGGCGAACGTCAGTCCGCAAACGGCTCGCCCGCGGAGGCTCACGTCAGCGATCGCCTCCCCGAGAGCAGCGAGGCGCCGGCCAGCAGCAATGCCACCACTGCCACGACGATCGCGATGATCCCCAGCGTCGAGCTGGAGCTGCCGCCGATCGACGAGACGCCCTTGATCACCGGGCTGGGCGTGTCGGAGTTCTCGGCGCCCGTCCACTCGACGACCGAGCCGTCGGAGTAGGTCTGGCGCACCCCGAACGTGTACGTCTTGCTGCCGCCCGTCAGCGTGGCCTGGAACCGGAACACCGAGTCCTCGTCGGTGGGCACGGCGCCGCCCGACCAGGTGACCGTGTTGACGATGGCGGCATCGCCGGAGCCGGAGGCGCTGACCGTGCGCTTCCAGCCCGGCTCGGGCTCGAACGAGTCGATTGCCACCCCGGAGGGCACCGTCATCTGGATCTCGGTCGTGGTCGCGCCCTCCTTCTCGGTGGGCACGGCCAGCGTGAACTGCTGCAGCACGCCGGTCTCGGCCACGGGGGGGCTGAGTGCGGCGTGAGCGAACGCGGAGCTGGTCATGGTCAGAAATGCGACCAGCGCCGCGCCTGTCACGGCGGCGACGCGCACGCGTCGTCGTTTCATGCGATTCCTCCCCATCAGGCCGGGCACACGCGCCCGGATTGGCCAAGGTCAGGCAGGCAGGGGAGGGCCGCGCGTGGGGGCGATCGCGTGCCGGGAGCGGCTGCGGAGCGGAGCCGGGCGCGGCTCGAGCCAGACCGCGGTGGGCCGCGGCAGTGCCCAGCCTGCCAGCACCAGCCGCGCGACCACGCGGCGGGCGGCCGCCAGCACCGCGTCCACGGCGGTCACCACGGCGGCTGCCATCAGCGACAGCGCGATCATGATCGGGGCGGCGTTCTGGTGCACCGGGCCGGCGATGCAGTGCCAGCCGTGGAAGCCG
>JAICYJ010000039.1 GCA_025934255.1 Thermoleophilia bacterium | reverse complement strand
GTTCTTCATCAACGCGCACATCGACTTCTTCGAGGAGATCGCCAAGTACCGCGCGGCCAGGCGGCTCTGGGCGCGGGTGCTGCGCGAGCGCTACGGCGCCAAGACGGAGCGCGCGCTGCTGATGCGCTTCCACACCCAGACCGCCGGCGTCTCGCTGACGGCCCAGCAGCCCCAGGTGAACATCGTGCGCACCGCCATCGAGGCGCTGGCGGCGGTGCTGGGCGGCACCCAGTCGCTGCACACCAACAGCTACGACGAGGCGCTTGCCCTGCCCACCGAGCACGCCGCGCGCCTGGCGCTGCGCACCCAGCAGGTGATCGCGCACGAGACCGGCGTGACCAGCATCGCCGACCCGCTGGGCGGCTCGTGGCTGGTGGAGTCGCTGACCGACGAGCTGGAGCGGCAGGCCTACGACTACTTCGACCGCATCGACCGGCTGGGCGGCGTCGTGGCTGCGTTGAACGAGAACTTCTTCCAGCGCGAGATCGCGGAGGCCAGCTTCCAGTTCCAGCAGGAGGTGGAGTCGGGCCGGCGAGCGATCGTGGGCGTGAACTCGTTCACCGAGGGCGACGACCAGCCGCTGGAGACGCTGCAGGTGCCGTTCGAGGTCGAGGAGCGGCAGGTGGCGCGCTTGCGGTCCGTGCGCGACGATCGCAGCCAGGGTGAGGTGGACGCGGCGCTGGCCGATCTGCAGCGGGCCGCGGCCACGGACGAAAACGTGATGCCGCACCTCGTCGAGTGCGCGCGGGCCTACGCCAGCGAGGGCGAGATCTGCGACGCTCTGCGGTCGGTGTGGGGCGTGTATCGCGAGACGCCCGTGTTCTAGGCTTGCCGAGACCGAGTGACTCCCTGACCGGGTGCGCTCGGTAGACTCGCAGACGACATGGACCGCCCGATTCGAGTCGTCGTCGCGAAGCCCGGCTTGGACGGGCACGATCGCGGAGCAAAGATCATCGCCCGCACCCTGCGCGACGCGGGCATGGAGGTGATCTACACCGGGCTGCACCAGACCCCGGAGCAGATCGTCGAGACCGTGATCCAGGAGGACGCCGATGCGGTTGGGCTGTCGATCCTTTCGGGCGCGCACATGACGCTGGTGCCGCGCATCATGGAGCTGCTGCGGGAGCAGGGCGCCGACGACGTGCTGGTGGTGCTGGGCGGCACCATCCCGGCCGATGACATCCCGGTGCTGAAGGAGCAGGGCGTGGCCGAGGTCTACACGCCCGGGGCGCCCACCGCCGAGATCGTCGACTTCCTCGAGACCAGGCTGGCGTCCTGATGGCGGGGCTGCGGATCGTCGCCGAGGGGCGCGTGTCGGTGGTCACCGTGAACCGGCCGGACGTCCTGAACGCGCTCAACACGGCGCTGCTTGAGGAGCTGCTGGCGACGCTCGAGGATCTCGGCAGCGACCCCACCTGCGGCGTGATCGTGGTGACGGGTGCCGGCGACCGTGCCTTCATCGCCGGCGCCGACATCAAGGAGATGGACGGAAAGACGCCGCTCGAGGCGCGCGACTACTCGGAGCTGGGGCAGGAGATTGCGCACAAGCTGGAGACGATGCGCAAGCCCACGATCGCGGCGGTCAACGGCTACGCGCTCGGCGGCGGCTGCGAGATCGCACTGGCCTGCGACGTGCGGCTGGCCAGCGAGAACGCCCGCTTCGGGCAGCCGGAGATCAACCTCGGCATCATCCCCGGATGGGGCGGCACCCAGCGGCTGGCCCGCGCCACCAACATCGGCTACGCCAAGGAGCTGATCCTGACGGGGCGCATGGTGGACGCGGCCGAGGCGCTGGAGCGGGGGCTGGTGCAGCACGTCTACCCGAGCGCCGAGCTGATGCCGCGGGTGATGGAGCTGGCGCAGCAGATGGCATCGAAGAGCCCGGTGGCGCTCTACTACGCGAAGGAGTCCACGAACCGTGCGCTGCACGGCGACATCGGCGGCAACCTCGTGCACGAGGCAGATCTCTACTCGCTGATGTTCTCGACGGACGACGCCCGCGAGGGACTGCGCGCGTTCGTCGAGAAGCGCACGCCGACGTTCATCGGCAAGTAATGCAACCAGCATACGAAGCAGGGGGAGAGGGTTGAACATCGCAGTCTGCGTGAAAGAGGTGCCGAGCGCGACCAGCGCAAAGCGGCTCGACCCGTCCACATACCGGCTCGACCGGTCGGGCGACAGCGAGCTGAATCCGTTCGACGTGCACGGCCTGGAAGAGGCGATCAAGCTACGCGAGGCGGGCCATGAGGTGGAGGAGATCGTGGCCGTCTGCATGGGCCGCGAGAACGCCCAGCGGCCGCTGCAGAAGGCGCTCGCACTGGGTGCCGACCGGGTGGTGCTGCTGACCGATCCGGCGCTGGCCGGGTCCGACATCAGCGGCACCGCGTACGCGCTGGCGACGGTGCTCGAGAAGCAGAACGCCGACCTCGTGATCCTCGGCCAGCAGGCGTCGGACGCCGACTGCTACGTGATGGCTGCGGCGGTCGCCGACCACCTGCGCAGGCCGCTGGTGACGCAGGTCGCGTCGCTGTCGCTGGAGGGCGGGACGCTGCGCGCGAAGCGCCAGACCGAGCACGGCTACGACGTGATCGAGGCGACGCTGCCGGCGGTGATCTCGGTGTCGGATGCAATCAACACCCCGCGGCTGCCCTCCATCAAGGCGATCATGGGCGCCAAGAAGAAGCCGACCGACCAGGTCTCTGCAGCGGATGCCGGGATCGACCCGTCGCGAGTGGGCGAGGGCGGGGCGAAGAGCGTGGTGCGCAGCGTGTCGCCGCCGCCGGCCAAGCAGGAGGGGCGGCGGATCGAGGATACGGGCGGAGACTCGGCCGGCGCGATCGTCGAGTTTCTGGCCGAGAGGGGCGTGATCTAGATGGCGACGATCGTGTTCATGGATCACGACGAGGGCGCGTTCAACCCGAACAGCCTGGGCGTGCTGGCGAAGGCCGCGTCGCTGGGCGGTGAGGTGACCGCGTTCGTGGGCGGCTCCGGCATCGACGACGCCTGGGCGGGCGGGCTGGGCGCGTACGGCGCGTCCAGGGTGCTGGTCGCCGACGACGCGGCGCTGGCGGGGCTGCCGCAGCCCCTGGTGGATGCGCTGGAGCCGCACGCGCGGGAGGCCGATACGGTGCTGTTCGGCGCCGGCGTGGTCTCGGCCGACGTGGCTGCCGGGCTGGCGGCGCGGGTCGGCTCGGGCATCAACTGCGAGACGACCGACTTCACGCTGGGCGAGGGCGGCGTGGTGGCGGTGCGACCGGCGCTGGGCGACACGGTGATGGTCGAGTCGACCTTTGCGTCGTCTCCGGCGATCATCCTGGGGCGCGCGAACGCGTTCGCATCGGAGCCGACCGGGTCGGGCACGGCGCCGGTGGAGCGGGTGGCGGTGACGGTGCAGGAGTGGTCGTCGGCGGCGCGCATGGCCGGGCGCGAGCAGGCCGAGACGGGCGGGGTCGACATCACCGAGGCGGACGTGCTGGTGGCGTTCGGCCGCGGCATCGGCGGGCCCGAGAACATCCCGGTGGTGGAGCAGCTGGCCAAGGCGCTGGGCGGTGAGGTGGCGGCGACGCGGGCCGTGGTCGACGCGGGCTGGACCTCCTACTCGATGCAGGTGGGGCAGACCGGCAAGACGGTGTCGCCCAAGCTGTACGTGGCCTGCGGCATCTCAGGGGCGATCCAGCACAAGGTGGGAATGGCCAACGCCGGCGTGATCGTCGCAATCAACAAGGACGTGAACGCGCCCATCTTCGAGTTCGCCGACCTCGGTGTGGTCGGGGACGTGCTGACGGTGATGCCGAAGCTGACGGAGGCGCTGGCCGGGCGGTAGGGCTAGCTGCAATCGCCACGATCGTGCGCTAGTGTCCGGCCATGGCCGAACGGCGGATCCTTGTGGTCGCCAACGAGACCGTGGCCGGACGCGAGCTGCTCGATGACCTGAAGGCGCGCGCGGCGGACGGGGCCGAGGTGCTGGTCGTCGCGCCGGCCCTGAACACGCGGCTGCGGCACCTGTTCGCCGACGTGGACAAGGCGCGCGAGGGCGCGGAGCATCGGCTGGCCGAATCGATCGAGCACCTGCAGGCGAGCGGCATCCACGCGCGCGGGGCGGTCGGCGACAGCGACCCGGTGCGGGCGATCGAGGATGCGCTGTTCGAGTTCGACGCCGACGAGATCGTGATCTCGACGCACCCGCGGGAGCGGTCGAACTGGCTGGAGAAGAAGACGGTCGAGCGGGCCGAGGAGAAGTTCGACGTGCCGATCACGCACGTGGTTGTCGACCTGGAGCGGGACTGGGCCGAGACCGGGTAGCCTCGCCGCCGTGAGGCTGCCGGTGCTCGAGACGGAACGGTTGCGGGTGCGGCCGCTGTCGGCGGGGGACGTCGACGCGGTGCGTGCGGTGTCGGGCGAGCCGCACCCCGGATGGCTGGAGTGGACGGCGGCCAGCTACGGGCAGCTCGAGGCGCTGCGCCAGCCACCGTACGGCGAGCGGGCGATCTGCCTGCGCGACAGCGGTGAGCTGGTGGGCCTGGTCGGCGTCGTCCCCTCGATGGGGCCGTTCGCCCAGCTGCCGGGCTTCGGCGGCGCGATCGGGCCGGCCGACCGTCTGCGACCCGAGGTCGGGCTGTACTGGGCGGTCGCTCCCGAACACCGCGGCAACGGCTACGCCACCGAAGCGGCGCGGGCCGTGATCGACCACGGCTTCGCCGAGCTGGGCCTGGCCCGGATCGTCGCCACCACCGAGCGCGAAAACCTCGCGTCGATCGCCGTCATGCGGCGGCTGGGCATGCGCGTCGAGCAGAACCCGCTGCCCGAGCCGCACTGGTTCCAGGTCGTGGGCTGGCTGGACGCGCCCGTCACGGCCACGTAACGCCGCGGTCACGCAACACCTGCGCCTGGCACCGGTGTTGCATTCGTGACAGGCGACGCAACGTTCCGGCAGCCGGCCTGCAGAGCCAGATCGGGCGAAATGCGGTGACAGCTCTTGTTGCGCCCGCGCCACGCGCTCGTGACCCTCGCCGCAGCACGGTTGCAACCGGTCGGCGCAACACCTGCGCCTGGCACCGGTGTTGCATTCGTGGCAGATGTTGCGAGCCGGATTACCCGCCGGCGTCGTGGTTCGCGCAGGCCGTGAAGCACCCCGACGATCGCTGAACGAACAGCGTGGTGTAGTCCCCGTCTTGAGGTGCCTCGAACGACCATGCGTATACCCGTGAGCCGCCCACGCCGATCGCACTTGTCAGTGAGTCGACCCGGGTGAAGGTGCGCCGAGTCTGCTGGGTCCGATACCACCAGTCCCGCGAATGGCAGCCATCATCCCGATCGAACGTCCACCGGCCCCGCTCGAAGTGATCCGGGAGTCACTGCGGGTAGGGCCACTCGTACCCCAGGCCCGGCGCCACGGCGGCGTACCCGGCCAACACCACCACGACGGCGGCAACCACGATCATGACCCGGCGCCGCACGCCGCTACATGTTCGAGTACTCGGGGCCGCTGCCGCCCTCGGGCGGCGTGAGCCGGCCGCCCTTGGCGGTGATCGCCCCGCACTGCACGCAGTTCGACGGCGCCAGCTTCAGCTGCACGGTCGGCCCGCCGTCGTCACGCCCGATCTCGTAGACCGCCGCCGGGCACATCGCCGCCCACGCCTCGGCCACCTCGCGCGGCACGTTCTCCTGGATGCGGATGTGGTTCGGCTGGTCGTCCCTGCTGCGGTTGCCCGATAGGAATACGCTCGAGAGCTTGTCGAACGTGAGCTTCCCGTCCGGCGCCGGGTACACCCGTTTGCCCGGATGCGGCTCCACCGCCGCCTCCGCGTCGCCGTGGAACTTCCAGTTGCCCGGTGGCAGCGCGCCGCGGCTGATGTCCATCAGCCCGCCGATCGGCCCGCCCACCGCAAACCCCTTGCCCAGCGCCTGGCGCATGTTCCTCACCTTCTTGAGGTCGCTCCAGATGTGGCTCGCCTGCACCCGCTGGTCGTACCCCGCCAGCGCGTCCGGCGCGGACAGATCCTGCCCCGCCTTCAGCTGCTCGTAGATCGCCTCCGCCGCGAGCATCCCCGACCGCATCGCGTAGTGGATCCCCTTCAGCTTGGGCACGTTCACGAACCCAGCGCTGTCTCCCGTCAGCACCGCCCCCGGCATCGACAGGCTCGACGGCAGCGCCAGGAACCCGCCCTCCGGGATCGTCTTCGCGCCCCACCCGATCCGCTCGCCGCCCTCCAGCAGCTGCCGCACCATCGGATGCGTCTTGAACAGCTGCAGCGAGTCGTGCACCGACAGCGTCGAGTCACGGTAGTCCAGCCCCAGCACCAAGCCGATCGCCACCATGTCCGGCCCCATCGGGTAGATGAAGCTGCCCCCGATCTCGCGATCTTTCCGCGTCGTCCGAAACGGCCAGCCCAGCGTGTGGATCACGTGATCGAGCGGCTTCGCCACCCGCCACACCTCCTTCACGCCCAGGCTCCACGCCTGCGGGAACTCCCCCCTCAGCCCGAACTGCTCCATCGCCGCCCGCGCCAGGTGCCCCTGCGTCCCCTCTGACAACACCGTCGCCTGGGCGTGCACCTCGACGCCGGGCTCGTACGACCCCAGCGGCTCGCCCTCACGCCCAAGCCCCTTGTCGCCTGTCTTGACACCGCGCACCGCCCCGCCCGCCACCAGCAGCCGCTGTGCGTCCGTCTCCGGCAGCACCATCGCTCCCAGCTGCTCCGCCAGCTCCGCCATGTGCCGTCCCAGCTGCGACAGCGAGAACACCAGGTTGCCCTTGTTGTGGAACGGCGGCGGCGTCGGGATCCGCACCTCGAACGACTTGCTCATCAGGTAGACGGCTTCCTTCGTGACCGGCCCGAAGCAGCCCGGCAGCGCCGCCACGTCCTCGCCCGGCAGCAGGTCGCGCAGCGCCGACGGGTTCACAACCGCGCCCGACAGCAGGTGTGCCCCCACCACCCGTCCCTTGTCGAGCACCGCGATCGGCGTCTCGCCCAGCCGCTCCGCCGCGGCCGGGTCCTCGCCCAGCAGCTGTCCCAGCCGGATCGCTCCGGCCAGCCCCGCCGGCCCGGCCCCGACGAAGACCACGCCCACGTCGATGCGCTCGTCTTCCTCCGCCTCCGGAGCCTGGACGAACTCGCCCACCTTGACCGGAGGTGGGTATGCGCTCGGGCGCCGTGCTGCCATGCCGGCGATGCTACCCGAGCCCGCTCGGCGGATGCGCGGCTACCGCCGCCGCGGCCGCGCCACCAGCTCGCCGCCGCAGTTCGGGCACGTCTGCTGCATCTGCTCGGCGCAGTCAGGGCAGAACGTGCACTCGAAGCTGCAGATCCGTGCGTTGTCGCCGTGCCCCAGCGGCGTGTCGCACCGCTCGCAGACGGCTCGCATCTCGAGCGCCATGCGGAGAGGATACGCTCCAGCGCCATGCAACCGATCGACCTTCGCTCCGACACCGTCACCCGTCCCACCGCCGCCATGCGCGAGGCGATGGCCACCGCCGAGGTCGGCGACGACGTCTGGGGCGACGACCCCACCGTGATCGAGCTCGAGCGCGAGGTGGCGGCCATGCTCGGCAAGCAGGCGGCCCTCTACGTCCCTTCCGGCACGATGGGCAACCAGATCGCGATCCGTTGTCAGACCAGGCCCGGCGACGAGATCCTGGTGCACGAGCTGGCCCATGTGATCGTCCACGAGGCCGGCGGCGTGGCCGTGTTGTCGAGCGTGCAGACGCGCATGATCGCGGGCGAGCGCGGCCTGCCCGGCCCGGATCAGCTGGAGCCGTGGCTGCGCGACCCGGCCGACGAGCACCACGCCCGCCAGCACCTGATCTGCATCGAGAACACCATCGGTGAGCAGGGCGGGCTGATCTTCCCGCAGGATCGGATCGACGCCATCGCCGCCTTCGCCCACGAGCGCGGCATGCGCCTGCACATGGACGGTGCCCGGCTCTGGAACGCCGCCGTCGCCTCCGGCAGCGACCCGGCCCGGATCGTGCGCGATGTCGACTCCGTCTCGGTCTGCTTCTCGAAGGGCCTGGGCGCCCCCGTCGGGTCGGCCGTCGTCGGCGACGCCAACCTGATCGAGACCGCCCGCCGCAACCGCAAGCTGCTGGGCGGCGGCATGCGCCAGGCCGGCATCATCGCCGCCGGCGCCCTGCACGCGGTGCGCCACCACGTCGACCGCCTGGCCGACGACCACGCGAACGCCCGCGCCCTGGCCGAGGGCCTGGCCGGCTCCCGCCGCCTGCAGGTCGATCCCGGGAGCGTCGAGACCAACATCGTGTTCGGCGCCGTGCCGGCCGGCGAGAACGCCGCGGCGCTGGTCGCCGAGATGGCGGAGGCCGGCGTTCTGTGCGCCGATCTCAGCCCCCGCACCGTGCGTTTCGTGACCCATCTGGACGCCGGCGAGCAGGCCGTTTCGGCCGCCGTGGAGCGCTTGCAGCCGCTGCTACAGTGAACGTATGAAGACTGAGATCCATCCCGAATATGTGGTCGCCCGGGTGCACTGCTCGTGCGGCAACGAGTTTCTGACGCGTTCGACCAAGCCCGAGCTGTCGGTCGAGATCTGCTCCGAGTGCCATCCGTTCTACACCGGCAAGCAGAAGCTGGTCGACACGGGCGGTCGCGTGGAGCGCTTCCGCCGCCGCCAGGCTCGCTCCTCCTCCTAGCACGTAACGCCGGCGCTCATTGCGCGCCTGCGTCGTGCCGACAATGATTGCGAAGATGAGCGCGAATGTCGGTGGTCAGGCGGTTCTTGAAGGCGTGATGATGCGCACCCCGTCGTCGTGGTCCGTCGCGGTGCGGCGGCCCGACGGCGGCGTCTCGTGCGTTTCGAACCCGGTCACCAGCCCCGCCTCGCGCCGCCGCTGGCTGCGGCTGCCCGTGATCCGCGGCGTCGTGGCGCTGGGCGAGTCGCTGGCCATCGGCTTCCGCGCGCTCGCCATCTCGGCCAGCGTCGCCTCCATCGAGGAGGGCGACGACGGCCAGCCCACGGGCGAGATCACCCGCGGCCAGATGATCTTCGCCTTCGCGGTAGCGATCGGCTTCACCGTGATCGTGTTCAAGGTCTCGCCGGCGATCCTGACCGAGCTGTTGCCGATCCACAACACGATCCTGTTCGTGCTGGTCGAGGGCGTGATCCGCGTGTCGCTGCTGATCGGCTACCTGTACGTGATCGGCCTGATCCCCGACCTGAACCGCGTCTTCCAGTACCACGCAGCCGAGCACAAGGCGATCAACGCCTACGAGGACGGCGCCGAGCTGACGCCCGAGCGCGTGCAGACCTACTCCAAGATCCACCTGCGCTGCGGGACAGCCTTCCTGCTGTGGGTGATGGTGATCGCCGTGTTCGTGTTCGCACTGGTGGGCCGCCCGGCCTGGCCGGTGCTGATCGCGTCGCGGGTGCTGCTGCTTCCGGTCATCGCGGGCCTCGCCTACGAGCTGATCCGCTTCGGCGCCCGGCACCCGGACAACCCGATCGTCCGCAAGCTGCTGGCGCCGGGGCTGTGGCTGCAGTCGCTGACCACGCGCGAGCCGACGCTCGACCAGGTCGAGGTGTCGATCAACGCCCTTCGCGACGTGCTGGCGGCGGAGGAGCGGTCGCAGGCTGAGCGCGGCGTGAGCCGCGTCGAAGTGATGGCGTAGTCCCCGCTCGGTATCCTCCATTCCACCATGGAACCCCTGGTTGCCGAGATCGAACGCAGCTTCGCCGAGCTGGAACGCCAGCTGGGCGACCCCGAGCTGATCGCCGACCAGAAGCGCTACGCCGACGTCGCCCGCCGCCACAAGCAGCTGTCGCGGGCCCGCGACATGGCCCGCCGCTGGCGTGAGCTGACCGCCCAGCAGGCGGAGGCCGATGAGATGCTGACCGACGGCGACGAGGAGATCCGCGCGCTTGCCCAGGAGCAGCTGAACGAGGCCCGCACCGAGCTGCCCGAGCTCGAGGAGCAGCTGCGCGCCGAGATGCTGGAGCGCGACCCGGCCGACGACAAGGACGTGATCGTCGAGCTGCGCGCCGGCACCGGCGGCGACGAGGCCGCGCTGTTCGCGGGCGACCTGTACCAGATGCTGACCCGCTACGCCGAGTCGCTGGGCTTCAGGACCGAGACCTTGACCGTGTCCGGCGGCGACGCCGGCGGCTTCCGCGAGCTGGCCTTCGAGATCCGCGGCGACGCCGCCTACTCCATCTTCAAGTACGAGAGCGGCGTGCACCGCGTGCAGCGCGTGCCTCAGACCGAGTCGCAGGGACGCATCCACACCTCCACGGCCACGGTCGCGGTGCTGCCCGAGGCCGAGGACGTCGACGTCGAGATCGGCCCCAACGACCTGCGCATCGACGTCTACCGGGCCGGCGGCCACGGCGGCCAGTCCGTGAACACGACCGACTCGGCCGTTCGCATCACGCACCTGCCCACCGGCCTGGTCGTCACCTGCCAGGACGAGCGCTCCCAGCTCCAGAACAAGGAGCGCGCGATGAAGATCCTGCGCGCACGGCTGTTCGAGATGTACCGCGAGCAGGCCCAGCAGGAGGCCTCGGCGGCGCGGCTCTCGCAGATCGGCACGGGCGAGCGCAGCGAGAAGATCCGCACCTACAACTACCCGCAGAACCGCGTCACCGACCACCGCATCAACCTCACCGTGCACAACCTGGAGAGCGTGCTGGCCGGCAACCTGCAGGCGTTCACCGACGCCCTGTCGGCCGAGGAGCGACGCCTGAAGCTGGCGGCAGCGGCGGCGTGATCACGCTGGCGGAGGTGCTCCGCCGCTCCACCGGCTACCTCGAGCAGCACGGCAGCCCGACCCCGCGCCTCGACGCCGAGCTGCTGCTGGCGCACGGCCTCGGGCTTTCCCGGATCGAGCTCTACACCCAGTACGAGCGTCCGCTCGACGACGACCAGCTGGCCGCCTGCCGGGAGCTGGTGCGCCGCCGCGGCCTGCGCGAGCCGGTGGCCTACGTGATCGGCAGCTGGGGCTTCCGCGGCCTCGATCTCGCGGTCGATGCGCGGGTGCTGGTGCCGCGCCCCGAGACGGAGCTGCTCGTCGACCGCTGCCTGGAGCTGCTGGAGGCCGTCGAGCGGCCGCGGGTCGTCGACGTCGGCACCGGCGCCGGCGCAATCGCGCTGTCGCTCAAGTCCGAGCGCCCGGACGCCGAGGTGGTCGCCTGCGACATCTCCCAGGATGCGCTGGACGTGGCCGCCGCCAATGCGGCGCGGCTGGGCCTGGACGTCGAGCTGCACCTGTCCGACCTGCTCGCGCAGGTGCCGGGCGACGGCTTCCGCCTTGTCGTCTCGAACCCGCCGTACGTGTCGGAGCGAGAGATGGCCAACCTGGAGCCGGAGCTGTCCGAGCACGAGCCGCGGCTGGCCACCGTGGCCGGCCGGGACGGCCTCGAGGTCTACCGGCGGCTGCTGCCCGAGGCGGCGGGGCGGCTGGTGGACGGCGGCAGCCTGGCGCTCGAGTGCGGCAGCGGCCAGGCCCCGGCGCTGGTCGCCGAGCTCGCCGCCGCGGGGTACGGGCAGGCGGGAGTCGATCCCGACCTGGCTGGCATCGAGCGGGTGGTGTGGGCGCCGTGGCGGTAGGGGTCCCGGCCGCTGCGGCGCGGCTGCTGGCCGGCGGCGGCCTGGCGCTGCTGCCGACCGACACGGTCTACGGGATCGCCTGTGCCGCCGCCGACGTCGACGCCTGCCGGCGCCTGTACACGCTCAAGCAGCGGCCGGCGACCCAGGCCACGGCCGCAGTGCTGGGCTCGGTGCCGGCCCTGCTGGAGCTGCTGCCGGAGATGGGCCTGCGCGCGGTCGCCGCCTGTCGAGCGCTGCTGCCCGGCCCATACACGCTGATCGTGCCCAACCCCGCCGGCCGCCTGGCCCACCTCTGCGGCGACGCGCCGGAGCGCATCGGCCTGCGCGTGCCGCTGCTCGACCCGGGCATCGCCGACCTCGCGGACGGGGCCGGCGGCCTGCTGATGACCAGCGCCAACCTGCGCGGCGGGCCTGATCCGTCCCGGCTCGACCAGGTGCCGGAGCAGCTCCGCGCGGCGGCCGCGTTCGAGGTGGACGGCGGCTCGCTCGGCGGCGTACCGTCCTCCGTGATCGATGTCACCGGCCCGGTGCCGCGCGTCCTTCGTGAGGGTCCCGGCCTGGAACGCGCACTGGAGCTGCTGCGATGAGTAACGAGGAGACCACGCCCAGCCCGATCGACCGCCTGCTTGACCAGGAGCGCCTGCTGCTGCAGCGTCTGGATCCGCGCCAGGCCGAGGCGGCCGTGCGGGCGGGCGGTGTGATCGTCGACACCCGCAGCCACGAGCAGCGCGTCGCCGGCGGCATCGTGCCGGGCTCGATCCGGGTGCACCGAAACGTGCTCGAGTGGCGGGTCGATCCCAGCTCGGCCTGGTACGACGAGCGGTTCGCCGTCTATCCAGGCCCGGTGATCGTGATGTGCCAGCAGGGCTACTCCTCGAGCCTGGCGGCGGCCACCCTGCAGCGGCTCGGATTCGACCGCGCCACCGACATGGTGGGCGGTTTCGAGGCCTGGGCGGCGGCCGGCCTGCCGGTGCAGCCGCTCGGGGCTGAGCCGGATGCCGGGCCCATCGAGTAGCATCGCCGCGAGCCGATCCGACGAAGAAGGAGGTGGTGCCGGTGGCCACGGCCGAGCACACCTTGAGGCAGTTCCAGACGGCCGGGCTGGCCGAGACCGATCCCGCCATCGCGGGGCTGATCGACAGCGAGCTGGGCCGCCAGCGTGATCAGCTCGAGCTGATCGCGTCGGAGAACTTCACCTGGCCCGCGGTGCTGGAGGCGGTCGGCTCGGTGCTGACCAACAAGTACGCCGAGGGCTACCCGGGGCACCGTTACTACGGAGGCTGCGAGTGGGTGGACGAGGTCGAGCAGCTCGCCATCGACCGCGCCAGGGAGCTGTTCGGCGCCGACCACGCCAACGTCCAGCCGCACGCCGGCGGCCCCGCCAACATGGCGGCCTACTTCGCGCTGATCGAGCCCGGCGACGCGATCCTGGGCCTGCGCCTCGACCATGGCGGCCACCTCACCCACGGTCTCAAGGTCAACTTCTCGGGCCGGCTCTACGACGTGCACCCATACGGCGTCCGCCGCGAGGACTCGCTGATCGACTTCGACGAGGTGCGGCGGCTTGCGCATGAGGTGCGGCCGAAGCTGATCGTGGCCGGCGCCTCCGCCTACCCGCGCATCATCGACGCGGCCCGCTTCCGTGAGATCGCCGACGAGGTGGGCGCCATGGTGATGGTGGACATGGCGCACTTCGCCGGGCTGGTCGCGGCCGGCCTGCACCCCAACCCGGTGGAGCACGCCGACGTGGTCACGTCCACCACCCACAAGACGCTGGCCGGGCCGCGTGCCGGCCTGGTGCTGTCGCGCGCCGAGCACGCCAAGGCCGTCGACCGGGCGGTGTTCCCCGGCCTGCAGGGCGGCCCGCTCTGCCACGTCGTCGCGGCCAAGGCCGTCTGCTTCAAGATCGCCCAGAGCGAGGGCTTCCGTGACTACCAGCGGCAGGTGGTCACGAACGCCGCGACGCTGGCTCAGACGCTGATGGACGGCGGCCTGCGGCTGCTCACCGACGGCACCGACAACCACCTGCTGCAGCTCGACCTGCGCACCACGCAGTGGTCGGGCAAGGACGCCGAGGAGCGCCTGCACGAGGTCGCGATCACGGTCAACCGCAACACCGTTCCCTATGACGAGCGCCCGCCCACGATCGCGTCCGGCGTCCGCATCGGCACCCCGGCCGCAACCATGCGCGGCCTGGACGAGGACGACATGCGGGAGGTGGCGGCAATCATCCTGGAGACGCTCGATCCGGCCGCCGACCTGAAGGCGCTGCGCGAGCGGACGCGGGAGCTGATGGCGGCGCGGCCGCTGTACCCGGCCTTCGCGCACGGGTACTGCTCCGTCTAGTGCCGCTCACGATCGTCGACCACCCGCTGGTGCAGCACAAGCTCGGTCTGCTCCGTGACCGCGACACCACCACCCGCGACTTCCGGCTGCTGGCCGGCGAGCTGGCGGCCTTCCTCTGCTACGAGGCAACCCGCGGTCTCGAGCTGGAGCCGACCGAGGTGCGGACGCCGCTGGAGGTGGCGCCCGCGCACCGCGTGTCGGGCAAGAAGCTGGGCGTGGTGGCCGTCCTGCGCGCCGGCGTCGGCATGCTGGACGCCGTGCTTGACCTGATCCCGGTCGCCCGGGTCGGCTTCGTCGGCCTCTACCGCGACGAGCAGACGCTGATGCCGGTCGAGTACTACTGCAAGCTGCCGGGCGACCTGGCCGAGCGCGACGTGATCGTGCTCGACCCGATGCTGGCCACCGGCGGGTCGGCCTCGGCTGCGATCCGCCTCTGCAAGGAGCAGGGCGCGCGCCGGGTGACGATGGTGGCGCTGGTGGCCGTGCCGGTCGGCGTGGCACGCCTGGCGGCCGACCATCCCGACGTCGAGGTGGTGGTCGCGGCGCTCGACCGCGAGCTCAACGACCAGGGCTTCATCCTGCCCGGCCTGGGCGACGCCGGCGACCGCCTGTACGGGACGAGGTAGCGTGCCCGGCCGCTCCTGTACGCTCTTGCTCACATGAACGGCGGGCTGATCGACTATCAGGCGGCCGTGGTGGGCTTCGCGGTCGCGTTCCTGCTGGCGGTGCTGCTGACGCCGGTCGTTTCGCAGTTGGCCTGGATGACGGGCATCGTCGACCGCTCGGTGGACGAGCGGCGCATGCACGATCGCCCGACGCCGCTGCTCGGCGGCCTGGCGATCCTGGGAGCGATCGTGATCCCGTCGGCCGCGCTCGGCCACAGCCACGGGTTCTGGGGGATCATCGCCGGCGCTGCGCTGATGTGCGCTCTGGGCGCGCTGGACGACATCCGGCCGCTGCACCCGGGCGCCAAGATGCTGGGCATCGTGCTGATCGCGTGCATCCCGGCGGCGCTCGGGGTGACCATCGACCACGTCACCCTGCCGCTCGTGGGCGCCTTCGACCTGGGCGTCTGGCAGTACCCGGTGACCGTGTTCTGGATCGTCGCGATCGTCAACATCGTCAACTTCATCGACGGCCTGGACGGCCTGGCCGCCGGCTTCTGCGGAATTGCCTCGCTCACGTTCGCGGTGCTGTCAGTGTCGCTGGGGCGGGCCGACGCGGCGGCCATCAGCGCGATCGTGGCCGGAGCCGCCTTCGGCTTCCTGATCTACAACTTCAACCCGGCCACGATCTTCATGGGCGACTCCGGGTCGCTGATGCTGGGGTACCTACTGGCCGCGCTCGCGATCCAGGGCGTCCTCAAGACGGCCGCGGCCGTGTCCCTGGTGTTCCCGCTGATGGTGCTGGCGCTGCCGATCCTGGACACCTCGTTCGTGATCCTGAAGCGCATCAAGCACGGCCAGCCGATCTACCAGGCCGACCGCTGGCACTTCCACCACCGGTTCGCGAACATCGGCTTCTCGCAGCGGCGCACGGCCCTCTACCTGTACGGCTGGTGCTGCATCCTGTCGGCGCTGGCGCTGGCGATCCGGTTCGTCCCCAACCACCGGCACGACTGGAGCCCGGTGGCGATCGGGGTGCTGGTCGGCCTGGGGCTGCTGGCCGTGTGCACATCCGTGTACGTCATCTACCTGCTCGAGATCCTGAAGGCGAGGCACCTGCGGGCGATCGGCCTGCTGCGAACGCGGGGCGGCGAGGACGTGCCACAAAGCAAGCGGGCTGCGTGAGCTAGTTTTCCCGGTTTTTCCCGATCTATGCGGGTTTGCGGCCATCGCAACATGCATTCGAGGTTGTCACATAGTCGCCGTTTCTGGCATACTGCCTGCGCCCGCCGGATGTTGAGGGCGGCGAGCACGGGACCGACACATGGGTGAGCAGCGACCCGCCGCGAGGGCGGCGGGC
The DNA here is from genome assembly GCA_025934255.1 of Thermoleophilia bacterium. GTDB lineage: Bacteria > Actinomycetota > Thermoleophilia > Gaiellales > JAICJC01 > JAICYJ01. The sequence goes on along the minus strand of JAICYJ010000039.1, from coordinate 15,681 downwards.
GCGGGGATGTACCTCCTCGCTGCGCTGATCGTGTGCGCGGCACTCGGGCTCGGCGCTGGCTGGTTGGCGGGCAACGCGCTTGCAGGAGCGGCGGTCGGTCTCGCCATCGGGGTGCCGCTCAGCTTCTATCTCGTCTACCGCCAGTACCGGGACATATGAGCACCGAGACACCGACAATCCAGAAGCTCGCCCTCCACAACCTGGATGCCATCCTCGCGACCCTGGCGCTGCCCCTGTTCGCGCTGACCGGCCTGCCGCTGGAGGGTTGGTTCTGGGCTGTGGCGATCTGGGCCGGCAACCGCGTGGTGCAGGTGATGGTGGAGCGCCGTGCGGTGCAGATGGGCGCGCTTCGCGCCGTCGGCGTGCTGGGCGCGAGCATGCTGCTGCGCCCGTGGATCGGGATGCTGTTGCTGTTCCTGATCACCCGCCACGACAGCACCCTGGCGATATCCTCGGTGGTCCTGTTCATGGTGCTGGTCACGGTCGACATCGCCACTCGCATCCTCACGCACCGCAACATCCGCACCCACGCCGGCAGGACCGCGTAGATGCTGTCGCTGCTTGCCACCTCCGACTTCAACCCGGTCTCGGAGTTCACCGACTTCATCAACCACCCCTACGTCGACCTGCCGCTGGGGCTCGACATCAACAAGGGCGTCGTCTACCTGTGGCTGTCGGCCGCCGTCGCGATCCTGGTGCCGCTGCTGATCATCCGCAAGGGCCTGAAGGCCAAGCCCAGCCGCTGGCAGACGTTCCTGGAGATGGTCTACGACACGGCCTACATCCAGATCGCCAAGGCCGGGCTGCCCGAGGAGGGGATGCGGATCTGGTTCCCGTACGTCGGCACCTGCTTCATCTTCATCTGGGCGATGAACGTGATCGGCTTCATCCCGCTGCCGTTCAGCGGCGAGAGCGTGCAACTGCTCGGGGTCGACGTGCCCAAGCTGCAGATCTACGCTGCGTCGGCAAACCTGTCGGTGGCGCTGACCCTGACGCTGGTCACCTTCGTGGCCACCCACGTCGAGGGCATTCGCTACAACGGCGTGGTCGGCTACTTCAAGAGCTGGATCCCGGCCGGCCTGCCACCGGTGCGGCCGCTGCGGGCCGGCTCCGTGGGCGCCGCCATCCTGTTCGGCCTGATCGCCGTGGTCGAGGTGCTGTCCCAGTTCGTGCGGCTGGTATCGCTCAGCTTCCGGTTGTTCTTCAACATGCTGGCCGGCCACCTCGTGATCGCCGTGTTCCTGGGCGTCGGCGCCCTGATGGCGGCCTCGCTCGGCAACGCCGCCTTCGCGGTGCACATCATCGGCTTTCCGATGGGGGTCGCCCTCTACCTGCTGGAGGCGACCCTGATCGCCGCCCTGCAGGCCTACATCTTCGCCGCTCTTTCCGCCATCTACATCGGTGGAGCAATCCACCCCGAACACTAGGAGAACCATGGCTGTTCAAGGTGACGTCAACACTGCAGCAAAAACCATCGTGCTGGGTCTGGCGACCGGGTTCGGCGCCATCGGGCCGGGCATCGGCGTCGGCATCATCTTCGGCAAGACGATCGAGGCCGTCGGGCGCCAGCCCGAGCTGCGCGGTCAGCTGACCGGCATGATGTGGCTGGGCTTCGCGCTGACCGAGGCGATCGTGTTCTACGCCCTGGGCATGGCCTTCGTCGCGTACGCGATCACCTAGGAGACTGGGCAGATGCTGATCCTGGCAGCCGCAAAACCGAGCCTGATCGACATCAACTTCGGGTTGATGTTCTGGACGATCGTGTCGTTCCTGATCGTCCTGGTCGTGCTGAAGAAGTTCGCCTTCGGCCCGATCCAGGCCACGCTCGACGAGCGGCGCAACGCCATCGCCGCCGACATCGACGCCGCCGAGCACGCCCGCGAGGAGGCGCAGTCGGCGCTGGCCGAGTACCGCCAGGCGCTCGCCGACTCGCGCCGCGAGGCGACCAAGATCATCGAGGAGGCGCGGCGCGCGGCCGAGCAGCAGCGCACGCGCGACATCGCCGATCTGGAGGCCGAGAAGAACCGGCTGCTGAAGCGGGCCAAGGACGAGATCGATTCCGAGACGCGCTCCTCGCTGCAGGCGATCCGCGACCAGCTGGCCGACCTGACCGTCGCCACGGCCGAGAAGGTCGTGCGCCGGCAGCTGGATGAGACCGAGCAGCGGCGGCTGATCGACGAGGCCATGGCCGACGTCGACTTCAGCCAGTTCGCGCCCGCCGAGTCGGGCACGGCCGCGGAGGGCGGCGAGTAGTGGCAGAGCTGATCGACCACGGCGGGCGGGTCTACGCAGAGGCGCTGTTCCGCGCTGCCGATGAGGCCGGCCGCGTGCCCGCGGTGGACGTCGACCTGCGCGACTTCATGGAGTCGCTGGCCTCCGACCGCTCCGCCCTGGGCTCGTTGCTGAACCCGCGGCTACCGCACGAGTCGAAGCAGAGGATCGTTGCCGCGTTGCTGAAGGACGCCGACCCGCTGGTGCGAAACGCGATGCTGGTGCTGGTCGACAACGGCCGGCTGGAGCTGCTGCACGACGTGTCCGTAGCGTACGCCGAGCTCGCCGCCGAACAGGAGCGCATCCTCGACATCGAGGTCACCACCGCCGTCGAGCTCGATCACGCCCAGGTGCAGCAGCTGCAGCAGAGCATCGAGCAGGCCACCGGCCTGAGCGCACGGCTCGAGGCGAAGATCGACCCCGCCATCATCGGCGGGATCGTGCTGCGTGCCCGCGGCGTCCTCCTGGACGCCTCGGTACAGCGCGAGCTGGAGGAGATCCACCGCGCACTGATCACCACACCCCTGCCAGTTGGGAGCGAAGCGTGAAGCTACGGCCAGACGAGATCGCCTCGATCCTCAAGTCCGAGATCGAGCGCTATGAGGTTGATGTCGACATCGAAGAGGTCGGCACGGTTATCCAGATCGGCGACGGCATCGCCCGCATCTACGGCCTGACGGCCTGCGTCGCGCTCGAGAAGCTGGAGCTGCCCCACGGCGTCACCGGGCTCGCGCTGAACCTGGAGGAGGACAACGTCGCGGCGGTGCTGTTCGGCGACTGGGAGAAGATCGAGGAGGGTGACACCGTCAAGCGCACCGGCCAGGTGATGTCGGTGCCGGTCGGCGACGCGCTGATCGGCCGGGTGGTGGATCCGCTCGGCAATCCGATCGACGGCGGCCCCGCGATCGAGACCTCAGAGACGCGCCCGCTCGAGTTCAAGGCTCCGGGCGTGGTCGACCGCCAACCGGTGAAGGAGCCGGTGCAGACCGGCATCAAGGCCATCGACGCCATGATCCCGATCGGCCGCGGCCAGCGCGAGCTGATCATCGGCGACCGCGGCACCGGCAAGACCGCGATCTGCGTGGACACGATCCTGAACCAGAAGGGTCAGGACATGATCTGCATCTACGTCGCCATCGGCCAGAAGGCGTCGACCGTGCGCCAGGTGGAGGAGACGCTGCGATCGGCCGGCGCGATGGACTACACGATCATCGTCTCGGCGCCGGCCTCGGAGGCCGCCCCGATCAAGTACATGGCCCCGTACGCAGGCTGCGCGATGGGCGAGTACTTCCTCTACAACGGCAAGCACGCGCTGCTGATGTACGACGACCTGTCCAAGCACGCCGACGCCTACCGCCAGATGTCGCTGCTGGTACGCCGCCCGCCCGGCCGCGAGGCCTACCCGGGCGACGTCTTCTACCTGCACTCGCGCCTGCTGGAGCGCGCGGTGAAGCTGTCCGACGAGCTGGGCGCGGGATCGCTGACGGCGCTGCCGGTGATCGAGACCCAGGCGGGCGACGTCGCGGCCTACATCCCGACCAACGTGATCTCGATCACCGACGGTCAGATCTTCCTGCAGCCGGATCTATTCTTCTCGGGCGTTCGCCCCGCCATCAACGCCGGCATCTCCGTGTCGCGCGTGGGCGGCAACGCCCAGCGCAAGGCGATGCGCAAGGTGGCGGGCCGCCTCCGCCTCGACCTGGCGTCCTACCGTTCGCTGGAGGCGTTCGCGCAGTTCGCGTCCGAGCTGGACGAGGCCACGCAGCAGCAGCTGAAGCGCGGCCAGCGGCTGGTGGCGACGCTCAACCAGCCGCAATACAACCCGTGGCCGTTCGAGAACCAGGTGGCATCGATCTGGGCCGCCACCAACGGGTTCCTCGACCCGGTCGATGTGCCCGACGTGCCCCGCTTCCAGGCCGAGCTGATCCAGTACCTCGAGGCGGGCGGCAAGGTGCTGACCGCCATCCGGGACACCGGCGAGCTGTCCGACGAGACCGAAGCCGAGCTGCGCAAGGCGGCCGAGTCGCTCTCCGAGAGCTTCCAGCCGACCGAGGAAGAAGCAATAGCCGCCGTCTGATGGCCACCCAGCAGGACATCAAGCGGCGGATCAGCTCCGTCAACAACACCAAGAAGATCACGAAGGCCATGGAGCTGGTGGCGGGCTCGCGCCTGCGCCGCGCACAGGCCCGGATCGAGGCGCTGCGGCCCTACGCCGACCGCATGCAGCAGCTGACGGTGGACGTTGCCGCCGCAACCGGGGATCTCAGCGACCAGCCGCTGCTGGCCCGCCGCGATGTGAAGACCGTGGCCGTGGTGGCGCTGACTGGCGACCGCGGCCTGGCCGGCGCGTTCAACGCCAACGTCGTCCGCCGCTCTCTGGAGATCGCGCGCGAGCAGCGCGCCGGCGGCCGTGAGGTGGTGTGGCTGGTGGTCGGCCGGCGGGGCGCCTCGACGCTGCGGTTCCGCCGCCAGACGCTGACCGCCGACTACGCCGGCATCACCGACCGGCCGGCCTACTCCGACGCGCAGGCGATCGCCGAGCGGGTGGCCGACCTCTACCAGCAGGGCGAGGTCGACCAGGTGGTGATGGTCTATAACCACTTCGTCACGGCGCTCACGCAGCGGCTGGAGGAGGTCGAGCTGCTGCCGGTGCCCGAGGAGGCCGTCACGGGCGAGGCGGTCACGATCGAGGGCTCCTACATCTTCGAGCCGGACGAGCGCGACGTGCTGGCCGACCTGATCCCCCGCTACCTCGAGGTCACCATCTACCGCGCCCTGCTGGAATCGACCGCTTCGGAGCACGGCGCCCGCATGACGGCCATGCGCAACGCTTCCGACAACGCCGGCACCCTGATCGACGACCTCACCCTGAAGATGAACCGCGCCCGCCAGGCGGAGATCACCCAGGAGATCCTCGAGGTGGTCGCAGGTGCGGACGCGCTCTCGTAGCGCGTCGCTGCTAGCGCTGGCTCTGCTGGCCGCCGGCTGCGGCCACGGCGCCGCCGCTCCGGCGTCGCCCGAGCCACGGCCGGTGAACGGGGGCACGCTGGTCTACGCGCTGCCGGCCGATCCGGTCTCGGTGACCCCGCTCTACGGGGGCGACGCCGCCGGCCTCGTGATCGAGCGAAACGTGTTCGCGGGCCTGGTCGACGCCGACCCCTCGACGCTGCGCACGGTGCCGGTGATCGCCCGCAGCTGGTCGAAAAGCCCGGATGCGCGCACCTACACGTTCCGCCTGCGGCCGCACGTCTCGTTTCCGGGCGGCGCCGGCGCCGTCACCGCCGCCACGTTCGTCGCCGACTGGAGGCTCTTATGCAGCCGGCGCGTGGCATCCCCGAACGCCGCGGTGCTCGAGCCGGTGTCGGGGTACGCCTCCTGCGCCTCCGGGTCGGGCACGCTCTCGGGCGTGCACGCCACCGGGCCCCTGACCCTGGTGGTACAGCTGTCACGGCCAGTCGCGGACTTTCCGTCGATGCTGGCGGATCCGGCCACGTGGGCGTTCCCGCCGCAGCTGGCCGCGACCGCCGGCGACCGGGCGGCATTCGAACGGGCGCCGGTTGGTGCCGGCCCGTTCCGGCTGGTCAGCCTGCGCAAGAGCACACATCCGGCCGGCAAGGCCGCCGTTGCCGGGCTGGCCGTGCTCAGCCGCAATCCGGCCTACTTCGGCACCCGTCCGCACCTCGACCGCGTCGAGATGCCGGTCGTGGCCGGGGCCGACGCCGGCTCGATCGCGGCCTACCGTGCCGGTCGCTACCAGGTGCTGCCGATACCGCCGGCCGAGGTGGACGTCGTGCGTGCCGACCCCGAGTTCGGCCGCCAGCTGCTGGACACCCCGCGGCTGAGCCTGATTTCGCTGCAGCGGCGCCCGGGCGCGACCTCGTCGCTTGCCGGCGGACTGAGCGCATCGCAGGTGACCGCGCTGGCGGCGGGCAAGTCGGGGCAGGCCGCCGACGCGCTGGTGCCGGTGGGCATGCCGGGCTATGTCCCGGACGTCGCCCACTTTGCACCGTCGCCGGTGACGGGCGAGACGGTGACGCTGACCAGGCCGGCCGGCGCCACCGAGCGGTCGTATACGAGCGCCGTGGCGCGGGTGCTGCGAACGGGCGGCGCCCAGGTCCGGATCGTCCGCCACGGCGACTGGGCGGTGTCGGAGCTGAATCTGCAGTCGGCCGCGCCCGCCACCGTCGTTGCGGCCCTCGTCGGTCCTGGGGAGACATCGCTGGTGTTCCAGGTGGAAGCGGCCCCGCCCGCGACGGTGGGACGGACGCTGCTTCACGCACAGCAAACGCTGCTCGCGAGCGGCTCGATCGTCCCGCTCACCTTCGGTCAGACGCAGCTCCTGATCGCGCCGGGCGTGAGCGGGTTGGTTGTCGATGCGCTGGGTGCGCCCCGCCTGGCGGGTGCCTGGTTCACAACCTCGCGCTAATTCTGCCGCGCTAGAATCTTCCGCTATGTCTGCAAAGGTGATCGCTCTCTGGGATCAACGGCCGGTGCGGCTGGCGTTCAGCGCCGTGGCCGCTGTGGTGCTGGTGGCCGGGCTGGTCTCGTTCGTCCTGTCGCGCCAGACCAGTACGCCTGACTACACCGGCGGCGCGCCGTACACGGCGCCCAGCGCCACTCAGCAGTTCGGTGAGAAGGTGAAGCTGCCGGTCGAGGCACGCACGCTGGCCCGCTCGTTCATCCGCGACGGGGTGCTCCGTCACGACCCGTGGGCTGCGCGGGCGATGGTCTCGGCGAAGCTGCAGTCCGTGGTCACCAAAAAGCAGTGGAAGGCCGGCACCATCCCGGTTCCGCAGTTTCCCGATAGCGTGTTCGCCGGCGCCGCCTACAAGGTGCTGCGGTCGCGATCGCACGACGTCCTGCTCGACGTTCAGATTGGCTCGACCAATCCCAGCGTGACCAAGAGCCTGGATCTGCTGATCGAGATGAAGCCGGTCGGCGGCCACTGGATCGTGATCTCGGCGGCGCCGCGGAACTCCATCGCCGTGCCCTCGGCGTGACGCGTCACTGTGAACGTCCCTGCGTTTGGGGTATCATGTAACCAGATGGCAACCAGCAGCGAACGCCCGATTCTCTCTGGTGCGGCTCCCGGCGCTGCTGATGTCGGTGTCGGCGGGGGCATCTCCGCAGGCGAGCCGACCGCCGTCAAGGCTCGAGGATTCTGGGAGCAGGCCTGGCGCCGCTTCCGCCGCGACCGCGTTGCGCTGGTCGGCGGAGTCGCGATCATCGTGATGATCCTGGTCGCGTTCGTGGGAACGCCGATCGCGAACCACCTGCTGGGACGCACCGCCTACAGCCTGAACACCAACGCCCAGGGCTTCGAGCCGGCGTTGCCATGGTCTCACACGCCCACGGCGGCGGGCACCTGTTGCACGCTGTACGTGCTGGGCACGTCGGACACCGCCGGTCACGACGAACTGCTGGGGATGATGGCGGGCGCGCAGATCTCGTTCGAGGTGGCCATCCTGGCCACGATCGTCGGCGTCGCCATGGGAGTCCTGCTGGGCATGATCGCCGGGTATTACGGGGGGGTGGTCGACATGTTGGTGTCGAGGGCCACGGAGCTCGTGATGGCGCTGCCGCTGCTGCTGTTCGCCATCGCCTTCTCGTTCACCGTCGGCCAGCGCCTCAACACGTACACCATCTTCGGGTTATTCGCGCCCGGGGTGGTGACGCTCGTGATCGTGATCTCGGTGTTCTCGTGGTTCTATCCGGCCCGGATCATCCGCGCCCAGGTGCTGTCGCTGCGCGAGAAGGAGTTCGTGGAGGCCGCCAGGATGGTGGGCGCGAGCAACGGCCGCATCCTGCGGTCGCACCTGCTCCCGCACCTGACCGGCACGATCATCGTCTACAGCACTTTGCTGGTGGCCACCAACATCCTGTTCGAGGCAGGCCTCTCGTACCTGGGCGTGGGCATCCCGCAGGGCGAGCCGAGCTGGGGAAACCTGATCAACTCGGCCGTGAACTACTACACGACGATCCCCTGGCTGATGGTGTGGCCGGGCCTGGGCATCCTGTTCGCGACGCTCGCGTTCAACCTGCTGGGCGACGGCCTGCGCGACGCGCTCGATCCGCGCGGCACGCTCTAACCCAGTCCACGCGTTCCGCAACTAACTTTGCGCCGCCTGTGTCGTCTACCGACATGGATAGGTGGGGTCTCGGTCAGCCATCGAGCCCCGGAAACGCAACGGGAGAGGAACCGCATGAGACGACCTGGAATGTGGATAGCGCTTGGCGCTGTGACGCTCGGGGTGGTGTTACTTGGAGCATCCGGCTGCGGTAGTAGCAGCAGCAACGGGAATGCCAGCAACGTCAGCACCGGCGCGAGCGTCAACGAGGTGGGCAAGCCGGGCGGCACGATCAAGGCCGCATGGCACGGCGGCATCGACTTCATCGACCCCGCCCTCGCCTACTACCAGGAGTCCTGGCAGATCGAGTACGCGACGTGCGTCAATCTCCTGGGCTACCCGGACAAGCCCGCCCCCGCGGGCTACCAGCTGCAGCCGGAGGCGGCGTCGGCAATGCCGACCATCTCGTCTGACGGCCTCACCGTCACGTTCACGGTGCCGCCCGGCAAGTACAAGTTCAACACAGGCGAGCCTGTCACCGCACAGACCTTCGCCGATTCGCTGATGCGCGACCTCAACCCCAAGCAGGTGTCTCCATTCGTCAGCTTCGTGGCCAGCTCCATCGAGGGCGCCGACGGCTGGAACGGCAAGGGCACCATCCCGGGCGTCCAGGTGAACGGCGACCAGTTCATCCTGCACCTGACGAAGCCGAACGGCACGATCGAGGCCGAGATGGCCACGCCGTTCATGTGCGCGATCCCGCACAACCTCCCGATCAGCCCGAAGGGCGTCACCTCGATCGCAGGTGCCGGTCCCTACTACATCGCCAGCTACACCCCGAACCAGTCGCTGGTGGTCAAGAAGAACCCCAACTACACCGGACCTCGCCCGCACCTGATCGACGAGCTCGACTTCGGTCAGTTCGCGATCGACCAGAACCAGGGCATTCTCGAGACCAAGAACGGGCAGCTGGACTGGTGTCCGGACTGCGTAACGGCTGCTCAGTCGCTGCCGCTCTCCCAGCAGTACGGTGACGGCAGCCCCGCTGCCGCGGCCGGTAAGCAGCAGATGTTCATCTCACCCGAGATCGAGGTCAACTACTACGCCATGAACACGGCGAACCCGGCGTTGTCGAACCCGCTGGTCCGCCAGGCGGTCAACTACGCGATCGACCGCACCGGCGCGACCAAGCAGCTCGGCTACAAGGCGGGCATCCCGACCGACAAGTACCTGCCTCCACAGGTGCCAGGAGCGTCGATCGAGAAGGCCGTGTACCCGCTGACGCCTGACCTCAGCAAGGCCCAGGCCCTGATGAGCCAGGCCAAGGCCGCAGGCGTCAAGACCCCGATCAACGTCCTCGTCTACTCGACGCAGGGTGTGCAGTCGGCAACCAACCGCATGGCGCTCCTGACCCAGGAGCTGAAGCCGCTTGGCATCAACGTCACCGTCAAGTACTACCAGCGTGCGGTGCAGTTCCAGGAAGAGGGCGTGAAGGGTACGCCCATGGACATCGCGGACGAGGGATGGCTGGCTGACTTCCCCGACCCGTACGACTTCCTGAACATCCTGCTCAGCGGTCACAGCATCCTGCCGAAGAACGGGGACAACTTCTCCTACTTCGACAACAAGTCGTACAACGACCAGATGGATGCAGCTGCGACCAAGGTCGGCTCAGAGCGAGCACAGACCTACGGCGACATCGCCACGTCCATGAAGACGGACCAGGCACCGTGGGCAGCGTGGAGCAACCAGACCAACTACGACTTCTTCAGCTCGAAGATTGGGTGTCAGCTGTGGGAGCCGAGTTACGGGATGGACATCGCGGCGCTCTGCGTCCGCTAGCTCACAGTTGAAGCACCGGGCGGCGGTGCAAATGCACCGCCGCCCGGTATGCTTTGACGAAGAACCGTTTCTCGAGAGAGTGAGGGTGCCATGGTCAGATACGTGATCCGCCGTCTGCTCTGGGCAGTGGTGCTGTTTATCGCGGTCACCCTCCTCACCTTCATCATGTTCTACGTGATCCCGGTCAATCCCGCGGCCATGGTTGCGGGCAAGGCGGCGACGCCGGCCATGATCAAGCAGGTCACCCACGATCTCTACCTTGACCGGCCGCTGTACGTCCAGTACGGCCACTTCATGAAGGAGCTGGTCTGGAATCACAGCCTGGGCTACTCCTACGGCAACCGCCAGAGCGTGAACTCGATCATCGAAAAGGCGGCGCCGGTGACCGCGGCGGTGGTGTTCGGCGGTGCGATCCTGTGGCTGCTGGTGGCGATCCCGGTCGGCATCTACTCGGCCCTGCGGCCGCGCTCGAAGGGCGACCGCGTCGCAATGGTGGGCGTGCTGGCCGGCATCTCGGCGCACCCCGTGTGGGTCGGCTACATGCTGTCGCTGATCGTCGGCTACAAGCTGAACCTGCTGCCGATTCAGGGCTACTGCAACCTACGCGGCGCCAGCGCCGGCCAGTCGTGCGGTGGCCCTTACGACTGGTTCATGCACATGCTGCTGCCCTGGATCACCTTCGCGATCCTCTACTCGGCGTTCTACGTGCGGATGATCCGATCCAGCGTGATGGAGACGCTGAACGAGGACTATGTGCGGACCGCACGCGCAAAGGGGGCGCCCGAGCGCACTGTCATCCGCCGGCACGCGCTGCGAAACGCGATGCTGCCCGTGGTGACCATGCTGGGCATGGACATCGCTCTGGCGCTGGGCGGCGCGGTGTTCGTCGAGATCGTCTTCGGGCTGCCCGGTCTCGGCTACTGGGCGATCCAGTCGGTGTTCACCTTCGACCTGCCGATCGTGATCGGCACGGTGATCTTCGCGTCGATCATGGTGATCATCTTCAACCTGCTGATCGACCTCTTATACGCGGTGATCGACCCACGGATCAGGCTGGCCTGATCCGGCGGCCGCGAACACCTGCCCCGACCCGGTACAATTTCCTACATGCCGCTGCTTGACGTCAAGGATCTGAAGACGTACTTCCGCACGGATGACGGCATCGTCCACGCCGTGGACGGCGTCTCGTTCAGCGTCGAGAAGGGAAAGACGCTCGCGATCGTGGGCGAGTCCGGCTGCGGAAAGAGCGTCACCTGCATGACGATCATGGGCCTGAACGCGAAGCGGAACACCATCACCGAAGGCCAGGCGATCTTCAAGGACCGGGATCTGCTGAAGATCGATCCCGACGAGCTGCGCAAGATCCGCGGCAACGAGATCTCGATGATCTTCCAGGACCCGATGACGTCGCTGAACCCGGTCTACACGATCGGCGCGCAGCTGCGCGAGGCGGTGCAGCTGCACGAGAACGTCAGCAAGCAGGTCGCCAACAGCCGGTCGGTGGAGATGCTGAAGGCCGTGGCCATCCCGCGCGCCGAGACGCGCATGGACGACTACCCCCACCAGTTCTCGGGCGGAATGCGCCAGCGCGTGATGATCGCGATGGCGCTCGTCAACAACCCCGATCTGCTGATCGCCGACGAGCCCACGACGGCGCTCGACGTGACCACCCAGGCCCAGATCCTGAAGCTGATGAACCAGCTGCAGCGCGACTTCGGCAGCGCCATCATCCTGGTCACACACGACCTCGGTGTGGTCGCCGAGACCGCCGACGACGTGATGGTGATGTATGCCGCCAAGGCGGTCGAGAAGGGTGGCTACGAGGACATCTTCTACCGCCCCGAGCACCCATATACGTGGGGCCTGCTGGGCTCGCTGCCGCGGCTGGTCGCCGAGGGGGCCGACCTGAAGCCGATCCCGGGCACGCCGCCGTCGCTGCTGCAGCCGCCGTCCGGGTGCCGGTTCCACCTGCGCTGCACGTACGCGTTCTCGCCCTGCGTCCCCGACGTGCCCGAGCTGCTGCCGGTGGGTGGCGAGTCGGCCAGCGATCATGCTGTCGCCTGCCACCTGGAGCCCGAGTTCCGGCGGCGCGAATCCCACGACCTGCTCCACGAAGTGATGGCGGAGCAGCAGGTCTAGCGAGGAATGTTGGAAGAGCCGCTGCTGAAAGTCGAGAACCTGGAGAAGCACTTCCCGATTACGCGCGGGATCATCTTCCAGAAGGAGATCGGGCGCGTGCGCGCGGTGGACGGCGTTTCCTTCTCGGTAAACAAGGGCGAGACGCTGGGCGTGGTGGGGGAGTCCGGCTGCGGCAAGTCGACGATGGCCCGCTGCGTCATGCGCCTGCTCGACCCGACCGGCGGCAAGGTCACCTTCGACGGGCAGGACATCACCAACATCAAGGGCAACGACCTGTTCAAGGTGCGTCGCGAGATGATGATGGTGTTCCAGGATCCCTACGCATCGCTGAACCCGCGCAAGCGCGTCGGCTCGATCGTGGGCGAGGCGCTGGAGGTGCACAAGATGGGCACCGCCGCCGAGATCAAGCGCAAGGTGCAGGATCTGCTGGAGGTGGTGGGGCTCAACCCGGAGCACTACAACCGGTTCCCGTTCGAGTTCTCGGGCGGCCAGCGCCAGCGCATCGGTGTCGCCCGTGCGCTGGCGGTGCGGCCCAAGCTGATCGTCTGCGACGAGCCGGTGTCTGCGCTGGATGTGTCCGTCCAGGCCCAGATCCTGAACCTGCTGAAGCGGCTGCAGGACGAGTTCGACCTCACCTACGTGTTCATCGCGCACGACCTGGATGTGGTGCGCCACATCTCGAACCGCGTGGCCGTGATGTACCTGGGCAAGGTGGTCGAGGTGGGCGAGGGCAGCCAGCTCTACAACCGGCCCCTGCATCCCTACTCCGGTGCCCTGCTGTCGGCGGTGCCGGTCCCGAACCCGAACGTGGCCCGCAACCGCAAGCCGATCGTGCTCGAGGGCGATGTGCCCAGCCCGATCAACCCTCCGTCCGCCTGCCGGTTCCACCCGCGCTGCCCGCGCTTCCAGGCCGGCGTCTGCGACGTCGATGAGCCTCAGCTGACAGAGCGCGAGGCCGGCCACGAGGTTGCCTGCCACTACCCGCTGGAGACATGGCCGATGGCCGACCTGCGCCTCGAGCCGGGTCGCGTGGCAGCCTCGTAGGGAGGCGCGGCCATGCTGGTCGCCGGGCTGAAACGGCTGGCGCAACTTGTGGGAGTGGTGCTGGCGCTAGCGCTGGTGACGGCCGTGCTGGGAGCGCTGCTGCTGCACGTGCCCTTCCGCCGCTCGCTGTCGGTGACCTGCTACGGCCTCGGTGCCTTCTTCCTCGTCTCGGGCTTCTTCCACGGCGTGCGCCCGGCGATCCGGGTCGAGGAGGACTCCGGCGTGATGAGCATGTTCGGCCTGCTCCTGACCTCGGGCAAGCTGCGCACCGCCTCGATGGACGAGCGGTACGAGGCGTTGTCGTCGTCGGCCCTGTTTGTGGGGGTGGCGCTGCTGCTGATCCTGATCGGCGGCCTCGTCGACCCGGTGCACCACCTGTTTTAGAAGCAGGCGCCCTGTGAGCAGAGCTCGGGCGTCGCTACCATCCGTGGCATGGCATTGATCTCAGCCGTCTCATCGCGAGCTTGACATGTCGATCACGCCGCCCGTGTGGCGGTGGCGCTCGAGGCCCAGCGGCTGCGTGCGGATCCGTCGCGCCGGTCGCTGCGCGGGCGCATCGCGAGAGGGCTGCACCTGGGCGGTGAACGAGCCCTCGAGCTGCCGCCGGCCGCTGCCGATGACGGATCCGACAGCGACAGGCCGCAAACTTCGGGCCCAAACCCACGTCTATCGTAGGTACTCATGAGCCATCCACATCGCACCTGGTTTCGCAGACTCGAGCGCCAATGTGAGGCGGTGCGCGAGACGATCTCGGCCGAGCTCGACGGCGAGGTCAGCGAGATCGAGGCGGCCTTCGCCCGCCGGCACCGCGCCGAGTGCGCCGACTGCGAGCAGTTCGCGCTGTCGGTCGCGCACACGACCCACGTGCTGCGGGCGGCACCGCCGGTGCAGCCGTCGCGCCGCCTGATGCCGGCGCCGGCGCGGGTGGTCTCGCGCGGGCTGGCGGTGGCCGGGTTCGCTGCCGCGATGTTCGTCGCGGCGCTGCTGGGCGCCGGGCTGGCGTCCCGCGCCACCAGCACCCCGCCGCAGACCCACCACCGCGAGATCGTCGTCGCCAAGGGCGGCAACCAGGACACGATGGCGCGCGAGCAGATGCTGATCCGCCAGATGCTGCACGACGTGCGCGCGCTGGATCGCCAGCCCGACCACGAGCGCCTCGGCTAGCCCGCTTTCCCATCCCTGCAGGCGTGTCACGAACTTCCGCTCCGAGTCGGCCGCCAGATTGCTAGAATCCCTGTCCACGCGCCAAAAAATGCCGCTCATCCGCTCGAGCAAGGGAGTTACATGTCAGCCGCCAACGGCCACAACGTCGGGAAGATCGTCGAGATCAAGGGCGTCGTCATCGACGCACAGTTCGAGGGACAGCTGCCCGCGATCTACAACGCCCTCGAGATCAGCGTCCCCGCCGCCGACGGCGCCGCCACCACGCTGGTGGCGGAGGTGCAGCAGCACCTCGGTGACGACCGCGTGCGCGCGATCGCGATGGACGCGACCGACGGTCTGGCCCGCGGCCTGGACGTGGTCGACACCGGCGCGCAGATAACGGTGCCGGTCGGCGAGGTGACGCTGGGCCGGATCTTCAACGTGCTGGGCGAACCGGTCGACCACGGCGACCCGCTGGCCGAGAGCGAGCGCTGGGAGATCCACCGCAAGCCGCCCGCGTTCGAGGACCTGTCGTCGACGGTGGAGATCTTCGAGACCGGCATCAAGGTGATCGATCTGCTGGCCCCGTACGTGAAGGGCGGCAAGGTCGGGCTGTTCGGCGGCGCCGGCGTGGGCAAGACGGTGCTGATCCAGGAGCTGATCAACAACATCGCGCAGGAGCACGGCGGACTGTCGGTGTTCGCCGGCGTGGGCGAGCGCACCCGCGAGGGCAACGACCTGTGGCTGGAGATGACCGAGTCAGGCGTGATCGAGAAGACCGCGCTCGTCTACGGGCAGATGAACGAGCCGCCGGGGGCGCGCCTGCGGGTCGGCCTCAGCGGGCTGACCATGGCCGAGTACTTCCGGGACGTCCAGAACCAGGACGTGCTGCTGTTCATCGACAACATCTTCCGGTTCGTGCAGGCCGGATCCGAGGTGTCGGCGCTGCTCGGCCGCATGCCCAGCGCCGTGGGCTACCAGCCCACACTGGCCACCGAGATGGGCGAGCTGCAGGAGCGCATCACCTCCACCAACAAGGGTTCGATCACGTCCGTGCAGGCCATCTACGTGCCGGCCGACGACCTCACCGACCCGGCCCCGGCCGCCTCGTTCGCTCACCTCGACGCCACCACGGTGCTGTCGCGGTCGATCTCGGAGAAGGGCATCTACCCGG
>JAICYJ010000095.1 GCA_025934255.1 Thermoleophilia bacterium | reverse complement strand
TCGAAAGGTCGCGCTCGGGCGGGATCATCCCGCCCTCGCCCGAGCAGGTCGCCGTCCCCGCCATCGAGGCGCCCTTGGCCAGCGCCATCTTGGCCTCCAGCGACAGCGCGCCGAAGCTCATGCCGGTGATGTAGACCGGGATGTCGAGCTCCAGCGGCTTCTTGGCGAAGCGGGCGCCCAGCACCGTCTTGGTCTCGCACTTCTCGCGGTAGCCCTCGATCACGAAGCGGGTGAGGGTGCCCGGCATGAACATCAGCTCGTCCCAGTGCGGGATCGGCTTGAACATCGAGAAGCCGCGCATGCGGTAGCGGCCGAGGTCGGCCTTGACGTGGATGTCGTTGATCACCTCGGGGGTGAAGATGCGGCTGTGCCCGAGCACGTTCTGCCGCGAGGAGGTCTTGTCCGAAGGCATCGCGTCCTCCTCCTTAGAGAACGAGCTTCCGCTCGGAAGGCTCGAGGTTGTCGTAGTTGTAGAGCTTCTTGCCGCAGACGAACTTCTGGAACTCGGGCGGGCTGCCGAGGCCGTAGATGCCGAACTTGCGGTCGATGTACTCCGTGTCGGCGTCGGTCCATTCGCCCGGCACGCAGTCGATGCCGAGCGCCTTCACCTTGCCGGCCACGTAGATGGTTCCGTCGTACATGGAGTCGCCGAGGCCGGGGCCGGCGTCGCCGCAGATGATCTGGCGGCCGCGCTGCATCATGAAGCCGGTCATCGAGCCGACGCTGCCCATGGTCAGGATCAGGCCGCCCTTCTGGTCGATGCCGGAGCGGGCGCCGGCGCGGCCCTTGACCACCAGGTCTCCGCCGCGCAGGGCGGCGCCGGTCAGCGAGCCGGCATTGCCTTCGATGACAACGACGCCGGACATCATGTTCTCGCAGGCCGACCAGCCGACGCGGCCGGTGATGTGCACCTCGGGGCCGTCGATCACGCCGCAGCCGAAGTAGCCGAGGCTGCCCTCGAACGTGATCTTGCAGCGGGTGAGGATGCCGACGCCGAGCGAGTGCTTGGCGCCCGGGTTCTTGACCGTGACGTCGGTGATGCTGCGCTCGTAGAGCAGGTTCTTCAGCTCCAGGTTGATCTGGCGGGTGGTGAGCTTGGCCGCGTCGAACACGGCGGTCGCGCCGTCCACCTCCGAGACGTTGGGGACGGTGGCGTCCGGCTCCACCAGCCCGCGGGCGTCATACGTGATCTTGCGCTCGCCTACCGCTTCCATACCAGCACCTCACCCTCATACGGGTCGTACGTGTCGATCTCGTGGTCGATGATCGCGCGGATCGCGATCTCCTCCGAGGCCAGGGCCACCAGGTCGTCCGATTCGTAGAGCACCAGCGGCTTGGCGGCCATCTCGTCCTTGGCGACGCCGAGCGCGTCCTCGGTGACGCAGATGTAGGTGAAGACGCCGTCCAGCTCGTCCAGGCTCTGGCGCATCGCCGCCTCCAGGTCGAGGCCCTCGCTCATCTTCTCGGCCAGGTACACCGCGATCACCTCCGAGTCGCACTCCGATTGGAAGCGGTGGCCGGAGCGCTCGAGCCGCCGGCGCCACTGGAAGTAGTTCGTGAGCTGGCCATTGTGGACGACGGCCACGTCGGCGAACGGGTAGGCCCAGTAGGGGTGCGCGCCGGAGATGTCGACGTCGGACTCGGTCGCCATCCGCACGTGGCCGATCGCGTGGGTGCCGTTGAACTCGTCCAGGTCGTACTGCTTGCTGACGGTCTCGGCGTCGCCCAGGTCCTTGACGATCTCGAGCGAGTGGCCGAGCGACAGCACCTCGCAGTTGGGGACGTCCTCGACGTAGTCGGCCAGCGTCTTCAGGTCGCCGTCGTACTCGATGGTGGCGCGAAGGGCGTAGTCGGTCTCCTCCTCGACCTCGATCACGCGGGCGCCGAGCTGGCCCAGGCGCGACTCGACCTCGGCCCGGTTTCGCTCCAGGCGCTCCGCGAACTCGTAGTCGCGCTCGTCGTTTGCGTCGGCCAGCTTGTAGCGCATGACGACGGTCTTGGAGGGCGGCCCGAACAGGGCGTAGCCGGTCGAGTCCGGGCCCCGGTGCTTCATCGACTGAAGCATCGCGGTCATCTCGCGGCCGATGTCCCGCGAGCCGTCCCGGTAGATGATCCCTGCGATTCCACACATACGCGGAGAACCTTTCGATGGTCGGTGCCGGCGTCGCAAGACCGCTCCGCCAGCGAAGAATGGAGTCCGATGGTACTGCCGCACGCAGGCGCGGCATATGGACGAATCTCCACACTGCACGGCCCGCGAGGTTTGACACAGCCAGCCGGCGTCAGACGCAACGCTTCCGCGACAGCTGCGGCCGCTCGCCGGCCGGACCGGTGTCAAACACCGCCTCCGCCACCGTGCGGCCGGCGTGACACCCGCGCACCATCGCATGCGATTCTCGTATCAGCGGTTCCGCATGGTTGGGCGAAACCGCCACGAACCGGCCTCAGAGGCCGACTCGGGGAGCGACGAGGCCTCGTGGCAGCATCGGCACGTGTCGTTGCGAAACCGACACGTGCCGGCGCTGTTGCGGAGCTGTGCGGGGTCTGTGACGGGCCGCGCTAGGGCAGCACGTCCAGGTACTCCTTGACGTCCCACTCCGTCACCTCGGCGCAGTAGCGCTCCCACTCGTCGCGCTTGTAGTGGCGGAACACCTTGAACATCTCGTCGGGCAGCGCCGACTGCACGACATCATCGGCATCCAGCGCGTCCAGGGCGTCGCCGAAGGTCATCGGGATCTTCTTGACCTCCTTGCCGCCCGCCATCGCCTCGTAGATGTTCCGCTCCTCCGCCTTGCCGGGGTCGATCTCACGCTTGATCCCGTCATCCATCACCTTGATCAGCGCCGCCAGCGATAGGTACGGGTTCACCGCCGAGTCGACCGACCGGTACTCGAACCGCCCCGGCGCCGACACGCGCAGCGCCGTCGTCCGGTTCTGGAAGCCCCAGTCGGCGAACACGGGCGCCCAGAAGCCGGTGTCCCACAGCCGCCGGTAGGAGTTCACCGTCGGCGCGGTCACCGCCGTCAGCGCCGCCAGGTGCTCGAGCACGCCGCCGATCGAGTAGAGGCCGATCTGGCTGGGCAGCCGCTGGTCCTTGCCCTCCGGCATGAACACGTTCTCGTCGCCCCGCCACAGCGAGATGTTGTGGTGGCAGCCGTTGGCCGAGACGCCCATGAACGGCTTGGGCATGAAGCACGGGAACACGTTCAGCTCACGTCCCACCTGCTTGCAGATCTGGCGAAAGGTACTGAGGTTGTCGGCCGTGGCCTCGGCCCGGTCGAAGTTGAAGTTCAGCTCGATCTGGCCGGGGGCGTCCTCGTGGTCTCCCTGGATCATGTCCAGCCCCATCGCCTGGCCGTACTCGATCACCTTATGGATGATCGGCTGCAGCTCGGAGAACTGGTCGATGTGGTAGCAGTAGGGCTTGGTCACACCCTCCACGTCGGGCGTGCCGTCCGGCTTCATCTTCAGCCACATCATCTCCGGCTCGGTGCCGGCGCGCAGGTGCAGCCCGGTGCGCTGCTCGAACTCGGCCTGGATCCGCTTCAGGTTCCCGCGGCAGTCCGAGCTGAGGAACGAGCCGCCGTCCTTCGTGTCCTCGCGCCCGCGGAAGCACGTGCACCAGACCCGCGCCACCCTGGGATCCCACGGCAGCACCTGGAACGTCTCCGGCTCGGGCACGCCGACCAGCTCCCAGGCCTCCGGCCCGTAGCCGATGTACTCCCCGTGGCGGTCCGTGAACAGGTTCGCGGTCGACCCGTAGACCAGCTGAAAGCCCTTCTGGGCCATGCTCTCCCAGTGCGGCGCGGGTACTCCCTTGCCCATGATGCGGCCGGTGACCGAGATGAACTGGTAGTAGATGTAGGTGATGCCCTCGGCATCGATGCGCCGGCGTACCTCGGCGATCTTGTCGTCCCGCCCGTCGCTGCTGACGAACCCTTCAAGGTCGGTCGCCACGAAGTTCCTCCTTGTCTGCGCGCACATTTCGCGTGCACATACGGCGTGTTTCCGCGAGGCTACGTGCGTCCTCGGCGGCGCGACAATATCGGATCGCACACAACCTTCGCCGCCGTATGCGCGGCGTGCGACACCTGCCCGGCACCGCTCAGCGGACGCCGGCGCGCGCGAACACGGCCCGCGCGTCCGGAAACTCGGTCGAAAATGTGGCCACCGCGTCGGCGTCGGTGGCGATCTCGTATGCATTTCGCGCCACGTAGCGGCGCAGCGCGCACTCCACCTTCGCCTGCGATCCGAACGACTGCAGCACCTGCACCGGCTGCGCGTACACTCCCGCGAAGTAGGCGTCCTGGTTGTGATCCCAGTAGCTCATCGGTGCGCCCATGTGTCCCGCCGCCGCCGGCGGCAGCCGCACCTTCGCGAAGTACGGCAGGTCGCCGCTGGTCTCGGCGCCCGCGAAGCTGGCGAAGCCCTCGTCCAGCCACGGATCGCGGGCCTGGTCGTTTCCGACCAGTGAGTAGAACCACTGGTGTGCGATCTCGTGGGCGGTGATCAGGCCCAGCCGGTCGGGGCCCTCGAGCAGGATCGTCGGGTACTCGATGCCCTCCTCGTTCAGATCGGGGCCGTAGGCCAGCGTCAGCGTCTTCCACGGGTAGGGCCCGTACAGCCGGGACAGGTGCTCGATCGCGACCTGCGCCTCATCGGCCGCCTGGTCGGCCTGCTCCGCCACGCCACCGGGAACGGCCACGGTCAGCCGCACTGAGCCGGGAGCGTGCACCGTGCGCCGCACGTACGTGAAGTCGCCGGTGGCGACCGCGAAGTCACGCACGTCGTCGGCCACCCAGTGGCCGGAGCCGGCCGGCACCCCGCCCGCCACCACGCCCAGGCCGGCCGGGGCGTGGATGGTGGCGTCGAAGTCTGCGATCGGCGAGGAGGAGGTCTCGCCGTTCGCCAGCGTGGGCGGCTGAAGCGCCCAGCCCACGCCCGGCTCCCAGGGCAGCAGCGGGAAGAACGATCCCAGCCGGATCGCCGTGCCGTTCTGCGAGATCCGGTCCTTGGCGCGCTGCGGCAGGGTCAGCCGGAACGGCAGCGAGGCGTGCACCGTGGCGCCGGCCGCGATCGTCCTCGGCACCACCAGCGTGGTCGGATCGGCCAGGTGCGAGGCGGCCGGCGCGCCGTCGACCGTCACCGGCCCCGCCATCATGTCGGCGCCCTCGCGGCGCAGCACCGGCCCGTTCGCCCACAGCCGGAACACGAGACGGTCGGTCGCGATGTCCGGGGTGAACGCGACCGCGACGGTGCCCTGCACACGGTGGGCGGCCGGATCGATGGTCAGGTGCAGCGTGTAGCGGGGCCGATCGGCGGCCGCTGCCGGATAGGCCGCCGTGCGGCATCCGGCCGGGCCGGTCGCCTGGCCGCCGCCGGAGGTGGCTGCGGATCCACCGCTGCAGCCGGCCAGCAGCGCCGCCAGCACGAGGGCGGCGGCGGGGCGGATCACGGCCCGGTCTCGACCGGGGTGTCGTCGCGATCGCCCCACTGGTTCCACGATCCGTCGTAGACGACGGGACGCCTGCCGCTGACGATCTCGACGGCGGTGGCGACGGCTGTGGCCGACACGCCGCCGTTGCAGTAGGCCACGGCCGGCCGGTCGAGGTCGACGCCGTAGCCGTCCAGCAGCTCGGCCAGGCGGCCGGGCGGCAGGAACCGGCCGTCGGCGTCAAGCAGCGACCTGTAGGGCACGTTCAGCGCGCCCGGGATGTGCCCGGCGCGGCGCGCGTGCGTCTCGCGGCCGCTGTACTCCTCGGCCTTGCGGGCGTCCAGCAGCTGTGCGCCATCGCGGATCGCCCGGCGCATCCCCTCCAGCTCGATCACTCCCTCCCGGCCGGCAGGCACCGGGTGTGGCGGGTCGGCGGGCGCCGGGACGATGTCCCCGCCCTCGAGCGGGCAGCCCGCGTTCGTCCAGGCCGACAGCCCGCCGTCCAGCACGTGGCCGGCGGCGTGGCCGTAGCTGCGGAGCACCAGCACGATCCGGCCGGCCAGCACGTTGTAGTAGTGGTCGTAGGCGACCACCACCGTGGCGGCGCCGATGCCGAGCCTGGTGGCGTCGGCCGCGAACACGTCGGGCGGCGCGATCGTGACCGGCACCGCGCTCTCACGGTCGGTGAAGTCGACCCGCCAGTCGGCGAACACCGCGCCCGGGATGTGACCCTCGCGGTAGTGCTCGGGGTGGGCGCGGTAGCGGGGCTGCTGCGAGGCGACCTCGCCGCGCACGTCCAGCAGCCGCACGCTTTCGAGGTGCTGCTGCAGCCAGTCCACGCTCACGAGCACGCCGCTCACCGCTGAATGGTACAAACCCGCCGTGGCCGTCACCGATCGTTACTGGGGGCCGGTCGAGCCGGCCGAGGCGGCGACGGTGCTGGGCCGGCCGGTCGAGATCGTCAGCCAGCACCTGCGCTGGCTGTTCGCGGTTGCCCGCTGCCGCTGGGATACCGGCGAGGCGATTGTAAAGCGCCAGCCGCCGATGGGGCGCACGGCCGACCAGCTGCGCTGGCAGCACCGCCTGACCAACCACCTGGCCGATCGCGGCGTGCCCGCCGTTCGCGCCCGGGAGCTGGTCGAGCTGGACGGCCTCTGGTATGAGGTCTACGACGTTGCCACCGGTGACGACACGTACGCAGGGGTGGACACCTGGGAGCCGTTCTTCTCGCAGCAGCACGTGCTCGCGGCCGGCCGCGGGCTGGCCGCGATGCATGAGGCCGGCCGCGACTTCGAGCCGCGCCGCCCACAGCCGCAACGCGGCTTCGTGGTGCAGCTGGGGCTGGCCGAGCTGGCGCCCGTCGCCGCCGTGGAGCTGCTCGCCGGCGAGCGGCCGGCGGTGGCCGCCTACATCCGCGGCGAGGACTGGCGGAGCGACATCACGACCGCCTACGACGAGCTGTTCAGGCGGCTGCGCCCGGTGCTTCACGAGCTGCCGTTGGCTCCGCTGCACGGCGACTGGCAGACCAACAACCTCTTCTTCGACGGCGAGCGGCTGAGCTCGATCATCGACTTCCACCAGGCCGACTACGCCCCGAGGGTGCTCGATCTGGCCGTGGCGGTGGAGCGCAACTGCTTCTTCTGGAACCGCATCGCGGCCGGCGAGGACGAGGCCCACGATCTGGGCCACGCGCGGCTGCTGATCGAGTCCTACCACGAGGTGGCGCCGCTGACGGCGGTGGAGCGGGCGGCGTTCACCGACGTGCTGGCGGCCTGCCAGTTCGAGTACGGCATCTCGTTCCTGGACTACTACTGGGGGATCGAGCGCGACCGCGACAAGGCCGACTGGGCCTGGCACACGTTCGTGATCGGGCACGCACGCTGGTGGCAGAGCGACGCGGGCCTGCGGGCGCGAGCGGAGCTCGACCAGGTCTGCTCCGAGTTGGCCTAGATGTTTGTCCCAGATAGGTCGTTGACGCGCTGAAGTGGCGTCCGCCCGGCGAGGGCGCGGTGTGGTCGGTTGTGATTGTAGGTGTGGATCGCGTGTGGGAGGGCGCGTGCTCGGTCGTGCTCGGTCGGGTAGGCCTCGGCGTATGCCCAGCGGTCGAGCAGGGTGCGGATGAAGCGCTCGGCTTTTCCGTTGGTCTGTGGTCTGTAGGGTCGCGTTCGTTTGGCCGTGATCTGGCGCTCGGCGCAGGCCTGACTCCAGCGCTGTTTGAAGCAGGTGCCGTTGTCGGTGAGGACGCGTTC
>JAICYJ010000040.1 GCA_025934255.1 Thermoleophilia bacterium | reverse complement strand
GAGCGGCAAAGGTGTCCGACCTGACCCAGACGATGGTCAGCAAGCCGGCGTGAGCGGCCGGACCGAGAACCGGCCTGGCTAAGCCATGCCCGGGACAGGATTCGAACCTGTGTGACCTTTCGGTCAGAGGATTTTAAGTCCCCCGCGTCTACCAACTCCGCCACCCGGGCTGGGCCTGACGATACCGCCGCGCGAGCGGATCAGGCGGGCGGGTCGGCCGCCTCGAGCGCGGCGCCGTGCAGGATGTCGCGTTCGGAGACAGTCAGGCGCTCGGCCCCCAGGTGACGCATCAGCTCGGCGAGGATCGCGGTTCCGGCCACGATCGTCGACGCACGCTCGGGCATCAGCCCGCGCACCTGGCGGCGTTCCCCCAGCGGCAGTGCCGCCAGCCGCTCGAGCTGCGCCGCGACCGCCTCTGCCGACAGCTCGTGCCCGTCGACCCGTTCCGGGATCTCCTCGTCGAGTCCGAGGTCGATCGTCGCCAGCGTGGTGATGGTGCCCGCCACACCGATCAGGGAGCCGGCTGGCACGTCGCCGGGCAGCATCCCGGCCGCTTCGCGCCGCAGGGCCGCGACCTCCTCGGCGGTGGGCGGATCGCCGTGTAGGTGCCGCTCGCTCATCCGCACGCAGCCAAGGTTCAGGCTGACCGCGAAGCCGACCCGGCCGTCCTCGCCGGCAATCAGCTCGGTGCTGCCGCCGCCGATGTCGCAGACGACCACGGCTCCGGCCAGCCGTCCACCCGAGACGACGCCGCGCAGCGTCAGCCGCGCCTCCTGCTCGCCCGTCAGCACCCGGGTGCGCACACCGCAGCCCTGCTCCAGACGCCGCATGAACTCGGCACCGTTGGCCGCGTCGCGGACGGCGCTGGTCGCGACCGCGAGCGGGGTGGAGGCGTCCAGCTCGCGGGCGCGATCCGCGTAGCGGGCGACGCAGGTCTCGACCCGCCGCATCGACGCCTCAGCCAGCTCCCCGTCGGCGTCCACCCGGTCACCCAGCCGCGTGATCTCGAGCAGCCGCTCGACCTCGCGCAGAGCCCCATCGTCCGCGTCGGCGACCAGCAGCCTCGTCGAGTTGGTGCCGATGTCGATGGCGGCGACGCGCACGGTCACTTGGTCGTGAAGAAGCTGCGGGCGCTCGTCAGCTGGCGGCGCACGGCGTCCAGCGAGCGGTACAGCACCATGAACTCGGCGATCGAGACCTGCAGCCGCGCCAGCGCCTCCTTCAGCACGTGCTGGCGCCGTTGCAGCTCCTCGAGCTTGGCCGGGAGCAGGTCGAGCCGGGACGCCTCCATGTATCGGTCGACCTCCGCCTGCGCGGCCTTGGCGGACACCGCCAGGCGGCGCCCGCGCAGGCCCACCCAGACCGAGGTGGCCACGACGACGACGAGCCAGAGGATGATCAGGGCCAGCAGCACGGGCGCAACTCTACCAATGCCCACTGTGGTAAAATCCGATGCATCGGCGCGGGGTGGAGCAGTCCGGTAGCTCGTCGGGCTCATAACCCGAAGGTCGCAGGTTCGAATCCTGCCCCCGCTATTTCAACCGACTTTCGCTCCAGGAGCGGAGTTAATGGGTGTCGCCCTAGGGTTCGGGCGTGTATGTCCGACTTCGCGCCCTGCACGGGAAGCTTCGCGGCGACTGGTTGGCTAGGCGCCGTGTTCGGAGCAGGGGGTGTTCGTGACCGTGACTATCCACAGCGGGCAGCGCCTGATCTGGGAACGAACGGACATCTCCAGTGGACCGAGGCGAGCTAGTACCTAGCCGTTTCCGTACCTGAATGCGGCCCGCGTTCGCTAGCCTGCCATGACACCCAGTTGTGTGAGTAGTCCGAGTTGGTCGTAGTAGGTGTGATAGGAGACGATCCTGCCGCCTCCGGCGTGCGAAACGCCGGCGAATCGCAGATCGACGACCACGACCACGTCCCCGGCGTCATACATGTCGTCGATAACGGCCCGCGCGTCGGACACTGCCCGTTTGAGGGTCCTCGATGTAATCCCGGAACGGGCCGTGTCCGTGGACGGTACCCATTCGCGGAGGTTTCTGGCGTGCTCATGGTGTTCCCCTCGGCCTGGGTATCGCCCCTGATCCTAACGAGTGCGGCGGGCCGCTGAACGCGGCGCGTTTCGGGGCCAGGTCTGATTCTGCAGGTACCACGAGGTGCTCGCTTGCTCCACACCTAAACCAGCACCACGCGTAGGCGGGTGATTCCCGAGCACGCCTTCACGTGCCACCACGGTTCCAACTAAACCGCCAAAGCCACTGGTTACCGCCGCCTCGCGCTAGGCACGCTGACTGTGGGGTGTCCTTGGCGCAGATCAATGAGTTGGTAGACCTCGACCGCTTGCGACTTTCCTTTGAGCTGCGGGATCCCGAGTCGGCGGACGACGGCTTGGTCGCGGATCTGTTGGTAGGTGTTCGCGCTGATCACCACGCTGCCCACCGGTGCGTACGTCTGCAGGCGTGCTGCGAGATTCGTGGTATCACCGATCGCCAGGAAGTTCCGGATCTGGGCGGCGCCGATGTTGCCTACGATCGCCGGCCCGGTATTGAGGCCCACTCGGAAGCGGGGTGCGTTTCCGGTGGACGGTAAGCGAGCGATCGCTGATTGCATTGCCAGCGCCGAGCGGGCAGCCCGAAGCGCGTGGTCGGGTTGTGGGGTCGGGGCGTTGAAGATGACGATCATGGCGTCGCCCATGAACTGCACCACGGCTCCGCCTTCGGCAAGCACGACCGGCACGGCCGCGCCGAACACCTCGTTGAGCATGGCGACCACCTCGGTCGGCGTTGCCGTTTCCGCGAACGCCGTGTAGCCGCCCAGGTCGGCAAAGAGGACGGTCACCTCCGTCTCGACGCCGCCGAGCGAGGCGCGATCCGGATCATCGATCAGCGTCGCCGCGACGTCAGGGGAAAGATACGTCCGCAGCAGGGCATCGACGCGCTCATGCAACGCCATCACCAACCTGCTTTGGGCGTACGCCTCACGCTGCGAACGCTCGAGCAGATAGGCCCCGACCGACGCGCTGACCACCGTTGCCGCAAGCAGCAGGAACTGCAGCGAAAGCTCTGATCCGAGCCCCGATCTGGCGGCGACCGCCAGGAAGCTCAGGCAGTAGACGACGCCGAGCAGGATCGAACCGACGAACGGTGGCCTGGTCACCGAGAACCCGAACACCGCCGTCAGCATCATCCCAGGCAGGGCGTACATCGGGAACCTGTCCGTCACCGAGGTCAAGGTCAGCACTGCCACGGTGGCTGCGACCTGCTGCCCGATCCCGATCAGGCTTCGTCTAGCTTGGGTCGTCGCCCATCGACTCGCCCATGCGCATCCCAGGAGGAACACGGTCATGACCCCGGCGATCAGCCACGTAGAGCCGGCTGCGATCCCGACCGCAGGCGGACCAACGAGAGCGACGAGCACCCACACGCCGGCCGCAAGCAGGCTTGCCGTCCGAGCACGTCGCACCCCCGGCGCTTGATCCGCGTCACGATACGCGCGCTCCAACTCTGGCTCGACGAAGCGAAGCGTAAGCCGGTCCAGCCCATCCCAACCGACCGGGAATTTCACGTCCAGAGTCTACTCCGACACCTCCTCGTGAGCTCGGTCGCCTCCACGAGGCCCCCGCACACGCGGGGCCTCGTCAGTTAGGCGCTGCGGCCCCTCACTCGTCCGGCAGCACCGCCATCACGATCGCGGAGGCCGGGCCTCCCAGCCGCATGTCGCACCGGGCGCTGATCAGCGCGTAGGCCTCGAACGGGTCGATCCCGCGCTCGTCGACCAGGTGGTCGTAGGCCTGATCCAGCGCCAGCGCATGGGCCTCATCAAAGCTCTCGGCGATGCCCAGGAAGAACGTCTCGCCGTCGCGCCGCAGCCGCGGAAAGCGCAGCGCCATCGCCGGCTCGAGGCCGATCCGCAGCGTCGCTTGGCCGGCCGCCTCGAGGCTGACCGACGTCGGCTCGGCGGTGCCCATGGCGGCGTGCAGGTCGCCCATGCTGAGCAGGCCGCCGGCCACGTTTACCGGCAGGTACACCGTCGTCCCCGGCTCCATTTCGCGCAGGTCCATGTTGCCGCCGAACGGGTAGGCGGGCTCGAAGGTCGAGCCGGCTCCCTCGGCCGGCGCCGTGCCGATGCAGCCGATCATCGGCCGCAGCGGCACCCGGTGCGATCCGACCTGGGCGTGGCCGTCGGCCAGCCGCGTCCGCACGGCTCGCTGCACGTCGGTGCGGTGGCCGAGGCCGCCGAACCCCGGCAGCCACACCGACCAGGCCCGCCGCACCTGCACGTCCAGCACCTCGACCCGCAGCGCGTCGCCGGGCGCGGCGCCGCGGACGCTGACCGGCCCGGTCACCCGGTTGAAGTTCGGCAGGCCGATCGCCTCCACCGACTCGCCGGCGGCCAGCCGGTCGTACGCGACGTCGCTCGTCTGGAAGGTGACGGTGTCCCCCGGGTCGATCTCGAGCGCCGGCGGGATCGACGCGTCGAAGCTGACCTGGAACGTCTCGGCGGACAGCGTGTGCTCGGCCATCGCAGGCGAATCTAGCAGCCGGCGCAGTCATGTCGCTATCCGTCGACGAGCAGACCCTGCAGCGGCCCGAGCAGGCGCGCGGAGCGCCGCGACGCGCCGTCGATGCGGCTGATGCGGTGGGTCATCGGCCGGCCGGCCCGGCGGCGCTGGAACTGGTCCTCGCTCCTCGGTCGCCAGATCTGATCGATCAGCTCGGTGGCGTCGCCCGACGCCTCGGCGATCGAGCACTCCAGGTGCTCCGCCCACAGCCTGTGGCGGGTCGCGGTCGCCAGCTCGGCGTCGTCGGTGACGAGCGCAGCCTCGGTGTCGTTGAACATGGAGTGATCGTTGAGGTTGGCCGAGCCGACGATCAGCAACCGATCGTCGATCACCCCGACCTTGGCGTGGACGTAGATCAGGTCGGCGACAGATCCTGCGGGCGCGTACAGGGAGCACGCCAGCACCCGGCCACCGCCAGCGTCGGCGTTGATCAGCTCGGCCAGCGCGCCGCGCGTGTCGTCGGTGCCGCCCTTGGGCCGGCCCGGCAGCACCAGCAGCATCCGGAATCGGTCGTGCGGCGGATTGCGGAGCTTCTCCGCCAGCAGCGCGACGATCTCCGGCGACCACAGGTACTGGGACTCGATGTAGATCAGCCGCTCCGCCGACCGGATCGCGCGCACGTACGTCTCGAGCACGCCGAACGACCCCTGACGCAGCCCGCGGTAGACGTGCTCCGGGACGGTGCGGACGAGCTGAACGGTGGAGGACCCGGCGGCGCGATCGGGTGCGCCGACGGCGACGCGTTCGCCGGTCACCTCCCGCCAGCGCAGGGCGAAGTGCTCGGCCACGTCGGAGACGACCGGGCCGGTCACGATGGACGTGACGTCGTGCCAGCCGATGGCCGCGCGGGCGGGATGCCGCGAGCTGTCGCGGCGGTCACCCGACAGCGACGTCAGGTCGATGCCGCCGACAAACCCCTCCCGGCCGTCGATCACGATCGTCTTCTCGTGGTGGCAGTGCAGCGGGCGCTCGCGCGGGTCGAGCTCGCAGCGGATGCCCGCTTCGACCAGCTCTGACCGGGTCCGACGCGCCATCCGCCTCGAGGGGCGAAACAGCGGCACCGGCGCGCCCGCCCAGAGCAGCACGCGGACATCGACTCGCTCGGCCAGCTCGGCGAGCAGGTTGCGCACCACGACCGGGACGGAGCCGTCACGCATCACGAAGTCGGGCGACAGGAACCAGCCGGTGATGTGCACGTACTCGGCGGCCCGCCCTAGCGATTCGATCATCCGCTCGAACGCGTGCTCTCCGTCGATCAGCAGCTCCAGCGTGTTGCCGTGCCGCGGCTGGAACGCGTCCTCTGCCCAGCCACCGGCGGGCGCGTCCAGGGCGGCGTTACCCAGACGCGACAGGCGCCGGCGGTGGTGGGCCTGTACGGCCGCCGAGACCGCATCCCCCACACGGCGGTCGATGGCCTCGGCGGCATCTCGGAGCGGCATCAGCGCCTGCGCTCAGCGCTCCGTATCCGCCGGCGCAGCATCTTCTGTCTGGGATCGGTCGACGTCGGGATCGATGTCGTCGGCCATGTTCATGTGCTCCCGGGCGCTTTCGCGCTCCTGGCTGGCCCGGGCCGCGGTGTCCTCGGCCTCAAGCCGTGCGCGCTCCGCCCGTGCCGCCTTCTCGTCGGCCTCGAGCTTGGCCGCCTCGGCGCTACGGCTGCGCGACGCTGCCTCCTCGCGATGTGCCTCAGCGGCGGTCCGCCGCATGTCCATCTCGCGCGACCTGCGTCGCGACATCAGGGCCGCCACGATGGCGATCACCACGACCACGACCACGACCAGCACTATCCAGCCTGTAGTTGACACGTGTATTCCTCCTCGTCGGCTGAGGCTTCAAGTACCCGTTGCGACCTTCGACGAAACGCTGCCGGGCGATCGGGACTGCCTGGACCGGCGTCTATCCTTCAGCGATGGCGATCAACGAACCGGCCGAGGCGTTGCCCACCGACGGTGAGGGCGCCGTGATCGAGCGTCCCACCAGCACCACTCGCACCGGCGTCATCACGATGGAGGCCGGCACGCGCAAGCAGCGCCGCGACCGTCTGGCCACCGAGGAGCCGATGGAGATCCGCATCGAGGAGCCCGGCTCCGAGCAGCGGAACGTGGCCGTGACGATGCGCACGCCCGGGCACGATTTCGACCTGGCCGCCGGATTCCTGTTCACGGAGGGCCTGATCGACGGCACCCAGGACGTGCGCGGCATCCGCTACTGCGCGGTGCCGCGCGAGCAGCAGCACTACAACGTGGTCAGCGTGGGGGTGACCCGCACGCTGGCCGACTTCGAGATGCAGCGCAACTTCTACGCCACCTCGAGCTGCGGCATCTGCGGCAAAGCCTCGCTGGACGCGATCGAGACGCGCTGCGCACCGGTGACGGACGGGCCGGTGGTGGACGCGGCGCTGCTGGTGACGCTGCCGGACGAGCTGCGACGCGCGCAGAGCGTGTTCGACCGCACCGGCGGGCTGCATGCGGCCGCCCTGTTCGATGCGGTCGGCAAGCTGCTGGTCGTACGCGAGGACGTTGGCCGGCACAACGCCGTCGACAAGGTGATCGGCGCGGAGCTGCTGGCCGGCCGGCTGCCGCTGTCCGACCGCATCCTGCTCGTGTCCGGGCGCGCCAGCTTCGAGATCGTGCAGAAGGCGGCGCGCGCCGGCATACCCATCATCTGCGCCGTCTCGGCGCCGTCCAGCCTGGCCGTCGACACGGCGCGCCGGTTCGGGATGACCCTGGCGGGGTTCCTGCGCGACGAGCGGTTCAACGTGTACGCGGGGCCACAGCGGATCGCCGGCGCTTTGCCTTAGCGCTCCCCAGAGTCTTCGCTAGTCTGCGAGATCGATGACGACTCAAGTAGACAGGCGCTGGTGGGCGCTGATCGTGCTCTGCATGGGCAACCTCATGATCGTGCTGGACACGACGATCGTGAACGTGGCGCTGCCGTCGATCCGCACCGACCTCGGGTTCACCGAGTCGTCGCTGGCCTGGGTCGTGAACGCCTACCTGCTGACGTTCGGCGGGTGCCTGCTGCTGGGCGGCAGGCTGGGCGACATCTACGGGCACCGCAAGCTGTTCTTGACCGGCCTGGTGCTGTTCACGGCGTCGTCGGTGGCCTGCGGCCTCTCGACCGCGCAGAGCGAGCTGATCGCGGCGCGGGCAGTGCAGGGCGTGGGCGGCGCGATCGTGGCGGCGGTGGCGCTGTCGCTGGTGATGACGCTGTTCGTGGAGCCGGGCGAGCGCGCCAGGGCGATGGGTGTGATCGGGTTCGTCGCCGCCGGCGGCGGCAGCATCGGCGTGCTGCTGGGCGGCGTGCTGACCGACACGCTCGACTGGCACTGGATCTTCCTGGTCAACCTGCCGGTCGGCATCGCCGTGTTCATCGCCTGCCTGAACCTGGTGCCGGGCGACCGGTCGGAACAGCGGACGGGACGGCTGGACGTCGCGGGTGCGGTGACCGTGACCTCGGCGCTGATGGTCGCCGTCTATGCAATCGTGAACGGCAACCGGGTGGGAGGGGTGACCGGCCAGACGCTCGGCCTGCTGGGCGTCGCCGTGGGGCTGCTGGCCCTGTTCCTGGTGATCGAGTCGCGGGTGGAGGCGCCGCTGGTGCCGCTGCGGCTGTTCCGGCTGCGGAACCTGGCCACCGCCAACGTGATCGGTGTGCTGTCGGCGGCGGCGATGTTTGCGTGGTTCTTCCTGTCGGCGCTGTACCTGCAGCTGGTGCTCGGCTACTCGCCGCTTGAGGTGGGGCTCGCGTTCCTGCCCGCGAACCTGCTGGTGGGCGGGTTCTCGATCGGCATCTCGGCGAAGCTGGTGATGCGCTTCGGCATCCGGCCGCCGCTGATCGCCGGCATGCTGTTCTGGACGGTCGGCTTTCTGCTGTTCGCACGCGTGCCCGTCAACGGCGACTACCTGACCGATGTGATGCCGGCCATGCTGGTGCTGGGCGTGGGCGCGGGGATCGGCTTCAACCCGGTGCTGCTGGCAGCGATGAACGACGTCGGGCCGACCGAGGCGGGGCTGGCATCCGGCGTCGTCAACACCTCGTTCATGATGGGCGGGGCGCTGGGGCTGGCGGTGCTGGCGAGCGCCGCCGCGTCGCGCACGAGCACGCTGGCCGCCCAGGGTGCGAGCCAGGCGGCGGCGCTGACCGGCGGCTACCACGTGGCCTTCCTGATCGGCGCGGCGTTCACCCTGATAGCCGCCGGGCTGGCGGCGCTGGTGCTGCGGCCGATCGCGATGGGCGCGCCGGCCGAGGCGCAGGACGAGGGCGCCCACGGCCGTCAGCCCGCCGCCGTGGAAGGCTAATCGCTCAGCCGCGGGGCTCGGCCACCCGCCCCACGGCCTCGATCTCGACCAGCATGCCGTCGAACAGGAACCCGCCGGCCACGATCGCGGTGCTCGCCGGATAGGGCGGTGCGAACAGCTCTCCGCGCACGCGCTTGAAGGCGTCGTAGAGCGACGCGTCGGCCAGGAACACGGTCATCTTCACGATCGTCTCGAGCGACGCGCCGCCGGCCTCCAGGGCGAGGTCGACGTTCGCGAAGGCCTGGCGGATCTGGGCCTCGGGGTCGTCGCTGACGACGGTGCCGTCGTCGCCGAAGCCGCCCTGGCCGGCGGTGAAGACGAGCTCGCCGTCGCTCAGCACCGACTGCGCGTACTGGTACTCGGCGGCCCAGGGGAAGGGGTTGGGGAGGGCGCGGTTGGTCATGCGTCGATCCTATCCGGAGATCATCTAGTCCGGGCGCTGGGCGATGCGGATCATGCTGTCGCGCACCGGACGGGCCGGGCCGGGTGCCCGTAGCGCCGCCATCAGCGCGTCAACGCAGAGCGGGTCGAACTGGGTGCCGGTGCAGCGCTCGATCTCGGCGACGGCGGCGGGCAGGGCCATCGCCGGGCGGTAGATGCGGTCCTCGGTCATCGCGTGGAACGCGTCACAGACCGCGATCACGCGCGAGCCGAGCGGGATCTCGTCGCCGGCCAGGCCGTCCGGGTAGCCGCGGCCGTCCCAGCGCTCGTGGCTGGATCGCACCAGCGGCACCAGGTCGGCGAAATATGGAACCGGCTCGAGAATGCGCGCGCCGATGTCGGGGTGGCGCTGCATCACCAGCATCTCCTCGCCGGTCAGCGAGCCGGGCTTGCGCAGGATCGACTCGGGGATGCCGATCTTTCCGATGTCGTGCAGCAGCGCCGCCAGGCGGATGACGCGGACGTCGGCGGGAGCGAGGTTGAGCTGATCGCAGACACGGCCGGCCAGCTCCGCGATCTTGCTGGCGTGGTCGTTGGTGTAGGCGTCCTTGGCCTCGAGCGCGGCGGCCAGCGTGCCCAGGGTGGCGAAGTAGGCGTCCTCGAGCCGCTCCGACATGCGGGCGCGCGCCACCATCGTGCCGGCCTCGGCGGCCAGCGCGGTGGCGAGGCGCAGCTCGGCTGGGTGGAAGCTGCGGCGGCGCTCGTCGTAGATCTCGACCAGCGCGTAGGGCTCGCCCTCGACGCTCATCGAGTACATCAGCAGCGACCCGAAGCCGAGCCGGCGCAGCCACCGCTCCTCGGCGGGGTCGATGCCGGCCGAGTCGAGCGTGCACGTGTACGGCACGCCGGTGCGCATGACCGCCTCGGTGCTGGGGTAGTCGGCCAGGACGTACTCGTCGGGGGCCGGCTCCCAGTGGAACGGCGGCCGGGCGTATCCGGCGCGATCCCGGAGCATGCCGCGCTCGTCGTCGAGCAGCGAGATCATGCAGGCGGAGGCGTCGAGGAAGGTGGTGAGCTGCCGCGAGAGGTCGGCGAGCACGGCCGGCACGTCGTCGCCGGCGGCCATCGACTGGGCGGCCTCGATCACCTGCAGCACCGGCTCCAGCTGATCCTGGCGCAGCGGCGCGGCCGGCGAGCGCGGCTCTGGAGCCGTCTCTCGGGTCATCGCCCGCAAGATTCCGCCCCCATCTGCGGATCCCTCTTTTGGGTGACAGGAGCTCCGCCGGCGGCCGCGACGGCAGGCTGCTTCGGGGCGGCCTAGCCGAGGTTGGCCATGAGCGAGATCACGGCTGGGCCAAGCACCACGATGAACACCGCCGGGAAGATCAGCAGCACGGTCGGGAACAGCATCTTCACCGGCGCCTTCATGGCCTGCTCCTCGGCCTCGTTGCGGAGCCGGGTTCGGAGGTCGTCGGCCTGCGTCCGCAGCATCTGCGCCAGCGGCACGCCCAGGCGGTCGGCCTGCACCAGCGCGCGTACGAAGCTGGTCATCTCGGGGGCATCCACGCGGCCGGCCATGGCCGCCATCGCGTCGCCGCGGCTGGCGCCCAGCTGGGTGTCGCGCAGCATCAGCGCCAGCTCGTCGATCAGCGGCCCGCGCAGGCGGCGCACCACCCGCTGCAGGCTGGCGTCAAAGCTCATGCCGGCCTCCACCGACAGCGTCATCAGGTCGAGCACCGTCGGCAGCGAGGCGACGATCTTGTCGCGGCGGCCGCGGACGCGCGTGTCGATCGCCAGCGGGATGCTCACGTACGCGATCGCGGCCGCGATCAGCCCGACCAGCGCCGCGATCCCCAGCGGCAGCACGTCGAGCAGCGACAGGCTCAGCATCAGGCCGTACACCGTCAACGGCACCACGACCTTCAGCCCGGCCAGCTCCTCCGGCGTCAGCAGCCGTGACCAGCCGGCGGCCGCCAGCTTCAGGCGCAGCGCCTCCGCGCCCTGTCCGCGCCCGCCTGGAGCCACCCGCCCGATCCGCCGCAGCCACGCGCGGGGGTCGTTCGTCCGCGCCGCCTCACCGTAGCCGTAGCCAGGGATCCGGCCCAGCGTCGACTCCACCTGGATCCGCTTGGAGGCGGCCGCGCGCAGCAGGAAGAACCCGCTGGCGGCGATCAGCACGACTACGAGAAGGAACACGGCCTCGCCTCCCTACGCGATCGCCCGGGGTTTCACCATGCGCCGCAGCACCAGTGCGCCCACGGTCATCATCGCCAGCGCCACCATGATCAGCACCCGCCCGGCTCCGGTCTCGTACAGCGGCGACATGTAGCCGGGGTTGATCACGGTCAGGATCCCCGCCAGCGCGAACGGCATGCCCAGCAGCACGCGCGCCGACATCACGCCCATCGCCACCAGCGCGCGCACCCGGGCGCTGAACTGCTGCCGCTTGCGCACGGTGTCGGCGACCTGGTCGAAGATCTCCGCGACGTTGCCGCCGATCCGGCGCTGCACGTCGGTCGTCAGCACCACCAGCTCGAAGCTCTCCGACGTCAGCCGCTTGCTCATGTCGTCCAGCGCCTGCTCGATCGGCACACCCAGCCGCACCTGCTTCTGCGCGCGGCGGAACTCGCCGCGGGCCGGCTCGCCGGCCTCCTCGACCAGCGTGTCCAGGGCCTGCGCGAACGAGCGGCCGGCGCGAAGCGCGCTGGCCCAGACGCCTAGCAGCTCCGGCAGCTGGGCCTCGAAGGCGGTCGAGCGGCGCCGGGCGCGGACGCGCAGCACCATCACCGGCAGCGCGCCGCACAGCAGCAGCGGCAGCGCCAGCAGCGGCCCTGCGGTGACCAGCCCCAGGGCGGCCGGACACAGCGCGGTGGCGGCGATGATGGTGACGATCTGGCCGGTGGGAACGGTGCTGCCTGCCCGCTCCGCCAGCGTGTGCAGCCATCCCCACGCGCGCGTCTTCCCGAGCCGGGTCTCGAGCCCCTCGTACATGTCCGTCAGGGCTGGCTCGTGCTCCTTCGCCGCCTCCTTCGACAGCTCCGACGAGTATGGGGAGAGCCGTGCCGTGAGCGCCTGCGGCCGGCGCTCGGCCGCGCTCATGACCACGGTCGCGAGCATCATGATGGCGGCGAACCCGAGCAGCGCCACGATCCAGGCTCCGTAGGTGCTCCACCTCGAGACCGACGCTCCGGCCACGCCGGTCGGCAGCGCCACCTGCGCCGGCCGGCCGCCGTGCAGGCTGATCGTGAGCGTCCGCGAGCTGGAGTGGGGCAGCGCCACGTCGACGGCCCACTCGCCGGCCAGCCGCGCCTGCGCCAGACTGGCCGCGACCGGCTCGAGCGCCGAGACCTTCGCCGCCGCCACGTAAGTGCCGTGCGTCGCCGCCGCCACCTGCCGCAGCGCGGTGGCCGTGTACGACCCGGAGGAGGTGAGTCCGACCGCGTCCACCTCGACGCGGGCGCGCGCGAGCGCCGCCGTGAGATCAGCGAGCGACGTCGCCGACGCGGTGTCGTCGCCGTCCGAGAGCACCACGACCACCCGCCGCGATCCGTCCGCCGGGCCGGTCAGCCGAACGGCGTCGCCGATGCCGTCGTAGAGCGCTGTGCCCGGGTGCGTTGTCAGCGTGGACAGAGCAGCCTGCACGGCCTGGACGTTTCCGGTCAGCGGCGTCACGGTGCGGGCCGAGCCGTCGAACTCGACCAGGCCGACCTTGTCGGTCGAGCCGACGGCATCCAGCAGCCGCTGTCCCGCCGCGACGGCGGCCGCCAGCGGAGGGCCGTCCATGCTGGTGGACGTGTCGACGGCGAACACGAGGTGCAGCGAGCGGCGCGGGCCGAGCGGCCGCAGCCGCGTCACCTGGGCCGTCTTGCCGCCCAGCTCGGCCTGCAGGTCCAGGCCGGTCAGGTCACCGGGCGCGCGCACGATCACGCGCACGGTGTGGCCGTCGACCTTGCTGACACCGCTCACCTGCGGCGGTGCGGCCGTGTCGGCCGCCAGCGCCGCCGGGGTGAGCGTGACCGCGATCGCGAACGCCACTCCCAGCGCGTGCCGCAGCCGCATCAGGCGCTCCTGCGCTGCCCGCGTCGCAGCACGTCCGCCTTGGCCGAGGTGTCGCTGTTGAAGAACGACTTTGGAAGCGACACGCCGTTCAGCTCCAGCTTGTCGATGAACGCGGGCCGGATGCCGGTGTGGCGCATCGTGCTCGAGACGCGGTCGCCCTCGGCGTCGCCCGCGAACCCGGCCACGAAGATGTCGGTCAGGGTGATCACGTCGCCCTCGACCCGCGGCACCTCGGTGATGTGCGTGATGCGGCGGCGGCCGTCCACCAGCCGCTGGGTGTGGATGATCAGGTCGAACGCGCTCGCGATCTGGTCGCGGATCGCCTTCAGCGGCAGGTCGAATCCGGCGGTCAGCACCAGCGTCTCGGTGCGGGCCAGCGCATCGCGCGGGCTGTTCGCGTGGATCGTGGTCAGCGAGCCCTCGTGGCCGGTGTTCATGGCCTGCAGCATGTCCACCGTCTCGGCGCCGCGGCACTCACCGACGATGATCCGGTCGGGCCGCATGCGCAGCGCGTTCTTGACCAGGTCGCGGATCGAGATCTGGCCCTTGCCCTCGATGTTCGCGGGGCGCGCCTCCAGGCTGATCACGTGCTTCTGCGAAAGCCGCAGCTCGGCCGCGTCCTCGATCGTGACGATGCGCTCGCGCTCGGGGATGAACGAGGACAGCACGTTCAGCATCGTGGTCTTGCCGGTGCCGGTGCCGCCCGAGACCAGCACGTTCAGCTTGCCCTCGACGCAGGCCTCGAGGAATGCCGCGGCCTGGTGGGAGAGCGTGCCGAAGGCGATCAGGTCGTCGATCGTGAGCGGCTCGCGCGAGAACTTGCGGACGGTCAGCGAGGGGCCGGTGATCGCCAGCGGCGGGATGATCGCGTTCACGCGCGACCCGTCCGGCAGCCGCGCGTCCACCATCGGGCTGGCCTCGTCGATGCGCCGCCCGGTCTGGGCGACGATCCGGTCGATCACCTGCAGCAGGTGCCGCTCGGACGCGAACTGGACGTCGGTCTCCTCGATCTGGCCCCTGCGCTCGATGTAGATGGTGTGGTGGTTGTTGACCATCACCTCCGAGATCGAGTCGTCGGCCAGGAACGGCTCGATCGGCCCGTAGCCGAGGATGTTCGACGTGATCTCTCGCACCAGCCGCGTGCGGTCGGCCATCGAGAGCGGCGTGCCGGCCTCGGCCAGCGCCTCGTCGACGGCCTTCTGGACGTGTTCGCGCAGCTCGTCCTCGGGCACCTCGCCCTCGACCAGGTCCTGGCCCAGCTCGCGCACCGCCTCGCGCTGCGCGGCGTTCTTGATCTCGACGAAGGGATCGTTGACGACGTCGGTCGTCGGCTCCAGCTTGCCCCGCCCGGCCGCGGACTCGTGACGGCGCAGGCGGCCGTGCAGCGATCGCGACTTGTCGGGTTTCATCGCAGGCTCCCTACCACCGCGTCGAGCGACCGGGCCATGTCGTAGAACGACTTGGCGACCCGTGACTTGGGGGCGTCGATCACGACCGGCTGGCCGCGGTTGACCGAGATCGGGATGGCCTTGTCCGACGCCAGCGTGTAGGTGATCTCGCGCCGCAGTGTGCGCTCCACGTCGCGGTCGTCCAGGCCCACCCGGGCGCCGGAGCGGTTCATCAGGATGCGCACGTCCTTGACGTCCATCTCCAGCAGCTCCAGCGTCTCCAGCGCGATCTTGAGGCTCTTGATGGTCGGCACGTCAGAGGCGCCGACCAGCACCAGCGAGTCGGTGTGGTCGATGGCCAGCAGCACGGCCGGCGCGAACTGCGAGGAGGTGTCGATCACGACCGCGTCGTAGCTCTGGCGGGCCACCGCCAGCAGCGGCTCCAGCCGGTCCACGTCGACCAGCTCCTCCTCATCGGGCCGGGTGGGGGCGGGCAGCAGGTCGACGCCGCTCGAGTGCCGGGTGACGAAGCCGGCCAGCTTCTCGCCGTCAAGGTCGCCGGGCGACTGCACCAGGTCGAGGATCGTCCAGCGCGGAGACAGCCCCAGCACCAGCGCGTCGTCTCCGGAGTGCAGGTCGAAGTCGATCAGAAGCGTGCGCTTGCCCTGGCGCGCGAAGCAGACCGCCAGGTTGGTGGCGATCACGGTCTTGCCCGACCCGCCCTTGGTCGAGAACACGGTGAAGATGTGCGCCGAGCGGTGGCCCTTGGCCGAGGCCGGCGCCATCGCCGCCATGCTGGCGCGGCGGCTGCGCATGGCCCGCGCCTTGGCGGCCGCCATGCCCAGCGACTGCGGCTCCTGCGGCAGGTACACGATCTCGTCCACGCCCAGCGCCAGCGCCTCGTCGAACCAGCGGCTGGGGTGGCTGTCGGTGAGGGCGACGATGGCGGGGCCGTGCGTGTCGGCCAGAGCGATCCGCATCTCGGCCGGCAGCCCGTCCGCATCGTGCGGGAGGCTCCACACCAGCACTTCCGGTGCGGTGTCGACGATCTCCACCATCCCCGACCGTTCGAACAGGTCGCGCAGCGCGGCGTCGTCCCCCTGAAGTGAAACCCTGATCAGGTTGTTCATCGGTGTATCTCCTCTACTTGGTGGGGACGCCGTGGTGGGGGAACGGCCCCGGCAGCTTCGGCACGGTGATCGGCTGGTAGGTGGCTCCGGTCGAGCCGGCCAGCGCCAGCCAGATGTTGTTGGCGCTCTGATCGCCGGACGAGTTGGCCAGCGCGTTGGCGATGAACAGGCTCTGCTGCTCGGTCACCGCCAGCAGCACGGATCCCGCCTGCGACCCCGAGTTGACCGCGGAGTCGAGCGTCGGTGCGTCCACCTCGAGCACCCGCGCATCGGGCACCGCCAGGTAGGTGAAGACCTTGTCGTTCATGCGGTAGCTGGTCAGCA
Organism: Thermoleophilia bacterium; assembly: GCA_025934255.1. Classification (GTDB taxonomy): domain Bacteria; phylum Actinomycetota; class Thermoleophilia; order Gaiellales; family JAICJC01; genus JAICYJ01. The sequence continues at coordinate 14,810 of JAICYJ010000040.1, read as the reverse complement.
CGTCGACACGGTCGTTGACGCTGAGGTCGGACAGCAGTCCCGAGTTGGGGTTGAACGGCACCCGGATCGCCCGGAAGTTGCCGGTCACCTGGTAGGCCGGCGTCTGGGTGCGGGGCGCACCCACCCGGTTCACGGTCAGCTGGTCGCCGTTGTAGAGGTTCTGGGTGATGACCTGGCCGGCCACGGCCCCGAAGCTGGTGACGGCGCCGTCCGCGACGTCCGACTGGCGCACGGGCTGGTTGACCAGGTACCCCTGCGACCGCGCGGCGTCCACGGTCGTGCCGATCGGGACCTCGTGGGTCGCCACGATCACCGTGACGGTGTCGCTGCTCGATTCCGCGCTCTTGCGGACGTGCGAGGTGTAGGCGAACAGCGCGCCCGCCGCGGCGACCGCGAGGACGAAGCTGATGATGAGGTTACGGCTGAGCGTCGGCATCTGGGGTGGATCTCCTTTGGTGCTGCGATGGGTGAGCCGAGTGACGGGGCGCTACCCGGCCCGCATGGTCGCGTCGCGGCAGAGATCGCCCGACTTGACAACGATTCCGAGCAGGTTGACGGCGTAGGTGGAGCAGGCCGTCGCCGTGTAGACGGCGGCGCCGTGCGACTTCGTGGCGGTGAGCGAGACGCGCTTCAGAGCGACGTCACCGGCCGCTGCCCTGGCGGCCGCGCGGGCGGCGGCCTGATGGTGCCCGTGGCGCGCGGCGGCGCCGGCTCGGGCGCCGTGGGAGGCCGCGTCGTGGAGCGTCCGCCAGGTGCCGTAGACGACGCTCAGCTGCCAGATCGAGAGCAACAGGACGAGCAGGATCGGCAGCGCTATCGCCATCTGGATCACCGCCTGTCCTTGCTGGTCTGAGCGCTCAGTGATGGTTCGCATTCCGTCGCGGGGGAAGGGCCCTGCATGGCTGCCTATCGGCACCGGTCAAGAGGTTCTTGACCTCGTACGCGGGACGGGTAGCGCCGGAGGAGCCGTGCACTACTACTCACGTGGTAGCGAACCCTGGTCGATCTGTCTACGTGCTCGGGATAAAGGTTGCGCGTTCCGCCTGACCGCGCCTGTAAGGTTCCCGCTCGTGGCGCTGCTTTCCATTCCCAGTCCGGGCGATCCGTTCCTGATCAATTCCGGGCCGATCCACGCCCGCTGGTACGGCCTGCTGCTGGCCCTGGGGGTGCTGCTGGCCGGTTGGATCGCCCGCCGCGAGTTCCGCCGCCGCTCGATGGACCCGGAGCTGGCCTACACGATCGCCGTGTGGGCGGTGCCGTTCGGGCTGGTCGGCGCCCGCCTCTACCACGTGCTCACCGACTGGGACTCGTTCAGCAACAACTACTCCCAGATCCCAGCCATCTGGAACGGCGGGCTGTCGATCTTCGGCGCGGTGCTGGGCGGTATGCTCGGCTGCTGGATCGGCTGCCGGCGCGTGAACCTGCCGTTCTGGCGGGTGGCCGACTGCATCGCGCCCGGCCTCGTGCTGGCGCAGGCGCTGGGCCGCTGGGGCAACTACTTCAACCAGGAGCTGTACGGCAAGCCCTCCAACCTGCCCTGGGCGGTCAAGATCGACCCGGCCCACCGAACGCCGCCCTACACCGACTCGTCCACGTTCCAGCCGATGTTCCTGTACGAGTCGATCCTGGACGTGCTGGTCTTCTTCGTGCTGATCTGGTTCACGCGGCGGTACTGGCGACGGGTGCCCTACGGCACGGTGTTCGCGCTCTACGTGACGCTCTACAACTTCTACCGCGTGCCGCTGGAGACGCTCAAGATCGACACGGCCGACATCTTCTTCGGCCAGCGCGTGAACGTGTGGGTGTCGGGCGTGCTGTTCGTGGCCGGGCTGATCTCGTTCATCGTGCTGTTCCGCCGGCGGTCGGACGCGCCCGCGCCGACCACACCGGCGGTGGCGGCGGCTGTCGCCTCGGGCCACACGCCCACGCCGCGCCCGGAGGCGGCGATCGCCGCCCGCCAGCGCACGCAGCGCCGCAAGAAGACCTGAGATCGATTAGCCGCTGACCTGGTCTGGCGGCTCGTGCTCGTCGGCCAGCAGCCGCTCGAGCGTGCGCACGCAGCCCGCGTCCAGCCGGTCGCCCGCCTGCTGCCAGAGCACCGAGAGCGCGAGCCCGGCCGATGCCTGCGAGCGATGCCCGCCAGCGGCCACGAACGCCTCGGCGACGGCGATCACACGGGCCTCGAGCGGCGCCTCGGCCACGGGGTCGAAGCGCGCCAGCAGCCAGCTGGCCGCCTCGTCGTCGATCATGCCGGCCGACACGCGCTCGGACAGGCGCCTGCGCTCGGCCTCCTCGCCGCCGGCGGCGGCCGGGTCGTCCAGCGACGCTGCCAGGCGCACCCGGTCGACGTGACCGGGCTCGAGACCGCAGGCCCCTGCGATGTGGCCCGCGTACTCGCTGACGGCGCGCGAGTCGGCAGACCGTGCGCCGCGCGCCTCCAGCGATCGCACCGGGTCGTCGACGCCCTCCGCGAACCCGTCCCAGGCGATCACGCGGGCGTCGCCGGAGCGACCCAGCGCGGCGCTGGCCAGGCGCACCAGCTCGTCGTTGGTCGCCGCGTGTTCGGGGAAGGCGGCCACGCCGCCGGAGATGGTGATCGGGTCGCCGTCCAGCGACAACCCGCCGGCCAGTCGGCCGACCAGGGCCGCCGCCGACTCGGCGGTCATGCCCGGCAGCACCAGCGCGAACTGGCCCTCGTCCAGCCGGCAGACGCAGTCGTAGCTGCGGACGCCGCCCGCCAGGCCGCCGGCCGCCAGCCGCAGCACGCGGTCGGCCTCGGCGGCTCCATGCTGTGCGGTGTACGCGGCCAGCCCGTCCAGATCGACCAGCGACACCGCCAGGCTCTGGCCGGTGCGCTTGGCGCGCGCCAGCTCACGGCCGAGCACGCTCTGGAAGCCGAGGTGGTTGGGCAGGCGTGTCAGCGGGTCGAGCGTGCCCGACTCACCGGCGACGGTGTCCCACAGCCGCGAGGCCTCCATCGCCTGCGCCGCGATCCCGGCCGCGATGCGGGCGCGTCCCAGCCCGTCCGGCTCGGCCACCCGCTCGGCCAGCAGCCCGCCCAGCACCCGCCCCGCGCTGACCAGCGGCAGCAGCGTGCGGCCGTCGTCGCTGACCGGATCAAGCCCGGGCAGCTCCAGCCGCTGGGGGCCGTCGCCGGCGAGCAGGGCGAGGCCGTCTCGCTGCTCGCTGAGCGCGTAGCTGGAGACCGAGCCGGCGCGCAGCGCCGCGCCGGCCGCGTCGGCCGCCGCGGCCAGGACGCCCGGCAGGTCGAGGCCGGTCTCGCAGGCGGCGACCAGGCGGCCCAGGTCGCGCTCGAAGCCGGGTGTCTCAGACACCGTCGCCGTCCTGCAGCTTGCCGGCCGCGACCAGCACCCGCACCGTGGTGCCGGTGCCCGGTACCGAGTCGATGTCCAGCCGCCCGTTCAGGATGGCGGCGCGCTCCTGCATCGAGGCGACGCCGTGGTGGGGCAGGCCATCGGCCGGCTCCGACATCTCACCGCTGCCGTCGTCGACCACCCGCGCCTCGAGGCCCTCGCGGGGAGAGCCGTGCACGCTGACCACGATGGTGGCCGGGTTGGCGTGCTTGAGCGCGTTGGTCATGGCCTCACGCACGATCTGGAACAGGCAGACCTGGTCGTCGCCGCTGAGCGCGTCGGCGTCCGCGACGTCGAGCGTGACGACGACGCGGTGGTCGGCCTCGAAGCGGTCGGCGATCGCCTGCAGCGCCGTCTCAAAGCCCTGCTCGCGCAGCGTCCAGGGCTCGAGCGCGAACGACAGCTCGCGCACCTCGCCGATCACGGACCGCTGCCGCGCGCGGGCCGTCTCCAGCACCTGCTGGGCGGTCTCGGCGTCGCCCGCCTCCATCGCCTCGGCGGCGGCGTTCAGCATCATGTTGACGCCAGACAGCGTCTGCACGGGGCCGTCGTGGAGGAAGGTCGACAGACGGCGCCGCTCCTCCTGCTCGGCCGACACGACCCTGCGCGAGAGCTCCGCCCGCTCGCTCTCGCGGATGCGGGCCTGGGCTAGCAGCGCCTCCACCCGTTCGAACAGCGCGGCGCTCTCGGCGGCGCGCGCGGCGAAGTCGGCGAACAGCGTGGCGCGGGCCAGGTCGTCGGGCCCGAAGCCGGCGCCGCCGTCCAGGTCGAGCAGCACCACCAGCGCGTGCAGGCGGCCGGCCACCACCAGCGGTGCGGCCAGCAGTGCCTGCGGACGCAGGCGGCGGGTGACCTCGTCGACGGGCCGGGCCGGGCCGGTGACGGCCCCCACCAGGTCGCGTGCGGCCACCGCCAGCACCGAGCCCTCGGCATCGATGGGCACGCGTGCGTCGCTCAGCGGGCCCAGCGCCAGGCCGGCGGCGGCCGCCGGCCGCAGCGAGCGCTCGCCCGCGGCCGGAACCAGCACCAGCACGGCATCGGCGGTGAACAGGCGCTGCGCCTCGACCGCCGTGTGCTCGAGCACCGCGGCTGAATCGAGACCGGCCGAGACCGCGCCGAGGCTGCGGACGAGACCGTCCAGGAAGCGGCCTTGCGCGATCAGCTCCTGGCGGAGCTGATGCTCAGTCGATGATTGCGGTTCGGAGGGCGATGGCGACTGCATGTGTGCGTGTGTCCGCCTCGAGCTTCGAGAGGATATGGCGCACATGGCTCTTCACCGTTTCCTGGCTGATGAAGAGCTTGGCAGCAACATCGGCATTCGACATCCCGTCGGCGAGCAGCTGAAGGATCTCACGCTCGCGGGCTGTCAGCATGTTCTCGCGTTCCTTGGTCAGGAATGCGGGCATCAGCGCGGGGTCGACGTAGCCGTCGCCATCGGCCACCTTCTGGATCGCGCGCACGATCGTCTGATGCGGCGCCTCCTTCAGGATGTAGCCCTTCGCGCCCGACTCGAGGCCGCGCGTCAGCAGGCTGCGCTCGGCGAAGGCGGTGAACATCAGCACCGCCGTCTCCGGGATCTCGCTGGTGATCTCCTTGGCGGCGGCCAGCCCGTCCATGCCGGGCATCCGCACATCAAGGATCACGACGTTGGGCTTGCGGCGCCTGGCCAGAGTCACCGCGGCTTCGCCGTCGGCGGCCTCGCCGACAACTCGGATGTTCTCCGACCGTGATAGCGACAGGCGCAGGCCTTCGCGTACAACCTCGTGGTCATCAACGATCAGACAGGTAATGGGCTCGCTCACGTGCACTCCAAAAGTCGCGGCATTTGCCACCGGTGAGCTGTATCGGCAGGAACCCGGCGCTCCGTTAGCCCCAACCGTTTTCGGCTCCCGCCCGACCGGTTAGCGGACTTCTGGTCTGTCCCTGCGATCCCTGCACAATAGAGGTATCCGCCGCCGTTGGTAGACTCCTGGGTGCGTGAGCGACGAGCCTCCGAGTACCTGCCCGGCATGAGAACCGCACTCGCGCTGCTCGCGGTCCTGCTGATCGTCCTTGCCAACGGCTTCTTCGTGGCGGCCGAGTACGCGCTGGTCACGATGCGCCGGACGCGCGTCCAGGAGCTGGTCGATCAGGGCAGCCGCGGCGCCCGCCGGGTGTCGGACCTGCAGCAGAACCCGGCGCGTTTCATCTCGGCCATCCAGCTGGGCGTGACGCTCTCCAGCCTGGCGCTCGGCGCCATCGGCGAGCCGGTCATCTCGAACCTGCTGGACACGCCGCTGGGCTGGCTGCCGTCCAGCTGGCACGGCGGCGTGGCGCTGACCATCTCGGCGATCCTGGCCTTCTCGATCCTGTCCTTCTTCCACGTGGTGCTGGGCGAGATCGTGCCCAAGAGCTACACGCTGCAGCACGCGGAGCGGGTGGCGCTGGTGGTGGCGACGCCGATCAACATCTTCTATGCGATCTTCCGGCCGTTCATCTGGGCGCTGGTGGCGGCCAGCGCGGCCGTGCTGCGCTGGCTGGGGCTGCCGCCGGGCGCGCGGCGCTCGTCGGTGCACTCCGAGGAGGAGCTGAAGATGCTGGTCACGGCCAGCCGCGAGCAGGGCGTGCTGGAGGAGGAGGAGCAGACGATGCTCCACAAGGTGTTCGCGTTCGCCGACAAGGACGCGGCCGACGTGATGGTGCCGCGGCCGGACGTGGTGGCGCTGGCCCTGGAGCTGCCGGTGGCGGAGCTGCTGCGGCTGATGCTTCAGCATCCCTACACGCGCTATCCGGTCTACGACGGCGAGCTGGACGATGTGGTCGGCGTGCTGCACGTGCGTGACCTGTTCGCGGCGCTGCACGACCGCGGGATCGACGGGGTGGACGTGCGCGCGCTGCTTCGCCCGGCGATCATGGTTCCCGAGACGAAGCGGCTCGACGAGCTGCTTTCCGACTTCCGTGCGACCTCGAACCACATGGCGATCGTGGTGGACGAGTACGGCTCGCTGGCCGGCCTCGCAACGCTTGAGGACCTGCTGGAGGAGATCGTGGGCGAGATCGGCGACGAGTTCGACGTGCCGGAGGCGGGCATCCGGCGGCTGGGCGTCGGGCGCATGCGGCTGGGCGGGTCGTTCCCGATCGAGGAGTTCAACGTGCGGTTCGGGACGTCGCTGCCCGACGAGGACTACCACAGCGTCGGCGGCTTCGTGTTCGGCGAGCTGGGCCGCGCGCCCAAGGTGGGCGACTCGGTCAAGACCGACGGCGTGCGGTTCGAGGTGAGCGGGGTGGACGGCCCGCGCATCGTCGAGGTGGACGTGACGCTGAAGCCGCCCGAGACGGAGCCGGCGGCCGAGGAGCGAGGCCAGGCCTCAGGCTGAGGCGGCCAGCGCGTCCGAGCGCCGGGCCATCTCGACGTCGCGGTCGGTGATGCCTCCGGCGCTGTGGTTGACCCAGTCGAGCTCGACGCGGCCCCAGCCGACGAGCATGTCCGGGTGATGGTCGGCCGCCTCGGCGGCGTCCGCCACCCGGTTTGCGAAGGCCATCGCCTGGGCGAAGTCGTCGAACCCATAGCGCTTGTGCAGGGCGCCGGCCTGCTGCGACCAGTCGCTGCCCAGCGATTCGAGCGCCGACCCCAGCTGATCCGGTGTGAGTACGTCCATCGCGTCGCAGCTTACCCCTGTATCGTGCGCTTCTCCCATGCCGCCCGCAGAGCTGAGCGCAACCGATCACGCGATCATCGAGATCCTCCAGCGTGAGGGCCGCACGACGTACGCCGATATCGGCTCCCGGGTGGGCGTGTCGGCCACGGCGGCGCACGAGCGGATCAAGAAGCTGGAGGCCCGCGGCGTGATCCGCGGCTACCAGGCCGAGATCGATCCCGCCCTGGTCGGAGCCGGCGTGACGGCGTTCATCTTCGTGTCGCAGAAAGCGGGGCCGCGCAGCCCGGTGGAGGAGCTGTTTGCCGACACGCCGTGGGTGCAGGAATGCCACCACGTGGCCGGCGAGGAGACACTGCTCCTGAAGGTGCGCGCCGAGTCGATGCCGGCGCTGGAGCACCTCGTGTGGGAGATCCGTGCTCTCGACTCGGTCGAGCGCACACGCACTGTGGTGGTGCTGGCGACCGTGTTCGAGAACCGCCCGGTCGCGGCCGCCACGGTCGACGCGCCGAGTTAGGCCTGCAACACCCCTGGCACACTTCGCCACGCGCTCGTTGGCAACACCGGTGCCAGGCGCGGGTGTTGCGCCACCGGGGCGTTGCGGCCGCGTTTCAGGCCGCCCGCGTTCCGCCGAGTTCGGTTGTGGCCGCCACAGCTCAGCGGCCATCCTGTGACCTCCCCGTTGGCAACACCGGTGCCAGACGCGGGTGTTGCGTCACCGCGGTGAGACGCGACCGTGATCGGCCGTGACGCGCCCGCTACTCGAAGCTGAGCGGCTGCTCGGTGACCGCCATATCGGCGATCCGGTAGCCCTTGATGTCGGCGCCGCCGCCGGCCAGCGACACGATCACGTAGGTGGCGTCCGGCCAGAAGGCCTGCTCGGCGTCGGTGCGCGAGGGGTAGGCCGGCGAGGACACGTGCGAGTGGTAGATGCCGATCAGGTCGAGGCCGGCGTCGTCGATCTCGTTCATGATCCGGATCTGGTCGCGCGACTCGATCCGGTAGTAGTAGGGGCTGGGCTCGTCCGGCTGGGCCGGGAAGAAGCGCTCGGCGCGGCCGTCGACCCCGGCGATGATGCCGCAGGCCTCGTTCGGCAGCCCCGCCCGTGCGTGCGCGACGATCTCGTCGCGCATCGCCGCCGGGATCACCACCAGACGCGCTCGTCCATCGCCGCCTCGAGCTCCTCCAGCGGCGTCGTGTAGAGCCCCGCGCTCATGTACTTGGAGCCGCCGTCGGCGAACAGCACCACCACGTTCTGCGAGTCGTCCATCTCGGCGGCCACCCGGCGCGCCACCGCCAGCGCGGCGCCCGCTGAGACGCCCGCGAAGATGCCCTCCATGTCCAGGAGCTTGCGCAGCATCAGCACGGCCTCGCCGTTGGAGACGAGCACCTTCCGATCCAGCTCCCGGATGTCCAGGATCGGGGGCGTGTAGCCGTCCTCCAGGCTGCGCAGTCCCATCACCGGGTCGCCCTGCAGCGGCTCCGCCGCCACGATCTGCACGTCCGGGTTCGCCTCCCGCAGGCGCCGCCCGCTGCCCATCAGCGTCCCGCCGGTGCCCAGTCCGGCCACGAACGCGTCCACCTGGCCGTCCGGCACCTGCTCCAGGATCTCGACGGCCGTGCCGCAGTAGTGGGCGGCGGGGTTGGCCTCGTTTGCGTACTGGAACGGCATGAACAGGCTGGGGTCGCGCTCCGCAAGGTCGCGGGCCATCGCCACCGCGCCGTTCGAGCCCAGGTTGCCCGGGGAGAACAGGATGTCCGCGCCGTACATGCGCAGCAGCTCGACACGCTCCTGCGTGGCCGACTCCGGCATCACGACCGACACGGGGTAGCCCTTGACCTTGCCGATCATGGCCAGCGCGATGCCCGTGTTGCCGCTGGTCGGCTCCAGGATCCGCTGCCCCGGCGCGAGCTCGCCCGAGTCCTCGGCCGCCTCCACCATCGACAGCGCCACCCGGTCCTTGACCGAGCCGGTCGGGTTCTGCTCCTCCAGCTTCGCGAAGATACGCGCGCCGGCCGGCGGGCCGATCCGGGGCAGCTCCACCAGCGGCGTGTTCCCGACCGCCGACAGCGCCGCCACCCGCTCCATCTGCAGGCAGCCCACCGTTAGCGCCCGCCCCCGGCCATCGCCGGCAGCACGATCACGGTCGACTCGGGCGTGACGCTGGTGTCCAGCCCCTGCCCGAGACGCACGTCCTCGTTGTTCACGTACACGTTGACGAACCGGTTCAGCTCGCCGCCGTCGTCCAGCAGGTGCCCGCGGATGGACGGGTAGCGGCTGGTCAGATCATCGAGCAGCTCGCGCACGGTCGCGCCGTCGGCGTCGACCTCGCGGGCGCCACCCACGGCCTGGCGCAGGATTGGAGGCATGCGGACGGTCGACATCTAGGCGACGGCCTTCTGGATCACCGGAGCGACCGCCCGCACCGGCGCGGCGCAGAACTGCTCGTAGTCGATGAACTCGATCTGCTCCGGATCCTTGCTGCAGACCGGGCAGTTGGGGTCACGATGCATCTTCAACTCCACGAACTCCATTGCCAGGGCGTCGTAGCGTAGCTGGCGCCCGATCAGCGGATCACCCACGCCCAGCAGCAGCTTCACGGCCTCCGTTGCCTGGAGCGTTCCCACCACTCCCGGCAGGACGCCCAGCACGCCGCCCTCGGCGCATGACGGCGCCAGCTCCGGCGGCGGCGGCTCCGGGTACTGGCAGCGGTAGCAGGGCCCGACCCGCGGCGCGTAGACGGTGACCGACCCCTCGAACTGGTAGATCGAGCCGTGCACGACCGGGATGTTCGCGACCAGGCTGGCGTCGTTCAGCAGGTAGCGGGTGGGGAAGTTATCGGTGCCGTCGACGATCACGTCGTAGCCGGTGATCACGTCCAGCACGTTCTCCGACGTGAGCCGTTCGGTGTACTTGACGATGGTGATGTCGGGATTGAGCGCGCTCATGGCGATCTCGGCCGAGTCGACCTTGGCCATGCCGATCCGGTCCTCGGTGTGCAGGATCTGCCGCTGCAGGTTGGAACGGTCGACCACGTCGGAATCGATGATCCCGATCGTGCCGACGCCCGCCGCCGCCAGGTACAGCGCGGCCGGCGATCCAAGGCCGCCCGCGCCGATCAGCAGCACCTTCGACTCCAGCAGCCGCAGCTGTCCGGCCTCGCCCACCTCCGGGATCAGCGTGTGACGGCTGTAGCGCTCCTGCTGCTGCGGCGTGAGCGTCTGCGGCAGCTTCCACTCGTGGCCGTTCTGCTTCCAGTTCGAGAAGCCGCCGGCCAGCGACACCACGTCGGTGTAGCCGAGCTCGTGCAGCGTCTTCGCGGCGAAGGCCGAGCGGTTGCCGGCCGCGCAGTAGAGGATGACCGTGGCGTCGCGATCGGACACGGCGTTCTCGATCCGCGACTCCAGGTTGCCGCGCGGGATGTGCACCGCGCCGGGGATGTAGCCCTGCTCGTACTCGTCGCGCTCGCGCACGTCGACCAGCACCGGGCGCGTCTCTGCGCCCAGCATCTGCTCCGCCTCTGCGGCCGTGACCTCGCGGATCTCGCGCCGTGTTGCTGCAAGATGTTCGCGGTACGTGGCCACGCCCATCACCTACCCTTTCACTGAAACCCCTCACGCAAAAGCGCGCCAGGGGCCGGAATGTCCCTCTGAATTGTAGCGGGGTATGGATCCAAACTCCATGCCCTCACCACTGTGAACGACCCACCCCGCGAACATATTCCCGGCCGCCGCCGGCGGCTGGTCGTGCTGCTCGCGCTGGCGGCCATGATCGGCGTCGCAGCGGCCGCCGCGGTGGCCGTGAGCGCGCGCGACGATGGCTCGAAGCCGGCCGCGGCGGCAGCCGCCTGCCGGGCGCTTGCCGGCCGCCCGCCGCTGGCGCTCGACCTGCCGGGCGCGGCGCTGCCGGCCCAGGACCAGCAGGACGACGACGCCGTGCTGCGCGCGGCCGAGCGGCGCCTGCCGCCGGGCGATGTGCGGATCTCGGTGGGGCGGCTGGTGGACGCCTACCGGAGCGCCGGCGCCGCGGCCACGCTGCGCGGCCTGCAGCGGCTCGACCAGTCGCAGCCGGTGGTGCGGCTGCACGAGGGGCTGGTACAGCTATGGGCGGGTGACTGCACCGCCGCCGAGCGGACGCTGCAGCGCGTGCGCACGGACGACCTGTACGGCTACTACGGCACCGTCGCCGACAACACCCTGCACACCGACCAGCGGCCCGGGCTGCCGATCTACATCCCGCCCGACGGCACCCCCCACGGCTCGCTCGAGCAGCTGCGGGCGCGGGTGCGAACGCATCCCGACGACGGGCCGGCCTGGCTGGGCCTGGCCTACGTCGAGGAGGCGGCGGGGAACCGGCGGGCGGCGCTGGCCGCGGCCAAGCAGGCTCGCGCGGTCGACCCCACCGCCGTGTCACCGCGCGTGGCGGTGGCCGTGATCGGCTACGACAAGGCCGACCCCACCGCGTCGTTTGCGGTGCTGGGGCCGCTCACCGCCCAGGCCAGCGATCCCACGGAGGTGCTGTTCCACCTGGGGCTGCTGCTCTACTGGCGCAAGCAGGACACCGACGCCGTGGCCCAGTGGCGACAGGTCGTCTCGGAGTCGCCCGGCTCGATCTACGGCAAGATCGCGGCGCAGCTGATGCGCCAGATCAGCTGACGCGGGTGGCGCCGACGTACATCTCGGAGTACCAGCCCGACAGCGACGAGATCTCGACGACGGTGCCCGTGTGCGGCGCGTGGATGAAGCGCCCGCCGCCGACGTACATGCCGACGTGCCCGAGGTGGTCGAAGAAGACCAGGTCGCCGGGGCGCAGGTCGGCGCGCGAGACGTGGCGGCCGGCCCGGTACTGGTCGGCGGCCACGCGCGGGATCTGGACGCCCAGCCGCGCGTAGACGTACTGCATCAGGCCCGAGCAGTCAAAGCCCGAGGGGCTCTCGCCGCCGTACACGTAGGGCACGCCCAGCTCGCGCTTGGCCAGCGCCACGGCGCGGGCGCCGAGGCTGCCCGCGGGGTGATGGGCCCGGTGATGACGTCGGTGGTGGTGGTGCGCGTGGTGATGGTGGGTGTGCGTGCCGCCGCCGGAGGGCGGTACGAAGGTGAAGTCGGCGCTGGCGGCAAGGTGCAGAGCGGCCCGCGTGTGCGGCCCCACCTGGCCGTCCACCAGCAGCCCGTGGCGGGCCTGGAAGGCCTTGACCGCGTGCAGCGTGATCGGCCCGAAGTCGCCGTCGGCCGTGACGCCGAGCGCCCGCTGCAGCACGGCCACGGCCGGTCCCCGGTCGTGCAGGCGGATGACGATCTCACTCCCGACCGTCGTGACGCGGCCGGCCGCGGCCAGGGCGGCCCGCGTGTGGGGGCCGACCTGGCCGTCGACCAGCAACCCGTGGGAGCCCTGGAACAGCTTCACGGCATGCAGCGTGTGGCGGCCGAAAATCCCATCGGCCGCGACTCCGAGCTGGCGCTGGAGCTTGACCACGTCCGGTCCGGTGTCTCCCACCCGCAGGATGCGAGGAAGCACCCGGCGCGCCCCGGCTTTCGCCGACGCCTGGTGCTCCTTCCCCGCCGCGTAGGCGGGTGCTCCCATGCCGGCTGCGGTCGCAGCCATCACCAGCGGCACGCTCATCCGGCGCACCTGTCGGCGGCGGCGGTACGAGTCGCGGCGCCGGGCGGAGCGCGCCCGCGAGGCCTCCCACAGCTCCGGTGACCCCAGATCCCTCACGGAGTTCTGCACGGCGACACGCTACGCCTCTGTTGTCAGGTGACGGTTAGCGGTCGGTGAAGATCTTGTGCATGACCGGGGTCACCAGGGCGGCCGCCCGTGCACCCAGCGGCCGGCCAGCATGGTCGCGACCACGCCGGCCTCAGCGATCCGCTCCGGGTGAGCGACGATGTCGGTGTCGAGCACGACCAGATCGGCCTCAAGACCGGGCAGCAGGCAGCCGCGCCGGCGCTCCTCGCCGACGGCGTAGGCCGCGGCCGCGGTGTGGCACGAGATCGCGTCGGCCACCGGGATCCGCTGCTCCGGGTGCCAGGGCTCGCGTTCGTCCAGCGTGCGGTGCACGGCGGCCTGGATCGCGGCCATCGGGTCGAGCTCCTCGATCGGAGGGTCGGCGCCGAACACGACGTGAGCGCCCGAGTCGAGCAGGTCGCGGGTGCGATAGCCCTTGGTGGCGCGCTCGCCCCAGATCTCGTCTGCCAGGTCGCGGTCGCTGGTCGCGTGCACCGGCTGCAGCGAGGCGATCACGCCCAGCTCGGCGAAGCGGGGCAGGTCGGCGTCGTCGAGGCACTGCGCGTGCTCGATGCGCGGCCGCAGCAGGGCCTCCTGCCACTGCTCCCGGGTACGGTGAAACGCGTTCAGCGCCGCCCTGTTGGCGCCGTCGCCGATCGCGTGCACGGCCACGGCCAGGCCGCAGGCGGTGGCCTCCGCGATGCCGTCCGCCAGGTCGTCCTCCGACAGCAGTTGCTCGCCCGATCCGTCCAGCATCCATGCCGTGCGCGACCCCAGCGTGCCGTCCATGAACGCCTTCACCGGCCCCATCCGCAGCAGGTCGCTACCAAAGCCGGTGCGCAGCTCCAGTGCCTTCGCCGCCTCGATCGCCGCCAGCGGGATGCTCATTGCCACCCGCAGCGTCAGCCGCCGGTCGGCGTCGTAGCGCTGCCACAGCCCGCGGCCGTCCTGGGCCTGGAAGTCGTGCACCCCGATCACGCCGCGGGCGTTGGCCACGGCCATGCCCTCGCGCAGCGCCTGCGAGCGTTCCAGCGACGTGGCCGGCGGCACGGGGAAGCGCCAGGCGTCCCACTCCTGGAGCACGCCGGTCGGGTGCTCGGCGCCGGCGGCGCGCAGCGCGGCGGCGTTCACCCACAGGGTGTGGTGGTCGTGAGCCCACAGCGCGGCCGGCCGCTCCCCGGTGACCTCATCCAGCGCGGCGCGGTGCGGCGGCCCGTCCGGCCAGGTCGCCTCCAGCCAGCCCTTGCCTCGCAGCCAGCCGTCACCGTCTGCGGCCGCGCCGACCGCGGCGCAGGCCTCGGCCAGGCTGCGGCAGCCGTGCAGGTCGAGCCATGTGCGCTCGAGCGCCCAGTCCAGGAAGTGGACGTGGGCGTCGGTGAACCCGGGCAGCACGCAGCGCCCGTCCAGGTCGATCCGCTCGTGGCCGACGGTGTCGGAATCGCCCTCGCGCACGTCCACGCCACCGGCGATCAGCGCGCCGGCCACCGCCAGCGCCCGCACCTGGGGCAGGCGCGGATCCATCGTGTAGATCGGGCCGTTGTGGAGGATCAAGCGGCCGGTAGTGTACGCCGCGTGATAGCGGCTGAGGAGATCGAGGGGCGGCTCGCGCGGTTCCAGGCAGCCCTCGCGGCGGGCGGCCTGGATGCCGCCGTGATCGTCGAGAGCACCGACCTCGCCTACCTGACCGGCACCAACCAGCAGGCGCACCTGATCGTACCGGCATCGGGCCGGGCGCGGCTGCTGGTGCGGCGCACGCTGGAGCGGGCGCGGGAGGAGTCGCCGCTGGAGCTGATCGAGCCGCTGGGCTCCCTGTCGGGGCTGCCGGCTGCGCTGGCCGGCTGCGGCGTGGAGGACGGTGCCCTGGTCGGGTTCGAGCTGGATGTGCTGCCGGCGGCGCGGTACCTCGGCTACCAGCGGCGGCTGCCCGGATACCGTCTGGGCGACTGCTCACCGGCGCTGCGCGCGGTGCGCGCGGTCAAGACCGGCTGGGAGCTCGAGCAGATGCGGGCAGCGGCCGAGCAGGTGCGGGTGGCCGCCGAGCGGGTGCCGTCGCTCCTGCGCGCGGGCGTCTCGGAG
>JAICYJ010000033.1 GCA_025934255.1 Thermoleophilia bacterium | reverse complement strand
GCCGGACGCAAGCACCCCTGACCGGTGAGGCTGATGTGGAGCAGCCACTTTGACGGCCGCGGCGGCTGCGTGCACCAAGATCGTTGCGTGACCGCTTTCGAAGGCGGGACCTTTCCGACGCCGGTCGGCAACTGCAAACGATGCGCGCCTCGCCTGCAACGGGGACGCCGCGCTGCTGCCGTCCTCAGGAAGAGCCGAGCACTTTGACGGCACTGGGTACCGTGCGCCCTTCGGTGTACGGGAAGTCCGCTTATGAGCACCGCGGCCGGAGCGGTCGAACCCGCGTCGGCCTCGATGCTGGCCGTGGTTCCGCTACCAAAACCGCTACCGCCGGCACACTTTCCGTATAACCATACGGGTTGGAGCTATGCGGATGAGAGGACTTGAACCTCCACGACCTTACGGCCACACGGACCTGAACCGTGCGCGTCTACCAATTCCGCCACATCCGCGCGGGGAGAGCTGATTCTAGCGAGGCTTGCAGGCGCCCGTCAGCAGCTCGGCGATCTCGCCCTCGCCATAGCCCAGCTCGGCCAGCACCTCGGCGGCGTGCTCGCCCAGCCGTGGCGGCGGCAGCCGGCTGCCCGGCCGGTCGGCCTCGAAGCGCATCGGCGAGCGCACCAGCCCGATCTCACCCGCCGCCGGGTGCTGCACCCGCTCCACCATGTGCGCCGCCGGCCCCGCGAACGTCTCCGGGATCGACAGCACCGGCCCGCCCGGCACGTGCGCGCGCTCCAGCACCTCGCTCCACTCCGCCACCTTGCGTCCTGCCAGCAGCTCCCGCAGCTGCGGCACCAGCACGTCGCGGCCCTCCACGCGCCCCGCGTTGGTCTGCCAGCGCGGATCCGTCGCCAGGTCACCGCGCCCGGCCTCGGCGCAGAAGCGGCGGAAGTGGTCGTCCGTGCCCACCGCCAGGTTCACGTATCCGTCGGCCGCCCGGAACGTCTCGTAGGGCACGATCGACGGATGCGCGTTTCCCAGCCGCTTCGGCTCGATGCCGCTGATCAGCCAGTCTCCGGCCCGGTTCGCCAGCCACGCCACCTGCGCGTCCAGCAGCGATACCTCGCAGCTGCGTCCCCGCCCGCTGCGCTCGCGCTCGTGCAGCGCCGCCAGCACCGCCGAGCACGCGAACAGCCCGGCCACGATGTCGGAGATGGCAACGGACACCTTCATCGGCTCGCCGTCGGGCTCCCCGGTGATGCTCATGATCCCGCCCAGCCCCTGCATCAGGAAGTCGTACCCGGGCCGCTCCGCGTCCGGCCCGTCGGACGGGTAGCCCGCGATCGTGCAGTGCACCACCATCGGGTTCACCGCCCGCACCGCCGCCCAGTCCACCTCGTAGCGCAGCGCCGCCGCCGGCAGGAAGTTGTGCAGCAGCACGTCGCAGCGGCCGATCAGCCGCCGCACCACCTCGCGGCCCGCGTCGTCGCGCAGGTCGACCGCGATCGACCGCTTGTTGCGGTTGACCTGCATGAAGTAGGCGCTCTCGCCGCCCTCGAACGGCGGCCCCCAGCGGCGGCTGCCGTCGCCGTCGCCGGGCCGCTCGACCTTGACCACGTCGGCGCCCAGGTCGCCCAGCATCATCGTGCAGTAGGGGCCCGCCAGCACCTGCGTCAGGTCGAGGACGCGCAGGCCTGCCAGCGGGAGCGCGCCGCTCAGCTGGTCGCCCCGGCCGTCAGCTTCTCGATCTCGACCAGCGCCCACGCGGTGTGCTCATCCGGCTTCACCCGGCGCTTGATCGCGGCCAGGTTGCCGTCGGCGTCGATCACGAAGGTCGAGCGCTCGATCCCCATCGAGGTCTTGCCGTAGTTCTTCTTCTCGACCCACACGCCGTAGTCCTCGGCCATCGTGTGCTCGGTGTCTGCCAGCAGCGGGAACGGCAGCCCGTACTTCTCCTTGAACCTGCGGTGCGACTCCGGCGACTGCGGGCTGACGCCGATCACGTTCGCGCCGATCCGCCCGAACTCCGCCCAGCTGTCGCGGATGCTGCAGGCCTGGCGGGTGCACCCGGGCGTGTCATCCCTGGGGTAGAAGTAGACGACCACCGGCCGGCCCTTGAGATCGTCGAGCGACACCGTCTCCTCGGTGTCTGACTGCAGTGAGAACGGCGGAGCCGGCTGGCCAACCTCGAGCATCGTTACTCCTTGGGAACGGGTGCGTTGCTGGGCCGTACTGTAGTGCGGGGGTGGGGGCAAACCCGCCTGATAGCGTGGCGCCATGCCCGAGGTGCACATGGTGGTGGGGACGCTCCTGATCGTGACCAACGCGATCGTGGGCATCTGGGGATTGATCGCCTACCGCCGGGACAGGCCGCCCGCCGGCATCTACATGCAGCTGCTGGCGCTCTCCCAGACGATGGTGATCGCGCAGGCAACGCTGGGCCTGATCCTGCTCTCCGACGGCTATCGCCCGGGCGACAAGCTGCACTTCGCGTACGGGTTGCTACCGCTGCTCGCGATCGCCTACCCCTATGCTTTGCGGGGTGAGGACGGACGCAAGAACCTGCTCTACTTCGCGATCGGCGCCACGGTGGTGGCGGCGCTGGGAGTACGTGCCTACATGACAGGGCCGGCCTGATGGATCGCGACAATCTGCGCGGGTTCGCCATCGTGATCGCGATCGCCGCCGTGGCGACGGTCTTCTTCGAGGTGTCCTCGGCCATCTTCAGCGCGATCCTGGGCGCGATCAGCCTGATCTTCATCTGCCTGCTCTGGTACTTCGGCTACGGCTGGTACCACCGCAACCGGATGGCGATCTCGCTGATGCCCGACCGCCAGCGCAACATCCTCTACCTGGGGCTGGGGGCGGTCACCGTGTCGGCCGCGCTCTACTCGCTGGCGCAGTTCCAGCTGATCGACCTGGGCGCGTTCTCGGTGCCGGTGCTGGCCGCGTTCTTCGGCGGGCTGTTCGCCATGTACTACGCCTGGAACGAGTCGAAGCGCTACTACCTCTGAGGGAGCGGCGGCCTGATGGCGAACAGCCGCCGGTTGCCGCCGCAGGCCTCGAACGGACCGGCGGCCGCCAGCAGCGTCCCGTGCAGCTGACGGTCGATGCCTTCGACGCGGCGCGAGATCATGAACACGCGCCCGACCCACCAGCCGTAGAACATCGGTGCAGCGGCGGTCAGGAGCAGATCGCTGGGCAGGCTGTGCCGCCGCACCGCGCCGAGAAACAGTGGCATCAGCAGCGAGCCGGACATCTTGATCGCGAGGCGCCGCGCGGATCCGCCCGGCTCGATCACCTCCATGCCGTCGGGCAGCGGCTCGATCGGGATCTTGCGACCCCACCTCGGCGCGCCCCACGACTGCCAGGCTGCGGCGGCTGCCATCGCGGCGACCGCTGCCGCCGCCGGCATCCAGACCGGCCCGGCCAGCCGGTTGACGGTTGCCACCACCGCGGCCACGACGCCCAGCAGCGCCGCCAGCGGCAGGATCGCCGCGAACGCCGCGGCCACCGGGACGACGCGATTGGCTTTATGGGTCACGGTCTCACTATGGGTGCCGGATGCCACGCCGACAACCCGCCGCGCCCCGGCCTCTGTAGCCTGGGCGCATGAGCGCTCCGCGTTCCTGGCCTGCCGGGCTGCCGACCGCACTCACGTTCGAGCACGGCAATCAGTTCGATCTGCCGGCCCGATTCGCGGATGACGACGTGCGCTTCTCGGAAGCGCTGGTCGGCTTCTTCGTCGAGCGATTGACCGATCCGGGAGACGCGGTGCTCGACCCGTTCGCCGGCTTCGGCACCACCCTGGCGGTGGCGGAGTCGCTGGGACGGGAGGCGTTCGGCGTCGAGGTCGAGCCCGATCGCGCGGCCTTCGTCCGGTCGCGCATGCAGGCGCCCGACCGCCTGTTCACCGGCGACGCCCGCGAGCTCGACGCGCTGCCGATCCCGGCGATTTCACTGGCGATCACCTCGCCGCCGTACTCCTCGCCGGGCGATCCGGAGGAGGCGCTGTCCGGGTACCGCGACGCCAACCGCGGCTACGACCGCTACCTCGCCGACCTGCAACGGGTGTGTCGCACCGTCGGGTCGCTGCTGACGCCGGATGGCTGGCTCGTGATCGAGGCGGCGAACCTGCGCCGCCCTGATCGGGTGGACACCCTGGCCTGGGACATCGCGCACGCGGTCGGAGAGGTGCTGCCCTTCGCCGGCGAGATCGCCGTTCGCTGGGAGCCGACGTACGGGTACGGCTACGACCACAGCTACTGCCTGCTGTTCTCGCCACCAGCGGGATAGTCGCCCCTTGCGACAACGTCGCGGTCGATATATCATAGGTGCTATGACTCGTGTCAACTCGAACGCCGACCTGCTGTGGGCGATCGCTCTCGTCACCGCGGTAGTCGCCGGAGTCGTGCTCGGGTTCGTTCGCGCCTGGTGGTTCGCGCTGCTGGGTGTCGTGCTTCCGGTCATCCTGGTTGTGTTTGCGCAGTTCGTCTCAAACGACACCCTGCCCGGCACCGAGGATCTGTCGTGGCGGATCGTTCTCGTGGTGGTCGCCGTGGAGGCCGCCGTGCTCTTCTTCGGCTTCTTCGCGGTCGGGGCGGGGCTGCGCGTGCTGGTCGACTTCGTCCGTCGCCGGATCCCTCGGAAGCCGTCCGTCAACGGCCGACCCACCTAGCCTCCACGGCGCTGACCCGCGAGCTCGGGCGCCGACCGGCGGCGCCGCTGTGTCCGGGGCACAATGCGGCATGGCCAGCGACGCGTCCGACAGTACCAGGCCGTTCTCGGGCAAGACCGCCTGGGCGCGCAACCTGGAGACGCCGCTTCGTGAGTTCATAGGCACCGAGACGGGCAGCGCCGGCGTGCTGCTGCTGGCCGCGATCGCAGCGCTGCTCTGGATCAACATCGACTCGTCGTCGTACCGCAGCGTCTGGGAGACCGACCTGATCGTGCGGCTGGGCGACCACTCGATCAACCTCGACCTGCGGGGATGGCTGAACAGCGGCCTGATGACACTGTTCTTCTTCGTGGTCGGCCTGGAGGCCCGCCGCGAATTCGACATGGGGGAGCTGCGACAACGGCGGCGGGTGGCACTGCCCGTGTTGGCAGGGATCGGCGGCATGGTCGTGCCGGTGCTGATCTACCTGGCATTCAACGCCGGGTCGTCGACCGCGCACGGCTGGGGGACGGCGATGTCGACGGACACCGCGTTCGCCCTGGGATTGCTGGCGCTGGTCGGGCCGCGCTTTCCCGACCGCCTGCGTGTCTTCCTGCTGACGGTGGCGATCGTCGATGACGTCATCGCGCTGACCGTGATCGCCGTCGTATACAGCGGCCACATCGTCGTCGGCCCGCTGCTCGTGGCGCTCGCGGTGCTCGCCGTGGTCCTGGTGATGCGCTCGCTCGGAATCCGTGTCGGCCTGCCCTACGCCGTGCTGGGAGTGGCGGCCTGGCTGGCGGTCGAGAGCTCGGGAATCGACCCGATCGTGGTCGGGTTGGTGCTGGGCCTGCTGGTGTACGCGTCGCCGGCCGCGCGCGGCGACCTGGAGCGCGCCACCGATCTGTTCCGGGCGTTCCGCGAGCAACCCACCCCGGAGCTGGCGCGCACTGCCCAGTCGGGCGTCCGCACGGCCATCTCTCCCAACGTGCGCCTGCAGGGCGTGTTCCACCCCTGGACGAGCTACGTGATCGTGCCGCTGTTCGCCCTGGCGAACGCCGGCATCGAGATCAACGGCGCCTTCCTCTCGCGCGCGTTCACGTCGACCATCACGCTCGGCATCCTGATCGGATACGTGGTGGGCAAGCCGATCGGCGTCGCCGGCATCGCGTGGCTGGTCACCGTTGTCAGCCGCGGCCGGCTGCGTCCGCCGGTCGGATGGGCGGCCGTCGTTGGCGGGGGCACGATCGCCGGCATTGGATTCACCGTGTCGATCCTGATCGCCACCCTGGCGTTCACCGGCGACCGGCTGGAGGAGGCGAAGCTGGGCGTGCTGAGCGCTGCGGTTGTGTCCTCGCTGTGCACGTGGCTGCTGTTTCGCGCTACCGCGCGGCTGCCGGTGCGGCTGCGCGTGCAGGCGTTACTCGGAACGTCGGAGGCGATCGTCGACCTGTCGGCCCCGGTGGACGACGAGCGCGACCACATCCGCGGACCCGCCGACGCGCCCGTCACCGTGGTCGAGTACGGCGACTTCGAGTGCCCGTTCTGCGGGCAGGCGGAGGCGGTGATGCGCGATCTGCTCGCGGGCCACGGCGACGTGCGCTACGTCTGGCGCCACCTGCCCCTGAACGACGTGCATCCCAACGCCCAGCTCGCGGCCGAGGCGGCGGAGGCGGCCGCCGAACAGGGCTCGTTCTGGGACATGTACGACCTGCTGCTGTCCAATCAGAGCGCCCTGCGACCGGGCGACCTGATCGGCTATGCCGAGCAGCTCGGTCTCGACATCGACCGCTTCCGCGACCACATGCGCCGCGGCGCGGGCGCGGAGCAGATCGACCAGGACGTCGACTCGGCGGACCTGAGCGGCGTCTCCGGCACGCCGACGTTCTTCATCAACAGCCGCCGCCACAACGGTGCCTACGATCTGCCAACGCTGTCCGCCGAGGTCAGGGTCGCCCGCGCGCGGACGCTGGTGGCGCCGGCCCGCTAATCCGGGCCCGCCCGCTCAGGCGTCGACGGGCGCCGTCGCAGCGGCAGCGCCCAGCGTGTCCAGCACCTCGCGGATGTCGCCCGAACGGCACGTGAAGATGGGCGTGTCGCGCTCCGTGTACCGGCTGGCCTCGGTCTCGCGCAGCGTCATCATCAGATCCAGGAAGTCGCCCACGAAGTCGGTCTCGAATGCCACCACGAACTCCTGGTCGTCGATCCCGAACGAGTAGGTGGTGTTGATCTTCACCGTCGGGAACTTGTGCCCGGTGGCGATGTGCTCGTTCATGATCCCCTGCCGGGTCGGCTTCGACAGCTGGTACCAGGCTCGCGTCTTCACCATCGGGTAGATCAGCAGGTACTTGGAGTCGGGGTTCCACATGATCCGCCCGCGCTTGTGCATCGAGCGGCCCTCGCCTTTGACGTACTGCGAGCGCCGCGTCATCGAGAGGTAGGCGTAGGGCGTCTCCAGGTGGGCCCCCAGCGCCGTCCCCAGCAGGGCCGTGCCCAGCTCCTGGAAGTCCTCCAGCCGCTCCGACACCTTCCACAGCATCACGTCGGCGTCGGCCCGCAGGCCGACCATCGTGTAGGCCCGGATCGGAAACCGCTCGCCGTGCTCCTCGACCACCGTCGCGAACTCGGCCAGCGCCGCCTCGCGCTCGGCGGCGGGCAGCAGCCGGAAGCCGCGATCGAGCTTGTAGAACGAGAAGTGCACGAACTGCCGGTCCTCGCCGGACGAGTTGTTCGGAGCCTCTCCGTTGGCCTCGCTCATGGTTCGATGGTAGCAGTGGCATGCGGTTGCCAGGTCGTCACAGCTTCGGCACAGGTGCGGTCTGGTTCCGTGACGGACACCCGCCCTAGCGTGGGCCCATGGATCGCTCCCGGGGCCAGGCAAGCATCGAGACGGCGCTGCTGCTGCCGGCGCTGCTGGCCGTGACGCTGGCCTGCTGGCAGGCGCTGCTGGTGGGCTGGACGGCGATCTCGGCCGAGCACGCGGCCCGTGCCGCCGCCCGCGCCCGCCTGGTCGGAGCGCCGGTGCAGCCGGCCGCCGCAGGCGCGCTGCCCGGGGCCATGCGCGGCGGCCTGGAGGTCAGCACCTCCGATGGCACCGTCTCGGTGCGGGTGGCCGTGCCGCGCGTGATCCTCGGCTTCTCGCTGTCGCTGACCGCCGACGCACCGGTGGTCGAGCAGTGATGCGTCGCCAGTCTGGGCAGTCGAGCGTGGAGATGATCGGCTGCGCCGTGCTGCTCGCGATCGCGACGGTGGCGGTGCTGGAGGCGCTGACGATCGTGCGCGCGCGCATCACCGCCGAGCGGGTGGCCGACCAGGCGGCCGTGCTGGTGGGGGAGGGCAGGCCGCTGCCGGCGTCGTTGCGCGACGCCGCGCGGATCGAGCGGCGCGGCGACCGTATCGTGGTGTCGGTGCCGCTGCCGGTTCACCTGCCGGCGCTGCCGGCCGCCGCGGTGGTGACGGCAACGGTGCCGCGGTGAGCGAGCGCGGCCAGGTCTCGGTGATGGCCTGCGCGCTGGTGCTGCTGCTGGTGTTGGCCGGGTTCCTGATCGGCATCATGGGCGGCATCGACAGCGCCGGGGCAAACGCCCAGCGCGCGGCCGACACGGCCGCCCTGGCAGCCGGCCAGCGGCTGTCGAGTGATCCGGCTGCTGCGGTCGCCGACCTCCGCTCCGCCGCCGGTGATGCCGCCCGTGACAACGGCGGGCGGCTGGTCTCCCTGACCCAGCTGTCCGAGGATGGGCTGCCCAGCGGCGTTGAGGTGTCGGTCGCCGTGGACGGCGAGCACCCCGTGCGGGCGCGGGCGCGCGTCCGGGTCGAGTTCACGGCGGCCGAGCCGGTCGGCTCGTTCCGGCCGGTCGACCTGCACGGCCTGACCGGCCGCGCGGCCGTGGTGGCGGCGGCCGCCGCCCAGGTCGGATGGCCCTACGTGTGGGGCGGAGAGAGCCGCGCCGAGGGCGGCTTTGACTGCAGCGGGCTGGTCGACTACGCGTTCACGGCAGCCGGTGCGTCGCTGGCGGGGCGGCCCACCGCCGCCGACCTGTGGCGGATGGGCCGGCCGGTCGCGGCGGCCGCGCTGCAGCCTGGCGACCTCGTGTTCGTCGGCACCGGCGGCGGCGCGCCCCACCACGTCGGCATCTACGTGGGCGAGGGCACCGTGCTCTCGGCTCCGCACACCGGCGCGCGGGTCGGCTACTCGCCGCTCGCCTACGGCGGCTGGGACGGCTACGCCAGCCTGCTGCCGGCCGCGCCGGCGCCGCTCGACGATCCGGTCTCGGTCGCCGCCCGCCGCAGCGGCGTGCCCGGCCACGTGCTCGCGGCCGAGCTGCGGATGGGTCTGGCGAGCGACCCGGCCGCGGCCGCTGCCGCGCTGGCACGCGCCCAGGCGGCGCACCCGGGCTCGCTCGAGCAGGCGCTGGCCGCGCAGCTGGGGAGCGCGTCGGCGGCGGCGCTCGTCCTGCGCGACGGTGGCGGCGCCGGCGTCGGACTGTCCGGAGCCGTGAGGCTGGTGCCTGTGCCACACGGGGGCGTTGACGCCGATGGCGGCGCCGAGCCGCTTCCGGCAGCGTCCGCGCACGCGCCGGGCGGCCGTCCTGCCGGCCCCGCGGCGGCCGGCTCGTCCTGGAGCGACGACGTCGGCACCGCGCTCGACGCCGGCGGCCACACCGCCGAGCAGCTGGGCGAGCGCGGCCGCGCCGTGCCGCTGCAGGCGGCGGCCGCGCTCCAGCACCTGTCCCGGTTCGGTCTGACCGCCCTTGGCGGACTGCTGCCCGACCCCGACTGGCGCGACGCCGTCAACCTGGTCGGTTCGATCTGGGACACTTACAGCGCCGTCCGCGACGTGATGGCCGCTGCCGCCGCCGGCGGGCTGGAGCTGAGCGGCGTCGGCCTCTGGGCGGCGCGGTTCAGCGTGCTCGGCGGCGCGCTCTCGACCGGGCTGTTCGCGGCCCAGGCCTACTCCGCGCGGCGCAGCCGCGACCGCGTCGGGTACGGGCTGATGGCGGCCGGCAGCGCCGCCACCACCGCCGGGCTGATGACGGCAGGTGGATCGCTGCTGGCGATCGGGGCGACCACCTCGGTGGTGCCGCCGGTGGGGCTGACCCTGATCGCGGTGGGCGCGGGCATCTGCGTCACCGGCTACCTCGTGCGCCATCCCGAGTGGTGCCGCGGCGCTGTGCGGATCGGCGCCAGGGCGCTGGACGTTGCCTGGCGCGCGCAGACCGCTCCCGTGCGGGCGGTCGCCTCCGTGGCCGCGGGCGCGGCCGACCGGGCGCGGTCGCTGGCCAGCTCGGTCCCCACCCCCTGGTAGCGGCCGCGATGGCGGGGATGGGCACGGCTACGATCAGGGCAGGATGCCCACGATTGCCCGCAACGAGAGGCTCGACGCCCAGCTGAAGGCGCTGCCCGACAGCCCCGGCGTGTACCTGTTCCACGACCGCGACGGCGTGGTGCTGTACGTGGGCAAGGCCAAGTCGCTGCGAAAGCGCGTGCAGTCGTACTTCCGGCGCGAGGCCTACGCCACGCTCAAGACCGCCGAGCTGGTCGACCGGATCGAGGAGATCGAGTTCCTGGGAGCCGGCAGCGAGCACGAGGCGCTGCTGCTGGAGCAGAACCTGATCAAGCGGCACCGGCCGCCGTTCAACATCCGGCTGCGCGACGACAAGTCCTATCCCTACATCGCGGTCACCACCGCCGACGAGTACCCACGGGTGATGTTCACGCGCGAGCGGCACCGCCGCGGTGTCCTCTACTTCGGTCCCTACTCGAGCGCGAAGAAGGTGCGCGAGACGCTGGACGTGCTCAACCGCGTGTTCCCCTACCGGCCCTGCGAGGGCCCGCAGCCGGGGCGCCGCTCCGGCGTGCCCTGCCTCGACCACCACATCGGCCGCTGCGCCGCTCCCTGCGTGGGCCTGATCTCGAAGGAGGACTACGCGGCCGTGATCGACAGCGTGGTCGAGTTCCTGTCGGGCCGGGTGCGCCCGCTGGAGCGGCGGCTGGAGCAGCAGATGAAGGACGCGGCCGCCCGCCACGAGTTCGAGGAGGCGGCCCGCTACCGCAACCGGCTGACCGCCGTGCGCCACCTGTCCCAGCGCCAGGTGGCCGACCACGTCGGCTCCCAGACCGGCGACGTGCTGGCCGCCGCCGTCTCCGACACCGCCGCCAACGTGCAGCTGTTCCAGCTGCGGGACGGCCGCCTCGCCGACCGCCGCAGCTTCTACCTGGACAATGCCGGCGGCGAGCGCGAGTCGGAGGTGCTGTGGGGGTTCGCGCTCGAGTACTACGGCGGCCAGGTGGCGATCCCGCCATCGGTGATCGTGCCGAAGGGGTTCGAGGACGCCGACCTGCTGGCCATGTTCCTGTCGGAGCGGCGCGGCAGCGCGGTCGAGGTGCGGGTCGCGCAGCGCGGCGAGAAGCGGCGGCTGGTGGAGCTGGCCGCCGGCAACGCCGAGATGGCGCTCGAGCACGACCGGCTGGTGGCGCAGCGCACCCGCGCCCGCCGGGTGGAGGCGCTGGAGGAGCTGCGCGAGCAGCTCAACCTGGAATCGCTGCCGGTGCGGATCGAGTGCTTCGACATCTCCAACCTGGGCGAGTCGAACACCGTCGCCTCGATGGTGGTGTTCGAGGACGCCGTCGCCAAGCGCTCCGACTACCGCAAGTTCACGATCCGCCACGGCGCCGGGCAGGACGACTTCGCCAGCATGGCTGAGGTGGTCGGCCGCCGGTTCGCGCGCATGGCCAAGGTCACGGCCGACGAGTTCGACGCCAGCTTCTCGACGCCGCCGAACCTGGTCGTGATCGACGGCGGCAAGGGTCAGCTGGCCGCGGCCCTGAAGGCGATGGCGGAGCACGACCTGCCGCGGGTGGCCGTGATCGCGCTGGCCAAGCGCGAGGAGGAGGTGTTCGTGCCGGGACGGCCGGATCCGATCGTGCTGGAGCGCGGCTCGGCCGGCCTGCAGCTGCTGCAGCGGATCCGCGACGAGGCGCACCGCTTCGCGCTGGGCTTCCACCGCCAGCGCCGGGCGCGCTCGTCGGTGGACACGATATTCACGGGGCTGCCCGGCGTAGGCCCGGCCCGCCGCCGCGTCCTGCTGCGCCACTTCAAGACCGCCGACGCGCTGACCGGCGCCAGCCGCGAGCAGCTCGAGACCGTGCCCGGCCTGCCCCCCAAGGTGGGACGCCGCATCCACGAGGCGCTGCACAAGACCGGCTGAGTCAGTCCTCCGCGGCCGGCGTCGCGATCAGCCAGTGGAACGTGACCGTGCCCTCCGGCTCATGCAGCGGCACCACCTCGTCGACGTCGATCCGGAAGCCGGCCTCCCGCAGCAGCTCGCGGTTGCGGTCGGGGCCGTAGCCGCTGAAGTGCATCTCCACCCCCAGCCACTCGTCGCTCGCGTCGGCCTGGTCGCCGCAGGCGAGGCTGGTCAGGAACCACCCGCCCGGCCGCAGCCAGCCGCCTACCGACCGGAACACGGCGCCCAGCTGCTCGCGCGGCAGGTGGCCGAGCGCGTAGAAGCAGGTGACGCCGTCGAAGCTGGCATCGGGGAACTCGACCGACGCCAGGTCGGCATGCACCAGCTCGGCCTCCGGCAGCCGCTCGCGGGCCAGCCGCAGCTGCTCCTGCGAGATGTCGACGCCGGTCACCCGGTGGCGCTCGGCCAGCCGCACCGTGGAGGGAACGCCCGCGCCGCAGCCGAGATCGAGCACGTCGCCGCTTCGCGGCAGCCGCTCCAGCAGCAGATCCAGCATGCGGGCGCGGCCGGGGTCATCGATCGCGGCCGCCCAGGCCAGGTAGCGCTCCGCGATCCGGTCGTAGCCGGACTCGACCAGCTGCTTGCGCGGGTCGCTCGAGGCCGGCTGCCGCATGGCCGTCAGCCTACCGTGGGCCGCGGGCTCAGCCATCACGCACACGCTAACCTCGACCGTGGAATGCCGCTGATCCCAGACCAGCCGCCGCACGTCGAGTTGGTGCCGACTTCGCGATCGCGAAACCGCGTGCGCGTCGTCTGCCTGGGCGGCGGCACCGGCCTGTCGATGATCCTGCGCGGGGTCAAGCGCATCTCGAACGTCACCGCGGTCGTCACCACCACCGACGACGGCGGCAGCTCCGGGCGGCTGCGCCGGGACTTCGGCATGCCCGCCCCCGGCGACGTGCGCCACTGCCTGTCGGCGCTGGCCGAGGACGAGTCGCTCGTGAACCAGCTGTTCGAGCACCGCTTCACCGACGGCGAGCTGGCCGGCCACAGCTTTGGCAACCTGTTCCTGGCCGGCCTCACCGACCTGCTGGGCAGCTTCGACCAGGCCGTGTCCGAGTCGGCGCGGGTGCTGGCGGTGGTGGGGCGGGTGGTGCCCAGCACCACCGACATGGTCGAGCTGGTGGCCGAGATGGAGGACGGGCGCACCGTGCGCGGCGAGACCGCGATCGCGGCCGACGGCGCGTCGATCCGGACCGTGCGGTTGGATCCGCCCGACCCCGCCGCCCACCCGCGCGCGCTGCAGGCGATCGAGCGGGCCGATCTGATCGTGATGGGCCCCGGCAGCCTGTTCACGAGCACCCTGCCGCCGCTGCTGGTGCCGGGCATCCGCGAGGCGGTGCGGGCGGCCAAGGTGCCGCGCATCTACGTCTGCAACCTGCTGCAGCAGCCGGGCGAGACCGAGGGCTACCGCGCCTCCGACCACATCGCGCGCATCTACGAGCACGTCGGCGACGACCTGGTGGACGCGGTGCTGGTCAGCCGCAACCGGGCCGAGCACGGTGTGCCGGTGCCGGTCGACCGCGGCGGGCTGCGCCGCCAGGGCGTGCGCGTGTTCGGCGCCCGACTGGCCGGTGAGTGGCAGCACGACGCCGACAAGCTGGGCCGCACGCTGGTGCGGCTGTCGCGCTGGGACCGCGATGAGCTTCAGTGAGGACGTCCGGCACGAGCTGGTCGAGCGGCCGCCGGCCAAGAGCTGCTGCCGGCTGGCTTTTCTCTCCGGCCTGATCCGGCACGCCGGCAGCCTGCAGGTGCGGAGCGGGGGAGAGCTGGCGGCGGTGGCTGAGCTGGCCGATCCGGCGGCAGCGCGCCTGGCCTTCACGCTGCTGCGCGAGCGCGGGGCCGATTGCGAGATCCTGACCTTCCGCGAGCACCGGTTCCAGCGCCGCAACCGCGTGTTGCTGCGGATCGCCGGCGGCACCAGCATCCAGCTGCTGCACGAGGCGGGCGTGCTGTCGGAGGCGCTGACGCCGCTGGAGCGGCCACCGCGGCGGCTGCTGAACCGCGCCTGCTGCCGCGGCGCCTACCTGCGCGGCGCGCTGGTGGCCGCCGGCTCGGTGTCGGCGCCCCGGCAGCCGGCCCACCTGGAGGTGCGCACCGCCGAGCTGGAAGCGGCCGAGGCGCTGGCCGAGGTGGCCGTGGCGGAGGAGATCCCGATGCGCGCCGCCTCCCGGCGCGGCCACGCCATCGCCTACCTCAAGTCGCGCGATGCGATCCGCGACCTGCTGGCGCTGGTCGGCGCCCATGACGCGGTGCTGTCGCTGCAGGAGGCCGAGGTGATCAGCGCCACCCGCGAGGCCGCCAACCGGCTGACCAACTGCGACCGCGCCAACCTGGGCCGGACGAGCGCCGCCGCCCACCGCCAGAGCGAGGCGATCGCCCTGCTCGACCTGGAACTGCTCGACCCCAAGCTGCGCCGCGTGGCCGAGCTGAGAATGGCGAATCCATCCAGTTCCCTGGCCGAATTGGGCGAGCGCGCGCACCCGCCGATGACCAAGTCGGCGGTCGCCCGAAACATGAAAACTCTTATTTCCCTTACAAAAACCTAAAATATCCCCCAAGTGGGTGTTACCCGAAAAACGGGGTCCAGCGATCATAGGTAGACAAGGCTTGTGGGTGACCTGGCATCCCTTGCGCGACAGACCTTAGACCCCATCTGACGCTGCCCGATCTTGCCGGTCACCCACAAGCTGAGGGCTCCAATCCCGACCCCCACGGCCGCCAAGTGGATACACTGGCGGCCGTTTTCCATTGCGATTTGGGGGTTCTCGAATGAGCGCACGTGTGGCGATCAACGGGTTCGGCCGCATCGGCCGAAACGTGTTCCGGGCGGCCAGGGACCGGGGGGCCGGCTTCGAGATCGTGGCCGTGAACGACATCACGAACGCGCCCACGCTGGCCCACCTGCTCAAGTACGACAGCATCCACGGCGCCTACCCCGATGACGTGTCCGTCGACGGCGACGGCCTGTCGGTGGGCGGCAAGCACGTGGCGGTCGTGGCCGAGCGCGACCCGGCCGCGCTGCCCTGGGGCGACCTCGGCATCGACCTGGTGGTCGAGTCGACCGGCTTCTTCACCAAGCGCGAGGGCGCGGCCAAGCACCTGGAGGCGGGCGCCCGCAAGGTGATCATCAGCGCCCCCGCGACCGACCCCGACATCACGGTCTGCATCGGCGTCAACGACGACCTCTACGACGCCGACAGCCACCACATCATCTCCAACGCCTCGTGCACGACCAACTGCCTGGCGCCGCTGGCCAAGGTGCTGCTCGACCGCTTCGGCATCCAGCGCGGCTTCATGACCACGACCCACGCCTACACCGGCGACCAGGCGCTGCTGGACGCACCGCACGCAGACCTGCGCCGCGCCCGTGCCGCCGCCATCAACGTGATCCCGACCACGACCGGCGCAGCCAAGGCGATCGGGCTGGTGATCCCGGAGCTGCTGGGCAAGCTGGACGGCCTGTCCCTGCGCGTGCCGGTGCCGTGCGGATCGGCCACCGACCTGGTCGCGGTGCTGGACCGGGACGTCACCCGCGACGAGGTCAACGACGCGTTCGCAGCGGCAGCCGACACCGGCGCGATGACCGGCATCCTCCAGTACACCGACGACCCGATCGTGTCCACCGACGTGGTCGGCAACTCGTTCAGCTCGATCTTCGACTCCAAGCTGACCATGGCCAACGGCAACCTGGTCAAGGTGCTCTCCTGGTATGACAACGAGTGGGGCTACTCCTGCCGGGTGGTGGACCTCATCAACAAGATCGCGTGAGGGGCGTCCGCGACCTGGACGTCGCCGGGCGGCGGGTGCTGGTTCGCTCCGACCTGAACGTGCCGCTGGACGCCGGCCACGTGGCCGACGACACCCGCATCCGCGCGGCCGTGCCGACCATCGAGCTGCTGCTGGACGCGGGCGCGCAGGTGGTGGTCTGCTCGCATCTGGGCCGGCCGAAAGGGGAGCCCAAGCCGGAGCTGTCGCTGCGGCCGGTGGCGGAGCGGCTGTCGGAGCTGCTGGGGCGCGAGATCGCCTTCGGCGATGAGCAGGGCGAGCTGCGGATGCTCGAGAACCTGCGCTTCGACGCCCGCGAGGAAGCCAACGATCCCGGCTTCGCGGCTGAGCTGGCCGCCAACGCCGACCTGTTCGTGCAGGACGCGTTCGGGGCGGTGCACCGCGCCCACGCGTCCACGGTCGGGATCGCGCAGCAGCTGCCGTCGGCGGCCGGGCTGCTGCTGGAGGCGGAGCTGGACGCGTTCGCGAACCTGCTGGACAGCCCGGCGCGGCCGTTCGTGGTCGTGATCGGCGGCGTCAAGGTGGCCGACAAGATCGGGGTCATCGACCGGCTCACCCAGCTGGCCGACTCGATCCTGATCGGAGGCGCCATGGCCTTTACCTTTCTGGTGGCGGACGGCCTCGCCGTGGGCGCGTCGCGGCACGAGGACGAGGACGGCCAGGCGATCGCGCGGACGGCGATGGGCGACGCCCGCGAGCGCGGCTGCCGGCTGCTGCTGCCGACCGACGTGGTGGTGGCGGATCGCTTCGCCGCCGACGCCGTGACGCGCGTGGTGCCGGTCAGCGAGATCCCCGATGGCTGGATGGGGCTCGACATCGGCCCGGCCACGGCCGCGGCGTACGCGTCCCGCCTGGCCGCCGCCGAGACGATCTTCTGGAACGGGCCGATGGGCGTGTTCGAGCTGGAGCCGTTCGCGCAGGGCACGCTGGCGGTGGCCCGCGCGGTGGCCGGCTCGAACGCCGCCTCGGTGGTGGGCGGCGGCGACTCGGTGGCCGCGGTCAACGTGGCCGGCGCGGCCGGCGACATCACCCACGTCTCGACGGGAGGCGGCGCCGCGCTCGAGCTGATCGAGGGCAAGCCGCTGCCCGGCGTGGTCGCGCTGCAGGGATCGCCGGCGTGAGCGGGCGGCGGCCGTTCGTGGCCGGCAACTGGAAGATGCACAAGACCGCGGGCGAGACCGGCCCGTTCGTGGCCGATCTGGCCGCGCGGCTGCCGGATGGGCCGGAGGTGGCCGTGTGCGTGCCCTTCACGTCGCTGGCCGAGGCGGTGCGGGCCGCGGCCGGATCGCAGCTGCGCGTCTACGCCCAGAACATGCACCAGGCCGCGCAGGGCGCCTTCACCGGCGAGATCTCCGCGGCCATGCTGCTCGACCTGGGCGTGCACGGCGTGCTGCTGGGGCACTCGGAGCGGCGGCAGTACTTCGGCGAGACCGACGCGGCCCTGGCCGAGAAGCTGGCCGCGGCCGACGCCGCCGGCCTGGACGTGATCCTGGCCGTGGGCGAGACCGAGCAGCAGCGCGAGGCCGGCGAGACCGAGCAGGTGCTGGCTCGCCAGATCGCCGACTCGGGCGCCGCGTCCCACGCCGCCCGGCTGACCATCGCCTACGAGCCGATCTGGGCGATCGGCACCGGGCGCACGGCCACGCCCGCGCTGGCCGAGGAGGCCCACCGCTTCATCCGCGGGCGCTTCCCGGCCGAGATCAGCGAAGTGATCCGCATCCAGTACGGCGGCAGCATGAAGCCCGACAACGCCCCCGAGCTGCTGGCGCAGCCGGACATCGACGGCGGCCTGATCGGCGGTGCCAGCCTGGAGGCCGACGCCTTCCTGGCGATCGTGGCCGCGGCCACGTGAACGGGCCGGTCTGTCTGGTGGTGCTGGACGGCTGGGGGCTGGCCGCGCCGGGTCCGGGCAACGCGGTCGACCTGGCCGACACGCCGGTGTTCGACGGCCTCTGGGCGGCCGGGCCGCGCACCACGCTGGCCGCCTCGGGGCGGGCGGTCGGCCTGCCCGACGGCCAGATGGGCAACTCGGAGGTGGGCCACCTCAACCTCGGCGCCGGGCGGGTGGTGCTGCAGGATCTGGTGCGGATCGACGCGGACGTCGCCTCCGGCGGGATCTACCGCAACCAGGTGCTGCTGGACGCCTGCGCGCGCGGCCGCGGTGCGGCCCTGCACCTGGTCGGGCTGGTGTCCGACGGCGGCGTGCACAGCCACATCCGCCACCTGCTGGCGTTGATCGAAATGGCCCGCCGGGAGGGGGTCGAGCGGGTGCACGTCCACGCGTTCACCGACGGGCGCGACGTCTCGCCCACCAGCGGCGCCGGGTTCCTGGAGACAGTGCCCGATCTGGCAACGGTGTGCGGGCGCTACTTCGGCATGGACCGAGATCGCCGCTGGGACCGGACGAAGCGCGCCTACGATGCGATGGTGCACGGTCTCGGCGCCGTGACCGACGACCCGGTGGCGGCCGTGCGGGCGGGGTACGAGAGCGGCACCACCGACGAGTTCATCGAGCCGATCGTGGTGGGCGACCCGGCGCAGGGACGCGTGCGCGGCGAGGATGCGGTGGTGTTCTTCAACTTCCGGCCGGATCGCTGCCGGCAGCTGTTCCGGGCCCTGCTCGAGCCCGGCTTCGACGAGTTCGACCGCGGAGCCGACCCGCCACTGCCCGCCCTGGTGCAGATGACCGAGTACTCGGAGGACTTCCACGCGCCGGTCGCCTACCCGTCGCAGCCGGTGACCTCGGTGCTGGCGCAGGTGCTGGCGTCGAGCGGCGTGTCGCAGCTGCACGTGGCCGAGACGGAGAAGTACCCGCACGTCACCTACTTCTTCGACGGCGGCAGCGAGCACCGCAGCGAGGGCGAGCGCTGGTCGCTCGTCGACTCGCCGCGCGACGTGGCCACCTACGACCTGAAGCCGGCCATGAGCGCCGAGGGCGTCTGCGACCTGTTCTGTGACGGCATCGCGACGAGCGCGTACGGG
Organism: Thermoleophilia bacterium; assembly: GCA_025934255.1. Classification (GTDB taxonomy): domain Bacteria; phylum Actinomycetota; class Thermoleophilia; order Gaiellales; family JAICJC01; genus JAICYJ01. Next base: position 15,006 of record JAICYJ010000033.1, on the reverse strand, counting down.
TTCGGCCTGGTCAACTTCGCCAACGCCGACATGGTCGGCCACAGCGGGGTGATCCCGGCCGTGGTGGAGGCGGTGGAGACCGTCGACCGCTGCCTGGGGCGCGTGACCGCCGTGGTCGAGCGAGCCGGCGGCGTCTGCCTGGTCACCGCCGACCACGGAAACGCCGAGCAGATGCTGGAGCCTGACGGCAGCCCGCACACCGCGCACACCACCAACCCGGTGCCGCTGATCGCGGTCGGCTACGCCGGTTCGCTGCGCGACGGCGGGCGTCTGGCAGACATCGCACCGACGGTGCTGGAGCTGCTGGGGCTGGCCCAGCCGGAGCAGATGGACGGCCGCAGCCTGCTGGCCGGTGTCCTGTAAGGAAGGCTTTGCCCGCCCGGCATGTACCTGGTGTACAGTTCCGGCGGTTTTCGTAACCATCCCGACACAAACTTGGCACTCCAGCAGCCAGACCCCGACGTCCTAAGGCTCGCACGGCACGGAGACGAGCGTGCGTTTGCTGTGATCGTGCGCCAGTACCAGGTGCCGCTGCTGAACTACATCACCCGCGTGCTGGCGGGTGACCAGGCGCTGGCCGAGGACATGTGCCAGGAGGTGTTCTTGCGGGTCTACCAGGCGCTTCCCGGCTTCGACGCGCGCTGCCAGTTCACGACCTGGATGTTCCAGGTGGCGAAGCACCGTGTGGTGGACGAGCTGCGGGCGCGCGAGCGGCGCGGCCGGCCGGCGGTCGAGCTGGACGTGGTCGCGCATCTGCACCCGGTGCGGATCGAGACCGAGGCGATCGAGGAGATGGACACGGTCTGGCGGGCGATCGGCGCGCTTCCGCTCGACCTGAAGATGGCTCTGCTGCTGCGCGACGTGGTCGGCCTCAGCTACGCCGAGATCGCGGAGTCGCTCGATACCACGCTGGCCACGGTCAAGTGGCGGATCTACAAGGCCCGCGAGACGGTCGCCGCGGAGCTGCAGGCGCAGGGCTATGGCCGCGCCCCGCGCGGTACCAAGCGCACCGCCTGAGCACGGGCTACCTGCCCTCGCCCAGCCTCCACGCGAGGCTCGCCGGCAGCCCCGCGTCCGTGATCGCGCGCTGCGCGCGCTCGATGTTGTAGGCCACCCGCCGCCAGGTGGCCGTGGCCGCGTCCAGGTCGAGCACCATGTACGCGGCGCGGGGATCGCTGTCCCGCGGCTGGCCCACCGAGCCCGGGTTCAGCAGCCAGCGGCCACCGTCCAGCGCGCGCGTGCCCGGCTCCGAGTAACCGCCGTTGGCGCGGCCGCCGCGGCCGGGCGAGTACGCCAGCGGCACGTGGCTGTGGCCGATCAGGCAGATGTCCCGGGTCATCACCTCCAGGCAGCTCTGTGCCGTGCGCTGGTCGATCACGTACTCCCAGACGGGGTCGCGCGGGCTCGCGTGGTGCAGCTCGACGCCCGCTCGCTCGCCGCTCGGCTGCAGCGCCCGCAGCTGCTCGAGCGCCCCGGCGCTGAGCGTCTCCTTTGACCAGCGCGCCGCCACCGCGGCATCGTGCGCGAACACGCTGATGTCGACGGTGCCGTTCACGACCAGGTCGTGGTTGCCGGCCAGGCAGACGTCGGACACCTCGATCAGCGCGCCGGTGCATGCCTCGGGGTCAGCGTTGTAGCCGACCAGATCGCCCAGGCACCACAGCTCCTCGGCGCCCTCCTGCTCGGCAGCCTCCAGCACCGCCTCGAGCGCCGGCAGGTTGCCGTGGACGTCGGAGAGAATGACCGCTTTCATGGAACCGGGTGCCGCGTCGGGGGAGAGGGGTCGACCGGCATGCGTCGGTACTCTACCGACGCCGTGCGCCGCATCCTTCTGCCCGCCCTGCTGCTGATCGCGCTGAGCGTGTGGCTGTGGACGTCGGCCGTGCTGCCCGGCCCCTCACCGGTGCCGCCGGCCACGTCTGCCTTCAGCCCGTCGCAGATCCACCGCGCTCAGGACTACCGCAACCTCGGCTACGCGATCACGCTGGCGGCGCTGGCCGCGCAGCTGCTCGTGGCCTGGCTGCTGGCGCTGTGGGCGCGCCCGCTGGCGGCCCGCATGCCGGCGATCCTGGCGGCTGCGGCCGGCGCGTTCGCGATCTCGGCCGCCGCGCTGCCGTTCGACTTCTGGGCGCACCGCCGTGCGGTGGACGTCGGCCTCGACCTGCAGAGCAACGTCGGCTGGGCGCGCGACGCGCTGCTGGCCTGCGCCGTCCAGGCGGTGGCCGTGGCCGTGGTGTACGGGCTGGGTCGGATCGCCTACCGGCTGTTCGGGCCGGCCGGCGTCGCCGTCGCGGCCTGGGTCGCGGTCGCGGTCTTCACCCTGGTGCAGCCGGTGCTGATCGACCCGTTGTTCATGTCGACGCGGCCGCTGCCGGCGGCGGTCGCCGCGCAGGCGGCGGCGCTCGAGCACACGATGGGCGTGCACCTCGCCTCGATCCGGGTAGCCGATGCCTCGTCTCGCACCACCGGCGAGAACGCCGAGGTGGATGGGCTGGGGCCGACCGTGCGCGTGGTCGTCGACGACACCGCCCTACATGCCCCGCCGGCCCAGCTGCGGGCGTTGCTGGCACACGAGCTCGGCCACGTGCAGCGCATGCACACGCTCAAGGGCGTGCTCTGGTTCGGGGTGATCGGGGTGCCCGCGATCCTGCTGGTGCTGGCTGCGGCCTCCCGGCTCTGCCGGGGACGGCTGCTGGAGGCCTCCTCGGTGCCGGTGATCCTGGCCTGCGCCCTGACCGCCTCGATCGTGCTGCTGCCGGTCGAGAACCTGATCTCACGCCGGATCGAGGCCGAGGCCGACTGGGCGGGCCTGCGGGCCACGCACGACCCGGCCGGGATGGCGGCGCTGCAGCGGCGGCTGGCGATCACGAACCTCTCCAACCCGGCGCCGCCACGGTGGATCGTGTGGGCGCTGTTCGACCATCCGCCGGTGATGGATCGGATCGCGGTCGCCCGCGGCTACTCCTCGCCGTCCTCTTCCTCGGCGCCGTAGTCGTCGTCGCTCTCGCCGTCGAACTCGGGCAGGTTCTTGATGCCCTCGCGGGTGCGCCACTTGGAGTAGTTATCCTCCATCGCCTCGATCAGCTCCTGCATGAAGCGCGGTGACAGGTTGACGCGGGCCACGACGACGCCCGGCACCTCCTCCTCCTCGACCTCGTGGTCGACCCGGGCGAAGGTGATCGTGAACTCGTAGGGCGAGTGGCTGACGTTGGCGAAGTTGGCGTAGACGCCGGCCATGATCTCCGGCGTGAAGTGGATGTTCAGGTGCCGTTCGCCTGGGGCGTCTTCCATCGCGCCACCCTACTACGATGGTTCCATGAGCGGTAGCGTTCTCAGCGAGCTGGCCGAGCCCCTGCAGGCGGCGGTGTCCGCGGCCGGCGGCGACGGCGAGCCGGTGCGGCTCGACCGCCCGGCCGACGCCTCGCACGGCGACTACGCCAGCGCGGTGGCGCTGGCGCTGGCCAAGCCGATGAAGGCGGCGCCGCGCCAGATCGCCGAGCGGATCGTGGAGCAGCTGCAGTCGCCCTGGATCGAGGGCGCCGAGATCGCCGGCCCGGGATTCATCAACCTGCGGCTGCAGCCGGGCTGGTACGGCCACGTCGTCGAGCGCGTGCTGGACGAGGGCGTGCGCTTCGGCGCCGGCGCGGCCGCACGTCCGCAGCGTCTCCAGGTTGAGTTCGTGAGCGGCAACCCGACCGGCCCCGTGACCGTTGGCAGCGCACGCAACGCCGCCTACGGCGACTCGCTGGCGCGGCTGTTCTCGTTTGCCGGACACGACGTCGAGCGCGAGTACTACTTCAACGACGCGGGCCGCCAGGTCGATCTGTTCGGCGAGTCGCTGCGCGCCCGCGGCCGGGGCGAGGAGGTGCCGGAGGACGGCTACCAGGGCGAGTACGTGGCCGCGATCGCGGCCGAGCTGGGGCTCGACCCGGACGCGCCGCTGGAGGAGTGGACGCGGGCCGGCAGCGAGCTGATGATGGCGCAGATCCGGGCCACGCTGGACCGGTTCCGCGTGCACTTCGACTCCTGGTTCCTGGAGCGGTCGCTGTACGAGGACGGGTCGGTCGAGCGCGCGATCGAGCGGGTGCGCGCGGCCGGCCACACCTACGAGCAGGACGGCGCGCTGTGGCTGCGCTCCTCGGAGCTGGGCGACGACAAGGGCCGCGTGATCGTGCGCTCCAACGGCGAGCCCGGCTACCTGGCCGGCGACATCGCCTACATGGTCTCCAAGATGGAGCGCGGCTTCGACACCGCCGTCTACGTGCTGGGCGCCGACCACCACGGCTACATTCGGCGCCTGAAGGCGACCGCCGCGGCGCTCGGATACGACCCCGATCGCGTCGACGTCCAGCTCTACCAGCTGGTGCACCTGACCGAGGGCCGGATGTCGAAGCGGGCGGGGCTGGTGGTGACGCTGGACGACCTGATGGACGCGGTCGGCGTCGATGCCGCCCGGTTCGTGCTGGTGCAGCGATCCCACGACCAGACCATCGACCTCGACCTCGACCTGCTCGTCCAGCAGAACGCCGAGAACCCGGTCTACTACTGCCAGTACGCGCACGCCCGGATCGCCGCGGTGCTGCGGAACGCCGGCGACGCGGCGGAGGGCGCACGGCCCGCCGCCTCGTGGGTGCCTGAGCCGGCCGAGGCGGCGCTGGTCAAGTCGCTGGCCGAGTTCCCGGACATGGTGGCCGAGGCGGCCGAGTGGCGTGGGCCGCACCGCGTGGTCAGCTACATGCAGGACACGGCCAAGGAGTTCCACCAGTTCTACGGCCAGTGCCGCGTGATCGGCGAAGCGCCCGACATCCAGGCCAGCCGGCTGGCGCTGTGCGAGGCCACCAAGCAGGTGCTGGGGACCGCGCTCGACCTGATCGGCGTGGACGCGCCGGAGCACATGTAGAGGCCCGCGGGGCGCTGCTACCCTGACGCCCATGAGCGTTCCCGAAGCTCCCAGCGTCTACGAGGTCGACGAGCTCGCCGACCTGCTTTCGGGCGACCACGCCGACACCGGTGACGGCGACTGGTACGCGATCCGCACCGATCCCTGGCCATGTCCGGCGTGCGGAGACGTGTTCGACTACATCACGGCCTGCCACCACGTCGTGGTCACGCCGGAGCGCGACGACCTGATCGACCACGCGGCCCGCGCCGCCCAGGTCGGCCGCAACCCCAAGATCGTGCGCTACGAGGACTCGCTGCCCACGATCACCCTGTGGCAGTGGCGAGCGCTGGGCCGGCCGGTGCACGGCATCAAAGCCTGACCGGCGATGATCGGACGCCGTGCCCAGAGCCTGGTGGCGGTGACCGTCGCCCTGGCGGGCGTGGCGGTGTTGCTGGCGGCGGGCGGCGCGCCGGCGCAGGTCGAGCAGCCGCTGCAGCCGACCGATCCCGGCGAGTTCGTGCCGTCCAGCCTCAGCCACCACGCCCTTGCCCTGTGGGCGCGGGCCGACGTGGACGCGGAGCAGGCGGCGGAGACGTTCGGCGGCCGCATCGACCATTGCCGGCGATCGGTCAAGGATCCGAATCGCCTGGGCGGCTGCATCGGCCGGGTCGTGAACGGCCTGCACCTGCGGGTCGACGCTGCCGTGTCGAACGCCCGCGTGCTGTTTCCGGCCGGAGGCGCCTGCGAGCGCGCGCTTCGCATCTACGTGCACAGCCTGACCGCCTACACCGCCGCCCTGAGCTGGTTCGACCAGGGCGGCGGCCAGCGGCCGTATAGCCGGGTCGGCCTGATCGGGCTGCGTCAGAACACCCGCGGTGCGGCCGGCAGCGTGTTCAGTGCCTGCGGCTCGTTCCTCTAGTGTCCTGTCTCTGAGATTCGTTCGCAGCCCGACCGAGGACGCCGCGATGCGCAGGTTCCCGGTCGCAGCCCACCAACCGCGGGAAGTTCCACGACATTTTGAGCGATCAGGCGCGCGTGGATATGGAATCAACCATCTGGGATTGAGGCACCCTCGAGCGGGGAAGGGGTCTCAGGACCGGCAGCGAATCGGTCGATGATTTCTCATGCTCGAGCACGTTGACAGCACCTCGATCGCCGCTTCGCCGGACACCGTCTACGACGCCGCCTGTGCGCTGGACTGGCTGGACCCGGAGATCGCCGTCACCCGGATTAGCGATGGCGGTGACGGCGTCAGCGGCAGCTACCGGCTGCGCATGCACGTGCTGGGCTCCGAGCACTCGGCGGTGCTCGAGGTCGAGGCAGGGGCGGACGGCCGGCGGGTCGGGTTCAGCAGCGTCGATTGCAAGGAGTGCACGATCGACGGTATGTACCTGCTGGAGCCGTCGGGGTCGGGCACGCGGGTGAGCCTGCGGTTGCAGGCGCAGCCGCACGGCCGTTACCGGTTCATGAAGCCGCTGATCATCCCGGTCCTGCACAAGTCGGTGGCAGACGCGCTGGCACGGCTGAAGGCGCACGTCGAGGAGCGCCTGGCCGAAGCCGCCTGATCATTGCCCGACCGCGTAGCATGCGGCGATGAGCGGCGGCGAAGGGGAGCAGCCGGCGAGTTTCCAGCATCTGGTTGACACGATGCCGGGGGCGGTCTTCCTGCGGGATCAGGCGGCCGTCGCCGAGCGGCGGATGAGCTACGTCAGCCCCCAGGCCGAGCGGGTGACGGGCGTGTCGGCCTGGCGCTGGCTGGCGCCGAATGCGCTGGACGTGCTCGGGGAGTTCCTGGACGAGCGGACGCTGGCCGAGCACCGCGCCCGGGCGGATGCTGCCGCCGAGCGGGGCGAGGTGTTCGACGCCGTCTACCGGATCCGCGGCGACGACGACCGCATCCGTTGGGTGCGGCACCACAGCGTGGTGGTGCCGGACGCGCCGTATACGCGGATCGGGTTCTGGCTGGACGTGACCGAGAACCGTTACCACGACATGGTGGAGGGACTGCCCGCGATCGTGGCCGTGCTGGACATGAACACCGACGAGGCGCTGTTCGTGAACCCGCAGGTGGAGCGGATCACGGGCATGCCGCCGGCCTACTGGACGCGCCCGGGCGGGCTGGACGAGTTTCGCAGCCGCGTGCATCCGGACGACTACCCGGAGCAGGGTGGGCTGCCGCGGTTCGGGCGGACGCGGTCGGCCGAGTTCCGCTGGATCCGGCCGGATGGCCGCACGCGCTGGCTGCGGACGGTTTCGGCGAGGCTGCCGGGCACCGACGGGCTGGTGCAGGCGCTGGCGTTCGACGTGAGCGCCGAGATGCGGGCGGCGGAGGGGCTGGCCCAGCAGCGGCTTCGCTACCAGACGCTGGTCGAGCAGCTGCCGGTGGCCACGTTCGTGACCGACGCGGAGGGTGTGCTCACGTACATCAGCCCGCAGATCGAGTCGATCCTGGGGGTGACGCCGGAGCAGCTGGTCGGCATGAGCGCGGAGGCGCGTCAGGAGTTCGTGGTCGAGGACGACCGGCCGCTGATGGAGCGGGCCGGCGGGCGCCTGTACCGCGGTGAGACCGATCGCTACGACATCCAGCTGCGGATGCGAAACGCCGACCGGCGCACCCGGCACGTGCACATGATCGCGCGCGACCTGCGTGACGGACACGGCGCGCGCCTGGCGCTGCAGGGCGTGATCGTGGACGTGACCGACCAGCGCGTGGCGGAGCAGCGGCGGCGCGAGGCGCTGGAGGCGCTGGTGACGGCGGCGGAGGCGGAGCAGACGCGGATCTCGGCTGAGCTGCACGACGACACGGTGCAGGTGATGACGGCGATGCTGATGCAGGTGCGCAGGCTGGGCGACGGCGACCCGCGCGTGGCCGAGCTGGAGTCGATGCTGGCCGGCGCGCTCGACCGCACCCGCCGGCTGATGTTCGAGCTGCGGCCGCAGGTGCTGCAGCGGGAAGGCCTGGCGGCGGCGATCGAGGAGCTGGCAGCGGAGGGGCCGTGGAGCAGCCACAGGGTCGAGATCAAGGTGCCACGGCAGTCGGATACGACGGAGGCGCTGGTCTACCGGACGATCCGTGAGCTGATCATCAATGCCAGAAAGCACTCGCAGGCATCGGAGCTGCGAGTGACCGGCGCGGTGCAGGACGGCGAGCTGGTGTTCGACGTGTGGGACGACGGTGTCGGCTTCGACCTCGACCGCGCGCTCGACCGCGACCTGATGCGAATGCACCTGGGGCTGGACACCAGCGCCGAGCGGGTGCGGGTGGCGGGCGGAGAGCTGCGGATGCAGAGCGAGCCGGGGCAGGGCGCGCGGTTCCAGCTGCGCTTACCGGTGGCGCCGGCCGAGACCGGTTAGGGTGCCGGTGATGCGAACGGCGCCCCCGGGGAGGATGCGCGCGCGCAGGCTGGGCGGGCTGTGCCTTGCGGTGCTGCTTGCGGTCGTGTTAGTGGTCGGGTGCGGCGGAGGCGGGGGAGGGTCGTTCACGCTGCCCTCGAATGCGACGCTGCCGAACGGCGGTGGCGGTGGGGGTGGTGGTCAGACGACGACCGAGACCGTGACGCCGCCGCCCGAGACGCAGAAGACGAACGCGAACAATCAGGACGAGACCAACTGGGCGCTGATCGCGCTGATCGCGGGCGCGGTGGTGCTGTTTGCGCTGATCGGCTGGCTGATAGCGCGCAGCCGCGGCGCCCGCGGGCGCTACAGCCTTGCGGTCAACGACATCTACGCCGAGGGCGTCACGGTGCACGACCGGCTGGCGACGCTGGGGCCGCAACCGGGGGCCGCGATCGCCGGGGTCGATCCGATGCTGGACAAGCTGACCGCCGACGCCAGGCGGTTACAGCCGAGCGCGCCGAACGACCAGGCGCGGGCGGCGATGGAGGACCTGCTGCGCGACCTGGTCGCGATCCGCTCGGCGGTGAGCGCGATCGAGACGACCGGCGCAGCGGCCGAGACGGTCGACCTGCCGGGCCGGCTGGCCTCGATGCGGGCCTCGCTCGACCGGGTGCTGGCGACGCGCTGACCGAGGTCGCGGTTCGCTAGAATGGCGTCCTCGCGGACGTAGCTCAGCTGGTAGAGCGTTGGCTGTCCCGACCTAAACGTGCAGTCAGTTATCGCGGCATTTGCGATCCTTGCCGGCGACCACTAGAGTCGTGGGATGGTCGCTCGGCACGGGCGCCCTACGGGGAAGCTTCACCAGGTTGGAAACGTGCGTCGTGGCGCATTCGCGCTCGCCGTCGCGTCTGTCTGCGCCGCCGCGACCTTAGTGACCGCGGCCACCGCGATGGCGGATACCAACCTGCTCGCGAACGGCTCCTTCGCCAGCGGCACGGTCGGCTGGAAGGTGACCAACGCCACCCTCACCATCGCCACTGACGGCAACGGTGATTCCGCGGCCGGCCGCGTCGCGCTCAACGGCACGGCCGCGTCATATCAGCTGTTCGCCTCGCCCCGGCCGGTCACTACCACGACCGCCGGTGCGATGTACACCGGCGGTGGGCTCGTGCGCAGCGACACGCCGGGCAAGAAGGTTTGCCTGCAGTTGAAGGTGGTCACCTCCGGCGGAGCCGCGGTGGTGACAGGCAGTCCGGCGTGCGCCACCGCAAGCTCCGGCTGGACGGCCTTCCCGAAGGCCACGGTCACCGCGCAGTCGGGCGGTGATCAGATCGCCTATCTGGTGCGCCGGCCGTCTGGGGCGACGGCGGGCGAGAGCTTCGAGGTCGATGACCTCACGCTCGCGGGCGAGACCGACACGACCGCGCCAACGGTGCCCGGCGGCGTCACCGCGTCGGCCATCTCGTCGACCCGTATCGACGTGTCCTGGACGCCCTCCAGCGACCCTGACTTCGGCGGCGTGGCCGGCTACCGCATCTACCGCGACGGCTCCGCCACCGCGCTCGCCACCGTCACGGGCGGCAGCGCCAGCAGCTATTCGGACAGCTCGGTCGGACCCAACCAGACGCACACCTACCAGGTGTCAGCATTCGACGCCGCCGGAAACACGTCCGATCGATCGGCCGCCAGCGCGCCGGTGACGACGCCGGCGGCCAGCACGCAGACCGTCGGCCGCTGGCACCTGGACGAGCTGAGCGGCACCACCGCCAACGACAGCAGCGGGCTGGGAAACAACGGAAGCACCAGCGGCACGGTCAGCCTTGGCTCACCCGGAGAGTTCGGCACCGCCTACTCCTTCACGCACGGCGCCGTGCTGATCCCGAATGCGTCCAGCCTGAATCCCGGCACCGCCGACATCACAGTGTCCTACTGGGCCAAGCTGACCACGTTGCCCACCAAGGGGGACTACGACATGGTCGTCAAGGGCGACTTCACCAGCAGCGGCGGCCAGATCAAGTTGGAGATCCAGCAGAACGGCCAGGCCAGCTGCATGTTCCGAGGCTCGCTGGGCCAGAAGCAGATTCAGTTCGGGCCGAACCTGGGCGACGGCACCTGGCATCACATCACCTGCAAGCGCAGCGGCAGCCAGATCATCGAGACGGTCGACGGTTCCAGCACCAGCTTCACCAAGGCCACCGGCGCGATCTCGAACACCGACCCCGTGCGGTTCGGGTCGCATGAGAACGGCAGCGACTGGTACGTGGGAGCTCTGGACGAGGTCTCCATCACCGTTGGCTGATGAGGTCTCTATGACGGGTTCGCCGGCGCTGCCGATCAGGATTGCATTCGTGCTCCAACTCCGCTCCCCACAGACCCCGATCGTTGACCACATCTCGCGGCGAGGCCGTAGACTCGGCCGGTGTTGGTCTCGCCACCTGGTGGTTTACCGCGCCATGGAAGTCGGCTGATCCCCAAGACATCGGTCGTGATAGCTAGCGATCGCGGGATGATGCGCCGGTCGCTGGCTGCGTGGTTGGCGACTCCGTTCATCGTGGAGGGCGCCGTGGCCTGGTCTGGGTCGGCGTTGGCGGCGACCAACCTGCGGGCGGGACCTGGACCCGTGCCGTGAGGCAGTGGCTGGCCATACTTGCGGTCGTTGTGATCGTGGGAGTGATCGGTACGGTCATCCTGTCTTCGGGTGCGCCACCCAAACACCGCAGGCTCGCCTTCCCAGCCCGCGGCGTGTTGTTGTTCGGCCGTGTCAACCTGCCGGGCAACGCCACGGAGCTACGCGACTTCCAGAGCCGGGAAGCACAACTCGGCAGAAAATATGACGGGTTCATGACCTACGTCGGCGCGTCCGCTGCGATGTCCAACGTGGAATCCGTGATACGTACCGACCGAACTCCCTATGTGATTCTGAGCTGGGCTACCGGCCCCCTCCCGCCCACCGTCATTCCCGGTATCGCCGCGGGACGGTACGACGCAAGGTTGACGACTCTTGCCGACTTCATCAAGGCCAGACCGGGGACGACGTTCATCCTACGCCTCTTCTGGGAGTTCAACTACACCGGCGGCGAATGGAACGACACCCACTATGGCGGGAATCCCGCTGTGTTCATTGCCGCGTGGCGCAGGGCGGTCGGGATCTTCCGCGCCAAACGGGTCCCAAACGTGTTGTTCGACTGGAACCCGATCCGCGTCGCCTCCGCAGCCAGCCAAGATCCACGTCCCTACTACCCCGGCAACCACTTTGTCGACGTGATCGGCACCGATGCGTACCCCAAGAACGTGCAGCTGTCCTGCTACCAGCTTGCCACCACTGGAGTGAACGGCAGCGACTGGTACGCGGAGTTCAGTGGCAAGAAGTACGGCAAGCCGTTGATGTTCGGCGAGGTAGGAATCCAGTCAACCGACCACTACCCTGCGCCCAGAATCGATCGCTCGGCGTGGTGGCGGCAATGCCTAGCCGACCTTCGGCGGAAGCTTCCCGCCATCCGCGCATTCGAGTACTTCGACAGCCAAGCTTCTCCGAACAAACCCAACTGGCTCGCCGATGCGCCCGGGTCGCTGGCCGGCGATAGCGGCGCGCAGGCCTTCCGCGGCTACCGCGCCTTTGCGAAGAGCTCCTACCTCGATCCACTCAGTCGTTGACTAGCTCCGGCTCCACCGCTCCTAGTGGCTGTGCAGACTATGCTGCGCCTTCCTCCCGGTGTAGTGTGGCGAACCGCGCTATACCGTTCGTTATAACCGGTAATATTGGTCGAAAGGCCGCTTGACATTTGCGGGAGGAGGGTGAGAGGGTCCGGTCGCGGTGCGGCTTCCGACGTATGTCATCTGCATTCCCTCTCGGCCTCGAACAGAACGATTTGGCTTTTGTTGCGCGATGTTGCTGCTCGTTCTCGTCCTTGGTGGCGGTTCCGTAGTCAGGGCGGCGAACATCCTTTCCAACGGAAGCTTTGAGGGGTCGGGCTCTGGATCGCTGACCGGTTGGGTGGGGTCGAGCGCGACGTTGACGTTAGCGACGGACGCGATCGACGGCAAGTTTGCTGCACGGGTGGCGGCGAAGGGTACCGCGAAGTCGTACTCAACGTACGTCTATCCGCGTCCTACGGTCGCCACTGCAGGCGCTTTGTACGCGGCTTCGGCGTGGGTTCGAAGCGATGCCCCCGGGAAGACGGTATGCCTGCGGATCCGCGAATTGACGCCGTCCGGAAGCCAGGTGTCTGCCGCCCAGAAATGCCTCACCGCGCAGGTACTTTGGCAACGCGCGTCCGGCCTTTCGCTCACCGGAAAGACGGCGGGCGACGCGATGGCACTCGTAGTTTCGCAATCGTCCGCGAGTACCGGCACTAGCTTCGAAATCGACGGAGTCGTTCTAGATGCGACCGCGCCAACCGCTCCGCCAGTCCCAAGTGCGCCGGTCGCGACCGCCGTCAGTGCATATCGCGTCGATCTCTCTTGGACAGAATCGCCGACAACAAACGTTGCCGGATATACAATCTACCGAAACGGGTTCGCAATCAGCACTGTCTCGGGCGCCTCAACATCCTCGTATAGCGACACCACCGTTACTCCAAACACGTTCTACACGTACACGGTCGACGCTATTGGCACGACGGGCCTGCACTCGGGTGAAAGCGATCCGACATCCGTCCAGACGCCAAGCGATACGAGTGGTCAATTCACCACGCCGGTCCGCCACGTGGTCGTCATTGACGAGGAAAACCACAGCTTCGACAACGTGCTCGGTTCCTGGTGCTTGCAGCAGTCGCGATGCGACGGCGCAACCAGCGGGCTGCTTTCCGACGGGACGCCGATTCCGATCGGCACGGCAAGTGACATCGTGCCCTCGGTCGATCACGGCGTCGCCGGTCAAGTGAAGGCGGTCGACGGCGGACGGATGGATCACTTCGATCAACTAAGCGGTTGCAGATCGACGGATGCGCCCGCATACGCCTGTTTTACTCAGTTTGGCGCCAGCCAGATCCCCAACGTCACCTCGCTCGCATCCACGTTCGCGCTGTCTGACCGAACGTTTTCGCAAGATCTGACGCCAAGCTTCGGCGCGCACCTGGAACTCGTAAGCTCGACACTCGACGGGTTCACCGGCGCGAACCCGACTAAGGCCACTGACCATGCTCCCGGCCCAGGTTGGGGATGTGACAGCTTCAAGCTGGCCAACTGGCGAGCAGGCCTAACCGCGCCGCTGCAGCTTGTGCCTGCGTGCGTACCTGCGCAGGACGGGAGCGGCCCCTACAAGCCATCGCCGGTGCAATGGGTGCCGACGGTTATGGATCGGATGGACGCAGCGGGCCTTGGATGGCGGATCTACGCGGCCCGCGAGGGCGCTTCAAATCCGTCCGGCGACCTGCCGTACGGATGGGCCATCTGCCCGACCTTCGCAGACTGCATCAACACCCCCGAAGCGACCAATATGGTGGACTCCTCAAAGATCCTAACCGACGCGGCCAACGGCACTCTGCCAAACCTCTCGCTCGTCATGCCGACGCAGGCCAACTCGCAGCACAATAACGACTCCATGGCGCAAGGCGACAACTGGATCGGCTCCATCGTGAACGCCATTGAACAGAGCCCCCAGTGGACATCGACCGCCATCTTCATCACCTGGGACGACTGCGGTTGTTTCTACGACCACGTCCCACCACCACCCGGCCTCGGCATCCGCGTGCCAATGCTGCTCGTCAGTCCCTACGCGAAGGCCGGCTACACGGACTCCGCTACCGCTTCGTTTGCCTCGATCCTCGCATACACCGAGCATGCCTTCAGCCTTGCCCCGCTGAGTACCGCCGACGCAAACGCCTACGACTACGCAAACGCTTTCGACTACACCCAACAGCCACTCGCCAACGCGTTCTACCCAATCCACACGCCGATCAGCGAGCGTGAGCGACGATGGATCAAGCAGCATCCCCCCGACCCACAAGATCACACCTAGCTCAGCCACCCGTAAGCCGCAGGCTGTCAGTGCGTCGCAGGGTCGTCGCCCGCCCAGTAGGCAAGCCGCCGTGCGCCACCGGCCAGGTGTCCGGCATCGACCCCACTGGCATAGCGAAGGAGGACACGCAGACGCTGCGGCCGGTGTTTGGTGACCACGACCGCTATGCAACACCCAGGCACGGCTGAACAAGCAGCTGCGCAGCCTCAAGAGGGTTCGCTAAGATGACCATCCGAAGCGGTTGTTGGAGCCGCGAAGCGCGTTTTTGCTCAACCATAGGGATATGCGGACGTAGCTCAGTTGGTAGAGCGTTGGCTTCCCAAGCCGAAGGTCGCGGGTTCGAGACCCGTCGTCCGCTCTTCCGCCGGCCGTCACATCGCCGGCCCTCAGCTCACCGGCGGCGGCGTTCCCTCCGCGCTCGTGGCCAGCCACTGATCCCACCCGCAAACGACGCACGCGTGCTGGAATGCTGAGCGGGCGAACGCGACGCTGTCTGCGTGCGGGTCGGCGCTGGCGCAGACGTCGTCCCAGTCCAGGATGTATTCGCCGAGGGCGGCGTCCCAGTGGGCGGCCGCGGGTCGCAGCGTCGCATCTGCGAATCCATCGGGCGCGGGATGCGCATAGGCGTAGAACGCCGCCTTCGGGTAGCGCGCATCGCCGGGCCACCAGCCGACGGCCACCTCCTGGGCGTCCATCGAGTTGCGCGTGATGAAGTCGCGCGCGGGCGGCTCCGCGGTCTGGCCCGAGTACAGGCTGACCGCCAGGTCGAACGAGCCCCACCACGCATTGACCGGCGTCGATCGTCCCCGATAGGGCGCCCGGAAGGCGG
>JAICYJ010000012.1 GCA_025934255.1 Thermoleophilia bacterium | reverse complement strand
TCCGGGAGCGTCTTGTCGTCGCGGGTCAGCATGAAGATGAACTCGGGCATCTCGTCTCCTCGGTCAGGGTTGCACGGTGCTGCGGAACCGCACCAGCCGTACGGCCAGGCCCAGCTCAAACCAGCTGCCCGGCTCCCGCACGTCGCGGTCGATGATCTCTCCGATCCTGCGCAGGCGCTGGCGGAGGGTGGTGCGGTGGATGAACAGCGCCTCGGCCGAGCGGCGCGCGTTGCCATGCTGCTCGAGGTAGACCTCGAGCGTCCGGAACAGCTGGCTGCCGCGCCGGGCATCCGTCTCCTGCAGCCGCACCAGCGCCAGCTCCAGCGGGTCGGGGTCGCCTTCGCGGGAGATCGTCCACAGGTGCCGTTGTGCGCCCAGCGCCTGGTAGCTGCGCACGCCGCTGCCGCCGGCGCGGGCGATCGTGGCGGCGATCCGGGCCTGACGCACCGCGGTCTGGGGATCGTCGCGGGCGGGCTCGCTGATGCCGGCGCCGGCGCCCGGGGGCAGCGTCTGGGCCAGCAGCTGCTCGAGCCGTGGCCGCCAGCTCTCGCTGGCGATCGGTACCAGCGCCGACAGCTCGTGCGCGCGGGCGTCGATCACGGTCTGCGGGAAGCTGCCCGCGAGCTGCTCGCCGAGCCCGCCCCACAGCCGGTCGGGATCGCCGCCCGCGGCGGCCTCCGCCAGCACCACCACGTGGGGCCGGTCGAGCGGCACCGATTCGCCGGCCCGCAGCGCCTCGAACAGCTGCCGTGCCCGCGTCCGCTGGGCGGCGGCCTCGCGCCGGCGGTCTTCCTCGAGCGCCAGCGCGGCATGGTTGGCGATGGTCGCAATCAGCTCGGTGTTGTCGCTCGAGAGAACACGCCGCTCGGGCGAGAAGCAGAGCAGCACGCCGGTGGGCCGGCCCTCCAGCCGCACCGGGGCGGCGAACAGGGAGCGTGCCCGCGGGTGCAGCGCCAGCTCGGGCGCGTCGTCGAGCGCGATGCTGGCCGGCCCGCCGCCCAGCAGCCGTGCCCACGCGCCGGTCGCGGCGATCGGCTCGCCGCCCAGCCGGGCCTGGTCGCTCGACGCCCAGGCCTCCACCAGCAGCCGGTCACGTGCCGGGTCGAACCGCAGCAGTGCCGCCAGCGAGCCGTCCAGCAGCTCCATGGTCGCGATCGCCAGGCGGTGCATGGTCTCGCGGGGGCTGGCCGAGGTCATCCGGTGCGACAGGTCGGCCAGCCGCCGGAACACGTCCACGCTGCGCAGCGTCCGCTCGTGCAGCTGCGCGTTCTCGACCGCGCCTGCGACCAGGCTGGCGATCGTCTCCAGCATCGTCACATCGGACTCGCTGAACTCGTGCGGTGCCTCGGTGTGCAGCGTCAGCACCCCCAGCAGCTGGCCGGAACGGCCCACCACGGGCACCGTCGCAACCGACTGGAAGCGCTCGTCGTTCAGGTCGGGCACGTACCGGTAGCGCGCATCCTCCAGCGGGCGCTCGGTGATGATCCCCGCCTGTCGGGTCAGCGCCGTCCAGCCGGTCAGGCCCTCGCCCATGCCCAGCGAGAAGCGCCCGATCCACTCCGTGTAGCCCTCGATCGCGCCTCGCACTACCAGCCGCTCCTGCTCGGAGTCCCACAGGTAGACGAGGGCGCCCTGGCAGCGGGTCAGCTCGGCGCAGACCGCGATCGCCTCCTCCAGCACGCGGTCGAGGTCGAGGCTGGAGTTGACGCGCGAGGCCAGCGCCGAGATCGCCTCGAGATCGCGCGCGTGCTCCTCGACCCGCACCATTGCGCGAGCATATCGCGCCTGTGTGCACCCTGAACACAGGCGGATCGGGGGCGATTCCGATAGTCTCGCCCCGTGAGCAGCACGACCGTCGTCACCGACTGGGCCGAGCGTACCGCCGAGCTGCACCGCGGGCTGATGCCGCAGAAGGACAACCTGTGCGGCGCGTTCTGGGGGGCGCTGGTGCTGACCGCGGCCGGCCTGGACGGGGTCGACCAGGATCTGGTGGCGCTGGAGTCGGGCACGCTGCTGCCGGAGGGCGGCGAGCCACCGCCGCTTGCGGGCGTCGAGTCGCGGCTGGACTACCGGCTCCGCCTGCCGCTCGCACCGAGGGCCGAGTCCGGCACCTCGGGGCGGGGGCTTGCGATCGCGATCGAGCGCCTGTCGGGCGGCCGCCTGGCGGCGGTGCCGGTGGCCGGCCCGTGGTCGGCCGAGACAGTGGCCGACCTGGTCTCGCTGGACGCGCAGATGCCGCTGATCGCGAACGTCGACACCGGCCCGCTGTGGGGCGCGTCCGCGGATCGCGGGCAGGTGCAGCGCCACCTCGACACCGGCGCCGACGACGGCCCGGCGGCCGACTGGTCGGTCGGCCACTTCGTCAATCCGGTGGCCGTTCAGCGCGGGCGCGGCGGCGCCGTCGTCACCGTCCGTGACACGTACCCGGCGCTGGGCGGCGGCGTCCACCTGCAGCCGGCGTCGCGGTTCGCCGCCGCGCTTCGCCGCGACGACGGACGCCAGGGCGGCGTGCTCTGCGTGTGCGATGCTGGTCGAGCCGACGGGCTCGAGCGCGAGCTGGCGGCGCGCGGGTTGCAGGTTCGCCATTGGGACAACGGAACCCCCGAGCCCCCTTCAGGGTGAGCGTGGGGAAGGAGGGGATAGGTGGCCACTGACACCACGACCGGCGCCGCCCAGGTGCTCGATGGATGGCGCGCCCAGGGGATCCGCTTCGTGCGGTTCGAGCTGCCCGACATGCATGGCACCAGCCGGGCCAAGATGGTGCCGATCGAGCGGGCCTACGGCTACGCCGAGTCCGGCCTGAACATGTACGGCGGCGTTGCCGTCCTGGACAGCAGGTCGGATGTCGTGGGTGGGACGCTCTATCACGAGGAGGTCGCCTACGGCGACCAGCTGCTGTTGCCCGATCTGGAGACGGCGGCGGTGGTGCCCTGGCGCGAGGCCACGGCGCGCTGGATCTGCGACTCCACGTGGGCCGACGGCACCCCGCTCGAGGCGCTGCCGCGGCGGGTCTGGCGCAAGCAGCTGGAGCGCGCCCGTGCGCTCGGCTACGAGCCGCTGATCGGGTACGAGCCGGAGTTCTACCTGCTGACCGCCGATCAGGAGCTGCTGTTCGAGGGCTACCACATCTTCAACGTCACGCGGAACACGTACGTGCCGTTCATCCAGGAGCTGGTCGAGCAGCTGAACGCCTACGGCCTCGAGGTGATCACGGCCAACTGCGAGTACGCCGGGTCGCAGTGGGAGCTGCCGTGCCTGCCGCTGCGCGGCATGGGCGGCCCCGACCGCTGCTTCTCGTTCAAGAACGCGGTCAAGGAGCTCGCCCACCTGCACGGCTACACGGCCACGTTCATGAGCAAGCCGTTCGCGGACTCGGCCGGGTCGGGCCTGCACACGCACGTGTCCCTGCTGAATGTCGCCGATGGCGGCAACGCGTTCGGCGATGAGTCGGACGCGGCCGGGATCTCGGCCGCCTGCCGCAGCTTCATCGCCGGCAACCTGCGCCACGCGGCTTCCACCTATGCGCTGCTCGCTCCGACGGTGAACTGCATGAAGCGCCGCCGCACGCACACGTTCAGCCCCACCAACGTGTCGTGGGGGCTGGAGGACCGCTCGGCCCTGATCCGGATCAAGGGCGGCACCACCGAGTCGCGGCACATCGAGCACCGCGCTCCCACCGGCCTGTCGAACCCATACCTGGTGGGAGCGGCGATCCTCGCGGCCGGGCTGAACGGGATCGAGGACGGCCTCGAGCTCGAGCCGGCCGCGCACCCGCCGGCCGAGGAGGACGAGTCGCGGACGAAGCTGCCGACATCGGTGCGCGAGTCGCTGGAGGCGCTCGAGGCGGACGAGCGGATCGCCGGCGCCCTGGGCGAGGACTTCGTCACTGCCTACGGCGTGATGCGGCGCTACGAGCTGTCCCGCTTCGACGATCACGTCACCGACTGGGAACGCAACGAGTACGTCGAGATCTACTGACCGCGGTGTGACCGGGCCGTGAAAGTTTCGGTCTTCATCACCTGTTTCAACGACACCCTGTTCCCGCAGACCGGCAGGGCGATGGTGGAGCTGCTGGAGCGGCTCGGACACGACGTCGAGTTCCGCCCGGAGCAGACCTGCTGCGGGCAGATGCACATGAACAGCGGCTACCGCGACGAGGGCCTGGAGCTGGCGGCGCGGATGCGGTGGGTGTTCGACGGAGCCGAGGCGATCGTGACGCCGTCCGCCTCGTGCGCCGGTCACGTGCTGGAGCACGCCCCCGGCCTGCCGGTGCACGAGCTGTCGCAGTTCTTGACCGGCGTGCTCGGGGTCGAGGACGTCGGCGCCCGCTACCGGGCACGCGTCGCCTATCACCCCACCTGTCACTCGCTGCGCGCGCTGCGGGTGGGGGACGGGCCCGGCCGGCTGCTGGCCGCCGTCGAGGGCCTGGATCTGGTCGAGATCGACGAGGCCGATCAGTGCTGCGGCTTCGGCGGCACCTTCGCCGTCAAGAACGCGGAGGTGTCGATGGCGATGCTCGACGACAAGCTGTCTGCCATCGAGCGCAGCGGCGCCGAGGCCGTCACCGCCGTCGACAACTCCTGCCTGATGCAGATCGGCGGCGGCCTGTCCCGGCGCGGCTCGCCGGTGCGCACGGTGCACCTCGCCGAGATCCTGGCGGCGACGTGAGCAGCGCCCGGCGCGGCGGCGCCACCTTCCCGCAGGCGGCGCACGTGGAGCTGCGAAACACGCAGCTGCGGCGGAACCTCGGTCACGCCACCCGCACGATCCGCGCCAAGCGGGCGGCGGTCGTCGACGAGCTGGACAACTGGCAGCAGCTGCGCGAGGCCGGCGCGGCGATCAAGCGCGACGTGATGGCCAACCTGGACACCTACCTCGTTGAGTTCGAGCGGGCCGCCACAGATGCCGGTGCCACCGTGCACTGGGCGCCCGACGCGGACGCTGCCAACGACCTGGTCGCGGGAATCGTCGCCGGGCACGGCGAGCACGAGGTGGTCAAGGTGAAGTCGCTCACGACCGACGAGATCGGGCTCAACGACGCGCTTGCCGCGCGCGGGGTGGACGCGCTCGAGACCGACTTCGCGGAGCTGATCCTGCAGCTCGACGGCGACTGGTCGTCGCACATCCTGGTGCCGGCCATCCACCGCAACCGCAGCGAGATCCGCGACCTGCTGCGGCGCACGATCGGCCCCGCCGACCTGTCGGACGATCCGGCCGCGCTGGCCGAGGCGGCCCGCATCCACCTGCGCGAGCGCTTCCTGCGCGCACGCATCGGCATCAGCGGCGCCAACTTCGCGATCGCCGAGACCGGCACCCTGGTCGTGCTCGAGTCGGAGGGAAACGGCCGCATGTGCACCACGCTCCCGGAGGTGCTGATCAGCGTGGTCGGGATCGAGAAGCTGCTGCCCCGCTTCGAGCACCTGGCCGTGTTCATGCAGCTGCTCCCGCGCAGCTCCACCGGCGAGCGCATGAACCCCTACACCTCGCTCTGGACCGGCGTCACGCCCGGCGACGGCCCCGGCGAGATGCACGTCGTCCTGTTGGACAACGGCCGCAGCGACGTGCTGCGCGACCCGGACGGACGCGAGGCGCTGCACTGCATCCGCTGCTCGGCATGCCTGAACGTGTGCCCGGTCTACGAGCGCACCGGCGGCCACGCCTACGGATCGATCTACCCGGGCCCGATCGGGGCGATCTTGACGCCGCAGCTGGAGGGCATCGGCGCGGCCGCCAGCCTGCCGTACGCCTCCAGCCTGTGCGGTGCCTGCTACGAGGTGTGCCCGGTCAAGATCGACATCCCGCGCGTGCTGGTGCATCTGCGCGGCCTGACGCCCAAGCGCGGGGCCGAACGGCGGGCGATGCGGACGCTGGCCTGGCTGTTCGCAGACGCCGGCCGCTACCGGCGGGCGCAGCGGCTGGCGCGGGTGCTGCCCGCGCGCGTGGCCGGTGCCGGCCCGATGAGGGCGTGGACGGCCGGGCGCGACCTGCCCGCCGTGGCCCCGCAGAGCTTCCGGGAGTGGTGGCATGAGCGACGCCCGTGATGTCCTGCTTGGCCGCGTCCGTGCGGCCCTCACCGACCGGCCGCAGCCGGCCGCGGCCGTGCTGCTGCCGACGCCGCCCGCACCGGCCGACCCGGTGGCGCTGTTCGCAGAGCGTGCGGGCGAGTACCGCGCGGCTGTGCACCGAGTCGGTCTGACCGGCGTGGCCGCGCTGGCCGCCGAGATCTGCGCTGCGCACGGTGCCCGCCGCCTGGCGGTGCCGCAGGATCTGCCGCAAGCCTGGCGACCACACGGCGTGGAAACGACCGCCGATGCGACGGTCTCGGCGCTCGATCGGGTGGACGGCGTGCTCACCGGCTGCGCCGCCGCCATCGCGGAGACCGGCACCATCGTGCTGGACGGCGGGCCCGGTCAGGGCATCCGCGCGCTGACGCTGGTGCCCGACCTGCACATCTGCGTCGTCCCGGCCGAGCTCGTGTGTGCCTCGGTCAGCGAGGCCTTCCAGCGGGTGGAACCGTCGGTACGGCGTCGCCGCGCCCCGCTGACGCTAATCTCGGGGCCGTCCGCCACCTCCGACATCGAGCTGTCGCGAGTCGAGGGCGTGCACGGCCCCCGCCGGCTGGAGATCGTGATCGCCGGCCAGCTCAGCTAGCCGGTGACCGGCCAGTCCGGCCGGTCGCGGATCGAGTCGAGGTCGCTGTCGCCGGCCGACCAGTTGCGCACCGCGTCCGGGTCGCCGGCGAAGGCCTGCGACAGCAGCTCGATCGCCTCGTCGCCGCGGCCGGCAAGCGCGCGGTAGCACGCCGCGTTGTAGAGGATCGACGAGTTGCCAGGGTACTCGGCAAGGCCGGTCATGAGCAGGTCGTAGGCCTCATCCAGATCTCCGCCCTTCGCGACCGCGTCGGCCGCGAAGTAATGCTCCCACGCCGAGGGCGTGAAGGCCTCGCCCGGCTTTCCGCCGATCGCGAGCACGGTCGTGTTCGGCTCCGCCGCCACCGCCTGCCGCTTCAGCGCCGGATCGGCCAGGTACACGAGGGAGCCGGCGGGGACGTCGCTGGTCTGGCCGTCCACCGTGAAGGTCGCCCGGCCGGTCAGCACCAGGTAGATCTCCTCGTGTCCGAGCTGCGTCTCGGTGTGCTCCTCGACCACGTCGTCGCCGGCGTTGGCCGCGGTGTAGGCGTTGATGCCGAAGGCGCGCACCCCGAGCGTGCGGCGCAGCGGGCGCCACTGCAGGGTTCCGTTCACCACCGCCAGGGACGGCACGTCGCTGATCGCGAGCACCTGATAGCCGTCGGTCACGTCCGCACCATACCGCGATGATTGAGCCATCTAGCGGGGGCCCAGGTCTTGGGCTAGAGTTCGTTGCGATGTCAATCACTCTCTACTCAGCCGACATCTGCCCGTACTGCGTGCGCACGCGTTTGGTGCTGAACGGCAAGGGCATCGAGTACGACCTGGTGCAGGTCGACCTGCCCGACAAGCCGGCCTGGCTGCGCGAGCTGAATCCGCGCAACCGGGTGCCCGTCCTGGACGTGGACGGACAGGTGCTGTGGGAGTCCGAGGCGCTCAACGACTTCCTCGACGAGACGCACCCGGAGCCGGCGATGATGCCGTCCGATCCGGCCCAGCGCGCCCGCGTGCGAATGGTGCTGCGGCGGTTCGAGGATCTCTCCGACGCGTTCTACGCCGCCCGCAGGGAAGAGGACGGGGCGATCGAGGCGCTGCATGGCGAGCTCCGGTGGATGTCGTCACAGCTCGAGCACAGCGACTACCTGGTCGGCGACAGCTACACGCTGGCCGAGCCCGGCGTGTGGCCCTGGATCACGCGCCTGTACCGGGTCGGAGTCGACATCGGTCAGTACCCGGCGATCGCCGCCTGGTGTGACCGCCTGGCCGGGCGGCCCGAGTACGCGGCCGAGCTCAGCCTGCTGGCCGCGTAGCGAACCGGGCGAAGCGTTCGGCCAGCGTGCGGCCCACCCGCTGGTGCGTCTCCAGGTGCTCATCGAGCGACTCGAGGAACCGGTCGCGGGGATAGCCGTTCGCGGCCAGGTCGTCGCCGCCCATGTCCAGCCAGGTCAGCAGCACCGGGCGTGTCACCTCGATGTGGAACTGGGTGCCCCATGCGGCGTCACCGACGCGCAGCGCCTGCAGCGAGACCGGGTTGGTCATCAGCTCGACGGCGCCGTTGCCGGGACGACAGGCGTAGTAGTGCCACTGCATCGCCTGGAACCGCTGCGGCAGCCCGTCGAACAGGGCATCGCCCGCAGCGGCCGGCGTCAGCTCCACCTCGTGCCAGCCGATCTCGTGGGGCTCGCACCGGTAGACGGTGCCGCCTGCGGCCTCGGTCAGCACCTGTGCGCCCAGGCACAGGCCCATGTACGGCGTGCGCCGCTCGAGCGCCTCGCGCACCAGCTCGATCTCCCGCGCCAGCCAGGGGTGCTCGCCGGCCTGGTGCGTGTCGACCAGGCCGCCGCCCGCGACCAGGGCGTCGACCCCGTCCAGCGTCGCGGGCAGCTCGTCCCCGGCGTAGGGGTGCAGCGTGTCGACGCTGAACCCCTGCTGCTCGAGCGCCTCCACGAACAGGCCGGCGGGGTCGGTCGACTCGTTCTGGATGTGCAGCGCCCTACCCACGGAACCTGGCCGCCTCGCGGTACGCCTCCTGCTCGCGCCGGATCAGGTCGGGGTTGACGCCGCGTGCCACCGCCAGCTCGTGCGCCAGCCACTGCACGGCGGGCGCCGTCGCCAGCAGCGCCTCTGCCGCGGCCGGAAGCGCATCCGCGACCGGCGTGGCCACGTACCCGGCGGCGGCCATGCCCGGGTCGGGTGCCTGGCGGCCGATCACGGCGCAGCGCACACCCACCCGCGCCGACGCCTGCAGCACCATCTGGCCGAGCTCGCGGCGGGGGCCCGAGCGCCGTCGGTCGTGCTCGATCAGCACCAGCCCGGTGCGCTCGTCGCAGGCCGGCAGGTGGCCGTGCAGGAACGTCTCGAGATCCCGCATCGCGGTCGGGATGTGGGCCGCCTCCTCGATCTTCAGGGTCAGCTCGCGGGCCGCGATGCGGTCGGCGCCCGACCCGACCACGATCAGGTGGTCGCAGCCGTTCAGGGCGTCGGCCACGGCCGTGACGGAGGCGCGGTCGCCGACTCCCGAGGCGACCAGCGCCTCGACGACGCCGGGCGACGGCGTCGCGGCCAGGGCCAGGGTGGCGGCGATCGGCGACGTGTAGCCGACCGTGTGGCACCAGCTGCGGTCGACCATGGGCGTGACCAGCACGGCATCGGCCTGCTCGGTGGCCTGGCTCTCGCCCCGGGCGGTGATCAGGGCGGTGCCTGATCCGGCGCGGCGGGCCGCCTCGAGCGCCTCGATCGTGGCCCAGGTGCCGCCCTCGTGGGAGATGCCGAGCACGGCCCCGCCCTGCTGTGGGTCGAGTGCCGCCTCGTACGCCTGCCGTGATCCGGCCGGCGTGCCGGCCTCGGTCAGGATCTCCGCCGCGGCCAGCGCCGCGTGCTCGCTGGTGCCGCAGCCGGCCACCGTCAGGGGGCCGTCCACCTTCAGCAGCAGCGCCAGCGGCGCCGTGTCGCTCGTGGTTGCGATCTGCTCGAGCAGGGCGGGCTGGGCCTCGATCATCTCCTGCATCACCCAGGGCGGGTGCGGGCGCAGCTCCGGGAAGTCCTCGGTGTGCCAGTCGTCGGTCATGCGGCGCAGTCTATGCGCGCCCGGTCACCGCTCGGCGCCGGCTGCCAGCACCGTCACGCGGCCACGGCCGATCTCGACATGGCCGGCGCGCTGCAGCTCGTGCAGCACGCGGTTCACCGTCAGCCGCGAGGTGCCGGCCAGCCCGGCCAGGTCGTCCTGCGTGAGCGGGATCGTGGCCCGTCCGGAGGGTTCGCGGTACCGCTCGGCGAGCCCGTCCAGCATCAGGCGGACGCGCCGCGGTGCCGGCGTGTAGAGCGCCTCGACCAGGCGCTCGGTCAGCTCGGCGACACGCTGCCCGAGCAGCTCCACCAGGAACACGTCGATCTCCCGGTGCTGCGCACGCAGGCGGTCGAGGTCGGTGCGGGACAGCGCGTACGTCTCGCTGGCCGAGATCGCCTCGACCTTGGCGCTGCGTACCTGCGCCCCGCCCAGCAGCGCCAGCTCGCCAAAGCACTCGCCCGGCCCCACCAGCTGCAGTGTGGCGACGCTTCCCAGCGGGGTGACCACCCGCACCGCCAGGCACCCGCTGCTGACCAGATGCAGCGTGTCGGCCGGGTCGTCGCGGTGGAAGACGACCTCGCCGCGCTTGAACGTGCGCCGCCGCGCCGACGTCAGCACTCCGCGCGCCTCATCGTCGCCGAGTGCGCTCAGGATCGCCCAGTCGGACACCGCCACGCCCCTTCCGCTTGTGTATCGGATCATACATTGCGCGCGTATCCGGGGAGGTCGCGGGCGGCCTCGCGGGGTGCCTAGGTTGTGCCCATGACGTCGAGCCGCACCCCCTCAAGAGAAGGAGAGCACTCCAATGCACACCACCTCTCGACTGCTCCGCATCGTCCTCGTGGCCGCCGGTCTGATGGCCGTGTCTGCCACCGCCGCCCAGGCGATGGCGTTGGGTCCTGCGAACGTGACAGACCGTGATCCGCTCGGCTTCACGGCCGCTCACCATCAGCTGCCGGTCGTCTCGCATTCGCCCGGCGGCCCGGTGGTTCTCCACAGGTCGGGCTTCGTGCTCGGCCACCAGCTCCAGACCGCACCGCCGGTCGTCGCCCAGCCCGTCTCCGTGCAGTACGCGGACAACGGCTTCGACTGGGCCGACGCCGCAATCGGCGCCCTCGTGGCGTCCGTGGTGCTGATCCTGGCGGCCGTCGCCGCGACCATCGTCCGGCCTCGGCAGACGGTTCAGATGTAGCTGCCGTCCCTGCGCCCGGTGGGGTCTCGAACCCACCGGGCGCTTCTCTGTGGTCCGCCGGCTCCCGCGCTATGTATCGAGCAATACATTGCGGGCGTATCCCGGGATGTCGTCGGGCCGCCGCGGTCGGCCTAGGTTGTGCCCATGACTTCGTGCCTCACATCCACCCAGAAGGAGAGCACTCCCATGCGCACCACCTCTCGACTGATCCACACCGTTCTGGTCACCGCCGGTCTGCTGGCGATCTCGGCATCGGCCGCCCAGGCCATGCCCACCCGGCAGTCCACCGACACCACCGACTCGGCCGCCGTGGCGGCGGCCAACCGCACGATCGTGTTCCACCGCAGCGGCTTCCAGCTGGACAACAAGCTCCCGGTTCAGGGAGTCAAGGCCGTGTCGGTCATGCTGCCGGCCGCCGACTCTCCGACCAACCAAGCGCTCGTCTCGGTCATGCAGCCGGCCGCTGATTCTCCGACCGACCAGACGGTACCTCTGGTCATCAGCCAGCCCGTTCCCGCCGTCACCACCGTCTCCGCGAGCAGCGGTTTCGACTGGGCTGACGCCGGCATCGGGGCCGCCGTGGCCGCACTGCTGCTGATCCTGGCAGCCTTCGCCGCGACGCGCGTGCGACCGCGCCAGACCGCGGCTCTGTAAGGGGCTGAGCTTGCGCCCGGTGGGGGTTGTCGGGACCCCCACCGGGCGCTGGGGTGGTCCGGCCCAGAACCGGACAAGGTGTAAGATCGCACCCGATGCGACCCAGGCTCCTTCTGCTGATCGTGGCCGCTGCTCTGGTTGCCCTGCTGTCGGGGACGAGCCGTGCCGGCGCCGGCACAGCCGCCTGCACCGCGACGGCCGCGGGCAAACACGTCCGCACCCAGCTGCTGAAGGTGCACCTGACCGGAACCTGTCCGGCGTCCGGCGTCGCCCATGGCACGCTCAGGTTCAGCCAGTGGCCTCGCATCCACGCCGATGGCGTGTTCGCGCTCGACTACGCGGCCGGGACGCTGTGGCTGCGGGTGCCCCGCAAGCTATCGATGAAGCCCGCGTGGACCGCGCACGCCGTCACGACGGCCCTCGACGTGTCCGTCCAGGCATCGCCGCGGCGCCGCCTCAGCGGCCGGGGCCGCTACT
The DNA here is from genome assembly GCA_025934255.1 of Thermoleophilia bacterium. Classification (GTDB taxonomy): domain Bacteria; phylum Actinomycetota; class Thermoleophilia; order Gaiellales; family JAICJC01; genus JAICYJ01. The sequence goes on along the minus strand of JAICYJ010000012.1, from coordinate 50,704 downwards.
CGATCCGTGGCGGCTTCAAGGCCTCCAACGGGGCCGTGGTGCGCTGGCACCAGACCCTCAGCGCCACGCCCAACCGCATCACGCTGGGATCGGTGCACGTCAGCGCCAGCCTGCCGGGGACCGGCTCGATGGTGATCGCGGTGCACGAGGTGCGGCAGTTCTGTGCCACGAACACGACCTGCCCGTTCGGCCTGAAGGCGACGACCGACCGGGTCGCCTTCCCCGCCGCGTTCACGCACGTCACCGTCAGCTCGCCGCTGTGGTTCATGACGGGGGACGGCACCCTTCTCTCCGGACGTGAGCAGACGACGATCCTGCTGCGGTCGAAGCGGACGCATCGCATCCTCGGCCGCTCCGACTTCCAGGCGCTGATCCGCGTTCCTTAATCCGGCCGAGCCCCTACACTCCGCCCCATGGACACCCGCCCGATCGGCGTCTTCGACTCCGGCGTCGGCGGCTTGACGGTGCTGCACGAATGCCTGGTCACGCTGCCCCACGAGGACTTCATCTACTTCGGTGACTCCGCCCCGGAGCGGTTCCCCTACGGCACCAAGCCCGCTGCGACCATCCGCCGGTACGCCCATGAGGTCGCTCAGCACCTGATCGAGCGGGACGTGAAGCTGCTGGTGGTCGCCTGCAACTCGGCCACCGCCGCCGCCCTTCCCGATCTGCAGCGCGAGTTCACGGTGCCCCTGATCGGCGTGATCACACCCGAGGCGCACGCCGCCGTCCAGGCCACCCGCGCCCGCCGGGTGGGCGTGATGGCGACCGAGGCGACGGTTGCGAGCGGCCGCTACCCGGCGGCGATCGGCGTGCTCGACGCCGGCGTCGAGGTGGCGCAGGTGGCCTGCCCGGAGCTGGTGCCGCTGATCCAGAGCGGCGACGTCAACGGCCACGACCTGCACGATGCCGCCAAGCGGTACGCCGAGCCGCTGAAACAGGCGGAGGTGGACACCGTGATCCTGGGCTGCACGCACTACCCGCTGATCAGACCCATGCTGCAGCGCATCTTCGGCCGCGAGGTCACGCTGATCACCTCCGCCGAGGAGATCGCACGCGAGGTCGCGGCAACGCTCGAGCGACGCGGGGTCGGCAATCTGGCCGGCCGCGAGGGCAGCTACCGCTTTCTCTGCACGGGCGACGAGCAGGCCTTCCAGGACGTCGCCGGTCGCTTTCTGCAGCTGCCTCTGACCGAGGTCGAGCGGGTCGACCCCGCGCGCCTGGAGATCGCCGCGTGAAGCGCGCCGACGGCCGCGAGCTCGACCAGCTGCGCCCGCTTGCGATCGAGCCGGGGTTCATCGACAGCGCGCACGGCTCGGTGCTGTTCTCGATCGGGAAGACGCGGCTGGTCTGCACGGCCATGGTCGAGGAGTCGGTGCCGGGGTGGATGCGCGGACGCGGCACCGGCTGGGTCACCTCCGAGTACGGGATGCTGCCGGGCTCGACATCCGACCGAAAACCTCGCGACGCCAGCCGCGGCAAGCTGGACGGCCGCACGGTCGAGATCCAGCGCCTGATCGGCCGGTCGCTGCGTTCGGTGGTCGACTTCAAGGCCCTGGGCGAGCGCACCATCTGGATCGACTGCGACGTGCTGCAGGCCGACGGCGGCACCCGCTGCGCGGCGATCTGCGGCGGCTACGCGGCGCTGCACCTGGCGCTGTCGGGCCTGGTCGATGCCGGAAAGCTGCGCGAGCTGCCGCTGTCCGACTCGGTGGCGGCCGTTTCGGTCGGGATCGTCGAAGGCAGCTCGATGCTCGATCTGGCCTACGCCGAGGACTCGCGCGCGGACGTCGACATGAACGTCGTCATCTCGGGCAGCGGCCAGATGATCGAGGTGCAGGCGACGGCCGAGCGGACGCCCTTCGGCCGCGCCTCGCTGGATGAGCTGCTGAGCCTGGCCGCCGCCGGCATCGAGGAGATCTCGGCACTACAGACGCGGGTGCTCCATGAAGCTCGTGCTGGCGTCACATAACCCCCACAAGGCGCGGGAGTTCGAGCGGCTGCTTCCCGGCTTCGAGGTCGAGCCCTACGCGGGCGACCTGCCCGAGGAGACCGGCGTCACCTTTCGTGACAACGCAGAGCTGAAGGCCCGCCACGTGCACGCCGCGATCGGCGGCTCGGCCTGGGTGCTGGCCGACGACTCGGGGATCGCGGCCACGGCGCTGGGCGGCCGGCCGGGTGTGCGGTCGGCCCGCTTCGCCGGCGAGCACGCGACCGACGCCGAGAACCTGGACGCGCTGCTGGCGGCGCTGGCCGGCCGGGATGACCGCTCCGTGGCCTACGTGGCCGAGCTGGTGGCGATCTCCCCGGAAGGCCAAGAGCTGTACGCCCGCGGCGAGCTGCGCGGCCGCCTGGCCGAGCGGGCTCGCGGCAGCGGCGGGTTCGGCTACGACCCGGCCTTCGTCCCGGAGGGTGAGTCGCGCACGGTGGGAGAGATGGGGGCCGCAGAGAAGGACGCCATCTCGCACCGCGCGCGCGCCGCCGCAGCGCTCCGCGAGCAGCTGGCGGCCGAGCTGCAGGAGCGCGGGCGGTAGCCGCGGCGCCGACCACGGAGCAGGCGCTGGCCGTGCTCAACCGCGCACACGGCTGCGGCCTGCGGGTGGTGGCGGCGATGCCGGACGGCGAGGCCGGCCATGCCACGGTGGTCGCCGATCCCGCAGGCAACCGCTCGCTCGTGAAGTGGTGGCAGATGGCGGGCGGCGAGTCGGACTGGCTGGAGCACATCGAGCGGGTCGTGCCGCTCGTGGAGCGGCTGCGCAGCCGCGGCTACCCGTCGCCGCGCTACCTGCTGACGACGAACGCCGAGTCGCTGCTGTTCGTGGTCCAGGAGCTGCTGCCAGGTAGCCCGCCGGTGCCGCTGCTGCCCGTCCACGTCGAGCGGCTGGTCGAGCTGAACCGGCTGCAGGAGGACGAGCTGGGCGACGGTGGTGGGTGGGGCGTCTTCCTGCGCCGGACGCTCGTCAGCGGCGCCGACGGCTACTGCCTGCACGCTCCGCTTCGGCGGCACTCGCCGGCCGGCGCGGCCCTGCTCGACCGGGTGATCGCGATCGGGGAGGGCACCGATCCTGACGCCCTGCCGGTTGCCGGCATCGCGCACTTCGACTTCCACCACCTGAACGTGCTGGCGGAGGGCGACCGCATCACCGGCATCGTCGACTGCGAAGGCGCGCGGACCGGCGATCCCTGCTTCGACCTGGTCACGCTGCTCTACTGCAGCGCCGAGGGCGGCCTCGGCGACGACGAGCAGCTCCAGCTATGGCAGCTGCTGCGCGATCGCCGCGATGCCGCCACCCTGCGCGCCTACCTCGCCCACATGTCGCTGCGGCTGAGCAGCTGGTCGGCGGTGCATCACGACGCCGCCACCACGGCCCGCTGGCTGGGGCACTCCCAGATGTGGCTGGACCGCGTTGCCTAGGCCTACGCGAGGCCGGCCATGGTGTCGTCCTGCGGCGGTTGGTGCCGCGACCAGTGCCGCCAGTTGATCTCGGCGCCGAGCACGATCACGTTCGCCATCAGGTACAGCCACACCAGCAGCAGCACCAGGCCGCCGAAGGCGCGCATCGCGATCAGCAGGTCGGCCCGCTGCAGGTACAGCGGCACCGCCTGGAACGAGACCTGGAACAGCACCGTCCCGAACAGCGCGCCCGGCCAGACGTCGCCGCGGTGCAGGTCGACGTTGGTGAGGACGCGGTAGACCACCATCAGGAACAGGAACGAGCCGGCGCTGGAGAAGGCCAGTGAGATCAGATAGGGCACGAAGCTGGAGCTCAGCTCGCCGGGCTCGTGCCGGTGCAGCCAGCCGTTTGCCAGCGTGGCAACAATCAGCGAGGTGAAGAGCACGGTCAGTGAGCTGAGCACCAGCACGAAGCTGATCCACTTGCCGGCCACGAACCCGCGGTTGCCGACCCGAAACACGATGTTCAGGGCCGACTCCAGCGCCGAGTAGAACCCGAGCACGCTCCACAGCATGCCGACCAGGCCGATCACGAAGAACTTGCCGGCGTTCGCCTGCACCGATTGCGTCAGCTTCACCAGGTCGGCGACCGACTCGCTGGGCAGGATCCGCTCCATCTCGCGGATCAGGTAGCTCGACTGCGAGACGTGGCCGAGCAGGCCGATCGCGGACAGCGCCAGGAAGATGAACGGGAACAGCGACAGCAGCGCGTAGTAGGCGACCATGGCCGCCAGGTGCGGGCCACGGTCGGCGAGGTACTTGCTCAGGATGGAGCCTGTCTGGCTGGCAACGCTGCGATATGGGCGCATCCACGTCGGGGCGGTTTCATTGGCCATCGTGATGAGAATATCGGCAGGGATCACCTGTGCTAGCGTGGAATCGTGGATGCGACCGCCGCAATCGCCGAGCTGCGTGAGCTCTCGACACAGATCGAGACGGTGGTGGTGATCGCCCGCGACGGCTCGCTGGTTGCCTCCAGCGTGCAGGAGGAGGCTGCCACCCGCATCGCCGCAGCGGCTCGCGATCTGGCCGAGGGCGCCGACCAGGTGCGCCGCGACCTCGGCCGCGAGGCTCTGGCACAGCTGCAGGCGGCAACGCCCGAGGGCAGCGTGTTCCTGGTGGTGGATGACCACCGCACGGCCGTGGCGACGACCGGCGCCGACCCCACTGTGGGGCTGGTCTTCTACGACCTGAAGACGCTGCTGCGCCAGATCGCCGAGGGCGACGGCAAGGCGGCCGACGAGGAGCAGGAGCGGACCGATGGCTCGGCGTAAGCTCGTGATCCCGGTCGTGATCGGCGCCGGCTCGTTCCTGGGGACGGTGCTCTACCGGCGCCGCTCGGTGCGCAACCGCACCCGTCTGGACATCTACTTCGACGACGGCTCGATGGTGTCGCTGGCGGCCGGATCGCCGGATGCCGACCGGCTGATGCCGCACGCCGACCTGGTGCTGGCGGCCGCCCGCGAGGCCGCGTGAACCGCGACCAGCTGGCGGCGAGGCTGCTCGAGCGGGCGTACCTGGAGGGCGATTTCCTGCTCCGGTCCGGGCGCCGCAGCCGCTACTACCTTGACAAGTACCGGTTCGAGACGGATCCGCAGCTGCTGGCCGGTCTCGGCCGCGAGCTGGCCGCCCTGGTCGCCGGCCATGGCGGTGAGCAGCCCGACCTGCTGGCCGGCCCCGAGCTGGGCGCCGTGCCGCTGGCGGCGGTCACGTCGATCGAGACCGGGCTGCCCTTCGTGATCGTCCGAAAGGCGACGAAGGAGTACGGCACCGGCAATCGGCTGGAGGGTGTTTTCGAGCCCGGGATGCGCGTCTGCGTGGTCGAGGACGTGGTCACATCGGGCGGCGCGCTGCTGTCCGCGGTGGAGGCGCTGCGCGAGGCGGATCTGCACGTTTCCGCTGCAATTTGCGTGGTCGACCGCGAGGAGGGCGGGGCCGAGGCGATCGCCGCAGCGGGCATCCCCTTCAAAGCGCTCTATACCAGTTCTCAGCTCGGTGTCGGCGCCGCCTCCGCGAACGCGTGAAATCCCTTTGCTGAAGCGGATTGTTGACGTCCGACGACCGTGCTAGGGTAGCCTGATTGACCCATTCCGGCCCACGAAACGACCAGGAGGAATAAGGGTGACGAAGAGCGATTTCATCGACGCGGTTGCGACCAGATCGAACCTGTCCAAGAAGGACGCCGGTGCTGCGGTCGACGCCGTGCTCGAGTCCGTCAAGGACGCGCTTTCCAAGGGTGACGACGTTGTCTTCACCGGTTTCGGAAAGTTCACGGTGCAGAACCGCAAGGCCCGCACCGGTGTCAACCCGCGTAACCCTGGCCAGAAAGTGATGATCCCGGCCAGCAAGGTGCCGAAGTTCTCGGCGGGCAGCCAGCTGAAGGCCGCCGTCAAGTCGTAACTCCGGCCTCCGGAGGTCTCTCGCGCACGCCCGCCGCCCCGTAGAGGCGCGGCGGGCGTGGTGCGTTAAGCAGCGTCTCCAGCGCACGTCCGTTCCGTATGCGAACATACGTTCGCATGATTGCGCCCGCAGCCCAGCTCTCGCTCGACGGGGCCGACCGGCTGGTGGCCCGGCTGGCCGACCGTCGCGCGCCCCTGGGCATGGCCGAGGCCGCCTCCAGCCTGTTCGCGCTGCGAGGTGCGCCGCCCTCGGCCCTGGTCCACCAGCTGGTCGACGAGGTGGTGCGGAGCGACCGCCGCCTGGTGTGGCGGTCTCCCACCGAGGTGGCGCTGGCCGAGTGGGAGGAGGTCGCCACCCTGTACGACCTGCCGCTCGAGCAGGCGCCGTTCGTGGTGTTCGACCTCGAGACCACCGGCACCCGGCCGGGCGTGTCGCGGATCGTCGAGATCGGCGCCGTGCGCCTGCAGGGGTTCGAGCAGGTCGGCGAGTTCGAGCGACTGGTCGACCCGGGCGTGCCGGTGCCGTCCACCATCACCCGCATCACCGGCATCCAGACGCGCGACCTGCGCGGGGCCCCCCGGATCACGAGGGCGCTGCCGCCGTTCCTCGAGTTCGCCGAGGGCGCCGTGCTGGTCGCCCACAACGCCCGCTTCGACGTCGGCTTCGTCGACGCCGAGCTGTCGCGGCTCGAGGGCCGCCGGCTGGCCGCGCCCGTGATCGACACGGTGGCGCTGGCACGGCGGCTGCTGGAGGGGCGCCTGCCGCGCATGAACCTGGGCACGCTGGCGGAGCGGTTCGACACCACGGTTCGCCCTTGCCACCGCGCGCTGGCTGACGCCCAGGCCACCGCCGAGGTGCTGGTGCACCTGCTGGGCATGGCCCAGGAGCACGGCGTCCGCACCGTCGCCGAGGCGGTCGCCTTCGCCGCTCCCCAGCGCCGTCGTGTGCGGCTGCGCCGCGAGCTGGCCCGCGACGTCCCTGCCGGGCCCGGCGTCTACCTGTTCCACGACGCCCACGACCGGGTGCTGTACGTCGGCAAGGCAACCGACCTGCGCGCGCGTGTGCGCTCCTATTTCGGGGGCTCCGGACAGCGGCGCGCCGTGGAGCACGCCCTGGAGGCGACCGCCCGCATCGAGACGCGGCCGCTGGGCAGCGAGCTGGAGGCGTCGCTGCTCGAGCTGGAGCTGATCCTGCGGCTGCGGCCGGATGCGAACCGCCGCTCGGTCAACCCCGAGCGCAGCTGCTACCTGACGCTGACCACCGATGAGCGGGTGCCGCGGGTATCCGTCACGTCGGAGCCGCGGCCGGGCGCCATCAGCGCCGGCCCGCTGCGAAGCCGCGGCGAGGCGCAGGCCGCGGCGGCGGCGATCCGCTCGTCGTTTCGGCTCCGCAGCTGCCGGCCGGCCCGGCCGGAGGACGACGGCAGCTGCCTGGCCGGGCTGCTGGGCCGCTGCGCGGCACCGTGCCGCGGCGGCGCCGCGGTGGGGGAGTACGCCCGCTCGGTGGCGGCGGCCGCCGGCTGGCTGCGCGGAGACGACGGCGACACGGCGGTGTCCGGCCTGCGGATGCGGATGGCTGCGCTGGGAGCGGATCAGCGCTTCGAGGAGGCGGCCCAGCTGCGCGACCAGCTGGAGGCGCTCGAGCGGGTGCGAACCGCGCTGGGCCGGCTGCGCGCTGCGGCCGCCCGCACCGGCGTGCTGCTGGCCGCCGACATGGACGACCGCTTCGTGCAGGCGTTTGCCTGCGCCGGCGGTCGCGTGGTGGCCCGGCGGCGTCTGCCCCGTGCCGGCGATGCCGCGCTCGAGTGCGCCCCGTTGATCGCTCCGCTGCGGGCGGCGCTGGCCGCCAGGCCGGCGCCGCTGCGACCCGACCAGGCCGACGTCGCGCACCTGATCTCGGCGGCCTTCGCGCGACCCGGCCGCAGCGTCGTGGCGGTACCGCTGGGCGCAGAAGCGTTGGCATCCGCCGCCACGCACATCGCCGGCCGGCGGGGCCGGGTACCCTTACGTCGATGAACTTCGCCGACCGCCTGGCAGCAGCCGTTGTCCGCAAAGGCACCAGCCTCTGCGTCGGCCTCGATCCCCGGATCGATCTGTTGCCGCCGGAGCTCGTCACGGGGCTCAAGGCCGGTCCCGCCGGCCGCGCGCGAGCCTACGAGCGCTTCTGCACGGCGCTGATCGAGTCGGTGGCCGAGGAGGCCGTGGCGGTGAAGCCGCAGGTGGCGTTCTTCGAGGCGCTGGGCGGCCACGGGCTGTCCGCGCTCGACCGGATCTGCGCCTTCGCGTCCGAGCACGATCTGATCGTGATCGCCGATGCCAAGCGCGGCGACATCGGCTCCACCTCTCAGGCCTACGCCGAGGCCTGGCTGGCACCCCGCGACGGCGGCCCGCCGGTGGCCGACGCGATGACCGTCAACCCCTACATGGGCGGCGACTCGCTGGAGCCGTTCCTGCTGGCCTGCGGAGCCGGCTCCGGACTGTTCGTGCTGGTGCGGACGTCCAACCCGGGGGCCGCCGACCTGCAGGAGCAGCTGCTGGCCGACGGGCGGCCGGTGTGGGAGCGCACGGCCGAACTGGTGGCCGGCTGGGGCGCGGAGCTGATCGGCGAGTCGAGGCTCTCCAGCGTCGGCGCGGTGATCGGCGCGACCAGCCCAGAGGCGGTCGAACGGGCACGCGAGCTGATGCCCCATCAGGTGTTGCTGCTACCTGGGGTGGGCGCGCAGGGCGGCCGCGCCGGCGACCTCGCAGCGGCGTTCAGGGATCACCCGGCCGGCGGCCTGGTGGTGGCGGCCCGCTCGGTGATCTACGCCTGGCGCGAGCGCCGCGGCGACTGGCAGCAGTCGGTGCGCCTGGCGGCCGCCGAGCTGCGCGCGGCCACGCCCGTCGCCTGAGGCTCGACGGCCGGAGTTACGGATGCGTGGATGCCGGCGAGCGCCGGAAGGGCAGCCGCCGGTCGGGCCGCACCAGCCAGGCGGCGCAGGCGAGGGCGGTGATCGCCGCCAGCGTGATGTCGGCGCTCGCGATCAGCAGCACCGCCAGCGCGACGGCCAGCTCGAGCCCTGCCAGGTCGGCGATGACGCCCTTGCGGGTCATGCCCCAGGCCGTGTCGGCGGCCGTCACGGCGGCGATCGCGACCAGCAGCCCCAGCCATCCGGCGCCCAGCGCCCAGCCGGCCAGGCCGGCCTCGATCACTGCCGTCACGGTCACGATCGAACGGTTACGACCCGCGAACACACATCAACTCTACGTGGGTCAACCGGCGGGTCAAGTGTAGACTCCGGAGGGCCGATGAGCGAGATGTGCAGGGTCACTCAGTGTCTTCGAACAGCTCGCGAGCCGGCCTCAGGATGATTCTCACGGTCACTGCCAACGCTGCGGTCGACAAGACGCTCACGGTCGCCAACCTGCAGCTCGGGCGGCGCCACCGAGCCCAGCAGGGCCTGGTCATGCCCGGCGGCAAGGGCATCAACGTGGCCCGCGCCCTGCGCCGCCTGGATGAGCCCGTGATCGCGACAGGGCTGGCCGGCGGCCGGGCCGGCACGCAGATCACCGACGGGCTGGACTCGGAGGGAATCCTCAACGACTTCGTGCGGATCGCGGCCGAGTCGCGCACGTCGACGGCGGTGGTCGACCCCACCAGCGGACTGCAGACCGAGATCAACGAGTACGGCCCCGAGGTGACCCCAGACGAGGTGGGGGCGCTGGTCGACCGCGTCCGCTACCTGGCCGGCGCGGTCTCGACGGTCGTGTTTGCGGGCAGCCTGCCGCGCAGGATGGAGACCTCGTTCTACGCCGACGTGACGCGCGAGATGAACCGGCGCAAGGTCAGCACCGTGATCGACACCGACGGCGAGCCGCTGCGGCTGGCGCTGGCGGCCGAGCCGACGCTGGTGTTCCCCAACCAGCGCGAGGCGGAGGCGCTGGTCGGCAACGAGTTCCAGACCGACGAGGACTTCCAGCACGCGCTCTCCGCAATCGAGGCGATGGGCGCGCACGGCGTGGTGATCACGCTCAAGACCGGGTGCTATGCGCTGCTCGCGGCCGGCAAGACCAAGGCCCGCATGTTCCGGGCATGGATCCCGCGCATCGAGGCGGTGTCCACCGTCGGCTCCGGCGACGCCTTCCTGGCCGGGTTCCTGTCGGCCCACCAGGCCGGCCAGGCGGCCGACCAGTGCCTGAAGATGGGCCTCGCCTGTGGCGCCGCCAACACCCAGACCGTGGGGGCGGGAGTGTTCGAGTCGCGCGAGGTGCCGCGGTTCGCGGCCATGGTCGAGGTGCAGGAGATCGCGCCCACCGCCGCCCGCGCGTCCTGACCCGCGGCGGCCGGGAGGCATTGACCGGAGCGGTTGGTAGACTGCAAAGGACATTGAACTTTCGTGATCATCGGTGTGATTCCTCTCCCGGCCCGCAAGGGCCGCGTGTGTTTTTAAAGGGGGTTGTGCGGGTTGGAGATTGAGATCGGGCGCGGCAAGAAGGCGCGCAGAGCCTATGGATTTGACGACATCGCAATCGTGCCCAGCAGGCGCACGCGCGATGCCGAGGACGTCGACATCGCCTGGCGGCTGGGGCCGCATCTGCTCGAGCTGCCGCTGCTGGCGGCGGCCATGGACGGCGTCGTGTCGCCGGCGACGGCCATCGAGCTGGGCGAGATGGGCGGGCTCGGCGTGCTCAACCTGGAGGGCATCTGGACGCGGTACGAGGATGCCGATGCACTGCTCGAGCGGATCGCCACCTTCGACAAGGCCGAGGCCACCCGCGAGATGCAGAAGATCTACGCGGAGCCGATCAATCCGGAGCTGATCGGCAAGCGGATCAAGCAGATCAAGGACGCCGGCGTGATGGCCGCGGCGTCGCTGACCCCGCAACGCGTCCGTGAGCACTGGCAGCTGGCGCTCGACGCCGGCCTGGACGTGCTCGTGATCCAGGGCACGGTGGTCTCGGCCGAGCACGTCTCGACCGTGGTGGAGCCACTCAACCTGAAGGAGTTCATCGCCACGATGCCGGTGCCGGTGATCGTGGGCGGATGCGCCTCTTACCAGGCCGCGCTGCACCTGATGCGCACCGGCGCGGCCGGCGTGCTGGTGGGAGTCGGCCCCGGCGCCGCCTGCACCACCCGCGGCGTGCTCGGAGTGGGCGTTCCGCAGGCCACGGCCATCGCCGATGCGGCCGCGGCCCGCGTCCAGCACCTGCTCGAGACCGGCCAGTACGTGAACGTGATCGCCGACGGCGGCATGCGCACGGGCGGCGACATCTCCAAGGCGATCGCCTGCGGCGCCGATGCCGTGATGGTCGGCTCGCCGCTGGCCCGCGCCAACGAGGCGCCCGGCCACGGCTACCACTGGGGGATGGCCACGTTCCATCCCAGCCTGCCGCGCGGCGCCCGGGTCAAGACCGACCAGGTCGCCTCGCTCCAGGAGATCGTGACCGGCCCCGCCCGCGAGAACGACGGCACGCTCAACCTGATGGGCGCGCTTCGCACATCCATGGCCACCACCGGCTACGACACGATCCAGGCCTTCCAGAAGGCCGAGATCATGTTCGCGCCGGCGCTCCAGACCGAGGGCAAGAAGCTGCAGCGGGAGCAGGCGATCGGGATGAGCCGTTGACCGAGCGCCGGACGCAGGCTGAGCAGGCGGGGGCGGCGCTGGCCGGTTCGCGGGCTCCTCACCGGCCGGTGCTCGTGATCGACTTCGGCGCGCAGTACGCGCAGCTGATCGCGCGGCGGATCCGCGAGAGCCGTGTCTACTCCGAGATCGTCCCCCACGACACGCCCGTGGCCGAGATCGCGGCCCGCGATCCGATCGGGATCGTGCTGTCCGGCGGCCCGGCATCGATCTACGAGCGGGGGGCGCCGTCGGTCGATCCGGAGCTGTTCGCGCTGGGCGTGCCGGTGCTGGGCATCTGCTATGGCATGCAGGCGATGGCAGCGGCGCTGGGTGGCGAGGTCGGGAACACCGGCCTCGGCGAGTTCGGCAAGACGCCCGTATCCCTGGCCGAGGGCAGCCTGCTGTTCGGCGACATCGCCGCCGAGCAGTCGTGCTGGATGAGCCACCGCGACAGCGTCGTTCGCACGCCGCCGGGCTTCACCGTGACCGCCGTGACGCAGACCACGACGATCGCCGCCATGGAGGACCGGGAGCGTGGATTCTTCGCCGTGCAGTTCCACCCCGAGGTCGCGCACACCCCGCACGGCACCGAGATGCTCGCGCAGTTCGTGCTGGAGGCCTGCCAGGCGCCGCCCACCTGGACGCCGTTGCAGTTCATCGAGGAGCAGGTGGCCGTGATCCGCGAGCAGGTCGGCGACGACCAGGTGATCTGCGCGCTCTCGGGTGGCGTCGACTCGGCCGTGGCGGCGCTGCTGGTGCACAAGGCCGTGGGCGATCAGCTCACCTGCGTGTTCGTCGACCACGGCCTGCTCCGCAAGGACGAGGCCGAGCAGGTGGTGGAGGCGTTCGAGGAGCACTTCCACGTCCCGCTCGTACACGTGCAGGCGCAGGACCGGTTTCTCGACAAGCTGGCCGGCGTCTCCGACCCCGAGACGAAGCGCCGCATCATCGGCGAGGAGTTCATCCGGCTGTTCGAGGACGAGGCGCAGAAGCTGGGCGACATCCGGCACCTGGTGCAGGGCACGCTCTACTCGGACGTGATCGAGTCCGGCAGCCGCACGGCGGCCAAGATCAAGTCCCACCACAATGTGGGCGGCCTGCCCGAGGACATGGACTTCGACCTGGTGGAGCCGCTGCGCATGATCTTCAAGGACGAGGTGCGGCGGGTGGGCGTCGAGCTGGGGCTGCCCGAGCGCATGGTGTGGCGCCAGCCGTTTCCGGGGCCGGGCCTGGCCATCCGCATCATCGGCGACGTCACGCGTGAGCGGCTGGAGGTGCTGCGCGAGGCCGACGCGGTGCTGCTGGAGGAGATCCGGCGGGCCGGGCTCTACCACGAACTGTGGCAGACGTTCGCCGTGCTACCTGCGATCCGGAGCGTGGGGGTACAGGGCGACTCGCGCACGTACGCCTATCCGATCGTGATCCGCGCGGTCAGCTCCGAGGATGCGATGACGGCCGACTGGGCGCGGCTGCCCTACGACCTGCTGGAGCGGATCTCGAGCCGCATCATCAACGAGATTGCCGGGGTCAACCGGGTGGCGCTGGACATCTCCAGCAAGCCGCCGGCGACCATCGAGTGGGAGTGACCCCGGGCTCAGCCGTACGCGCTCGAGCTCAGCCTGAACGTGTAGCTGGCCGGCTTTGCGTCCTTGTTTCCGGCGAAGTCGACGGCGCGGGCCCGCACCCGGTAGCGGTGGCCGGGACGCAGGTGGTACAGCGCGAACGAGCTGCCGCCTTTGGCCATCCTCCAGCGGCCGTTGCCGACGCGGTACTGGAAACGAAGCGTCGAGAAGGGGGATGCCGGGTCGGCGTCCCTCGCCGCCAGCGAGAAGCTGACGGTGGCGAACCTGCTGGGGCTGGGCGGCTTCGACGTGAAGTGCGTGCCGGTGGGCGCGATCCGGTCGGTGGCCCACCACAGGGCGCGGGCGATCAGGGGTGCAGCCTGCGGTGACTCGGCCGGGTCGTATCCGCCGCCGCCGCTGGCAACGTCGGTCGACCAGGGGTTGAAGCCGAGGTCCACAACCCTGCCTGGAAAGTCCCTTGTCTCCCAATGGATAGCGAGCAGCGACTGGCCGGCGCTATAGGCCGCGGTCGGCTGCAGCCGCGCCAGCACCGCGTCGGTCCAGACGTAATGCTCGGACTCCGCACCTGAGCCGGCGCCGTGGACGTGGAACGACGTCAGGTTCCGGGTCAGGAAGTGCGGCTGCACGGTGCTCGCCCTCAGCGCCCCGCCCTCGATGGCCGGCGGGTCGGCAAACGCGAGTGGGCTCCACTTCTTCGCCCAGGCGCCGCCGGCCGAGCCGATCGCGCTGTGCAGCGTCCACAGGCCGCCGCTCGTCCAGTGCGTCTGGCCGCCGAGCACGACGCCGTGACCGTGTGCGGCGAAGCTGGTGAGCGCGCTTGCGGCGGCGAGCTGGTCGAAGACATCCTGGTCGGTCACGACGAGCGCGGCCTGGTAGCCGGCCAGGTCGGCGTTGGTGAGCGCGTGCGGCGCGGCCGCGGCGGCCGAGATGTCGACCAGATCCGCGGCCCGCGGCACGGCCAGTAGGTTGGCGCGGTCGAGGCGGTGAACGATGTCGTAGACCGCGTCCGGCGCAAGGGCGGTGATGATCTTCACGTGCAGCGTGGGGTGGGCGGGCGCGGCTCGCGTCTTCCAGCTGACGGTGTCGGGCGTGTCGTCCCCCTCGGGCAGCACGCTGGCCGTGTAGCCGGCTCCCGACGCGAGCGTGCCGTTCTGGGTGACGACGATGGTGGCGGTGCCCGAGCCGGTCACCGTCACCGCCAGCGGCGTGACGCTGCCGGTCCTGTGGAAGCTGATTTGCGTGGAGGGGTCGGTGACGAAGACCGGGGTGGTGTAGGTGAAGGTGACCTGCGACTGGTAGCGGTCACCGGTGGTGGTGGTCGTGAGCAGCACGGAGGGGGCGCTGGCGAACGCCGGCGGTGCCTGCCCAGGCATCGCCGCCAACAGCGCCAGGACGATGAACGCCTTGCGATACATCTTGTTTGCTATATCGGATTTGGCGCGGGGCGGCTTGAGGACGCGTTCAGCTCCACGCCCAATCTCTCACCCACCACCCAGCATGCGGCATGCCACTCGCAAACGCCGCCCCGGTCACCGCGCCCACGTCCACCGGCACCCGGCGGAACTCCACCTGCGCCCCGTCCACGATCGCGTACTCGGCCCAGGGCGGGTTGCGGAAGGCGCCGCCGTCGGCCGCCGCCTCGAACGGCATCCCCACGCTTCCCGGGTTCACCAACAGCGAGGGCCCGTGGCGGCGCAGCATCGCGACGTGCGTGTGCCCTCCGGCCAGCAGCGTCTGCGTGTAGGCGCCGAGCATCCGCGTCACCTCCGCCTCCGGAGTCATCGCCAGCAGCGTCTCCGTGTTCGACCGCGGCGTGCCGTGGAAGCAGACCAGGTCTTCGAGCTCCACCACCGGCTGGTAGCCGGCCAGCAGCTCAAGGTGCTGCGGCCCCAGCTGCTGCGACGCCCACAGGTCGATCTCGAGGATCCGGCGCGTCTCATCGTCGGCGTCCTCGTCCGGCTCCGGGTCGATCAGCCACTCGTCGGCGTTGCCCATCACGACATCGCAGCCCAGCGCGGCCACGGCCTCGATCGTCTCGACCGGCTGCGGGCCGGTGGCCGCCACATCGCCGAGGCACACGATCCGCTCCACGCCGCTTCGGCGCGCGTCGTCGAGCACTGCTTGCAGAGAGACCAGGTTTCCGTGGATGTCCGCGATCAGTGCGGTGCGCACAGAGGCAGGGCCCTCACCGGGTCACGGCCTCCGGGTGAATCCGCCCCGGTGCCTGCGACAGGCGGCCGCCGCTACGGCCGGCCCTGACAGCCAGCACCTCCGCCAGGATCGAGACCGCGGTCTCGGCCGGGGTGATCGCCCCGATGTCAAGACCCAGCGGGCCGGAGATGCGCGTCAGGTCGGCCTCGCTGTAGCCGGCGTTCAGCATCCGCTCGCGGCGCCGGTCCTGCGCTCTGCGGCTGCCCAGCGCACCGATGTAGGCGGCCGGGCTGCGCAGCGCCGGGCCGAGCGCCGGCTCGTCGAAACGGGCGTCGTGCGTCAGCACCACGACGTAGGTGGCCTCGTCGGCGGGGTGCAGCTCGTACGCCATCGCCGGCCACCCCACCACGATCTCGTCGGCATCGGGCAGTCGCTCGGCTCGAGCGAACTTCGCGCGGGCGTCCGACACGATCGTGTGGAACCCCACCTGCCTGGCGGCCCGGCACAGCGCCTGCGCCGTGTCCACCGCGCCGAAGATCATCATCACCGGTGCGGGCGCGTAGTGCTCCACGAAGATCTCCGGCGTCTCCCGCACCGCTGCCGAATGGGCATCGCCGTCGCCGTAGCTCTTGGTGCCCGCGTCCGGGCCGGACAGCACCGTCGTGACCGACAGACGCTTGCCGTCCTCGACCGCCTGCCGCACGCGCGCTACCTCGTCGGCGTCGAACGGGGCGATGAACACCTCGATCTCACCACCGCAGGGCAGGCCCACGTCGAACGCGTCGTCGTCGGTGATCCCGTACTGGACGAGCGCCGGCGTGCCGTCGCGCAGCACCTCCTGCGCGCGCAGCACCACGTCGCTCTCGACGCATCCGCCCGAGACCGATCCGCGCATCTCCCCGGACTCCGTCACGAACAGCCTCGAGCCCAGCGGGCGCGGCGCCGAGCGCCGGGTGTCGACGACCATCGCCACCGCCACCCGTTCCCCCTGGCCGCTCAGTTCGGCGGCGTCGTCGAGCATGTCTCGCATGCCCGAAGCTTATCCATTGAGCGCGCAAGCGCATAGATACGGCCGGCCGGTGATGCCGACCACCACAAATCGGGGATGGCGGGCTCCGCCGCCGAAAGCGACCATGCAGCGGTGCTGCCAGTCTTGACACGAGAACGGCGCCGCCTCCAGGGCGGCGTCGGCACCCGTGAGCTCTGCTCCCACCTGTGCGAAGCGCTGGCCGACGACCTGCATGCGTCCGACTGCCTGGTCTCGAGGGTCGATGCCGAGCGAGGCGTGCTGGTCGACCTGGCCGGATTCACGCGCGCCCCGCAGCGCTGGTTGGCGCCGGCCACCGAGCTCCCGATCGGCCGGGATCCGGCATCGCGTGCGGTGCTCGAGCAGGGCCGCCGGTACGCAACCTGGGTCGGCGATGACGGCGCCGGGCTGGCGATGCGCATGGACCGGCCGGGTGGCCCGTACCTGGTCGAGGTCTGGTCGGAGATCCGCACGCAGCCCTACGGCCGCGCCGAGATTCGCCGCTCCATGCGGCTGGTGAGCCAGGCGACGGCGCTGCTCGACGACGCCGCGCGGTGCGACCGCGACGAACGGCTCCGGTTTCAGCAGGCCGCGTCCGAGGCGCGCGAGATCGGCGCCGCCGACCTCGAGTTGCCGGCCCTGGCGGAGGCGATCGGCGAGCGCCTGCTGCTGGACGAGGATGAGTTGCGGGAGGTGCGGCTGGTGGCGCTGGTGCACGAGGCCGGCCGGTCACACATCCCGGGCGCCCTCCACGACAAGGTCGAGCCGCTGACGCCGGTCGAGTGGGCCGTGGTGCAGCGCCATACCCTGATCGGCCAACGGATGCTGTCGCGGATGCCCTACCTGCGGCCGGCGGTTGCCGGCGTGGGCGCGATCCGCGAACACTGGGACGGCGGCGGATACCCGCATGGCTTCGCCGGCGAGGAGATCCCGCTCAGCTCCCGGATCGTGGCGGTGTGCGCCGCCTACCGAGCGATCAGACGGGGCCGGCCGGGTCGCCGCCCGCTCGACCACGACCAGGCGATCGCCGAGCTGCAGCGCGCCGCGGGCATCCAGTTCGACCCGCGGGTGGTCGACGCCGCCGTGGCCACCATCGCTCCGGCCGGCGCCAAGCCCACGGTGCGACTCCGCGTGGCGGCGATCTGAGCTAGCATTCGACGCTGTTTGCGCCGCCCGGGCCGCTGCATGCCCGTGGCGGCCTGTCCGCTTCACGCCCGAGGATCGATGAAGACCTACACCGCAAAACCACGCGAGATCGAGCAGGCCTGGCGCCTGGTCGATGCCGACGGCCAGATCCTGGGCCGGCTGGCGACCGAGATCGCGGACACGCTGCGCGGCAAGAACAAGCCGGCTTACACACCGCACGTGGACACCGGCGACTTCGTGATCGTCGTCAACGCCGAGAAGGTGCGCGTGACCGGCAAGAAGCTCGACCAGAAGATCTACTACCGGCACAGCGGCTATCCGGGCGGACTGCGTGAGCGGACGCTGGCCGAGCAGCTGGCCCGCCGGCCCGAAGAGGTCATCCGCAAGGCCGTCAAGGGCATGCTGCCGAAGAACAAGCTGGCCGCTGCGCAGCTGCGCAAGCTGAAGGTCTACGCCGGCCCGGAGCATCCCCACGCCGCCCAGAATCCCGCACCGTTGAAGGAGAGCTCGTAGTGGCCACAACCGCAGTCGTATACCGCGCCACCGGCAAGCGGAAGACCTCGGTCGCCCGCGTCGTGATGGTGCCGGGTTCCGGTCAGGTCGTCGTCAACGGCAAGGCCCTGGCCGAGTACTTCCCGCGGCCGACGCTGCAGTCCGTGGCCATGGCCCCGCTGCGGGTGAGCGGAACCGAGGCCAGCTTCGACGTGCGCGCTCGGATCGTGGGCGGCGGCATCGCCGGCCAGGCCGGAGCGCTTCGCCACGGGATCTCGCGGGCGCTGATCGAGGCGGACGAGGCGCTGCGCCCCGAGCTGAAGAAGTCGGGCTTCCTGACGCGGGACGCGCGCCAGGTCGAGCGCAAGAAGGCGGGCCTGAAGAAGGCGCGCAAGCGGCCACAGTTCTCGAAGCGCTAGCCGACGCCGGGGTTGGCGCAGGTGCGCAAGTTGTTCGGCACGGACGGTGTCCGCGGCCTGGCGGGCGTCGACCTGACCGAGTCGCTGGCGCGTGACCTGGGCGCCGCCGCGGGTCGGTTCGCGGGGCCCGGTCGCTCGATCCTGATCGGGCGCGACACCCGCGAGTCGGGTGTGGCGCTGGAGGCGGCGCTGATCGAGGGCGTGGTGGCGGCGGGCGCGGTCGCCGTCAGCGCGGGTGTGATCCCGACGCCGGGCGTGGCCGTGCTGGCGCGTGAGACCGGCGCCGCGCTGGGCTGCGTGATCTCGGCGTCGCACAACCCGTTCCAGGACAACGGCATCAAGTTCCTGGGCGGTGACGGCCGCAAGCTGGCCGATCAGGACGAGGCCGAGATCGAGCGGCTGATGAACGACGACGCGGGCGATGGCCGGGGCCATGCGGAGCAGCTGGCGGACGCGGGCGGGCGCTACATCGCGTGGCTGGCGGCCACCTACGGTGACGGCGTGCAGCCCGGGTTCTCGATCGGCATCGACTGCGCCAACGGCGCCGCCTGGAATTGCGGGCCGGCGCTGTTCGAGCTGCTGGGCGAGCGCGTCGACCGGATCGGCTGCCAGCCGGACGGCCGCAACATCAACGCCGGCGTCGGCTCGACGCACCTCGAGGCGATCGCGGCGCTGGTGGCCGATCACGGCCTCGATCTGGGGATCGCGTTTGACGGCGACGCCGACCGCTGCCTGGTCGTGGACGGTCGCGGCCGGCCGGTCAACGGGGATGTGATCCTGGCGGTGCTGGCGATCGACCTGCACCGCCGTGGTCTGCTGGCGGTCGATACGGTGGTGGTGACCTCGATGACCAACCTCGGGTTCCACCGGCTGATGCGCGACAACGATATCGCCGTCGAGGTCACCGACGTGGGCGACCGCTACGTGCTGGAGCGGATGCTGCAGATCGGGGCCACGCTCGGCGGCGAGCAGTCGGGGCACGTCGTCGACCTGGCCCACCATACGACCGGCGACGGTTTGGCAACGGCGCTGATGCTGCTGGCGTCGCTGCACAGGCTGGGGTTGAGCGCCGCACAGGCGAACGACATGCTGCGGCCGTTCCCGCAACGGCTCGTGGCCGTGCCGGCCGATCGATCCCTGCTACCGTCCGCGAACCGCATCTGGCAGGAGGTGGAGGCGCTGAGCGAGGAACTTGGGGACGGCGGTCGCATCGTGCTCCGCGCGTCCGGTACGGAGCCGCTGGTGCGGGTCATGGTGGAAGCCGAGGATGAGGCCGAATGCGAGCGCATCTGCGGGTATCTCGCGGCCCTCGTCGAAACCGAGATCGGAGCGTAACCTCTCGATATGTGTGGAATCGTCGGATACGTGGGTGACCGGGAGTGCAAGGAGCTATTGCTGACCGGTCTTGAACGGCTCGAGTACCGCGGGTACGACTCGGCCGGCATCGCCCTGGTCAACGGCAGCATCGATGTGACGCGCCGGGTGGGGCGGGTGCAGATGTTGCGCGACGCGGTCGGCGACGGCAGCCACCCGGCGACGCTGGGGCTGGCGCACACGCGCTGGGCGACGCACGGCGGGGTGACCGAGTCGAACGCGCACCCGATCGAGGCCTGTGACGGCTCGGGCGTGACCGCGGTGCACAACGGCATCATCGAGAACTACGTCCAGCTGCGAACGCGGTTGCTGGAGCAGGGCCACCAGTTCCACACGGACACCGACAGCGAGGTGATCAGCCACCTGGTCGAGGAGCACTACGACGGTGACCTGGTCGAGGCGGTGCGGCTGGCCTACAACGAGCTGCACGGGCACTTCGCGTTCGCGGTGATCCACCGCGACCACCCCAACGAGATCCTGGCGGCGCGACGGCAGTGCCCGCTGGTGGTGGGCGTGGGGGACGGGGAGACGTTCATGGCCTCGGCGATCCCGGCCTTCATGAGCGAGACGCGCCGCGTGCAGTACGTGCTGGACGACGAGATCGTGGTGGCGACGCCCGAGGGAGCGACCTTCCTGACGGGCGAGGGCGACGTGATCGAGCGGCCGATCGAGCACGTGGACTGGGACGAGTCGGCCGCCGAGAAGCAGGGCTACGAGACGTTCATGCTGAAGGAGATCCACGAGCAGCCGGACGCAATCGCCGAGACGATCGGCGAGCGGCTCTACCACGGCGAGCTGCAGCTGGACGGTCTCAACCTGGACGAGCAGCAGATCCGGGAGCTGTCACGGGTGGTGATTCTGGCCTGCGGGACGGCGTACCACGCCGGGCTGATCGGCCGCTACCTGCTCGAGGAGTGGGCGCGGATCCCGAGCGAATCGGACATCGCCAGCGAGTGGCGATACCGGCGGCCGGTGATCGACGAGCGGACGCTGGTGATCGCGGTCTCGCAGTCCGGCGAGACGATCGACACGATCGCCGCCATGAAGGAAGCTCGCGCACACGGCGCGCACGTGCTCGCGGTCACGAACGTGATGGGCAGCCAGGCAACGCGAGACTGCGACTCGGTGCTGTACACGCGGGCCGGGCTCGAGGTCGGTGTGGCTGCGTCGAAGACGTTCACCAGCCAGGTGGTGCTGATGTACCTGCTGGCGCTGAAGCTGGGGATCGTGCGTGGCACGATCGACGCGACGCGGGCGGAGACGCTGCTGGCCCAGGTGCGTGCGTTGCCGGAGCTGGCGCAGCAGACGCTGGATCGGGGCCACCTGGTGGAGCCGATCGCGGA
The DNA here is from genome assembly GCA_025934255.1 of Thermoleophilia bacterium. Classification (GTDB taxonomy): domain Bacteria; phylum Actinomycetota; class Thermoleophilia; order Gaiellales; family JAICJC01; genus JAICYJ01. The sequence goes on along the minus strand of JAICYJ010000012.1, from coordinate 29,710 downwards.
CCGGTTCTGGGAGAGCGAGTTCTTCCTCTACCTGGGGCGCTACATCGGGCTGCCGATCGCGCTGGAGGGCGCGCTCAAGCTGAAGGAGATCTCCTACATCCCCACGGATGCGTACGCGGCCGGCGAGATGAAGCATGGGCCGATCGCGCTGCTGGACGACTCGACGCCGGTTGTGGTGATCGCGACCGACAACCACGTGTACGAGAAGGTGCTGTCGAACATCCAGGAGGTGCGCGCCCGCGGCGCGCACGTGATCGCCGTCGCCACCGAGGGCAACACGCGCATCGAGGAGCTGGCCGAGTACGTGCTGTACCTGCCGCGGACGGAGCCGGAGCTGCAGGCGGCGCTGGCGATCCTGCCGCTGCAGCAGCTGGCCTACGCGATCGCCAAGCGGCGCGGGCTCGACATCGACAAGCCGCGCAACCTGGCGAAGACCGTCACCGTCGAGTAGCTGCCGGCTACGCGGTGCGGTGGCGCCACCGCGCCAGCCGGACCTGGTGGCAGACGCCGAAGCACAGCAGGAACGCGAGCGTCGCGGTCACCAGGCCGCCGACGTTGACCGCAATCGCCCCCGCCTCGATGATGATTGCCAGGGGCAGAGCCGCCGCGGCGGACAGGCGCTTGGCCGGCCGGTGCGTGTTCATATCCGTCTCCTTTCGAGGGAAGTGCATGCTCTCGACGGTACCGACGCGCCGCCGGCGCGTCATCGGCACGCCGGCGGATCCGGTCCCCGCCGTGCGGCGGATCTGGGGTTCCGCCTGCAGGCGGATGCAACGGCGTCGCGGCGCTTGTACGCTGGGGTGATGGAGCAGTCGATCCGCGACACGCTGGGCTCTGCCCGCGTCCGCCGCGGCGCGGACACCGGGCTCGCCGTCGGGCTGGCTCTGCTCGCCGTGGTCGACCTCGCACTCTCGTCGGACGCCAGCTCCTGGGGCGGCCGCGGGCCGCTGCAGGTGGGTCTTGCCCTGGGATGCACGCTCCCGCTGGCGTGGCGGGTGCGCTACCCGATCGCGACGGTGGTCGTGACCACCGCAGCGGGCGGCCTGCTGGTGGCGGTGGCGGCGCCGCACCAGGCGCCGTTCGAGGTGTTCATCGGCTCGGTGCTGGCCGCCTACTCGATCGGCGCGCATACCGCCGGCGGGCGCAGGTGGCTGGGCCTCGGCCTGATGTTCGGCGTCGGGCTTCCGTTCATGGTCGCCGCCGGCAGCAACGGCATGGCGACCGGCGACGCGCTTGCGCCGATCGCCTGGCTGACCGGCGCCTGGGCCGTGGGTGCAATCATCCGCGGCCGCCGTTTGCGCACCGCCGAGCTGGAGCTGCTGACTGCGGAGCTTGCCCAGCAGCGCGACCTGCAGGCGCAGGCCGCGGTCGCTGTGGAACGGGGCCGGATCGCGCGCGAGCTGCACGACGTCGTGGCCCACAACGTATCGATGATGGTGGTTCAGGCCGGCGCGGCCGACCGCGTGCTCGAAGGCGACCAGCCCGACGTGCGGCGTGCGCTGGCCGCCATCGCGGGCACCGGCCGCGAGACCGTCGACGAGATGCGCCTGTTGCTGGGCGTCGTCCGCAGCGACGAGGGAGCAGGCCTCTCGCCCCAGCCCGGGCTGGGCGACCTCGACCAGCTGGTCAGCAACGTGCGCAACGCCGGTCTGCACGTCGATCTCCGGGTGGAGGGCGAGCGGTCGCCGCTCTCGCCGGGCGTCGACCTGTCGGCGTACCGGATAGTCCAGGAGGCGCTCACCAACGTGCTCAAGCACGCCGAGACCGCAACGGTTGAGGTGACCGTGCGCTACGCGAATGACGCCGTGCAGGTCGAGGTGTGCGACGACGGGCGTCCACGGAAGTCCACCGACGGCGGAGGCAACGGCCTGATCGGCATGCGCGAACGGGTTGCGATGCTGGGAGGCGAGTTCCGGGCAGGGGCGCGCCGGGACGGCGGGTTCGCCGTGTTCGCCCGCCTCCCGATCGCCGGTCCCGCCGCGTGATCGACCTGCTCCTGGCCGACGACCAGGCGCTCGTCCGTGGAGGGTTCCGGCTGATCTTGAACACCGAGGCCGACCTGCGGGTCGTCGCCGAGGCTGCGGACGGTGATCAGGCCGTGGCCGAGGCGATTCGAACCCGCCCGGACGTCGTCCTGATGGACATCCGCATGCCGCGCCTGGACGGGATCTCCGCCACCCGCGCGATCCTCGAGGCGCTGCCTGCGGTGCGGGTGCTGATGCTGACCACCTTCGACCTCGACGAGTACGTGATCGATGCCTTCCGCGCGGGGGCGTCGGGCTTCCTGCTCAAGACGGTTCCGCCCGCACAGCTGATCGCTGCCGTGCACACGGTCTACGAGAGCGACGCGCTGCTTGCCCCCGCCAGCACCCGCCGCCTGATCGAGCAGCACTCGCCGGCACCGATCGAGGCGCCGGAGCTCAACGAGCTCACGGCACGCGAGCGAGAGGTGCTGCGCCTCCTCGCCCGCGGCCTGACCAACGCGGAGATCGCCAGGACGCTCGTGGTCGAGCCGTCAACGGTCAAGTCGCATGTCGCGCGCGTGCTGGCCAAGCTGGGCCTGCGCGACCGCGTGCAGGCGGTCGTGTTCGCGTACGACCATGGCGTCGTCCACCCGGGGGAGTGAAGCGAGTTGATCACGATCGCCACGCTTGCCGAGCATCCGGAGCTGGTGCCGGATGTGGTCGAGATCGCGTGGCGGGAGTGGGGCGGGCTACAGCCCGAGCATGAGCACGCGCGGTGGCTGCGCGAGGCCGAACGTGACAGCCGGCTGCACTCGCCCACGTCGGCCGCGTTCGTGGCGCTGGACGGCGATCGTGCCGTCGGCGTCGTGCAGCTGCACGAGTTCGAGCTCGACGACATGCGCGACCGCTCGCCGTGGGTGTGCGGGATGGTGGTGCTGCCCGAGTACCGCGGCGCCGGAGTGGGCAGCAGGCTGCTGGCGGCGCTCGAGCAGTTCGCCGCCGGGCAGCGGGTGCCGCGGCTGTGGGTGTTCACCGAGCACGCGACCGCCTTCTACGAGCGCTGCGGCTGGCAGCGGCACGGCGTCGCCGTCCAGGACGACGGGCCGGGCATCGTGCTCACCCGTGTGCTGTCGTAGGCGCGGCGCGTGCGTTGATCGCCCCCGTCACGACGGCGACGACGAACAGCACCACCGCCAACGCGGGCTGGCCCGCCGACCACAGCGCTGAGCCCGCGGCGACCCAGACCGCCAGCTCGATCACGAGCCGTGCGGGCAGGCCGACCTCCAGCCGCCGCCTGGGCGCGAGGAACACGCCCCAGACCACCGCTACCACGGCGACTGCGATCGCGGCCAGCGCGATTCCGGCGACACCGCCGGCCGCCTGCTGTCCCCAGTAGGCCACGGCCGCGAGCGCCGCCATCTCGCACACGAAGCGAAGCCCCAGAACGATCGCCATGGGGTCACGCTAGCCGGGCGCGGGTGGTTAGGGCGCGATAACCAGATGGGCGATCCCGGCATGCCCCTTCGAGGGTTGCAGCGAGGCCGCGGCGATGGCACCTTGCGGACTAGCTCCCGTCGTTTGACCCCGACAGCAAAGGCTCCCAAGACCATGTCCGACACAATCACCCGGGACGATGCCCGGGCGCTGGCACTGATCGACCGCGCACTCGGCCAGGGGCGCTTCACGGCCGACCTGGTCGAGCAGATCAGCGATGCGTTCGCATCGGCCACTCGCAGCGAGCGCGGCGAAGAACCACAGCAGTCCGCTTAGCGCGCGCTGTTGTCGAGCCGCTCGGCGACCTTCGCGCGGATCCGCTCGTCGAGAGCCGGCACGGCCGCGATCATCGAGTGGAACTCCTGCCGCGTCATCACCATCAGCCGCATCGGCGACGTCGCGCGCACGGACGCGCTGCGGCGCTCCTCGTCCAGCAGCGCCATCTCGCCGAAGAAGTCGCCCGCCGACAGGTCGGCCAGATGCCGCTCGCCGTCCATCACCTCGGCCGTGCCGTCGATGATGGCGAAGAACTCGTACCCGAAGCCGTCACGGCGGATCAGGTGGTACCCGGTGTCGACATCGATCTCGTCAGCCCAGCCGCCGATCTGCTTCAGCTGCGCGTCCGAGAGACCCTCGAACAGGGCGATCTGGGTGAGCTTGGCGGCGTCCATGCGCTGATCATACCGATCTGGCATCACATGCCGCGTGCGCGCCGCTCGAACGCGCGGGCCACGTCCGACACCGACACCAGCCCCACCAGCCGGTCGTCCTCGATCACCAGCCCGCGCTGCAGCGGGTCGGCCGCCAGCCGCCCTACGGCCTCGGTCAGCGTCTCCTGCTCGTCCAGCAGCACCACGCTCTCCAGCGGCGTCATCACCTCGGAGATGCGGGTGTCCTCCCACCGCGACCGCGGCACCGCCGCCACGTTGCGGAACGGCAGCATGCCCACCACGTGCTCGCCGTCGAACACCGGGTAGGTCGTGTAGCGCTGCGACCACACCACCGCGTCGAAGAACTCGGCCAGCGTCAGGGTCGGCAGCACGCAGACCGGGTCGCGCTCGATCACGTCGGCCACGGTCAGCCCGTCCAGCATCTCCCGCACGTGCTCCGTGCGGCCCTCTCCGCCGGCCGCCATCACGAGGAACAGGCCCACCACCGACAACCAGACCAGTCCCGGGCCGAGGCCGAACGCCACGGCCGCGACGCCCAGCCCGATCATGACCAGGCCGAACCCGCGCCCGATCCCGACCGACACCCGGGTGGCCGATCCGCGATCGCGCTGGAACCGCCACAGCACGGCGTGCAGGATCCGCCCGCCGTCCAGCGGGTACGCCGGGATCAGGTTGAACGCCAGCAGGAACAGGTTGCTGATCCCCATCCAGACGACGACGCCGTCCACCGCGTCTGGCAGCGGCGCCAGCCACGCGACGGCCGCGAAGGTCGCCCCGATCACGAACGACACCGCCGGCCCGGCCACCGCCACCCGGAACTCCGCGCCGGGGCTGGGGAACTCGCCCAGGATCCGCGCGACCCCGCCCAGCAGCCACAGCGTGATCCCCTCGATCTGCATGCCCTGCCGCTTCGCGACCAGCGCGTGGCCGAGCTCGTGCAGCAGCAGGCCGGCGAAGAACAGCAGCGCCAGCGCCGCCGCCATCACCAGGTAGGTGGTACCGGAAAGCCCCGGGTTCTGGCTCGGGAACACGTCGCTCGCGTAGTTCGCGATCACCAGCGCGACGATCGGCAGCCACGTCCAGTTGACTCCGATCGGGATGCCGGCGATCCGGCCAAGGGGGATTACCCAGCGCATTTGCGGAAGTCTAGGTGGCGTCCTCGCGCTCCCCGAATGCGTCCAGCAGCGCCCGCACCTCGCAGACGGCCACAAACCCAAGGCGCTCGAGGATCGGCCGCGACATCGCTCCCGCCTGGGTCACGAGGACAGGCGTGCCCGCCGCCACCGCCGCGTCCCATCTGGCCCGCACCAGCGCCCGGTAGGCGCCGCGACCGCGCCACCCGGGTAGCGTCGACCCCGCGTTCAGCACCACGCCGTGGTCGGTGAAGATCGCGTTGCCGGTGGCGACGTCGACTCCGTCCACCGAGGCCAGGTAGCGGCGCGAGACCTCCAGGTTGCTGCGCTCGAACAGCGCGGTCAGCTGCTGGTCGGTGAGCTCGTCCTGCATGCCGAACGCCGTCCGTGCGATCCGCTCGCTGGCGGCATAGGCGTCGCGGGTGTCAGCGAGGCGCACGCTCACCCCGTCCGGCACCGGCTCGGGCTCGTGGTCGAGCACCATCCCGATCTGGAGCGGATCGTCCTCCCACACCATGCCGCGCTCCAGCAGCAGCTCCGGCAGCCCCGGCGGTCGCGCGCCGCTGCCCACCTCCCAGGAGCAGCGATCGCGTCCGCGCTCCCGGAGCAGGTCGTGCACCTCGGCGATCACATCGTCCAGCTCGTCCCGTTCGAACCGGAACCGCTGCGCGACGCTCCACTTCACGTCGCCGCCGTCGCCGCCCATCCACAGCACGAACTGCGGACGCACGATCCGCTCGTCGCCGCGGCCGAGCGGGGTGTAGGTGTTCGGGTTGTCCGCCAGCGCGAACACGTTGGGGTCGATCCCTGCCATCAGAAGCGGTCGACCAGCACCGAGATCTCGCCCACCACCTCGAACCCGAGCCGCTTCAGGATCGGCTGCGACATCGGCTCGCTCTGGGTGACCAGCACGTCGCGGCCACGGCGGCCGGCCTCGCGCCAGCGCTCGTGCACCAGCGCCCGGTAGGCGCCGCGGCCGCGGAACTCCGGCAGGGTCAGCGCGCCGCCCAGAAAGGCCGCCCGCTCGTCGGCCAGCCAGGTGATGTCCGCAGTGGCGACCGGCCGGCCGTCGATGAACGCGAGGTAGCGCGTGACGAACCCGGGCCCGCGCAGCCACTCATCGCCGGGCGACCAGCCGTCGCCCTGCTCGAACACCTCACGCACCTGGCGGAACTGGGCGTCGGTCTCGACCCGGGCCACGGTGATGCCGTCACCGCCGCCGCCGGACGGCTCTACGGTACAGGTCAGCGCCAGCATCGAGGCCGGCTCGTGCGTCTCCATGCCGACGCCGCGCAGCTGCTCGAGCAGCCCCGCCGGCGTGGCGCCGCTCGACACCTCCCAGGTGATCGCCCGCCGGCCCGCGTCGGCGAACAGGTCGTGAACCTCGGCCACCACGGCCGCGAGGTCGCGGCCGTCCAGCCGCAGGCGCGAGACGATGTTCATATCGGGGTCGTCCTGCGGCCCGATCTCGGCCATGTAGCCGTCTCCGGCAACGCGTCGTGAGGCGGAACCCGCTGGCAGCGGCGGCGACGGCGCGTCCTCGGCCAGCTCGCGCAGCGCCTCGCGATCGGGTGCGGTCAAGCGGCGGCCTGCGCGCAGACCCGCTCGACGTTGCTGCGGTGCTCGCCGGCGTCGTCGTGGCCGCCTCGATCCGGGAACGGCACGTCGTCGGCCCGTTCCGGCGTGCCGCCGGCCTCGGCGAATGCGATCAACGCGTTCACGTACTCGGCGTCCTGCGCGGCGATCTCGAGCGCGCGCTCCGGGGCGTGGGGACGTCCGTGCCCGACCACGACGTGGCTGGGGCGGTGGCGCTCGATCAGCTCCGTCAGCAACGCCAGCGTCGAGCGGTAGTTCCAGGCCGAGTCGTAGATGAACGGAATCTCGTGCTGGGACAGGTGGTCACCAACGATCAGCAGCCCGGCCCCCTCGATCCAGGTGGTGATCCCATCCGGCGTGTGCCCGGGGGTGGCGTGGCTCTCGACCCGCCATGGGCCCAGCTGGTACGGCTCGCCGTTCGCGGGCACCAGCTCGTCTACCCGCATGCCGTCGAGGCCCTCCAGCACCACGCCGTACGGCCGCGACTCGGACTCGACCGAGGCTCGCGCCTCGCCGGAGCGGATGCGCTCGGCCGCTGACTGGGATGCCCACACCTGCGTGTCCGGCAGCAGGCCGATGCCCATCACGTGGTCCCAGTCGGCGTGCGTGATCAGGATGTGGGTGGCGCCGTCGTGGGCGGCCTCGCGCGTCTCCCAGGTCGCGATTCCGGGATCGACCAGCAGCCGCGCGCCGTTGCCGTCGAGCGTCAGCGTCGTCGTCTGCCACAGCACGCTCGGCCACCAGCGGGCGGTCGGGGTCAGGTCGAGGGCGCGCGACACGCCCCTGAGTGTAGTGTGCTCGGCATGCGGGTTGGGATCGACATGATCGAGATCGAGCGTGTCCGCGCCGCCCTCACCAAGCGGCCCAGGTTCGCCGACCGCGTATTCACGGAGGAGGAGCGGCGCTACTGCTTCTCGCGGCCGAACCCGGCCCAGCACTTCGCCGCCCGATTCGCCGGCAAGGAGGCGGTGGGCAAGGCGATCGGGTGCGGCGTCGAGTTCATGTGGCGCGACATCGAGATCGCGGGCCGGCCCAAGCCCAGCGTGACCCTGTCCGGCAAGGTGGCCGAGCTGGCCGAGCGCTTCGGCGCGGGCGATATCGACCTCTCGATGACCCACTCGAAGGGGATGGCTGCCGCAGTCGCGATCGTGCAGCCACGAGGGAAGCGCGGCCCGCTCGACCCAGCCGTTTATTGAGGTGTACAGTCGCATGACGGCGGTTTCCAGGTGCCCTCGATGTGCGGGCACCGCTCATGGGGAGGAAACGAGATGGGCAGACGGTTCAAAGCCCTGATCGGCGTCGGCGCGGTCACGCTGGCGCTGGTGTCGGCGTCGCTTGCGTGGGCAGTGGTGGCAGGGCCGACCAAGGTGCTCGGAGGCCGCGGCAGCCAGATGCTGCCGGCGGCGACGCCGGGCGGCAGTTTTCTGAGCTGGACGTTGATCCGGTCCGGCCAGGTCGATGCGTTCCTGCGACCGGCGGGCCAGCCGAAGATCCAACTGAACCGACGCGGGCTTGGCTGGAACGGCAACATCAGCGGCACTGAGGCGATCTACCAGCAGGTCGTCCACGACCAGTCGAACATCTACATCTACGACACCGGCACCCAGACCCGGCACGCGCCGCCGGGCGTAAACACGACCGGGTGGGAGTTCTACCCGCGCATCGACGGCACCAACGTGCTGTTCGGACGCAGCGGGCGACACCACAGCTGGCGCGTGCTGCTGGCCGACACCAGCGGTCCCAGCACGACGCTGCTCGAGAAGCACACGGGCAGGCCGGTGCGGCAGCTACTCCCGGGCGGGGTCGCCGGCGACTGGGCGACCTGGTCGCGCTATTCGCCGCGCACCCATCACGGCACCGTGGTGCGCTACCAGATCTCGACTCAGCAGGCGGACGCGCTGGCCGTGCCCCGTGGCAAGGTGCAGTACGCCCCCACCGTCGACCATGTAGGCGACGTCTTCTACGTGCGCTCGAACGTCGGCCTCTGCGGCAGCCGAGTGGCCATCCGCGAAGCGATCAACGGCGGCAGCGACGTGCCACTGGTCAGGATCCCACGTGGCTACGACATCGGCGTGATGAATGCCGTCGACGAGGGCCCCGGCGACGGCGTCACCGTCTACTTCGACCGCTACAACTGCAACAGCGGGTTCTACGACAGCTACAAGATCGTCGTCAACTGACTCGCATGGCCCCGGGGGTGTGGCCGCCGACTCCCCCGGGGTCAACCACGAACTCAGGGCACAGCTGTGCCAGCGTCCGGGTCGCCGCGGAGTACCCGTTACGATGATCGCTGCCAAGTCGGCCACAGCCGGAGCGCGATGACCCTGACACCCACTACCACGTGCTGATCGACGAATCCCGACTCATGCAGGCGCGATGAACGAGCTGCTGCCGCTCTACGACGCGACCGAGATGCGGGCGCTTGATGCGGCCGCGATCGAGCTCGGCATCCCGGCCGCGGTGCTGATGGAGCGCGCCGGGCTGGGCGCTGCGCACGAGATCATGAGCCGTTTTCCCGATCGGCGGCGGTTCGCGATCGTCGCCGGGACTGGAAACAACGGCGGCGATGGGTTCGTCGTGGCGCGCCACCTGCTGGCCGCCGGGCTGGAGCCGGAGGTGCTGTTGACAGGTCCGGCGACGAGGCTCAGCCCCGAGTCTCGCGGCAACCTGGAGGTCGCGGAGCGGCTGGGTGTGCCCGTGCGCCGCCGGCCGTCGCAGGCGCAGCTGCGACGCACGCTGCGCGGCGCGGAAGTGGTGATCGATGCGCTGTTCGGCACGGGATTCAGGGGCGCACCGCCGCCGGTGGCGGCGACGCTGATCGAGTCGATCAACGCCGCCGGACGGCCGGTGGTGGCGCTCGACATCCCTTCCGGCGTGGACGCGTCGGACGGCACGGTGGTCGGCGCTGCGGTGGCGGCCGAGCTGACTGTCGCCTTCCACGGCCCCAAGCTGGGCCTGATCGTGGCACCCGGATGCCGTCATGCCGGTGCCGTGGTCGTGGCGGACATCGGGATCCCGCCACAGCTGGAGTCGCCCACCTTGTCGGCGCTGGCCACGCGTTCGCTGATCGACCTGGTGCCCCGCAAGCACCATGGGACGTCGAAGTACGGGGCCGGATCGGTGCTGGTGGTGGGCGGGTCCGACGGCATGTCGGGGGCGCCGCTGCTGGCGGCGCGGGCGGCGCTGCGGGCTGGCGCGGGCATCGCCTGGGTGGCCGTGCCGGCATCGGTGGCCGCTCAGGTCGGTGCCGCGCAGCCCGAGCTGATGGTGCGCGCCCTTCCGGCCGGTCTCGAGCTGGCCGACCGGGCGGGGGCGCTGGCGGTCGGTCCGGGCCTGGGCCGCAGTGCCGAAGCCCAGGCATTGGTGCGCCGGCTCGCGCAGCGGCACCGCGGCCCGCTCGTGGTCGACGCCGACGGGCTGATCGCGATCTCCGGCAAGCTCGCTACGACCGCGCGGCGAAGGACGCCCGCGGTGCTGACGCCGCACGAGGGCGAGATGGCGCGGCTGCTGGGCCGCGAGCCGGAGTGGGTGGCGTCCAACCGGCTGGCGGCGGTGCGCGAGGCGGCGGCCGCTTCGCGGGCGGTGGTGCTGTTGAAGGGCGCCGACACCCTGGTGGCCGCGCCCGGCGGCGATCGGGTGGTGGTGTCGGTGTCGGACACCCCGGGGTTGGCCACGGCCGGCAGCGGCGACGTCCTCACCGGGGTGGTGGCCGCGATGCTGGCGAAGGGGCTCGATCCGTGGACAGCGGCCTGCTGCGGCGCGGTCATGCATGCGCGGGCGGGGCGGATGGCGGCCGACGCGATCGGGCCGGACGGGATCACCAGCGCCGACGTGATCGAGGCGCTGCCCGGGGTGCTGAAGCCGTGATCTCCCGGGCGCAGCGGCTGTCGCGAGCGACGGTCACCATCGACCTGTCGGCGGTCGCCGCCAACGTGGGCATGCTGCGTGGCCTGGCGGCGCCGGCCGACGTGTGGGCGGTCGTGAAGGCGGACGGCTACGGCCACGGCGCGTCCGCCGTCGGCGCAGCGGCATTGGCCGCGGGGGCGACGAAGCTCTGCGTCGCCACCTGGGAGGAGGCGCGCGCCCTGCGCGATGCGCTGCCCGAGGCGCCGGTGCTGGTGATGTCGCCGCTGGCACCAGGTGAGGAAGCCGACCTGGCCGGCGTGGAGGTGGCGGTCTCATCGGTCGAATCGTTCGCGCGGCTGCGGGCCGCGGTACGCGAGCCGCTGGGCGTGCACGTCAAGGTGGACACGGGGATGGGGCGCTGGGGGATGGCCGAGGACGAGGCCCGCCGGGTGGTCGACGAGGTCGGCGGATCGTCGCTGCTGCGCCTGTCTGGCCTGATGAGCCACCTGTCGTCAGCCGACGACGATGCCGACCACACGCGCCGTCAGCTCGAGCGGTTCCGGCGGTTCGCCGACGGCCTGCCGGACTGCCCCCGGCATGTCGCCAACAGCGCCGGCGCGCTCGCGTACCCCGAGGCGCGGTTCGACGCCGTGCGCTGCGGGATCGCGATCTACGGGCTGTCGCCGTTCGGCGACGACTCGGCCGCGCGCGGCCTGGCGCCGGCTCTGCGCCTGGAGAGCTACGTCGCCCAGCTGAAGCTGATCGAGCCGGGCGAGGGGGCCGGCTACGGGCGCCGGTTCGTGGCCGAGCAGCCGACCTGGATCGGGCTGGTGCCGGCCGGGTACGCCGACGGCGTGCCGCGGCTGCTGTCGGGGCGGATGGACGTGCTGGTGCGGGGACGGCGGCGCCGGGTGGCGGCCACGATCAGCATGGATCAGCTGACCTTCGTGGTCGGTGAGCGCTGCGACGTGGAGCTGGGCGACCCGGTGGTGTTGATCGGCAGCGACGGCGACGAGCGGATTGGCGCCGAGGAGTGGGCGGCCCGCAGCGACACGATCGCGTACGAGATCGTGTGTGACATCGCCCCCAGGCGACGGCGGGTGGAGCATGTCATCGTCGACGGCTGACCCGTTCGCGGACATCCGCCGGCGGGCGCCGGTGGCGGGTGCCTGGCTGGTCGGCGGCAGCGTGCGCGACATGCTGCTGGGACGGCCCGTGCTCGACATCGACCTGGTCGTCGCCGAGGATCCGCGCACGGTGGCGAAACAGCTGGCCGGTCGCTGCGGGGGGTCACCGTTTCCGCTGTCGGAGCGGCATGGTGCCTGGCGGGTGGTGTCCGGTGAGCAAACGGTCGACATCGCCGGGTGCCGCGGCGGCATCGAGGACGATCTCGGCCTGCGCGATTTCACCATCAACGCGATCGCTGTCTCCCTGGACAACGGTGAGTACATCGATCCATTTGCGGGCCGCGAGGATCTCGATCGACGCCTGCTGCGGACGGTGTCGGATGAGGTGTTCGTGGACGACCCGCTGCGCCTGCTGCGGCTGCCGCGGATCGCCCATGAGCTGGGGTTCGGCATCGACCCGGCCAGCGAGCGGCTGGCGACCAGCCAGGCCGAACTGGCGTCGCGGCCGTCGGGCGAGCGCATCTTCATGGAGATGAAACGCCTGCTGGCCGGGGATCGGCCGGCGGAGGCGCTGCGGCTGGCCGATCGCATCGGCGTGCTCGAAGCGGTGTTGCCCGAAGTGGCACCGATGCGCGGGGTGACGCAGAGCGGGTACCATCAGCTGGACGTCTGGGAGCACACGCTGCACGTCGTGGAGGGGGTGGCCGACATCGCCGAGCACCCCGAGTACTACCTGCCCGGGCATGCCCAGATGGTCGGCGCCGAGCTGGCCGCGGACGCCGGGGATGAGCTGATTGTCGCCCAGGCCCTGCGGCTGGCGGCGCTCTTTCACGACGTCAGCAAGCCGCAGACGCGCGTGCAGACGGAGGCGCGGATCAGCTTCATGGGGCATGACCGGGAGGGGGCCGATGCGGCCGCGGCGGTGCTGGCGCGCTGGAAGGCGTCGAATGCGCTGATCCGGTTCTGCCGGGTGATGGTGCGCGAGCACCTGGCGCTCGGGTTCTCGATACCGCAGCGGCCGCTCGATCGCCGGATGGCCTATCGCTATCTGCGGGCGACCGAGCCCTGGCCGGCGGCGAGCGTGGTGCTGTCGGTGGCCGACCGGATGGCGACGCGCGGGCCGAGCTCGCGTCTGCGGCACCTGCGCCGCCACAGCGAGACGGCCGACGAGCTGCTCGGGCTGATCGCCCGGCTGCGGGCCGATCACCAGCCGCCGCTGATGCGCGGTGACGAGGTCGCCGAGGCCACCGGCGCCAGCGGCGCCGAGATCAAGCGGCTGGTCGATATGCTGGCCGAGGAGCAGGCGGCCGGCAGCGTCGCAACCCGGGAGGAGGCGCTCGCGTATGTCCGAGAGCAGGTTCGATAGGACGGCGGACCGGTACGTGGAGGCGGCCCAGAAGAAGGACTGGACGGCGTTCATCGAGCTGTGCCGGCCGCAGCCTGACGATCGGGCGCTGGACGTGGCCGCCGGCCCTGCGCTGCTCTCGGCGCAGCTGGTGCCGCTGGTGGCCAGGGCGGTGGCGCTGGAGCCGTCGCGGCCGCTGCTGGAGCACGCGCCGGAGGGCGTGGAGCCGGTGCTCGGCGAGGCCGAGCAGATGCCGTTCCAGGATTCGAGCTTCGAGCTTGTCACGATCGTCAACAGCCTCCATCACGTGGCTGACATGGGGGCCGCCCTGGCCGAGATGGTGCGGGTGGCGACGCCGGGCGGGCGGATCGTTGTGCAGGACTACCTGGCGGACGAGGACCCGCAGCGGGCGGAGGTGTGGGAGCGGGTGGAGCGGCTGCGCGACCCCGACCACCGGCGGCTGCCGCGTCCGGGTGAGGTCAACGAGCTGCTCGGCGAGCACGGATTCGGCGAGGACGAGGCGCAGACCTGGACGGCGTCCTGGTCGCTCGACGACTGGCTGGAGATGGCGGAGCCGCCGTACGCGGCGGCGGCCGAGATCCGCCGGCTGGTGGCCTCGGACCGGTTCGAGCTGACCGCCTGGCGGGCTCGCTTCACCGCGCGCTGAGGGCAGGTGAACAGGTCGCAGGGCGCGAATATCAGCGGGTGGCATTCACCACCTGTGTGTACCGCGAGGGCGTGCGCGAGGATCACTCGCTGCCGTTCGCGCAGATCTCCGACGTGCTGGAGCAGCCTGACACGCTGGTGTGGGTCGATGTGAACTCGCCGGACGAGAGCGAGGTGGCGCAGCTGGGCGAGGAGTTCGGGCTGCACCGGCTGGCGCTCGAGGACGCGCTGTCGGGTCACCAGCGTCCCAAGATGGAGCGCTACGAGGGCTACGTGTTCGTGATCGCCTACGCCGCCGCGATCGGCGAGGCCGGCCGCGTGGACATGCAGGAGGTGGCGATCTTCGTCTCGCAGCGGTTCGTCATCTCGATCCGCCACGGCGACCTGTTCACGCTCGACGGCGTGCGCGAGCGGATCGACCTCAGCCCGTCGCTGCTCGAGGGCGGTGGTGCCGAGATCGCCTACGAGGTGCTGGACGAGCTGATCGACGGCTACTTCCCGGTGGTCGAGGCCTACGAGGATCGGATCGAGAAGGCCGAGGACGCGCTGCTCGGGCCCGGGTCGGTCGAGATGCAGACCTCGCTGGCGGCGACCTTCCAGATCAAGCGCGACCTGCTCACGTTCCGCCGCGCCGTGGCGCCGCTGCGCGACGTGCTGGGACGGGTCGTGCACGTCGACAAGTCGGTGCTGGGCGAGGATCTGGATGTCGAGTTCCGCGACCTCTACGACCACGTGCTGCGGGTCTACGACGAGCTCGATACCCAGCGTGACCTGCTGACGGGGATCCTGGAGGCGCACCTCTCGGTCGTCTCCAACCGGCTGAACGAGGTGGTGCTGAAGCTCAGCTCTTGGGCCGGGATCGTGCTGGTGCCGACGCTGATCGCGGGCATCTACGGCATGAACTTCCGGGAGATGCCGGAGCTGCACTGGCAGTTCGGCTACCTGTATGCGCTGGGCCTGATGGCGCTGTCCAGTGCCGTGCTGTGGTGGCGCTTCCGGCGCGCCGGCTGGCTGTAGCGCCTCCGGTCCTGCTGTCACAGCTCCGCAACGGCAGCCGCACGGCGGCCGTCACCACCTCGGGCTCAGAGCCCGACTCGGCCCTCGCTGCGGTCCCGTGACCGGACCGTGACGGCTGTCACGTCCGCCGTGACGCGCGATCGCGATGGTTGCGCCGATCGCCCCGAACCGGGGTTTGACTACGCCTCGGCCGCCGTGTCGGTGCTGTGCGCGAGCCGTGACGGGGCCGTGACGGTGCTGATGCAGGTCGGCTATCCCTGTTTCCAACGAGACCGTCACGAGGTGCACGCGAATGCCGTCGCACCTCAGGTGCCGGCGCGCCTGCGGTCAGGCTGCCTTGACCGGAGCTGAGCCTTCGACCTGCTGAAGCAGCGCTGCCAGCTTGCACTCCAGGTCGTGTGGCGTTCGCACCGGATACCCCGTCTGCCACTGCCCCGAGATCTCCGTCAGCCGGATGCAGTACATGAGGGTCTGGATGTCGCGTCGGTCGAGCATACGGATCAACACGTCGTCGTTCGACACACCTGTGACCATCCCCTGCAAGGGGGATAGCGGGTAGCGCTTGGTCATCCGGATCAAGCTGGTAGAGTGCGCCGCGCGATGATCAAGGTACTCGTTGCGGCGCTTGTCGGCACCATCATCGGGATCGTTGTGATGGTCGCCGTTATCGCCATCGCAGGCACCGATACGAGCGGCTCCTCCAGCGTGGGCCTGGGAGCGTTGCCGAACTCCACGTTCACCCCGTCCGGGTCGACCGGGGGTGGCACCACGCCGCCGCCGTCCAGCGGCGGGTCGAGCGGCCCCAGCAGCGGGGGCGGTGGTGGTAACGCCGCCAACGGCAAGGCGCTGTTCACCTCGAAGACGTGCTCGAGCTGCCACTCCGTCGTCGCCGGCACCGCGTCGCCGTTTCCGGCCGCGCCCAACCTGGCCGAGCTGAACGCCTCCGGCGCGCTCACCACGGCCAAGATCCTGAACCAGATCGCGAACCCCGCACCCCCCATGCCGGCCGGTCTGGCCAGCGGACAGGATGCGGCCGACCTGGCCGCGTACATCCTCACGCTCAAGTAATGCCATGACCACCCCCGAGGCAACCCGCGTGCGCACCGGCGCCGACGCGCTGGTGGCCGCACTCGAGGCGCACGGCGTCGAGATCGTCTTCGGCATCCCCGGCCAGCACGCGCTCAGCCTGTGGGAGGCCCTCCGCGGCTCCTCCATCCGACCGGTCGTCGTCCGCCACGAGCAGGCCGCCGCCTTCGCCGCCGTCGGCTATGCGCGCACCTCCGACCGCGTCGGCGTCTGCATCACCAGCACCGGCCCCGGCGCCTTCAACGCCTTCGCCGGCATGGGCGAGGCCGACGCCTCCAACCTGCGCATCCTGCACATCACCACCCAGGTGCCGAGCGACGCCGGCGAGCGCGGCTGGATGCACGAGACCATCGGCCAGTCCAGCGCTTTTGAGGCCGTCACCCGCCATCACCTGCGACCTCTCACCCCGGCCGCCCTGGCCGCCGCCGTCGACGAGGCGCTGTGCGCGATCGCCTGCCGCCCCGGCCCGGCCATGATCGAGGCGATGACCACGGTGCTGACCGCACCCGCTGAGCTTGCCGAGGTCGCGTTCACGCGCCTGTCCCCGCCGGCGCCCGACCCAGCTGCCGTCGGCCGCGTGCGCGAGCTGCTGGACGGCGCGCAGGCGCCGCTCGTCTTCGCCGGCGGCGGCGCCCGTCTGCACGCCGCCCGCGTCGCCGAGCTGGCGGAGGCGCTGGACGCGCCGGTCGTCACCAGCTTCAACGGCAAGGGCGTGCTGCCGCCCGGCCACGCGCTGCACGCCGGATCCTCCTGCGAAGAGCCCTCCATCCGCCGTCTGGTCGCCACCAGCGACGTCTGCGTCGCCCTCGGCACCCGCTTCTCGGAGGAGCCAACCTGCCACTGGGCGGTGGAGATCCCGCGTGCGCTCGTCCAGGTCGACCTCGACCCCTCCAGAATCGGCCGCAACTACCCCGTGGCCGAGGGGATCGTCGCCGACGTCGGCCGCTTCTGCGATGTTCTGCTCGCGGCCGGCGTCACCGCCGGCGCCCGCGACGGCGCCGCCGCCGCCCGTGCCGCGCTGGCCGGGCGCCAGTCGGAGGTGGCCGCCCACGGCTTCGCCGCCGAGCTCGAGCTGATGCGCCAGCTCGACGCGGCCCTCCCCGACGACGCGCTGGTGATCGCCGACATGACCATCGAGTCCTACTGGGGCGTGCTCTACCTGGACGCCCGGCGCCCGGGCGGCTACGCCTATCCGATGAGCGGCGCCCTCGGCTCCGGCCTGCCCACCGCGCTCGGCGCCGTCGCCGCCAACCCCGACGCGCCGGTCGTTGTCCTGGCCGGCGACGGCGGCTTCCTGATGGGCGGCCATGAGCTTGCCACCGCTCAGCAGAACGGCCTGCACTTCGTCACGCTGCTCGTCAACGACAACGCCTTCGGCGTGCTCAAGAACTACCAGATGTCCGCCTACGGCCACTCCAGCTCGGTCGACCTGCGTTCGCCCGACTTCGAGCAGCTGGCCGCCGGCTACGGCGTCGGCTACCGCCGCATCGAGGACACCTCGCAGGTCGGCGATGCGCTGCGCGAGGCGTTCGCCGGGCTTGACGGCGGGTGCCGCCTGATCGAGCTGCAGACCGAGCTCGCGGCACCTCCGCAGTCGATCTGAGCGCCGCCTACAATCGCCTCAGTGGAAGCTGCCAACCTCACCGACGCGCAGCGCGTCGACTATTCGATGACGGCCGGTGAGGCGCTGCCGGTGGCCGTTCGCGGTGCCGGCTGCAGGATCGAGACGGCGGACGGCCGCAGCTACCTGGACGCCTGCGGCGGTGCCATGGTGATGCTGCTCGGCCACTGTCATCCCCGGGTGGTCGAAGCGCTCGCCCGCCAGTCGCAGCAGCTCAACTTCACCTACCGCTTCTCGTTCCGCAATGAGCCGATGCTGGAGCTGGCGGAACGCATCGCCGGCCACGCTCCCGGCGAGCTCGAGTGGTCGTTCTTCAACTCCTCCGGCTCCGAGGCCAACGAGTCGGCGATGCATCTCGCCGTCCTCTACTGGGAGCTGATGGGCAAGCCGGCCAAGATCGAGTTCCTGTCGCGTGTCACCTCCTACCACGGCTCCACCCTGGGAGCCCTGTCGCTGTCCGGCTCGCGCTGGCGCGCCCCGTTCGAGTCGCTGCTGCACAAGTACGCAGCCGTCCCCAACGCCGAGACCGCCGAGCAGGGTGCCGCCGAGCTGGAGGCCGCCATCCTCAGCCGTGGCGCCGACCACGTCGCCGCATTCATCGTCGAGCCGGTGACCGGCTCGTCGGGGGGCGCCGTCGACCTGCCGCCCGGCTACCTGCGGGCCGTCCGCGAGGTCTGCGAACGCCACCAGGTGCTGCTCGTGGCTGACGAGATCATCACCGCCTTCGGCCGCACCGGCCGCTGGTTCGGCGTCGAGCACCACGACGCCGTGCCCGACGTGATCACCTTCGGCAAGGGCATCGGCGGCGGCGTGCTGCCGCTGTCGGGGATGGTCGCCACCCGCGCCATCCGCGAGGTCGTGGGCGGCGCACCCAACGGCTTCTCGTACGGGCACACGTTCTCCGGCTACCCGCTCGGCTGCGCCGTCGGCTGCGCGGTGATCGACACGATCGAGCAGGACGACCTGGTGGCCGAGGCCGACCGCAAGGGCGCCGTGATCCGGTCGCAGCTGGAGCAGATGTCCGCGCGGCACCCGCTCATGTACGCGTTGCGCGGCCGCGGGCTGCTACAGGGCATCGAGCTGCGCCATCCCGACAGCGGCGAGCGGTTCGCCGCGTCTCAGCGGATCACCGGCAAGGTCACGGCCGCCGCCCGCGATCGCGGCCTGATGATCTACCCGTGCCCGACGCCGATCCTGAACCAGCACATGGACGCGGTCATGCTGGCCCCGCCGCTGATCATCTCGGACGATGAGGTGGCCGAGGTGCTGGGCCTGCTCGAGGAGTCCGTGGCCGCCGTCGAGGCCACCCTCTAGCAACCGGTGCCGTCCGCGGCGGCGGCTAGCATCGCCGCTCGGATGATGACCGTCCACGCACCGATTGGGGTCCTGCTCGGTGGGCTGTTCCTGGTCGCCGGTGTCGGCAAGCTGGCGCGCCGGGAGGCGTTCGCCCAGGCGCTGGCCGGCTACCGCCTGGCGCGCCCGCGGCGGCTGGTGGTCTGGATGGTGCCGGCCGCCGAGATCGCGGTCGGCGCGGCGCTGGTGTCCGGCCTGCCCGCGGCCGGCTGGGCGGCGCTTGCGGCGCTGGCCGCGTTCAGCCTCGCCCTCGGCGTGGAGCTTGCCGCCGGAACAGCGCCGCCGGCGTGCGGCTGCCTGCCCGGCTCGCGTGCGCCCGGGCCGCTCAGCCTGGTGCGAAACGCCCTGCTCGGCCTGGCCGCGGTGGCGGCGGCGCTGGGGCTGCCTCCCGCGCTGGGGCGTGCATTCTGGACGGTCAGCTACGTCGCCCTGTGGGCGGCGGTGCTGGGCCTGGCGGCGCTGGTGCTGGCGCTCTACCGGCAGGTCGGCGTCCTGCACCTGCGACTGGGGCCGGGCCACGCCTTCGAGCACGAGGCCGAGGGGCTGCCGCTGGGCGAGCCGGCACCCGACGGCATGGCCGCACGGCTGGTGGTGTTCACGTCGCGCGACTGCCCGATCTGTGCGCAGATCGTGCCCGGCCTGCGGGCGCTTGCCTCCGACCACGCGGTCGCGGTCGAGCGCGTCCGCTACGAGGATGACCGCGGCCGGGAGCTGTACGAGCAGTTCCTGGTGCCGGGGACGCCCTACGCCGTGTACGTGGACGCCGCCGGATACGTGCGCGCCAAGGGCACCATCAACACCCTGGAGCAGCTCGAGGGCCTGGTCGTGAGCGGCCGCGTCCGCGAGCGCGAGCAGCTGGTGGGCGACCGTGCTGCCTGACGCGCGCACCCCCGCCGGCGAGCGCCTGGCCCGCCGCCTGGCGTCCTCCCACACGCGCCGCGGCTTCCTCGGCCGCCTCGGCGCAGCCGCGCTGGCGGCGGTCTCGGGCCGCCTGGCCGCGAGCGCCGTCTCGCCCGACACCGCCGACGCCCGCTACTACGGCTTCTGCGGCCACACCTACACGACCCACCACTGCCCGGGGCCGTACTTCCCGCCCCGCATCGACCTGCACGGCCGCCCGCTGCGGCCCAAGGACGGCCATCGCGTCGACAACCTCGGGCGCCTGGTCGATGCCGAGGGCTACGTCGTCGACGAGAGCGGCACCCGCCTGCGCGGCCCCACCGGCGACCTCCTGCCGCGCGCGCCCCGCACCCGCCTCTGCCAGGACTGGGTGCGCGAGCGCTACGGCCTGAAGGCCCAGTTCGACGGCGGCTGGTATCGCTGCTGCGGCGGCACCATCCGCAAGCTGGTCGACTGCTGTGCACACACGAGGACCCGCATCAACGGCGACGCCGCCCTCGTCGGCTACTGCTACAACGGCCGCCGCGTGTTCTGCGTCCTCTACTACCAGACGTCCACGCCGTGCTGACCGTCTCCCTCAACCCCGACGCGGCGCTGGCGGCCTGCGCGTTGATTGCCGGCGTGTCGGGTGCCTGGTCGCCCTGAGGGTTTTCGATGGTGGAGACCATCGTCCCCGTCGTGCACGGGACACGCACATGGCTGCTGTCGCTCGCCCTGTTCACCGCAGGCGCCGTCGCCACCGCCGGGCTGCTGGGCCTGGCGCTGGGCGCGGCCCTGCCCGCGGGCGGGGCGACCGTGGCCGCGGCCGTCGCCGTCTTCGCCCTGCTGGAGGCGGCTGCCGAGCTGGGGCTGGTGCGTCTGCCGTTGCCCCAGATGCGCCGTCAGGTGCCGGAGCGGTGGCGCGAGCGCTATCCACAGCCGCTGACCGCGCTGCTCTACGGCGCCGGCCTCGGCTTCGGCTTTGCCACCTACCTGCCCGTCGCGACCCTGCCGGTGGCGGCCGTGGGCGTCGCGGCGCTGGCCGGACCTGCGTCCGGCGCTGCCGTGCTGGCCGCCTTCGGCCTGGGCCGGGGTGTGGCGCTGGCCGTGGCCACCGCCCGCGTGCGCAGCCACGAGCAGGCAACCGCCAGGATCGAGTGGATGGCACGGCTGGCCGGCCGCCGCCGGCTGCGTCTGGCGAACGCGGCCGCGCTGGGGCTGCTGGGTTCGGTGCTGGCGATGGGTGCCGCCTCCGGCGTCGCCCAGGCCTCCGGCAAGATCGACCTGGGCCCGCAACCGGTGGCCGATCCCTCGGCCGGCACCGGCGTCCTGGCGTTCGACCGGATCAACTCGGACGGATCGCTGACCGGCGTCGTCCGCTACAACGGCACGTTCACCGACCTGCCCGGCATGACCCCGGATGTAAGCGGTACCAGCGTCGTGGTCGACACCGGCCCGGCCTTCGAGATCCTCGACTACACCACCATGACCGTGCTGCAGACGCTGCCGCTGAAGGGCCGCGACCCCGCCCTGTCCGGCAAGTGGCTGGTCTACCGGCGAGTCAAGAACGCGCGCCGCCAGATCATCCTCTTCAACCTTCACACCGGCACCGCGAGCGTGATCGCGCACTCGCGGCTGCGCACCGACCTGGGGCCGCCCGACATCTCCTACCCGCGCGTGGTCTACCACCGCACCACCGCCAGCAGCAGTTCGATCACGGTCTACCGGATCGACCGCAAGAGCTCGCGGTCGCCGCGCACCACCAGGATCGACAGCTACTTCAACCCGTCCATCGACGGCACTTCGGTGGTCTACATCCGCCAGACCCTGCAGGGCATGCAGGTCGAGGTCCTGAACCTGACCACGTCGCGCTCGCGCGCCATCTACTCGGTGAACAAGGGCAGCGGCCGCTTCCTGTGGACGACCGCGATCTTCGCCGGCCGCCGCTACTTCACGGTCTACAACTCGACCACCTCGTCGATCCACCGCGGCTGAGCGCTGCCATACTGCGCCCATGAGCGCGTCGATGACCGGCCCCGGCCCCACCAGCGAGGAGCTGCGAGACGCGCTGGCCGAGGCCGCATCCTGGGTGTCGGGGTACCTGGAGACCGTCTCCGAGCGCCCGGTCCTGGCCCAGGTCGAGCCCGGTGAGATCGCCGCCCGGCTGCCGCGCATCGCCCCCGACGGGGGCGAGCCGCTGGAGTCGATCATGGCCGACATCGATGCCCTGATCCTGCCCGGGATCACGCACTGGAACCACCCGGCCTTCTTCGCCTACTTCGGCATCACCGGCAGCGGCCCGGGCATCGTCGGCGAGCTGATCGCGAGCGCCCTCAACGTGAACGCGATGTTGTGGCGCACCTCTCCCGCCGCCACCGAGCTCGAGCAGCGCACGCTGGCATGGGTGCTCGACCTGCTGGGCCTTCCGGCCGGCTGGTTCGGCGAGATCACCGACACCGCCTCGACCTCCACGATGTACGGCCTCGCGTGCGCCCGCGAGGCGGCCGGGCTCGACATCCGCACGCGCGGGATGGCGGGCAGGGCCGACCTGCCACCGCTGCGCGCGTACGCATCGGCCGAAGCCCACTCGTCGGTGGACAAGGCCTGCATCACGCTCGGCATCGGCCTGGACGGCCTCACGAAGATCGCGACCGACGGGGACCTGCGCATGCGCCCCGACCTGCTGGCGGAGGCCGTCGAGGCGGATCTCGCCGCCGGCGTGCGGCCGCTGGCGGTCGTCGCCACGGTCGGCACCACCTCCACCACGAGCATCGATCCGGTGCCCGAGATCGCCGACATCTGCGCCCGCCACGGTCTCTGGCTGCACGTGGACGCGGCCTACGGCGGCGCCGCCGGGCTGGTGGAGGCGACGCGGCCGCTGCTGGCAGGCTGCGAGCGCGCCGACTCGCTGGTGTTCAACCCTCACAAGTGGCTGTTCACCCCGGTCGACTGCAGCCTGCTCTACACGTCGCGGCCGGACGTGCTGCGGGAGGTGTTCGCGCTGGTTCCGTTCTACCTGACGACCGACGAGTCCGACGTCCTCAACCTGATGGACTACGGCCTGGCGCTGGGCCGCCGGTTCCGCGCGCTGAAGCTGTGGATGGTGATCCGTGCCTACGGCCGCGACGGCCTGGCCGAGCTGGTGTCGGGGCACATCGCCCTGGCGCAGCGCCTCGCAGAGGCGGTCGCCGCCGAGCCGGGCTGGGAGCTGATGGCGTCGGTGCCGCTCTCGACCGTCTGCTTCCGGTCACACCCCGATGGCGTCGACGACGAGCCGGAGCTCGAGCGTCTCAACGCCGCCCTCGTCGATCGCATCAACCACAGCGGCACCGCGCTGGTGTCTCACACCAAGGTCAACGGCAGGTTCGCCATCCGCATCGCGATCGGAAATGCCGCCAGCCGCTGGGAGCACGTCGAGCGCACCTGGGACGCGCTGCGCGCGAGCTGATCTGCTTCAGATGGCTAGTGAACGTTCGTGTTCGTCAGCTGGTCGGAGCCGAGCACGATGGCGACCCCGCTCGTGGCGTCGGACGGGACGCCGGTGGCCTGAGCGATCGGCACCGGCTGGCCCAGCCCCAGCTTCTTGGAGACGGCCTTCGCCTGGGCCTCGTGCCCGGGCAGGTACACGACCTCGGTCTTCGTGATGCCGCTGGCGTTGCCGGTGGTGCCAACAGTCCATCCGGCCGCGCGTAGAACGGCCGCGTTCGAGGCGGCCGCGCCGCTTCCGCCGAACCCGTTCAGCACGTCGACGGTGACGGCGTTCCACGCCACGGTGCCGTGCTTGGCGCCGCCGTTCCCGCCGCCACCGCCTCCGCCGTTGTTTCCGGCGTTGTTGGGCGCAGTGGTGGCGGGCAGCGTCGTCACCGAGGTGGTCGAGTGGCTTGACCCGACGCTCGAGAGCGCCCACAGAAACGCCAGCAGCGCCAGCGCCAGTCCCGCCACCGCCAGGATCCGCGCGGTCGACGGAGCGCCCAGCCGCGCGGGAATCCCCTGCGACTCCAACCGGCGTGCAAACCAGTCGTCGAGATGCTCCTCGCCGGTGTTCTCCTCGGCCTCGATCGGCCTGCTGCGGGTCTCTACTCGTGCCATGTTCCGAAAAACGATACCTCTAACATGCCCCGGTGGCATGGGACGCTGTCAACAACTGGGTAGCTGAGGGTGACGTACCGGGGGTCGCGGTCGCGGTCGTCGGACGCTCAGGAGTGGAGGATACGCACGTTGCGGGCACCGCTGAGGCGGACTCCCTGTTCGCCCTGGCCTCGCTGACCAAGCCGATCGTCGCCATCGCGACGCTGGTCGCGGTCGAGGAGGGCACGATCGAGCTGGACGCTCCCGTGGGAGACCACCTGCCCCAATACCGCGACCCGGCGCGCGCGGGCATCACCGCCCGCCATCTGCTCGCGCACGCCTCCGGCCTGCCAGAGATCGCCAAGGGCGTGGCGCCGCTCGACGTACAGCCGCAGCGGCCGCCGGCCACCCGCCGCGCCTACTCGAACGAGGGCTACCACGTGCTCGCCGCCCTGATCGAGACGGCGTCGGGCATCGACTACCGCCGCTACGTGACCGAGGCGGTGCTGCGGCCGCTGGAGATGGATGCGTTCCTGCCGCTGCCCGACGAGCAGTACGGCCGCGCGCTCGAGGTGCTGGAGCCGGGCCTGGTGGCTCCCGGTGTACAGCTGTTCAACGGCCCGGAGTGGCGGCGTCGCGGCTCGGCCGCCGGAGGCTGCTTCGCGACGGCCGAGGCATACGCGAGGGTCGTGCAGCTGCTGCTGGCCGGCGGCGCTCCGCTGCTCTCGGCCGAAAGCGGCCGCGATCTGGCGTCGATCCAGTGGCCCGGGCTCGAGGGCGGCCTCGAGTCGTACCCGAAGCTGCACTGCCCGGACTGGGGGCTCGGGCTGAACGTCCGCGGCACCGGCGATCCTCACTGGTGCGGCGATGCGGTGTCGCCCGCCACCCTCTCGCATTTCGGCGCGTCGGGGACGCTGATGTGGGCCGACCCCGTGGCCGCCCGGGGGCTGGTGTGTCTCGCCAACCGCTCCACGTACTCGGGCTGGATGATGCAGCCGGGGCGCTGGGCCGATCTGACCGCCCAGGTGCTGGCGACGTGACCCGGTTTGCCGAGTGGCGTCACTGCCCGCGCTGCGCGGCGGCGCTCGAGACCGGCCCCTGGCAGCACGACGGGACCGATGTGCTGCACTGCCCCGTCTGCGGCCTTGTCATCTACGACAACCCCGCGCCCACGGCCAGCGCCCTGGTCATGCGCGACGGCTTGCTGCTGCTGACGCGCCGCGCCCGCGAGCCGTTCGCGGGCTGGTGGGACCTACCGGGTGGCTTCGTCGAGCCGCTCGAGACGCCCCAGCACGCGGTGCGCAGGGAGCTGCTCGAGGAGACCGGTCTGGAGGTGACCGTGGGCGCGCTGGTGGGCGTGTTTCCCGACCGCTACGGCGAAGACGCGCCTTCCACGCTCAACCTGTTCTACGAGGCAACGGTCGCCGCCGGCGAGCAGCGGGCCGCCGACGACGTGAGCGAGATCGGCTGGCAGCCGCCGGGCGAGATCGACCCGGCGCAGCTGGCATTCGCGTGCTGCCGCGAGGCGCTTGCAACAATTGTTCGGAAGTCGTAAAGGTCGACGCGGTTCCGGCCGATTACAAGGCCAACAGGCCTCGGCAGCCTAGACCGAGGCGAGTCGTCCGGAGTGACCCCCTCCGGAGGAGACGACAATGGACGAGCTGCAGGAAAAGCAGGTTGAGATCGACGAGCGGTGGCTCTCGGAGTGGTTCGAGTTCGGGTTCTCCGAGCTCGGCAGCTACCTCGCCAAGCACGCCGCCTTCGATGACTACTGCCAGCGGCACTATCACGACTAGGTGATCGCTCTCTAACACCAGTCGCCGCCCGGCGCCCGCACCGCGGGAGGTCCGGCCGTGCCCGCCCTGCCGGCGCGTAGAATCCGCCGGATGCAGCGCTTCGCGCCCGTCCCCAAGCAGCCCGACCACATCGAGCTCGAGCATGCTGCCCTCGATCGCTGGCAGCGCGAGGGCACCTTCCAGCAGCTCCGCGACCAGAACCGCGGCGGCCCCACCTACTCGTTCTTCGACGGCCCGATCACGGCCAACAACCCGATGGGCGTGCACCACGCCTGGGGCCGCACGCTGAAGGACGTCTGGCAGCGCTACCACGCCATGCTGGGCTGCGACCAGCGCTACCAGAACGGCTTCGACTGCCAGGGGCTGTGGGTCGAGGTCGAGGTCGAGAAGGCGCTGGGGCTGAACTCCAAGCCCGAGATCGAGGAGTACGGGCTCGACCGCTTCGCGCGCGCCTGCCGCGACCGCGTGGCCAAGTACGCGGGCGTCCAGACGCAGCAGTCGGCACGGCTGGGCCAGTGGATGGACTGGGACCGCAGCTACTTCACCATGTCCGACACCAACATCAGCTACATCTGGGGCTTCCTCAAGGAGTGCCACGATCGCGGCTGGCTGTACAAGGGCCATCGCTCGATGCCGTGGTGCCCGCGCTGCGGCACCTCGCTCTCCCAGCACGAGCTGATCGACTCCTACCGCGAGATCGGTCACCCGTCGCTCCACGTTCGCCTGCCGCTGGCCGGCCGCGACGGCGAGTTCCTGGTGGTGTGGACGACCACCCCCTGGACGCTGCCGGCCAACGTCGCGGCGGCGGTCCAGCCCGAGGCCGACTACGCCCGCATCGAGACCGGCTCGGGCATCGCCTACGTCGCCCAGAGCCGGCTCGGGGACGTGCCGCTGCACGGCCGCCAGGTCGGCACCGTCAAGGGATCGGAGCTTGTCGGGCTGAGGTACGACGGGCCGTTCGACGAGCTGGCCGCCCAGGACGGGGTCGAGCACCGCGTTGTCGGCTGGGACGACGTCTCCATGGACGAGGGCACGGGCATCGTCCACATCGCGCCCGGCTGCGGCGCCGAGGACTTCGAGCTGGGCGTGCGCGAGGGCCTGGCCACGATCGTGCCGGTGGACGAGTCGGGCGCGTTCTACGAGGGCTTCGGCTGGCTGCACGGCCGCCACACCGGCGACGCGGGACAGCAGATCATCGAGGACCTCGGGCAGCGTGGGCGGATGGTCGAGGCGGGGGAGATCACCCACCGCTACCCCGTCTGCTGGCGCTGCGGCACCGAGCTGATCTACCGGCTGGTGGACGAGTGGTTCATCCGCTGCGACGAGGTGCGCGAGCCGATGATCGAGGCCGCCCGCGGCGTCGAGTGGACGCCGCCGCAGTACGGCAAGCGGATGGAGGACTGGCTGCGCAACATGGGCGACTGGTGCATCAGCCGCAAGCGCTACTGGGGTCTGCCGCTGCCCTTCTACTTCTGCGAGGACGGCCACATGACCGTGATCAGCTCCGACGCCGAGCTGCGCGAGCGGGCCACCAGCGGGCTGGACGGCCTGGAGGAGCTGCACCGGCCCTGGATCGACGACGTCCGCATCGACTGCGAGTGCGGCAAGCCGGCCGAGCGCGCGCTCGACGTCGGCGACTGCTGGCTCGACGCCGGCATCGTGCCCTTCTCGACGCTGGGCTGGCACAACCCGGAGTTCGTCGAGCGCGGCTATGCGACCGGCTCGGCCGCGGGCGTCACCATCGCCGACCTCGGCTCACACGCCGACTGGGAGGCCTGGTTCCCAGCCGACTGGGTGTCGGAGATGCGCGAGCAGATCCGGCTCTGGTTCTACTCGATGCTGTTCATGAGCGTGGTGCTGGTGGGCAAGTCGCCCTACCGGCGGGTGCTCTGCTACGAGAGGGTGAACGACGAGACCGGCCGGCCCATGCACAAGTCGTGGGGCAACGCGATCTGGTTCGACGACGCCGCCGAGAAGATGGGCGCCGACGTGATGCGCTGGATGTTCGCCGCCCAGACGCCGTCGCAGAACCTGAGCTTTGGCTACGGGCCTGCCAACGAGGTCAAGCGCAACCTGCTGACGGTCTGGAACACCTGCAACTTCTTCGTCATGTACGCGAACCTGGACGGCTTCGAGCCGCGCTACGAGACGCTGGCCACCGGCCCCGACGCTGGCATCGCCACCCCGCTCGACCGCTGGATGCGGTCGCTCACCCAGTCGCTGGTGGGTGAGTGCAGGGCGGCGCTGGACAGCTACGACTCGCCGCGGCTGGTGCGCGCGGTGGAGGCGTTCGTTGAGGACCTCTCCAACTGGTACGTGCGCGCCTCGCGCCAGCGGTTCTGGAAGTCGGGCGACGCGGACGACAAGCAAGCCGCCTACGAGACGCTCTGGTACGCCCTCGTGCAGCTGCTGCGCTGCATGGCGCCGGTGATGCCGTTCCTGGCCGACGATCTGTGGCAGAACCTGGTGCGGGGAGCCTGTGCCGAGGCGCCCGAGAGCGTGCACCTGTCCTCGTACCCCGAGGTGAACTCGGCCCTCACCGACGACGCGCTGATGGCCGCGATGGCAAGCGTGCGCGCGGTGGTGCGGCTCGGGCATCAGGCTCGCAACGACGCCGGTGTCAAGCTGCGCCAGCCGCTTGCCGAGGTGATCGTCGCCACCGACGACGCCACCCGGCGCGACCAGGTAGGCCGCCACGTCGATCTGATCGCCGCGGAGCTGGGGGTGAAGGCGGTGCGCCTGGCGACGTCGGCCGAGGAGTTCGCCGAGGTCGAGGTGATGCCGCTGCTGAAGGTGCTGGGCCCGCGCTACGGACGCGACCTGGGCATGATCCGCGGCCTCCTGCGCGAGGGTGACTTCAGCCTCAAGGACGGACACGTGGAGGTGGGGGAGTGGCGCCTTGAGCCGGGCGAGTTCGAGCTGCGAACGCGCGCCCGCGACGGATTCGCGGTGCAGGACGGCGACGGCTTTGCGGTCGCCCTCGACACCGAGATCACGCCGGAGCTGGAGCTGGAGGGCGGGGCCCGCGACCTGATCCGCGCCATCAACGTGATGCGGCAGGAGGCGGGGCTGGCGGTGGTCGACCGGATCCGGCTGACGCACCCGCCGGGCGCCGTCTGGGACGCGCACGGCGACTGGATCGCGGCCGAGACGCTGACAGTGGAGCGTCAGGTCGGCGACAGCCTCGCCGTGGAACGCGCCTGATGCGGCTGCTGATCCTGGGCGGCACCGTGTTCCTGGGCCGCCACGCTTCCGAGCAGGCGCTGGAGCGCGGCCACCAGCTGACGCTGTTCACGCGCGGCCAGACCAACCCTGGGCTGTTCCCCGATGCCGAGCACCTGCACGGCGACCGCGACGGCGGCCTGGCGCCGCTGGCGGGGCGCGAGTTCGATGCCGTGATCGACACCAGCGGCTACTACCCGCGGCTGGTGGCCGACTCGGCGCGGCTGCTCGCGCCCACCTGCGGCCACTACACGTTCGTCTCCAGCGTCTCCGTGTACGACCAGAACGGCGGTGCCGGCAGCGAGGTCGACGGGCCGGTCGGCACCATCGCCGACGCGAGCATCGAGGAGATCACCGAGACCAGCTACGGGCCGCTGAAGGCGCTCTGCGAGCAGGCCGTCGAGCACGAGTTCGGCGACCGCGCGCTGGTGGTGCGGCCGGGCCTGATCGTGGGGCCCGACGACCCCACAGACCGCTTCACCTACTGGCCGGCACGGATCGCGGAGGGCGGCACGGTGCTGGCGCCGGGCGATCCCAGCGCGCGCACGCAGGTGATCGACGTGCGCGACCTGGCCGGCTGGATGGTCGCGATGGCCGAGCGCGGCGCTCACGGGCGCTTCAACGCGGTCGGCCCGGCGCAGCCGCTCACGATCAGCGCCCTGCTCGACCGCTGCAACGCGGTCTCCGGGGCCGGTGCCGACTTCGTCTGGGCCGACAACCAGGCCCTGCTCGACCGCGAGGTCGAGCCATGGAGCGACCTGCCGTTGTGGCTGGGCGGTGATCCCGAGCTGGAGTGGATGGACTGCGTCGACCCGGCACCGGCGAT